>NZ_JAYROT010000084.1:0-36406 GCF_041911495.1 Acinetobacter sp. | reverse complement strand
CTTCAGGCCGCCATCCACTGCGGAGCCGTACAAATGCACGGCCAGCAACGTTGATTCCAGATGGCGCTCAATGACGCTTAGCACCTCTGATAGTTGGTTCGAAATTTCGATGGTCACCGCTACCCTCATGATGTCTAACTACAGTTATACGGCAAATTTGCCGCATAACCAAAATGAATTTGCAACATAACTATTTTGACATCCTATTTTTTTCTCGTTATATTTCAAATACCTTAAAGATTAAAAACATACTTGTCAAGTTGTGATAATCCAAAATTACACGCATAAGCAACCACCAAAATTATTAGAAAAAGTCGCTTATACAGGACGATACAGACATTTAAGCCTATCAACAGAACGAGCTTATATCCAATGGATTAAACGCTACATCCTTTATCATAACAAACAACACCCAAGTATTTTAAACGAAACACAAATTAAAAGTGATCTGTCATATTTAGTGAGTAATAACGGCGTGAGCAAATCAACCCACAAACGAGCACTCAGTCTATTACTCTTTCTTTATCACCATGTATTAAATATCACTCTGCCATATATTGATAGGGGCTTAGGAAGTTAAGCATATTTAAAATTATGGTAACTTCCTTATATGAAAGCAAAAATAGATGCTATTCCCGTTCTAGAATCGCAGAAGCAAAATTCAGGCAAATTATTCGCTTTTTTGCCATGGATTTTACTGCATCTAATACTGCTAAACTCACTAATATTTCTGTGCGATCTATCCATACTATTTACATCAAATCGCATAAAAGATCGCTGTCCAGTGTGCAAAAATATCTCCCTTCAATGGCATCGTTGAACTGGATGAATCCTACTTCGATGCTCGTCGTGTTCGAGGTAAACGAGGTCGAGGTGCTTCAAGTAAAACGATTGTATTCGGTCTGCTCAAAGGAGATGGAAATGTTTATACAGAAATTGTTCCTGATTGTTCCAAAGCCACGCTACAAGGAATTATTCGTTGGCATCTAGAACTTGATTTAATCATCAACACAGATGGATGGAGAGGTTATGATGGTCTTGTCGAAATTGGGTTTGAAAAACACTTAAGAGTAAATCATGGTGACAATGAATTTGCTTGTGGAGAACGTCATATCAATGGCATCAAATCCTTTTAGGACTATGCCAAAAAGCGGCTGATTAAATTCAATGGAATTGACAAAAAGATGTTTTATTTGCATCTTAAATAGATGGAGTATCGCTTCAATCATCGGCATGGTCATTTATATCTTGATTTGCTGAAACTACTCCGTAATAACCCTCTTTAATTTCCTAAGCCCCAACGTTTATACCAAAAAGAAAGATTCGATTTTCTCAAAAAGCGATTTGTAGTGCTAATCCCTTGATCAATCAAAACCGATCAACAATCAGTAAAATCCTATTCAAATCTGCTACAATTACGCCAATTTTGAATTCCCACTTTTTCAGTTTTAGTACATATTTAGAAATGTGTACATAGCTGTGTACATATTGTAGATTTTTCTTATGTTTAAAGATGAATTAGCCAGAGAAGTAAAGGCTCGTAGAACCTTTGCCATCATTTCCCACCCCGATGCGGGCAAGACCACTATGACAGAAAAATTGCTGTTATGGGGTAAAGCCATTCAGGTCGCAGGCATGGTGAAAAGCCGTAAGTCAGATCGCTCAGCGACATCAGATTGGATGGAGATGGAAAAGGAACGTGGGATCTCGATCACCACCTCGGTGATGCAATTTCCATATAAAAATCATACTATTAACTTACTCGACACACCAGGGCATGAAGACTTCTCGGAAGATACCTATCGTACTTTGACGGCGGTGGATTCTGCCTTGATGGTAATCGACGGGGCAAAAGGGGTTGAGGAGCGTACCATCAAGCTAATGGAAGTGTGTCGGATGCGTGATACGCCGATCATCTCTTTTGTCAACAAGATGGATCGTGAAATCCGTGAACCGCTTGAACTCCTTGATGAGATCGAAAATGTCCTGAAAATCCAATGCGTACCGATCACTTGGCCACTGGGTATGGGGCGTGATTTTGCAGGGGTGTATAGCTTACTTGAAGACAAGCTGTACATTTATAAAGCAGGCTTTGGCTCGACCATTACTGAGATCGAAGTGCGTGATGGTTATGACCATCCAGATATTCGTGAAAAAGTGGGCGATCTCGCATTTGCTGCTTTTGAAGAATCATTAGAATTGGTGCAACTCGCCAATGAGCCACTGGATCGTGAATTATTTTTACAAGGTAAACAAACGCCTGTGCTATTCGGTACAGCACTCGGTAATTTTGCGGTGGATCATGTCTTGGATGCGTTCTTGAAATGGGCGCCCGAACCGAAAGCCCATCCAACAGAGGAGCGTGTGGTTGAGGCAACTGAATCAGGCTTTACTGGCTTTGTTTTTAAAATTCAAGCCAATATGGACCCGAAACACCGTGACCGTATTGCCTTTATGCGCATTTGCTCGGGCAAGTACGAAAAAGGCTTGAAAATGAACCACGTGCGCATAGGTAAAGAAGTGCGGATTAGTGATGCACTGACGTTCCTTGCTGGTGAGCGTGAGCATTTGGAAGAAGCATGGCCGGGCGATATTATTGGTTTGCATAACCACGGTACCATTCAAATTGGCGATACCTTTACCAGCGGTGAGAAGTTGCATTTCACTGGGATTCCGCACTTTGCACCTGAGATGTTCCGCCGAGTCCGTTTAAAAGACCCTTTGAAATCCAAACAATTGCAAAAAGGTTTGAAGGAGCTTTCAGAAGAAGGCGCAACCCAAGTCTTTATGCCACAAAACAGCAATGATTTGATCGTTGGTGCGGTCGGTGTGCTCCAGTTCGATGTAGTGGCATATCGTCTGAAAGAAGAATACAAAGTCGATTGTATTTATGAACCTGTAAATATCAACACCGTGCGTTGGGTACACTGTGATGATGATAAAAAATTCAATGAATTTAAGAAGAAAGCACATGACCAATTATCCATTGATGGTGGTGGTCATTTGACTTATCTTGCGCCAAGTCGTGTCAATCTACAGCTCATGCAAGAGCGTTATCCTGATATTCAGTTCCGTGCTACACGTGAGCATTAATATCGTGGTGCTCTAAGCTGTTTTATGCAAAAAAATTCACAATAAAGGAGTGTCCAATGGCATTCCTTTATTGGTATAACTACAGCTCGAGGCGAAGTCGCCTTTTTAAGATGTGATATTAGATTTTTGAAATTAAGTTTGGCGATATCGTGTTTGAAAATTGGGGTCAAAGGGGAATTTGCAGAATGCGAATTTCATTGCTTAAAGCGATTTATTTTACTGCTTTAACTATGGTATTGGTGGCTACTCTCAGCGCATGTTCAAAACCAAGCGAAGAACAACAGCAAGAACAAGTCGAAACGGAACAATACAAAAAGCTAGGCTATGAAAATCTGATTGCAATGCCAGTGATTGCGGATTATGCCTTGCCTTTTTGTGAAGATGAATATTGTATTGATGTCGAAGTCTTTGGTTTTAAAAGTAAAGATCGATGGTTTAATGATTTTGGCAAAATGCAAAGTGCAGATTTGATTCGTCAGCAGTTGGGTATTTCACAAAAGCTCAGCTTACAACGTGCAGTCAATGAATTTGTAAAGCGTTCCGATGCGTGGCGTGAAACACAGCTGGCTGAAAATAAACATGCAAAACCGCAAGCATGGTCGATGTATATTAAGCCTCGACTTGCCATGCAACAGGGCGAAATGGCGTTGCTGATCATTAATACTAGTTACCAGCTTGGTGATGAGACTGTGCCTGAACAGCACTATTTTTATGTGGTTGATCGTAAGGCGAAAAGGTCTTGGCGTTTGTATGATGCAATTAATGAGAATAAACGTGTCAGCTTTACACACTTTGTCCAAGCACAATATGACGTATGGCGTGAAGAAACATCTGCACAACTGAGTGAAGAAGATCAAGTAAAATTACCGACCAAAATCTATTGGGCAAATCAAGATTGGTTTTTCGATGAGCAAGGTGTAGCGATTTATTACCGCTTCAATGATTTGTGCGCAGAATGTGAAGCATCGAATGGTAAAGGTTTCACAATTTATCTCAGCCCAACACAATCACAACAATGGATTAAAGCACCGCTACTGAAACAACTCAATTTTGCATCGTAGAACACAATACTTTACTCGCAAATATTGGCTTTGGTGCTATGCTGAATAGACTTGAGTTGAAGCTTTTAAACGGAAGCTTTCAAATAGAATCATTGAAGCAGATTCAATATAATGCGTAAAGTAAGGGTTATTATGAAAGACAAGCTAAGCACAGCAAAACATTTGAGTACAGCACAACAACATTCAAATAAGCTTAAACCGTTCAAAGTCATTGCTTTGAGTGTGGCGATGGCGTGTGCAGTGAGTGCTTGTCAGAAGAAACCTGAGCCAGAAGTTGAGCAAACTCAAGCTGCAACAGCAGAAGTTGGACTCAATGCGACAGTGAAAGATGTGCCGATTCAGCTTCCAGAATGCGAAGGTGAAGTATGCCCTGAGATTACCATTCAACATTTAAGCAGTAATTATCCGAAGCTTGATCAAGCGGTGGATTTGTATGTTTTAAACTATGTGAAAAATTTGGTGCGTGGCTTTGATATGACCACGGTCAGCCATCAACAGCGCCAAGATGATCAAAATGCGGATGGTAAAAATCCTGTAGCCGATGCCAAAGCCGCTGAAAGTGCACCGCAACCAGCAGAAAATAAAACGATTAATCGCATCGAAGCTGAGAAAGCTGAAACGCTAACACAAGCCAATAATCAACCAAATGAACTGCAACCGTATCTGGATCAATTTTTGTTATTGTCCAATGAAGTGAAACAACTTGGTTCTGCGGCGAAGCTGACCTTGTTCTTGAAGCCCCAAGTGCTCAATCCGAAAGGACCTATCGCAACCGTGGTGGTCAATGCGGAAAACTATGTCGGCGGTGCACATGGTAGTGCTGCACAGCAATATTTTAACTTTGAGCTAGAGACCGAAACCTTATTGAGCTTGGATGAAATCTTAGAGCAAGGGCAACGTGCTAAGTTTAATGACCTTGCGCATCAAGCCTTTGAGCAATGGATCAAATCGACTCAGCCTGATATGGATGTGGACGAATATCAGAAATTGTGGAAATTCACCTCGACGGATAATTTCTATTTGAGTCCGACAGGATTGATCTTGCAATATGGTGAGTATGAAATTGGTCCTTATGCGGTGGGTTTACCACGGTTGCTGATTCCGTATAAATACTTACAAGGTGTCATTAAAGATCAATATTTACCAGTTCAAGCCAAAGCTGAGCTCGAAAAAACTGATGCTCAAAACGCCCCATCTAAAAAAGCAGACGATGCAAATAGCGACGCTGAAAAGTCAGCATCGAAATAAAGCCTTTCGGGCAGAATCAAGATGATTCAACTGTTTGATACGCATACCCACTTTGATGTGGAAGACTTTAACCCTGATCGGCAACAGCTTGCCGAACAGGCGTTTCAAAGTGGCGTGCAAGCGTTGATTCTCATTGGTTTTTTGCAGAATCGTTTTGTAGACCTTTTGGCGACACATCAATTTTTAGGTCAGTTATCGGATGTGCCCAAAAGTTATCTTGCGCCCGGCTTGCATCCTTACTATATCGAGCAACATCAGCGACAACATTTAGATCATTTAGAAAGTTTTCTCACACAATATGATTGTGTTGCGATTGGTGAGATTGGTTTAGACAGCTTTGAAAAACGTCATAAAATTGATGAGATCAAACAGCTTCAAACCGAATATTTTTCAGCGCAACTCGATTTAGCGACACAGTTCGAAAAGCCTGTGTTACTGCATATTCGTAAGTCTCATGGCGATGTCTTGAAGATATTAAAACGGCATCATTTTAAACATGGTGGCATTGCCCATGCGTTTAGTGGTGGTGTAGAAGAAGCCAAAGCCTTTGTGAAATTGGGTTTTAAAATTGGTGTGACAGGACAGATCACCAATCCAAATGCCAAGCGTTTGCACAATGTGGTGCGTAGCGTAGCGGTTGAAGATTTGGTGCTAGAAACGGATTGTCCTGATATGACACCATTGTGTTGTCAGCTTTCCACTGAGCGTAGAACACGCAATACACCAGCAAATCTGCCTTATGTCTTAGTTGGTTTGGCAGAGGCTTTGGATTTAAATCATTTCAATGACAAATCCAAATTGGCTAAGCAACTTTGGCAAAATAGTTTAGATTGTTTGCATTTATCCAAAAACTAACTGTTTATGAAAATACTCAGTACACTGCAAAATTTGAAAAATACTAAAGCTTCCCTGTACTGCTTTTCACCACTGCTTTCACGTATAATCATACTTCATGTTTTTAATGTCTAACTTTAAACTCTACCTATGTCTGACACACTGCCAAGCCCAAAAAATTCAAATCAAGACAATCCAAACGATTCCCATCAATCTGCATCACAGCCAACTGATTATGATCGCCGTTTTGCAGGTGCCAATAAAATCTATGGCGAGTCGAGTTTTCAGACTTTTGAAAACAGTCATGTCATAGTCATTGGTATTGGTGGTATCGGCTCGTGGGCGGTGGAAGCACTTGCTCGTTCGGGTGTCGGCAAACTGACTTTGATTGATATGGATGTGATCGTCGCATCGAATGTGAATCGTCAACTGCCTGCGCTCAGCTCTACTTTTGGATATGCCAAGATTGACGTGATGGCACAGCGTTGCCGTGAGATTAATCCGCAGATACAGATTGAACTCATTGATGATTTTCTCACGCCTGACAACGTCACTGAGCTCTTGGCAGATCGTCCTGATCTGGTCTTAGACTGCATTGATGATGTTAAAGCCAAACTAGCGTTGATATTACATTGTCGCTTTAACAAAATTCCGTTGATCGTATCGGGCGGTGCAGGTGGTAAGCTTGATCCGCTCAAGATTCGTGTGGCGGATTTGTCCAAAACCGAACAAGATCCGATGCTTGCCAAACTGCGTACACAGCTTCGAAGTAAGGGCATCTGTAAAAAACCAAAAGAAAAATTTGGCATTACTTGCGTGTATTCGGTGGATAATCCCTTTTCCAATGCTGAGGCGTGCGGTATCGACTCTAGCGCAGGCTTACGTTGTGGTGGATATGGTTCTGCGGTGGTGGTGACCAGTAGCTTTGCGATGGTGGCTGTTGCGGAAGTGTTGAAAAAGCTTTCTAAAGCGCAATAGGCACATCAATCTGATATTAAAGCTAGCTTCAACCACATTGTTAAATTATTTTTGAATCATTTGATCTAGCTTTTGAATATCCGTTTCGATTTTCCATTTTTCCAGATCATCTACAGGATTTGGCAGGCGACCTTCGAGCCATTCAGCGACGACATCAGGTGAAAACTCAGCATGATTGCATTGAATCACCCAAGCGAGAAACTCTTTCGCCTTACCATTCATATACGGTGGCGGTGAAACAGGTAAAAACTGCGTTGGCAAGCGTTCATTGGTCGAGAGATAATTCAACACATGCCCAAGCTCTTGCACAGTCTGCCAAGCCAAAGGATGTTCTACATCAATTTTAAACTTGACCCACCACGCATGCTCACCGTCTGAACCATGAGCGATCAATCCATCTGTGCCGATACTTGGAATACGTTTTAGAAAATCGGTAATGCGTTCAAAGTCCAATGAAGATCTCGATATGAATAAATAATTGATGCTACACAGTTTAACATTTTAAAGCATGAACTTAACCAACATCCACATTTGTTTGATGTTTTCAGCTTATATTAAAACCATTCCAAAAGGAGAATAATCATGAAGAAGCCAATCCGTGCAATTGTTTTGAGTTTAACGATGCTTGCAGGTTCGAGTGTGGCATTGGCAGCACCGCCATCACATGCACCTGCGTGGGGCTATGACAAAAATCATGGTCACAGCCATAGTCATAAAGATTACAAAAAAGCTAGCAAGCATGACAAGAAACATGCACGCTATCATCGTGGCGATCGCTTAGAGGATCGTTATCGCAACAGCCGTTATTATGTGAATGACTGGGAAAAACGTCATTTATCAAAACCACCGAGAGATCATCGTTGGGTAGACGTCGATGGTGAATATCTGTTGATCTCTGTAGTCACAGGTGTCATCGCCAGCGTGCTTTTGGGTTCTTAAATCTTCCAACCTTTAAAGTTCTAACCTATAAAAGATCCAACGGATAAACTTTCCAGTTAAATAAAAAGGAGATGATGAGTTAAGCCAACTCATCATCTTCTGGTCGTGGAGTTTTGCCAATAGGTAGCTCACGATCAGTTTGCTTACTGCGGATTACCGAAGGGTAGTTCCATGAGGCAAAACGTACCACCAAAATCGCAAAGGCGAGCAACAGTATCGCACCAGTAACGATCAACAAATCCCAATCTGCTTTATGGTCATGCTGAATATCGGCAATGAGTAATCGAGTCAGTGCGGTGATCGCTACATATATCAAGAATCGCACAGGCATATGATTGGTTTTGAAGTAAATCCCAACCATTGCTCCCAATTCCAAATAAATAAAAAGCAAAAGTATGTCGTCAATGGTGGCGAATTTTTTAATGGTAAAAATATCAATCGTCGTATGTACAGCAGACCAAATCACCATACAGCCAATCAACGCCAACATGAGATAGTGAAAGGCTTCAACCAGATAATGACCAATGTCATCCAAGGCGCTTTCGATCTTTTTAATTTCTCGTTTCATCAATACGCTTCACATCATAGGAAAATAAAGTAGCAAAATAGCAAAACTGCTGATGATGAAAGTTAAGCGAAATATATGCCAATCTTGTGAATTGAAGTGAATTTTCGTGTTGATGGGCATAAAAAAACCTGCTCGGGAGCAGGTTTTTACGTTTATGGTACTGTCAGTCAGTACAAATTAAGACTGATTGGTAAAGTAGTCTGCATCAAAGCCCATCACCAAGTCTGTGCTTGATTGAATACGAACTAAACGTGCTTTCAAATCAGGCAAGATACGTGCAACGAAGTAGCGAGTAAGTTGTACTTTATTGGCAAAGAACTCGCCATCTTTTTGGCTTGCAGCATTGGCAATTTTTGCAAACATGTAGCTAAAGCTAAGTAGACCAACTGCGTGTAGATAATCTACAGCAACACCATTAGAGTAATCTGCATTTTCTTTAGACTGCTCAAGGATGTACTGCGTGATCGACTCAACTTCGGTTGCCGCATCAAGAGTTGCATCTTTGATAAAGTTCAAGTCTGAACCTAATTGATTCACTTCGTCACGGATTTCAGCGATATATTCAGCGATGAATGCACCACCACACTTAATGGTTTTACGACCGATCAAATCTTGTGATTGAACGCCGTTGGTGCCTTCGTAGATTTGTGAAATACGTAAGTCACGGATACATTGTTCCATGCCCCATTCGCGTATATAACCATGACCACCGAACACCATTTGCGCATCTAAAGTCGCTTGGAATGCTGTGTCAGTCAAATACGCTTTTGCAATTGGTGTAAGAAGTGCAACACGGTTGTTGGCTTTTTTCACAGCTTCGGCGTCTGTAGAGAACTTAGTAATGTCGAGTTGTTGACCGACGTACACAGCGAAAGCACGAGAAGCTTCATTGTTTGCACGAACATTGAGCAACATACGACGTACATCACCGTGTACCAAGATGCTATCAGCTGCTTTATCCGGTGATTTTGCACCAGTCGCACTACGACCTTGAATACGATCAGTTGCGTATTGTGCAGCATTTTGATAAGCAAACTCAGATGCACCAATCCCTTGAATACCCATCGATAGACGTTCGTAGTTCATCATGACGAACATGGCAGCGAGCCCTTCGTTTTCTTTACCAACGAGGAAGCCTTTTGCACCGTCAAAGTTCATCACACAAGTTGCAGAGGCTTTGATACCCATTTTGTGTTCGATTGAACCTGGACCGACCGCATTGCGTTCGCCTACCGAACCATCTTCATTGACCATGAATTTTGGAACGATGAACAATGAAATGCCACGTGAGCCAGCAGGTGCATCAGGTGTTTTTGCAAGCACAAGGTGGATAATATTTTCCGCCAAGTCATGATCGCCACCAGTGATAAAGATTTTAGTCCCTGTGATGTTGTATGAGCCGTCAGCATTTGGCTCAGCTTTGGTTTTGATGATACCTAAGTCTGTACCTGCATGTGGTTCAGTCAAGCACATCGTACCTGACCATTCACCTGAATAGATTTTTGGCAAATACGTTTCTTTTTGTTCTTGAGAGGCATAGCTACTGAGTGCCATGCCAGCGCCGACAGAAAGTAGTGGATACAACAGGAATGATGGGTTGGTGGCAAACAGCATCTCATCTGCAAGTACAGTCAGCATTTTTGGCATTGCTTGACCGCCCCATTCTTCGTCTGCACCTAGACCGATCCAACCGCCTTCTGCGTATTGACGGAAAGCATCTTTGAATCCTGTAGGCGTGAACACATCACCATTTTCCCAACGTGCGCCTTCCTCATCACCTGTACGGTTGAGTGGCAGGGTGACACCTTGAGCAAACTTTGCCATTTCTTCTAAGATGGCTTCAGCTGTTGCTGAGTCAACGTGCGCTAATTTTTCATTGGCTTGCCAGAATTGATCGGCATTGAAAACATCGTTAAGGATAAAGCGCATATCCGTAAGTGGCGCATTATAAACTGGCATATTGAGTTACCTATTTTGAATGTCTAAATAGTCTGACACTTGGATGTGTTGACTATCAGTTGAACCATAAAAATTTGAACAACAGAATTATAAGCGATCAGACAATAAAAAGGCTGACACATCAGTCAGCCTTTTTACATTTTTTATTTCAAGATTTGACAAAGTATCAAATCTGAAATCGCAACATCATCATCTTAGATAATGAAGTCATCCGCAGCCAATGCAGCAAGTGGTGCAATACCAGATGCCATCACTGCAACGTGTGACTTAGTACGTGGCAAGATTTTGCTGAAATAGAAGCGAGCAGTGGTCACTTTTGCATTGTAGAATGCAGTTTCAGTTGAACCTTCAGCCAATTTTTGCTGTGCAAGACGTGCCATGTCAGCCCAGAAATAAGCCAATGTCACATAACCCGCATAGTACAAGTAGTCAACTGCAGCAGCACCAACTTCGTCAGGACTTTGCATTGCTTTCATACCGATCTGCATCGTGATCTCGCCCCATTCTTTGTTGAGTGCAGCAAGTGGCTCTACAAATTCTTTCAAATCTGCATTGTCTTTGTTTGCTTCACAGAACTTGTGAATGATCTTAGTGAAATCTTTCAGCATTGCACCTTGAGTTTGCAATACTTTACGACCTAAAAGATCAAGTGCTTGGATCTCAGTTGTACCTTCGTAGAGACACGCAATACGTGTATCACGAACGATCTGTTCCATACCGTGTTCAGCGATGAAGCCGTGACCACCGAATACTTGTACGCCGTGCTTCGCAGATTCAGAACCAGTTTCAGTCAAGAATGCTTTTGCAATTGGTGTCAAGAATGACAAGATATTGTCAGAGTATTTACGCTCTTCTTCAGTTGCGCCTTGCTCAACGATATCTGCATGCAAAGACAAGAAGTAAATAAGTGCACGACCCCCTTCAGCAAATGATTTTTGCGTCAATAGCATGTTACGTACAGCAGGATGAACGATGATTGGATCAGCTTCTTTCTCAGGTGCTTTAGGACCAGAAAGTGAACGCATTGCCAAACGGTCACGTGCATAAGTCACAGCGCCTTGGAATGAACCTTCAGAAGCAGAAAGACCTTGTATAGCAGTACCGATACGTGCAGTGTTCATGAATGTGAACATGCAGTTTAGACCACGGTTCTCAGGTCCAATCAAATAACCTTTTGCTTGATCGAAGTTGATCACGCAAGTTGCGTTACCGTGGATACCCATTTTGTGTTCGATCGAAGCACAACGTACGCCGTTACGATCGCCAACAGAACCATCAGCATTAACATGGAATTTTGGAACGATGAAAAGTGAAATGCCTTTGGTGCCTTTTGGCGCACCTGGAAGGCGTGCAAGAACGATATGGATAATGTTCTCAGCCATGTCGTGCTCACCCGCTGAGATAAAGATTTTCTCACCAGAGATTGCATAGCTACCGTCAGCTTGAGGTTCAGCTTTAGTACGGATAATACCCAAGTCAGAACCTGCATGAGATTCTGTCAAACACATCGTACCAGTCCATTCACCTGAAATAAGCTTAGGAAGATAAGTGTTCTTTTGCTCATCAGAACCGTGATGTTCTAAAGTACGTACCGCACCGTGCGATAGACCAGGGTACATACCCCAAGCCCAGTTCGAGGTACCCACCATTTCAGAGATCACGTTACCAAGAGAAACAGGCAGGCCTTGACCGCCGTATTGCTCTTCAGCAGCAAGAGATGGGAAGCCAAGCTCGATATATTTTTGATACGCTTCTTTAAAGCCAGTTGGAGTCGTTACTACGCCATCATTCCAAGTACAACCTTCACGGTCGCCAACTTGATTCAATGGTGCAAGTTCGTTTTCACAGAAATCAGCAGCAGTTTCTAAATATTGATCAACCAATTCACGGCTTACTGTTTCTGCGTATGCAGGAAGTTTTGCGTAGTGATCACTAGCGTTTAATAATTCATGCAAAACAAATTGCATATCACGTAAGGGCGCTTTGTATTGTGGCATGTGTGTGTTCCTCAATACTGGTTTAACCAGATTTGATTAAAAAATTTGTATCGAACAGGCGATTTCAGTGCGAAGATCAAACCGTTGCCTCATTGCGCAAGTTTAAAAAATCGCAGGATCTGAAATGTTTGTCAATCGTGCTATATATGACGTGACTGCACAAGGGTTTCAAGGCATATCCTTGTGACTTCGAAGTCAAACATTTTCTGATCAAGAAAATAATTGTCCATTAATGTAAAGAAAAACGCAAAAGATAGATAGTCAAAACATGTCTTGTAATACTTTTTAGATTGCAAGTTACCCCAATATATAGTGTTTTATCGCATGACTGTGGCGACATATTCTTAATTATGCAACAAATTGCATAGATTTATATTTTTTATTATAGTGTGTTTAGAAATTGATCATTCATGATCGTAAATCAGGGTATATCTGTGGCATAGAAAGCTGTATAGAACAATACTCAAAGGAGTTAGAAAATGAACGCACTCGCATCAACAACACAAGCATTACAGACATGGCACCGTATGATAGACACTCGTGAAATGTCACTACTTGATGAGCTACTTGCAGAAGATGTGGTGTTTTACTCACCTGTGGCATTCAATCCTTATCCCGGTAAGGCAGTAGTGAGTTTTATCTTACAAAACGTGATTCAAGTCTTTGAAAATTTCACTTATCACCGTGAATTTATCAGTGAAGATGGTCACAATGTGGTGCTTGAGTTTTCTGCCAATGTTGGTGAAACAAAGCTCAAAGGCATTGATATGATTCGTTTCAATGATCAAGGGCAGATTGTTGAGTTTGAAGTGATGATTCGACCAAAACGTGGGCTTGAGGCATTGGCTGTACAAATGGGTGAACGAATTAAATTGTTCCAACCGCAATAGGGTCTGTTGGCATTTCAGCCATGCATTGCTTTATCAGCTAAAACAACAGACTCTAATGTACTTGAATTCAGGTTCAGCTTTTTATCTATGAAATGGATTTGAAGATATGCATTATGAATTGAGTTATTATTGATCGAGCTTTTATTGATTCAGTTTCAATTTCTTATGATTTTGCTCATGCGAACGAAGGTGTATTTATGCTGAAGTCGAATTTATTCTCCCAAATAAAACGTCAGATTTTACCGAAACTATCGAGTCAAGTGGAGCGCTGGTCAGGTGCAGAAATACCAACACTTTACTATTCAAAGTTAGGTGCATTTCAACAGATTGAGCTTGATTTGCCTCAGCTTAAAGTGCCATATCGTCCGACACCGTGGCTCAGCAATACCCATGCGCATCTATTGTATTTTGATATGATTCGTAAAAACAATGTGCAATTGGAATACGATCAGATCGAACAGCTCACCATGCAAGATGGTGGTGTGACGGCGATTGCATGGTACGGCAAAGATTTGCCTGCGGATACGCCGACGATTGTGATGATGCACACCATTACAGGTTCACCTGATTCGATGCGTGAATTGGTCAAAGATTTGCATCGCTATACAGGCTGGCGCGTGGCGTTATGTGTGCGTCGTGGTCATGGTAATCTGCCTATGCCTGTGGGTAAATTTTGCTTATTCGGCTCACCTGACGATTTGCGTGAGCAGATTGCACATATTCAGACAATTTATCCGCAATCGACTTTGTACGGTGTGGGCAGTTCCGCAGGAACCAGTCTGTTAGTGCGTTATTTGGGTGAAGAAGGTGAGCAATCACCACTGCGTGCTGCCTTTGCTTTGTGTCCATGTTATGATTTGGAAACAGGTTTTGATCATATGCATCGCTTTTATAGTCGATATATGGCGAAGAAAGTGCTGAACACATTTGTGCATCCGCATGAATCAGTTTGGCAAAGCAAGGCAGGGTTAAAACAACTCATCGCACAAAAAGAATTGAGCAAATTGCATCGTTCATATTTTGAGTTTGCAGGTTATGCAAGCTATGCGGACTATGATCAAGCGATTAATCCGATTCATGTCTTTGAGCAGATCAAAGTACCGCTGATGATCTTAAATGCGGAAGATGACCCTGTGTGTAATATTCGCAACTTTGATCCCTATAAAGATCGTGTGCGCGAGTTAGACCATGTGATGGTGGTGACCACGAAAAAGGGCAGTCATTGCGGGTTTTATGAAGGCATGCGCAATCCTGAAGCATGGTCAACTAAGCTGATGGCAGACTTCTTGAAATTACAACATGCTCGAATCTTAAAAGAAGAGAAGACTTCAAAGCTGAAAGCATCTTAATCACTTATATTCTCAGAAAATTAAAAGTGATAAAAAATAGCGCAGTCCATATAAGTCTGGGCTATTTTTTTAAGAGGAAAGATGGGGCATCAGAAAGCGACTTTTCTTAGTTACTTGCAGGTGCAGTTGGTGCAACAGGTGCTACTTTTTGATCAGCGACAATTTTGTCCATGCGAGTTGGTTTGAAGTGGACTTGGCATGTACCATCAAAAGTTTTTTCGCCAACTTTAACTGAGATGGATTGACCAACTTTACCTTCACATGCTTTTTGTAGCGCTTGCATGGTTGCATGACGCTCTGCACGACGTGTTTGCATTGATGCTTTTTGTTCTGCAGTGAGTGCTTTACTTTTGTCAAAACGACGACCGTCATGATCTCGACCATCTTTACCATGTTTATGATCAAAGCCTTTGTGATGATCTTTGTTATGGTGACGCATATCATCACCACGCATTTCTTTACGGTCAGGATGAAGATCTGCACGGTCAGCAGGTTTTGGTTGGCTTTGACATGCTGCAAGTCCAACGATTGAAACCAATCCCAAACTTGCCATTGCGATTTTTAAAGTATTCATCATAAGTATCCTTAATAATAAACGCGCATAAAAGTGTGTGATCTAAAGCATTCTTATGCATTTTAGAATACGCAAAGATTAAACAAACATGATGTAGAAACAATGAAGAGCGTTTAAGTAAGATGTTGGTTACAATGCGGATTAAGAAGAGATTTTTTAATCGTTTTAGCTCACGTTCAAAAATCTACAAAGGACAGGAAAATATGCCGAAGTGGCGTGTCACGATTGCACTGAAGTTATTTTTAGCGGTGTTATTGACTGTGTTATTAATTACCACGGTCAGCTTGTTTGTGTCGCAATGGACCATGCAAAAAAACTTCTCACGCTATGTCACGCAAGTCGAGATGCAAAAGCTTGATCATCTCAATAATAATTTGGCAGAAATCTATCAAGTCTACGGCAGTTGGACAAAAGCGATTGAAAATAGTTTGACCCGATTAGACCCTGACATTAGCGAAGAGCGCAAACATCGTTTTGCCACCATGTGGTTGTTGAAACAATATGAAATCGCACAACGACAAAATGATCTAATCAAAAATCCTGCACTGTTTCAAAATCGAATCGATCAACAATCGCCAACCATTGATCGTTTTATGCCGTCGCATTTTGATCCTTTTGCGAGGCCACCTGAACAACCGCAAAATCAACAGCCGTCAAAAGATAATGATCAAGCGAACCCATCACAACCGTCCGAACAGCAACGCCGTTGGATTATTCCGCTACCTGACCGTTTAGGCTATGGCAATCGCTTGTCATTGCACGATGCCAATAAATCTTTAGTCATGGGTGATGCGACACCTGAAGTGCCGATGCAAGAAATTATCGTGGATCAAAAGGTGGTCGGCTATCTCGGCTTACGTCCTGCGATTGATGTGGACGATGCCTTGAGTATTAATTTCTTTAGCAATCAACAGCGTTATTTGCTATTAATTTATAGCTTGTCGATCTTAGCAAGTTTGGTGGTGGCACTGCTTCTCGCAAATACCTTCCGTAAACCGATTCATCGTCTGTTACACGCTGCGCAGGAATTGAGCCGAGGTAATTATCAACATCATGTTGAAGTGCAGAGTAACGATGAACTGGGCGATTTATCCAATGTGATCAATCAGCTTGCAAGGATTTTGGATCAACATGAACAGTCACGTCGACAGTGGGTTGCGGATACTTCTCATGAATTAAAAACGCCTTTAAGTGTCTTGCAAGCGCAGATCGAAGCGATGCAGGACGGTGTGCGTAAAGCAACCCCTGAACATCTTGCACGTATGCAACAACAAGTCATGAGCCTGAAAAAACTCACGCAGGATTTGTCAGATTTGGCGCAAGCGGATGCACAGCAGTTGAGATGCTATTTTAGTCAAATTCAACCGTGGCAATTGGTACTCAATGAAGTGGTCAATTTTAGTTCGCAGTTTGAGCAGAAGAATTTAAAAGTTACGGTTGAAGAAGATGATGCAGAACCAATCTATCTCAATTCAGACCCTGATCGATTACGTCAAATCATCGTCAACCTCTTGAGTAATGCCGTGCGTTATACCGAAGCAGAAGGGCAGATTCATATCCACCGTGAGGTCACGAATACTGAGTGGATACTTCATATTGATGATAGTCCGCTTGGTGTCAGTGATGAGCAACTGGCACAGCTTGGTCAGCGTTTCTATCGAGTCGATGATTCACGTACTCGAAGTACAGGCGGTACAGGGCTTGGCTTGGCATTGTCGAAACAAATTGCGCAGATATTGGGTGGTGATTTACAGTTTTCACATTCACCTTTCGGCGGATTACGTTGTACAGTGCGATTAAATCGACATTTACAAAAAAATGATTAGATTCAAAATATCAATCAGGATTTAAGCTAAACAAATATGAGGAGCGCACATGAAGCAGATCATGTTGGTAGAAGATGAAGTGGAATTGGCGGAGCTGGTCAAGGACTACCTAGAGGCAGCAGGTTTCGAAGTCAGCATGTTTCATGATGGACAAGCTGCTTATGATGCCTTTAACCATAAAAAACCGAGCCTGATGATTTTAGATTTGATGGTGCCAAGGATGGATGGTCTGACGATTTGTCGGAAGGTACGTGAACAATCCGATTTGCCAATCATCATGGTCACTGCACGTACAGAAGAGATTGATCGTGTGCTGGGCTTAAATATGGGCGCAGATGACTATGTCTGCAAACCATTTAGCCCAAAAGAATTAGTTGCTCGTGTGCAAGCGGTAATGCGCCGATTGGAACGTAAAGCTGAGCCTGAAACCGTAGACTTATTCCGTATAGATGCGGCGCAACAACGTATTTGGTATCAACAAAAAGCCTTGAGTTTGACACCAACAGAGTTTCGACTATTAGAGCTATTTTTAGAACATGTCGGTCATGTCTATTCACGGACACAACTGCTTGATCATATCAATCCTGATAGCTATGAAGTGGCAGATCGTGTGATTGATAGTCATATCAAAAATCTACGTCGTAAAATCAGTGATGCTGCAGAAACAGGTAATCGCCACGAATGGATTCAAGCGGTGTATGGCGTAGGCTATCGTTTTGAATATCCTGATGAATAAATATTTACCTGATTGAGATAAAGTTGTTGCACAGCTTTGAAAAGGAAAAGCATTTTAGACAAGGTGTTGCGGTGTATACTCTTATTTCGGGATTAACCTTCGGTTCGACTCACTTTTCTTTCGGGAAAAGTAAGCAAAACCATTTGTCAGTCGCAAACTCGGTCATACACTTAAAATTATCCAATACCTTGAAAAACGTCATTTTTCTAATGCTACGCCACCCTCGAACAATGCGACTGACGCTGTCACGAATCAGATAATTTTTACTCATCTTATGTCGAATTCAGGTTATTTAGATTCGTTAAATTAAATGATTAGTTGAATAATGGAAAACTCATCGAATTATTATCTTAGACGAATGATCGCCATGTTGCTGTTTATCGGCGCATGGTGTTGTTTGATCTTATTTTTTCTGCAAGGCATGCAGGATTATTATCTACTGCTATTGATGATTGGGTTATTTATCGGTTCATACTTTGTTGCACCATATTCCAAAGGTCGGGAGAGTTCATCAGGTGCATGGGATGTTTATGCGATTGAGTTTTTCTTTGAAATGGTTTCGTTGCCAATTCGCTTAATTATTTTTCTCGTTCGGCATGTGGTGGATTGATTTTAAATTTGCACTTTATTTGAGAATCTAAGGTATAAGAAAACCAAGCACATGGCTTGGTTTTATTGTTTTAGGTATAGATTGTCTTTGGTATAGATTAAATCTTCCATTCCACAAAGTTTTTCAGCAGTTGCAAACCTGCGGTATGACTTTTTTCAGGGTGGAATTGTGTCGCAAACAAATTGTCTTGATAAATCGCTGTACAGAAGTTCAAACCATAGTCACAGGTCGCGGCGACTAAAGCTTGATCTTGTGGTTCAACATAATAGCTGTGCACAAAATAAAAACGACTTCCATCGGCGATGTTATTCCACATCGGATGGCTTGGATCGAGTTGATGCACTTGATTCCAACCCATGTGTGGTACTTTTAGATGTTCAATCTCTGGGAAGTGTTTGACTTGCCCTTGAAAGATACCCAATGCATCTGCGCCACCGTTTTCTTCTGAGCGTTGCATTAAGGCTTGCATACCGACACAGATGGCAAGTACAGGCTTATTAAACACAGACTGTTTCACGACCTCATCAATACCTGCCTCATGCATCCCTTGCATACAGTCACGCATTGCACCGACACCAGGGAAGACGATCTTATCCGCTTTTGCGACCAGTTTTGGATCATTGGTCACATCAACTGTTGCGCCAACGTGTTCCAATGCTTTTGCTGCCGAGTGTAAGTTGCCCATGCCATAATCAAGTAAAGCAATACGGGTCATTACAAGCTACCTTTGGTCGAAGCAATCGTACCTGCTGCACGAGGATCATGCTCGCACGCCATGCGTAACGCACGTGCAAATGCTTTGAATGTACTTTCGATTTGGTGGTGGCTATTTTTGCCTTTTAAATTGTCAATGTGTAGCGTCATCAAGGCGTGATTGACAAAGCCTTGAAAGAATTCTGAAAATAAATCGACATCAAACGTACCGATACGTGCACGTGTAAATGGAATATCCATAAACAAACCCGGACGCCCTGAAATATCGACCACGACACGAGATAGAGATTCATCGAGTGGCGCATAAAAATGCCCATAACGACGAATGCCTTTTTTATCACCCAAAGCTTGTGCAAAAGCTTGTCCAAGGGTAATTCCACAGTCTTCAACCGTGTGATGATCATCAATCTCAAGGTCGCCATCGCAGTGAATATCAATGTCGAATAAGCCGTGTCGTTTGATCTGATCAATCATATGATCAAGGAATGGTACGCCAGTGTTGAGTGTACCTTGACCAGTACCGTCTAAGTTTAAACGGACTTGGATTTTGGTCTCATTGGTATTTCGAACCACTTCACTGATACGTTGCGTCATGGACACATTCCTTAAAACATTGAACAATAAAATCATCAATGATAATTTGATGAGGTATAAACGATGATGGCTAATGTGAGATCGTTGCTGAGAAAAGTATTTTCCTTTATCCAATACGCCACACATTTGCACGCATAGTTTACCGCATCTTATCAAAGATATACAGAATGAATGATACCCTCATCTATTCTATGGTTTAGGTTATACTAAAGCGAGTAGTGAAGTGAATGACCGAGTTGCTCGCCAAGCTGAAACCTAAGTAAATCAATAACCAATACATCATCTGCGTTTATTCGCCTGTGTTAAGGAGCATCACAATGCCAATCCAAGTCGAAGCCGTCAAAACTTTATCTGATGCAATGGTTCGCAATCAAGTAGAACGACTGTATGCAACCAGCCCAGAGTTCAGTGATGGTCAAGATGCTGTCAATCAGTTGGATAATGTGCTTGATGAAAATACCGTACTTTATACAGCGGTTTTTAATGACAAGATCATTGGTGCGATTTGGAGTGTCGGTACTGGCAATCATCGCCTACTTCAAAACATCGTGGTACATCCAGCCAATCGTGGGCGTGGTGTCGCAGATCGTTTGGTCAGTGAGGTGTGTCGTATCGAAGAAGAACAAGGGGTGCAGACCTTTAGCCCTGGATGTGGTGCGATTCATCGTTGCTTAGCGCATTTAGGTAAAATTACCCCTGCTTAAAAAGATAAAGTTGTATTGCTGTAAAAGTGTGCAAATGGTCGTCAAATCAGCGTGAAGCCAAGTTTAATGCTTGACCTTTGTTGGATAAATCGGTTTAATACACGCCATCGGCGCGATAGCTCAGTCGGTAGAGCAACGGATTGAAAATCCGTGTGTCCCCAGTTCGATCCTGGGTCACGCCACCATATATTCACATACATTTATTTTTAGTATTGTGATTTCAAGCCCTGACCCCATCAGGGCTCTTTTTTTTGCCTATTTCTTGGCTAAAGATAATGAAAACTGCTTAATTGATTGAATTGCAAACGTTCAAGCTTGACCTTTGTTTGATAAATCGGTTTAATACACGCCATTGGCGCGATAGCTCAGTCGGTAGAGCAACGGATTGAAAATCCGTGTGTCCCCAGTTCGATCCTGGGTCACGCCACCATATTCAAAAAGCCCTAAACACATGTTTAGGGCTTTTTATTTTTGAGCGCTGAGAATGAATTAAGCCCTTTGATGTTCAACATCAAAGGGCTTAGTCGTATGGCAATTAGATGATTTTATTAATCTGCTTTAAAGCGTTTGAAACCTTTGTTCGCATAATCAAAATTACGTTTTTTATTGAACGCAGGTTTTTCTTGTGGCTGAGCCTGAGCTTCTTCTGTGTCACGGCGTTGTTGGCGCAAGTAGCCACCACGACGTGCAGGAAGCGGATTTTCTTTCATCTTTTCAGTACGACGTTTAGCCATGCCGTACAGACCAGTACCTTGACGTGGCTTTAGCTCAACAAGTTTTGTCAAATTATCAATATCGTGCTTATCGAGTTCGATCCAACGGCCAGTACGAAGCTCACGAGGCAGAATCACTGAACCATAACGAGTACGTAAAAGGCGGCTGACTTTGAGCTCTTGAGATTCGAAGAGGCGACGGACTTCACGGTTACGACCTTCTTTGACCACGACTTGATACCAACGGTTAATACCTTCACCGCCAAGATCAGTAAATGATTCGAATTTGGCAGGACCATCGTCAAGCTCTACACCTGCAAGTAATGTGTTTCGTATCTGTGGCGTCACTTCACCCATGACACGTACCGCATATTCACGTTCGATTTCATTCGAAGGGTGCATCAAGCGATTGGCAAGTTCACCATCATTGGTAAATAGCAATAAACCTGTACTGTTAATATCCAAGCGACCAACCATCACCCAGCGATCATTGGCGATCGTCGGTAAATTATCAAATACGGTTGGACGATTTTCTGGATCATTCTTCGAGCAGATTTCACCTTCTGGTTTGTAGTACACCAATACACGACGGCGAATATCATCTTCAAGTTGATAATCCACTTTACGACCGTCGATACGCAGCTCATCGCCGTGTTCGATACGTTGACCGACTTCGGCAATTTTACCATTAACACTGACACGACCAGCGGCAATAACTTCTTCCATATAACGACGAGAACCCAGTCCAACACGGGCGAGGACTTTTTGTAGCTTTTCACTCATAACAGCACAACCTTAAAAATAAAAATCATCAACATCACTCCTTTAGCACGGACTTGAATGCTCAAGCTGTGCTAAGCCCTCCTTGTGATCTTGAATAACTGGGAGATCATTTAACGATGCTAAACCAAAAGCATTTAAAAAATGAGGTGTTGTCACCAAGAGCGCAGGGCGACCGGGAGCATCCCGAGAGCCTGACTCTTTGATCCAATTCCACTCAAACAAAGTACGCAAAACTTGACTATTGTTGCTGACACCACGAATCTGCTCGATATCGGCACGTGTCACAGGCTGATGATAAGCAACCACAGCGAGTATCTCTAGCAGACTTGGTGATAGCTTGACAGGTCGCTCAGGCCAAGCCTGTTGAATAATGTGGCGATATTTGGCACGAACTTGTAGGCGAAAGCCTTGAGCCGTTTCGATCAGCTCGACTGAGCGACCATGCTGTAGTAACGCCAACTGTTGTAAGAGTTGACGGATTTGACTACTGGAAAAATGGTCACCTAAAGCCTGTTTGATTCGTGCAATGGTGACAGGTGTGTCACTGGCAAAAATAAGCGCCTCAATTTGCATCAAGGCTTCATGATGCATATCATCGAGATTGGTCGGCTGATCAGGAAAAGTGTTTTGCATTCGCTTCTCCTTGATCATCGGTATTTCCAAGTGCTTTGTCTTGAAAAGACTTGCTCTGAATAGAGAGCTTCCGTTCTACACCATCATGTACAATCGTCACTTGCTGTTGTTTTACCAACTCTAAAACGGCGACAAAAGTCACCACAACACCCATACGCCCTTGACTTGGATTTAGCAAACGTCCAAATTCAATACATGCGCCAGTCGCCAATTGCGATTGAATAAATTGCATCCGCTCTTCAAGCTGAACAGTTTCATGCTCAACCTGATGGACGTGCGGATCAGGGCGCTGAAAAATACACATTAAGGCATCGTGCAAATCGGTCACATCAAAGCGATCAATGACTTGACCTCGTTCGCCAAGATCAGCTTGCGCAACAAAAACGTCACGTTCCAAAATGCTGTGCATCGCCAAGCGTTCAGCCGCTTGTTTAATTTTTAAATAATGTTCAAGACGTTCGATGAGTTGTTTTTTCGGATCATCTTCAAATTCGATTGCTGTTTCAGGTACAGGGAGTAGCAGTCGTGATTTCAAATCGGCAAGTAATGCAGCCATCACCATATAGTCTGCGGTGAGCTCGATATTCAGCGATTTCATTTGCTCCATATAGTGCAAATACTGTTTGGCAATCGGCGCTATATCGAGATGTTTCAAGTCAAAACCATTCTTTTGCACAAGATACAACAAAAAATCTAAAGGGCCTTCAAACTGAGATAATAAAATGGCAAAGGCTTCTGGCGGGATGTAGAGATCCTCAGGAATTGCCTGATAATACTCATCTAAGACACGTATTGAAGATATTTTTTCTTCAGGGATCGTGTTGACAGACTCTAAAGCCACGGTTGTTGTACCTATTCTTTGTGCAAATTGGTGTTAGTGCACATATTTCTATCAGTCATGGGAAAACTGATGTTATAGCCACGCGAATTTTCAAAAGCATGAATTTTGAATTGACCGAAAATACGACATTTCAAAAAATTTGGTCAATTGTAGTCGATTTATATCCAATATTGAACTCAAAAAAGTGAACTAGTAGGTTAATGTTTTAGAAAACTCATGTCTTATTGTATTTTTTAAGAATATCATTCTGAAATTTAAGTTATTTTTCTCCTAGTTGAAATGCATACTAGATTTAGGTGTTGCGTAACTATTCACGTAATTTTTATGAGAATAAGCGAGAATGTCTTGATGCCCTCAATGTATGTATAATTATTTCAATCCACCATAGATTTAACCATTTTGAATCAGGAGATCGCATTGGCACACTGGCAAGTAAAACAAATCATTGAAGGTTTACAACATGCTCGCCACGATTGGCGAGAATCACAGCACCGTGCCAAAGAATATGGTGGGCGAGAGTTACCATCAAAAAATGCGTTAAAAGCCATCGTCAATGAGTTGTGCGGTATCTTATTTCCAATGCGTCTTGGACCGACGGATTTGCGTCAGGAAAGCGAAGATTTCTATATCGCTTATGCTTTAGATAAAGTGCTTAATGCGTTAAAACAGCAAGTGATCTTGGCACTGTCTTATGATCAACGTCGTCAGCAACAGCCAGTAGATTTAGCTCAGCAAAAAACATTAGCCCATCAGATTGTGCAAGAGTTTGCCGATCAACTGCCACAGATTCGTCGATTATTGGATACAGATGCTTGTGCTGCTTTTGAAGGTGATCCTGCAGCACGAAGCGTCGATGAAGTATTGATTACGTATCCGGGGATGCTTGCGATTATTTACCATCGACTTGCGCATCAGCTCTACGCTGACGTACCGTTATTAGCACGAATAATTTCTGAACAAGCGCACTCAGCCACAGGGATAGATATTCATCCCGGCGCAACGATTGGACAAGGTTTCTTTATTGATCATGGTACAGGTGTAGTGATTGGTGAAACTTGCATCATTGGCAAAAATGTACGAATTTACCAAGCCGTGACTTTGGGCGCAAAACGCTTTGAAGTTGATGAAGCGGGTAGCCTGAAAAAAGATTATGCACGCCATCCGATCGTAGAGGATGATGTGGTGATCTATGCAGGGGCAACGATACTTGGGCGAGTGACGATTGGTAAAGGCTCAACTATCGGTGGTAATGTGTGGCTCACGCAAAGTATTGCACCATATAGTCAAGTGCTACAGCAAAATTGTGATCAGGTGAAATCACAACAGCAGATCTAAAAATGAAAAATGGAACAGTCGAATAAAGAGATATTCGACTGTATTTCTCTCACATCAAAAAGTGCTAGAAAATGAAAAATTATCAAAAAAACAGATTAAATGAATATCAACAACCAGTTGGTGAGCTTGTTGATACAACACATTTTCAAATGATTGAAGAAAAGGTTTTGAACGGTCAAAGCCAACTACGACTTATTCCTTTTCAAAAATTGACAGAAGCGGAAGATAGAATTGCTCAACTTTATCAGGTGATTGAGAGCGAGCCTGATGAGCGTTGTTGGACATATTTACCTTATGAAAAACCAATCAATGCTGAACAACTCTTAGATAGTTTAGAAAAAAATTTTGGATTTGAAAGCTGTATTCATTACCTCATAGAAGTTGATGGTCGATTGCTTGGTTATATTGCCTTAATGAATGCTCGTGTGGCAGTTGGTGCAATAGAAATTGGTAATGTGTATTTTTCACATGAGCTACGCCGTCAAAAAGTTTCAACAGAAGTCATTTACCTACTGTTAAATACGAGCTTCCAGTCAGAATTTCGTCGAGTAGAGTGGAAATGTGATGATTTAAATCAGCCATCAAAGAATGCGGCATTG
The DNA here is from genome assembly GCF_041911495.1 of Acinetobacter sp. Classification (GTDB taxonomy): domain Bacteria; phylum Pseudomonadota; class Gammaproteobacteria; order Pseudomonadales; family Moraxellaceae; genus Acinetobacter. Next base: position 10,828 of record NZ_JAYROT010000084.1, on the reverse strand, counting down.
CGCTTTGGTTTTACTTATGAAGGTCTATTTCGGCAAGATCGGATTTATAAAGGACGAAACCGTAATACAGCATGGTTTTCATTATTGGATGATGAATGGTTAATCCTTCAAAAAGGATATGAGGCTTGGTTGAGTGCAGATAATTTTGATGAAGATGGTTTACAAAATAACAAGTTAAGCGAGTTAATTCATCAGTTTATAGATTCAGCTTAAATTTACTCAAAAGCACTTACATTACCCAACCCACGACGCACAATCGTGGGGTTTTCTTGTGATAGATCAATAATACTGGTGGTTGCAAGCATGCCTAGTCCACCATCAATAAACACATCAATACGTTTCCCCAGTTGCATCTCAATATCAAAAGGATCATCAAGCGGATCAGTTTGATTAGGCAGAATCAGCGTACTGGTAATCAACGGCTCGCCAAGCTCTTTGAGTAAGGCTTGCGCAATGGGATTGCTTGGAATGCGTAGTCCAATGGTTTTTTTCTTTGGGTGCATCAAGCGACGTGGCACTTCACTGGTCGCAGGCAAAATATACGTGGTGATCGCAGGCGTATTGGCTTTGAGCAAGCGATACATTGCATTATCGACTTTGGCATAAGTCGCAATGTCTGATAAATCCTGACAGATAATTGCGTATTGATGCTTTTCAGATAGTCCACGAATCTGTGAAATCCGATCCATTGCCGATTTATTTCCAATTTGACAGCCAATCGCATAGGCTGCATCAGTTGGATAGACTACCACATCACCTGCACGAATTCGCTCAACTGCTTGGCTAATCAAGCGAGGCTGAGGATTGTCAGGGTGTATGCGAAGATGCAACATGGAAAGTGTCCAATAGAGGAATATGATTATTATAGCACTTTTTCACGAAGCTCATTCAGAATGCACAACCTATCAAAATCCAAGTTTTGGATTTTTTAACTATTTTTAGGATAAATCAGTGCGTTGAAACTCGCTAATTTCTAAAATTTTTCCATCTCGAATTTCTTCGCATAAATGTTGAATGAGCGCAAAGCCATCTTTGGGAATGCTCTGCGGATTAATTAAAAAAGTCTGTACTTGCATAAATACATTGTCTTTAAATGATTTTCCATCACCACCTTCGCCAGTCAGATTATCGAGTGATACTCGAAATGGTCGCCCGCAAGATTTGGCAAATAACCATTCTAAGGCTTGAGGTTTGACTTCGACTTGTTCAAATAAAGCTTGCTGTGATTCGCTACGTCCATCAGGTGCATACCAATAGCCGAGATCGGCTTGCGTACGACGTTTTGCACCTGCAATACACCAATGACTGATTTCATGCAGTGCACTATTAAAAAAACCGTGCGCAAACTGAATCTTGGCAGGAGAATCAGCCGTTGCAGGGAAATATTCAGGTTCATGTTCGCCACGGACTAAAATCACATTGTGGTGGGAAAACCATTGATTAAAGTGTAAAATTAGCCAATCCACTTGCATGGCTTCGGTGTGACACGCTGACCATGAGCTAAGTGATTGAATATTTTGAGCCGAAGACGTTGTAGAAGCGATATTTTTCGCTTGCGACGGATTCATAATGACTAATTTCTCTCAAACAGTACAAAATTTAGATGCGAAATTGTATCTTAATCTTTGACATTAGTTTGATGAATTTGTAGAATTGCGTCCCTTAAGGGTCTGCTGACAGTTCAAATATATTTTGCGTTGCAAAGAAAATTGTCGCAGACGAGGCATGAAGCGCAGGTAATGACGATTTCCTTACCAAGTTTCATAACGAAGTATGAGGCAATCTTACTTGCAACCCGACGGGACAGGATCATTTTTTGATGCTACTGCGTTAGGTCTTGCTGATTTAGAATAACTAAATTTCGCAATCCCTGTCTTGTATCATCTAAAAAATGATCACTGTCGCAACTAGATTTGAACTATCAGCAGACCCTACTATGTCAGCAAATACCTTTCCGACACAGATTGAGCCATTTAAATGGGCAGAGCAAGGTTATACATGGTCAGGTCAACTGCCATTATCTCGCTTTACTCGTATTGCACATGAGGCGATTGGATCAATTGATGATCGATCGGTACAGGTCGAATGTAAGTTATCCTTAGATGCTTATCATCGTATTGCTTGGTTGACTGCACATTTGCAAGCGAGTGTACCACTTCGATGCCAACGTTGTTTGGATCAAGTCGATGTGCCACTTGAAACAGATGTACATGTTGCCTTAATCGATGATGATCGTGAGTTAGATTTCTTGGATGAGGATGCTGATTTCATTATTTTAGGTGAAGACCTCGGAACGACCAAAGGGGATATGAATGCTCCTGCGACTATCGATCTGATCGCTTTACTTGAAGATGAACTGTTATTGTCGATGCCAAACTCACCTAAGCATGACGCTTGTGAACACAAACATCGACCAACTGTTCAAACTGAAGAAAAAGCCGAACGTGATAATCCGTTCGATGTTTTGGCAGGTTTGAAGGGTAAATTGGGCTCATAATGTGCTATACTTGCGCCCGTTGATTGTTTGATCCATTTTTGTATTTGTAAAGGAGCCACTCATGGCTGTTCAGCAAAACCGTAAAAGCCGCTCTCGCCGTGATATGCGCCGTTCTCATGATGCTTTGACTGCGAGCACTCTAACTGTAGACCAAACGACTGGTGAAACACATCGTCGTCACCACGTAACTAAAGACGGTATCTACCGTGGTCGTCAATTATTCGCTCAGGCAACTGACGCAGAATAATCGGCAGAATCGCAGTTAGTGCGATGCAAAAGGGGAGCAAATGCTCCCTTTTTTAATGCTCAAAAGATGCTCCTATTAAATGTAATGAAAGATGACAAATCATCTTTTTTGCCAATTAAAAAATCACCGAAAAACAATAAAAAGACAGTTTTGATGCTAGACAAGTCAGTGGAGCTTGATAAGCTTAAATCATTTTAAAAGTTGATATAACACGGATTCTTTATGTCATCATCATTTCAATCTTTATTATCTGATTCACAGCAACGCGCCACACAAACAGCTTTTGTTTTCCCTGGTCAAGGCTCACAAAAAGTTGGCATGTTGGCGGAGCTTGCTGAAAAATATCCAAGTATTCTCAGTATCTTCCAAGAGGCATCGGATGCGCTTGGTTTTGATCTGTGGCAGATTGCCCAGTCAGGTGAGCACCTAGATAAACATTTAGATCAAACCGAATTTACTCAACCTGCATTACTCACGGCAAGTATTGCGCTATGGCGTGTGTGGCTAGAGCAGGGTGGCGTTGTGCCAAAATATATGGCAGGGCATTCACTCGGTGAATATAGTGCGCTGGTCGCAGCAGAAGCAATGACTTTAGCTGATGCAGTAAAATTGGTAAATCGTCGTGGTCAGTTGATGCAACAAGCCGTGCCACATGGTCAAGGTTCGATGGCGGCGATTCTCGGTTTAAGTGATGAGCAAGTGATTGAATTGTGCGAGGCATCTTCACAAGTGGGTGCAGGGCAAGTCGAAGCAGCCAACTTCAATGCCAAAGGTCAGGTGGTGATCGCAGGTGATGCCGAAGCGGTACAAGTTGCCATGACTCATGCGAAGGAATTGAGCGGAAAAGCCATTGTCTTGCCTGTGTCTGTTCCCTCACACTGTCGCCTGATGAAAGGTGCGTCAGAGCAGTTTATTGATGCGTTGAATGCTGTTGAGCTTCAGTTGCCAAAAATTACAGTGATTAATAACGTCAATGCTGCGGTAGCGACTGATGTTGATGGCTTGAAACAAGCGTTGATTCATCAGTTGTATCAACCTGTGCAATGGACGAAGACCTTAGATGCGTTTGAGCAAAATGGTATTCACTATTTGGTGGAATGCGGTTCGGGTAATGTCTTGAGCAATTTGGCGAAACGCTTAGCATTTGTGGAAAAGGTTTTCCCAACAGATACCGTTGCTCGTTTTGAAGATGCTTTACAGCAAATCAAAGCAATTGAAACATAAACTTATTTATTTTTTAGATTGAAACTTATTTTTAAATCGAAATGTTGAATAAAAGGAATACTGAATGAGCGACACCAAGAAAGTAGCTCTCGTGACAGGTGCAAGCCGTGGAATTGGTGCGGCGATTGCGGCACAGCTTGCCCAAGATGGATTCTTTGTGGTGGGTACAGCAACGTCACAACAAGGCGCAGAGGGCATTAGCCAAAGCCTAGCGACTCAAGGCGCAGACTGTGGTGTAGGCAAGGTGCTGAATGTCTGTGATAAAGATGCGATCGAACAAATCGTTAGCGATATTGAAGCAGAGTATGGCAATGTCTTGGTCTTGGTGAATAATGCAGGCATTACCAAAGACAATCTATTGCTTCGTTTGAATGAAGATGATTGGGATGAAGTGATCAATACGCATCTTAAAGCCGTCTATCGCTTATCAAAACGAGTGTTAAAAGGCATGACCAAAGCACGGTTCGGACGCATTATTAATATTAGCTCGGTGGTTGCACACTTCGCTAATGGTGGACAAACCAACTATTCTGCGGCAAAAGCAGGCATCGAAGCCTTTGGGCGTAGTCTTGCACAAGAGATGGGTAGCCGTCAGATCACTGTCAATGCGATTGCCCCTGGATTTATTGCCACAGACATGACTGAATCTTTAGCAGAAGATGTCAAAGCAAAAATGATTGCCCAAGTCCCTTTAAATCGTTTGGGTCAACCCCAAGACATTGCGGATGCGGTCAGCTATTTAGCCAGTAATCGTGCCAGTTATATTACGGGTACAGTGTTGCATATCAACGGTGGCATGTATATGTCATGATTTTGTTTAGGCACGTAATTGGCTTTGACATTATCTATTTTTAATCTAAACTAAGGCGAGAACAAAACGCCACAAGCAATGAGGAGAATTCCTGTGAGCGATATCGAACAACGTGTTAAACAAGCAGTCGCTGAACAACTCGGTGTCAATGCTGAAGAAATCAAAAATGAAGCATCTTTTATGGATGATTTAGGTGCTGATTCTTTAGATCTAGTCGAGTTAGTGATGTCATTTGAAAATGACTTTGACATTACCATCCCTGATGAAGACTCAAATGCAATCACAACAGTTCAATCTGCAATTGATTACATTACAGAAAAGCTTGGTTAATTTAAAAAAATCAAGATATTTTAAGGTCGCATATTGCGACCTTTTTTATTGCTAAAATTTTTACACTATTTCAAAAGTGACTTGATTGACCTTACAAAACATTACACGAATGAGTATTTTCTTCGCTTGAGTAGGTCTTTGAATCAGGCTAAAAATTTAGAACCGATTTTGGTATATTAAGAAAATGGAGATTGATATGGGCTTTTTTGATTTTGTAAAAGGCATCGGCAAAAAGAATAACGCACAGCCAGTAGAACAACCAAATGCACCTGCTGCAAGTGAACCATCTGCACAAGAAACCGCAAATAAACTACTTGGCTTGGTGAAAGGTTTGGATTTGGGCATCACAGGTTTATCTGTTGGCTATAACAGCACTACAGACCTCGCAACGCTCAAAGGTGAAGCACCATCACAAGCTGCTCGTGAAAAAGCAATTCTTGTTGTGGGTAATGTTGATCATGTAGCACGTGTTGATGATCAAATGACAGTGGCGACGGCTGAGCCTGAAAGTAAATTCTATACGGTGAAATCAGGCGACAATTTGTCGAAAATCGCTAAGGAAATGTATGGCGACGCCAACCAATACCCAAAAATCTTTGATGCAAACAAACCAATGCTCAAAGATCCTGATGAAATCTTCCCAGGTCAAGTATTACGTATTCCTGCGTAAATAAATAACCAAAAAATCGCTCAATTGAGCGATTTTTTTATTACAGGGAAATATTGCTTAACAATTAAAGACGCTTACGCTTAGCCGTTACAATCTGCGACTGACGCATACGGAAGCCATCTTTTTGTTTGTCCGTAGTTTTGTCAATGCAATGTACGCAGGATACACCGTGCTCATAGCTTGGCAGGGCGCGTTCTTCAGGTGTAGTTGACCAACCGCAAGCGTGGCATTTTTCATTCTGACCTTCTTCAAGACCGTGCGTCATCGCTGTACGACCATCGAAAACAAAACATTCACCTTCCCACAAGCTTTGTTCAGCAGGCATTTCTTCTAAGTATTTTAAAATACCACCTTTGAGATGATAGACTTCATCAAAGCCTTCTTGTAAAAGCAATGAGGTTGATTTTTCACAGCGAATACCACCTGTACAGAACATGGCAATTTTTTTATCTTTATGTTCTGCAAGTTGTTGTTTTACATATTCGGGAAATTCACGGAAGCTTTCAGTTTTTGGGTCGATTGCACCTTTGAAGGTGCCTGCTTGGTATTCGTAGTCGTTACGTGTATCAATCAAGATCACATCATCACGGCTGATCATGTCGTTCCACTCTTGTGGATTGAGATAATGTCCAACCAAGTCACGTGGTTTCACATCGACGCCCAAAGTGACGATTTCTTTTTTCAGTTTAATTTTCATCTTGCGAAAAGGTTTTTCTTGGCTCAGCGATTCTTTGTATTCCATCGCATTAAAGCCTTCATTGAGCAAGAATTGGCGGATACGATCAATCGCCTCACGATCACCTGCTACGGTACCATTAATCCCTTCATCTGCTACGATCAGCGTACCACAGAGGTTGATGCTTTGAACCAAGTTCAGTAAACGCTCACGTAAGTCAGCAGGATTTGAAACTTCACGAAATTGGTACAGTGCGGCAACGATCCAAGTGGCAGTGTTTTGTGCTGACGATGTTGCTGGCTCTGCGACAGGTGTAAGCTGTTCTACAGTAGCAGTCATGGGATAGATACTCCGAATATAAATGATGTGAGCAATGAACGTGCTTAGCAAACTGGTTGATCGAACCGAATGTATAAAAGCAAGTTGATAAAAATATGAGGTGCGTTATTCTAACGGAATCTAATTCAGAAAGCGATAATTCCATATAACTGTTATGGATTAATCGAGCTAAATTCTTTGAGCAAAATTGTATGTCCAACCTGATCATCAAAGCCGAAACGCAACTGCTACTGACACCTTGTGCAGGGCGGTGCTCAACGGTATTTGGCGATAGTGTATGTCGTGGTTGCCGGCGATTTAACCATGAAGTGATCAATTGGAATCGTTATAGCAATGCTGAGAAGCAGTCGATTTGGCAACGCTTAGATGCACAGCTCGATCAAATCCTCGTGCCATTATTGCCACAATATCAATTAGCAACGGTTGAAGCATTTCTCACCCATAAACGCATTCGACTGATGCCAAATGCAAGTCTTGGGCGTAAGCTCTACCATGCGTTGAAGTTGTGCGAAAAAAATGTCAATTTTGCTGATGAGAGTGGTTTGGGTTTAGAGTCTTCTCAAATCAAAACCACATGGAAATTGTTTGAAGCACGTGTGTTAAATCTTGCCCAAGCAAGCTATGAAGTGGCATGGCTACGTGCCAATTTTATCCAGCAAAATGTCAATGAATTTGACGAAGAATAACTATTCAAAACAAGATATAAATCAGGTTAAAAACTAGTCATAAAACGAAATGCAAAAACCTTGAATCATGCAGATTCAAGGTTTTTTTTATTGCATCGACATAAACAACTTGGGAATTGATGTTTAGATGACGATGCTTGATTCAGAATTTTTAAAAATGCGTTATGCGACTTGTACAGGAATACAGTTGGCTGTGTGGCTCACAGTATTATCTGGATTTGCGTAGACTAGGCGTGGTTTGTGACGATTAGCCTCAGCTTCGTCGAAGTTGCCAAAAGTAGCGATGATCACAATATCGCCTACATCAGCTTGATGTGCAGCGCCACCATTGACTGAAATAATGCCAGAGTTGTCTTCGCCACGGATTGCATAAGTAGCAAACCGTTTGCCATTGGTGACATTCCAAACATAAATTTCTTCATATTCACGAATACCAGCCAAATCCATCAATGCGCCATCAATTGCACAGGATCCCTCATAATGCAGCTCGGCTTGAGTGACGATTGCACGGTGGATTTTGCATTTTAATAAGCGGGATTGCATGGGAGTGCTCCTCAACAAGATGTCATGATCAGAACAATCATGAGCTCATAACCATTAAGTTGTGCATTTTGCAAGTTTTACAAGGATAATACAAGCCGATTTCACATTTCGATTAAATTTTAAACAATTTTAAACGCGTTAATCGCATTCATGGCTTGCTGAAACTGTCCTTGTATCAGTGATTTGGATTGTGCCAAAGCATGGTCAATCGCTTGATCCATTAGCTTTTGCTCTGAACTTGGTGCTTTGCTCAGCACATGCCCAGAAACACGCTCTTTACTGCCAGGGTGTCCGATACCAATACGCAATCGTAAGAAATCTGCACCAATGTGCGGGACGATATCTTTTAAACCGTTATGACCACCATGACCACCACCATTTTTAAGGCGAATCACACCAGGGTTCATATCCAGTTCGTCATGCGCAATGAGAATCTGTTGTGGGATAATTTGATAAAATTTGGCAAAGGGAACAACACTTTGACCAGATCTATTCATATAGGTAAGAGGAAGGAGTAAACGAACATCGTATCCTTCGATTGTACCACGTCCTGAGATAGCGTGGTATTTGCTGTCAGTTTTCAGAGGAATGTTGTATTTGTCTGCAAGACGCTCAACATACCAAAAGCCAGCGTTGTGTCGGGTTTGGGCATATTCCGAACCCGGATTGCCCAAACCGACAATGAGCGATAGCGAGTTGTCACGATCACTCATCAGGCGATTACTCGTCTTTTTTCTCTTCAGAATCTGCAGCAGGTTGCTCAGCCTCAGCTTCTTCAGATTGTGCTTCTGCAACTTCAGCCTCAGCCGCTTCAGCTTCAACATCTTCAGCTGCTTTACGTACTTCAGTGATAGATGCTACTGCTTGGTCATGGCCTTCGCCTTGCTCAAGTGCAGGAATCGTTACACCTTTTGGAAGTTTAAGGTCTGACAAGTGAACAACATCACCAATTGCCAAGTTTTGAACGTCTACAGAGATAGATTCTGGAAGGTTGCGAGGTAAAGTTTTTACTTCAACTTCGTTTAAGTTCACCATTAACATACCACCAGCTTTAACGCCAACAGAAGTTTCTTGGTTTTCGAAGTGTAAAGGTACGTTTACAGTTAACGCTTCGCCCGCTTTCACACGTAGGAAGTCTGCATGCATTGGTGTGTTCTTCGCAGGATGACGTTGCATCGCTTTGATGATCACTTGTTCTTCTTTACCGTCAACGTTGATCGTTACGATAGAAGAGAAGAATGCTTCGCTTTCAATTGCTTTAACAACTTCACGAAGTGCCAAAGTGATTGAAGCAGGCTCTTTGCCAGCACCGTAGATGATTGCAGGAACTTTTTCTTCACGACGAAGGCGGCGGCTCGCACCTTTCCCTTCATGTGCAGTATCACGTGCGTTTGCATTTAATACAAAATTGCTCATTGAGATATCCTCAAAAAGTGAATGACATGTTGAATTTGCGACCAATTCAACGATAAAAAACCCGATGAATCGAGATCCATCGGGCTCGAAAGCGCAATATTATATATAAGTATCGAACATTGCGCTAATAGATTCTTCATTATTGATGCGTCGAATGGTTTCAGCAACCATTGAAGACACCGATACTTGACGAATATTTGGTAGAGCTTGAATCTCTGGAGAAAGTGGAATGGTGTCTGTGACAACCAATTCATCAATTACAGAATTCTTTAAGTTTTCAATGGCTTTGCCTGATAAAACAGGATGCGTTGCATAAGCAACAACACGGCGTGCGCCAAATTGTTTCAGTGCCTCAGCAGCTTTGCACAATGTTCCTGCAGTATCGACCATATCATCGACGATCACACAATCACGGTCTTTGACATCACCGATCAAGTGCATCACTTGTGATTCATTGGCTTTTTGACGACGTTTGTCAATGATTGCAAGGTCAATGTCACCCATTTGCTTAGCAACTGCACGTGCACGAACTACACCACCCACGTCAGGAGATACTACGACGAGGTTGTGATATTGCTGTTGACGTAAATCTGCCAAAAGTACAGGTGTACCGTAGATGTTATCTACTGGAATGTCAAAGAAACCTTGAATCTGATCGGCATGCAAGTCGATCATTACGACACGGTCAATACCAACTGTAGTGAGCATGTCTGCAACCACTTTTGCAGTAATCGGTACACGTGCAGAACGTGGACGACGGTCTTGACGTGCATAGCCAAAGTAAGGAATCACCGCAGTAATACGACCCGCACTAGAGCGGCGTAACGCATCTGCCATGACCAAGATTTCCATTAAGTTGTCATTAGTTGGTGCACAAGTTGGCTGCACGATAAAGACATCTTTACCACGGACATTTTCAGTGATTTCAATAGAAATTTCACCGTCAGAAAAAGTGGCAACTTGAGCTGAACCCAAAGGGATATGAAGGTGGCTAACAACTTTATGGGCGAATTGTGGATGCGCATTTCCACTAAAAACGACAAGATTGGGCATGTGGGACCCTTAATGTGTTTGGGTAAATAAGAAGTATAAAATAATGGCAGGGGCGGCTGGATTCGAACCAACGGATGGCGAGATCAAAACCCGCTGCCTTACCACTTGGCGACGCCCCTAATGCGTGTGCACTTTATAGCGAAATCATCATTTTGTCAATCATGATTGGCGTGTGCGAAAGATGACTTATGCGTTTTAAAGATGCTTATAAATGTAGAAAAAAATTTAAAAAACATCATGAAAAATGGCAGGGGCGGCTGGATTCGAACCAACGGATGGCGAGATCAAAACCCGCTGCCTTACCACTTGGCGACGCCCCTATAGCATAAGTATTAT
>NZ_JAYROT010000083.1:0-8004 GCF_041911495.1 Acinetobacter sp. | reverse complement strand
TCATGCGTGCACTACGTAAAGGACAAGCATCGTCATTTTATTATGGTCAGCCTCAGGGTGAAGTGTGTCTAATCAACAGGGTTTTCGGTCTCTAAGTACTTTTTAAAGGGAACATCATCGACTCAAATCTCTATTTGCAACAGTGCCCATTTCACTTGGATGAACCAAAAAAAGTAATGGACTATCTTCCGGATCTTGTCTGAAAGCGTGGCGTATTCAATTGGCTTGCTTTGAGTAAAGCATATGATGAGGCTTGGAAGTCGCTTAAATGCTAGACTGAATAATTTAAAAATAACGCAATTAATATGTAGTATATACTTCATGTTATTTTAATACTGTACATTTGATATATTTATTTTCAACCAAAAAAATAACAAGTCCTATTAAAAAAACACCCTAGCCACACACAAAAATGAATAACAATTTTTGTTCAAAGTCGATCGCAATATCGCCAAAATATACGATTTATTTTATAAATATCGCCGTATTGTATATTATTTGTTAAATTATCATTATTTTCAATAATCAGATATTGTTTTATTATATTAAAAAATATAAAAGTATGATCATTACTTCATCTTCAACATGAGGCGTATCATCAACAACCATGATTTCAATTCAGTTTTCGGCAAACCGAAAACCACAAAAACTAGACTCTGGCATAAGACAGAAATTTTTGTTCATCCAGAGTTTTTTGGAATTTATCATTGTTATTTTGAGATATTTAAAGCGCTAAAAACGGATCTACCTCTGCTTCATACTAGCTCAGACTTGATTGTATTTGAAGATCCACATAGCAATTGTTATTACATTACAAATTTATTTCATTGGTATTTATATTATAAAAATAAACCACCAAAATATATAAATCTCAGAATATATAACCACCCTGACGACAATCTAATTAATGAATTAAAGAAAATAACAAGTCATGAGTTTATTAAATTTATTTCTAATTTTCAGTTTAATATTGATCTTATCAATCCTAATCGTTTGCTTAATTTAATAAATAAGCACATTTCCCCTGAACTTATTCTTAAACACAATAAATGTCATTCGTTCAAACTGCACTCAAAAATGAGCATGGACTTACTTGCAAAAGAATTATCATTTAATCGAAATCAACTCAATTACCGGCTAAAAAAATTAAAGCAAGAAAGAAATGATGTGCTTATTGAACTCGAGCTAAGTAGTCCGCTTATTTATCAACTTCTTAATGATCCAAACTTTGAGTTAAATGCAGAACAACTTTGGAGCTTAAAATGAAATATTCCTTTCATGATGAATTAGATAATCGAGAAGTATCATTAAAAAATACATTAGAAACCCTCTTTTCCGATGAGAAAAACCAACGTGATGCACATATTCAATATGTGGCAGATTTACTGAAACATATTCAAACCCAGGAGTATTTAAGTGGTCTGAATTTAGATGGCTTTGTTTTTGATCTTCCCAGCAATGATTGCATTCAAAACCCAGAAGCTTTGGTTGCATCAAGACAGCATAAAGTTTCGAGTGCCCCCATCACTTGGTACATCAACTCGATTGCCCAAATTACAGATCAGCACGTATTACAATGGAATGTGCTTGTGATTAAAGCAGCACTCTATTTAATCGCATTACCTGATATAAAACCCGAGTTATTTAAAGCCGAACATACTGACCATCTAAATACCGTCTTACGATTATTTCAGCGTATGCGTGCAGCAAATCGGGCATTAAACAACAAAAAGCATTATCAAAATTCTGAGGCTTATCAGCGCTTCTGGCAGCAACATCTGAATCATCCCGAACTCAGCCTAAAAGAATTTGTAAATTACTTAAGTGATCTAGAACCGTCAGATGAATTTGAGCGCAATCTCATCAATAGTTTTCGTATTACCTTTAAATACGTTTTACAGAGTAAAGCAAAAATTGCACGAGCAAGCTCAAATACAAAGCTACTGCATGAGTATCTCGACGAAGATCAGTTGATCGAAGAAAGTTCGGAGATCATAAAAGGTGCAAAATCAACGGCGCTCAATGTTGAAAAACAGCTCGATGATCAGGATAGCCGTCAAATACTGGTTGATCCCTCGTCCGTCACACCACTTGCAACATATTCCGAATCCACCCAAGCCTATGTGCTACCACTTGTAGCAAAACATATTCAACGCAAAGAACATCAATTGCCATCTAGCAGCCTTTTCCCAAATCGTAGCAGTATAAGCACCCTACTCAACAGACTTTATCTCGACTTTACTCAGCCCAAAGGGATACATGCCAAAACTCCACTGATCCTGATGTTAGCTTTTATTACCGGCAATCCTGTCAAAGAGTGGCTACGACTACAAAGTAAGCGCGTAAAAAAACTCAATGATCGACAGCAACTCACTCAATTCAATGATCTGTATTTTCTGCGCACTCGGTTTTCTGTGTTTGAAAATAAAAACTTTGCGTACCCTACAGGTCTACTTAATCAAAGTATTTATCTCGATATTCCCATTCCAAATGCATTTATCACGGCATTACGGAGCGCACATGTTGTTTCTGAAGATGATCTATCTAAATACCTAAAACAGCTCAGAGCTGATTTACAGATCCCTGCATTATCAGTCAGCAAACTAAGCTCCCTATTACATCAAACCATCTTGCAACAAACTGGAAATAAGCAGTTAGCCGACATACTGACAGGAATTGATGCAAATAAATCATCATCAATATCGTATTGCCACCACAACATTAATCATCTGCATCAAAAATATGTCGGCACGTTACAAGGTTTATGTGAGCGTCTTTCAAATGAATATGATGACATTTCATCTAATTCAGAGGACTGTTTTGGTAGCCGAAAAGCACCGACAAAAATTGTAGTCAAAAATATTTTTGCTACCCTCAAAGCAAAAATATTTATGCAAAATGTTGAGGATTGGATCAGCATCTTGAACCATTACAGTGTTTGGATGTGGCATTTTTTATTACTGTTTACTGCCGCACGACCCGTTTCCGATTTTCCTGGCTTTCTCTGTCATTTCAATTTTAAGCGGAAAATTCTGATCGTTGCAGACAAAGAGGTTGGTGGTCGGCAAAGTCACGGACGCTTAATTCCACTCAGTCAGTTTGTTGTCACCGAGGTCGAAAAATTTATTCAATTTCTTCGGTTTGTAGAATTAGAAGTTGGCATCACAGAGTGTCACGTTATACAGCATGTACAACAAGTCTTAAATAATCAACGACCATTGCTACATCTTTTTCATGATGAAAAATGGAAAACATTAAGTCCCACTTTGGTTAAAAATTTCAATTTTGAACTTGGTTTAGAGCACCCCAACTGGCATCGACATACTGCCCGTGCTTTTCTCAGTGAAAAGATTTCAGAGCCCGAAATCCTAGCATTATTCGGTCATGAGCCAATGCAACAAGAAGCTGCACACCCTTATTCAAGTCTATCTCTGCATCAGTTTTACAGCATTGCAGATCGTCTCGAAAACATGAAAGACCATTTTGAAATCACAGGGATTGAAGTAAATGTCCTCACGCAGTAGTCAAACCAAACCTGAAGCACTTTATGCCGCAAAACGTCGCGAAGCACGTCGCATTGAGCGTGAAGATGCACTACGGCAGGATGTGGAGCAACAATTAACACAATATTTTCAGGAAAACGACTTTCTTCATCAGCAACATCCTGAATCATTCTATCCAGCAGTCTATGAAATCATCAAGCGCAAAGCTACTAATTTGGCATGGAAGAAATATGCCCATGAATTTTTCAGAGCTTATGTGAATAAAATCAACCAAACGCGTGATGAGCCACTGCCCTTGCCCATCCTAACCTTCGACATGGTAAGAGACCAGCCCGTTTTTACATTTTCATGGTTTGAGAATGGACATCACATTGATGAGATCATCGAGAAACTTTGGGATTATTGGATTTTGACCAAAGACAGTACAACATTTACAGATAATGAAATTGTCGGAAATATTCTGATCTCTGCCATACTTTTTTCGGGCTTAAATCATAAAGCATCATTAACCGCTTTACTCGAGCATTTAATCGCACCGAAAGACATAAGAGCGATTGGCTCAATGAATATTATCTTTCTCGAACCACTTTCAAGCACTTATGGTGATCTTTACATCGATGAAAAAACCATTCGAAAATCACGTCACTTTGTCCCCGATCAGATCACGCGGCTGTGGCTTATTCATTTTTATATTCGTCAAATTCCGCATATTGATCTCAATATCGAAGATTATCTCAAGCTGATTTTTAATAAGTTACAGATATCCTTTACAAATCAAAGCTATAAATTTTTACGGGACAATGCGAATTTCAACTGGATGCAACTGCCAAATGCGGATATTGATCCAGCACTTGCGCAATGTCTGATTGAAAATATTGAGACTTGCGGATTGTCTGAAACGGAATTTCAAAAATTTATACAACCGCAATTCAAAATCAAAGACGACCACCACAAAGATCATCAAGATGATCAAAATATCGATCATCGCCCCCAAGGTAAAAATTCAACGCTGTCAAATCTAGGGCAAGCAGTGAATGCTGTGATCAAAATTCATAAAGACATGCTCAACCTCATCCGCAAGTCAAAAACTTCCGCAAATATTCCCCAACTGATCATTGATTATTGCCTTGAACATGCAGATCAATTCAATGAATTCAGTAAGCGAATGGTGCTCTGGCTAATCAGCCTGTATCAACCACAAATGGTAAAAGTGAAACAACTTGCAGCATGTTTCAATTTTACAGCGGATCAATTCGAAAAATCTTTCAAGCATGATCTGCCACTCAAAGAGAGTTCAATTTATACCTACTACACGCGTATTGCCGAGCCTTGGCTAAGTCATTCTTTGCAGTATCTTGCAGCAGATGACGATATGAATACGATTGTGAATAATATTTATCGACATATCATCACAAATACTCGCCTTGCAGACGAAGCACAACAACCTGAGTTTAAATCCAAAGGGCAAACGCTGAGGATGCTGAAACGTTTTCACCGATTTCAACAAAAAGTTTTTCAAGCTGACGCCTTCGAACTCGAATCGATATCCGTCCAAAATAGACCACGAGCACGAATTATCGCTCCCCAAACCTATCAGGCATGCCTACAAAAACTAGATATTCTCTATAAAGAACAATCAATCGAAGAATACCATTATCAAAATTTAAAGATGATTTATAGTCTCGCTTATCGAACAGGTATGCGAATCAATGAAATTCTCAGCCTACGTCTGAACGACATCGAAGGGCTACGTGATTTATCCATTTGGGTTCGTCCTTTCGGCTCAAAAAAGCAAGGCAATCTGCACCAGCTGAAAACCGACAGTGCTGAACGCATCATCCCTGCATATTGCTTATTAAAAGCGGATGAATATCAGTTATTTCATCGTTACGTAGTAGAACAACGGTTGTCTCGTCAAGGCAAGTCTTATTTATTTCATTCATGGAATGACGATAGCAAACTCAATAAACATAGCGTGACTACCCCCTTTAAAAAAATCATGAACGACTTATTCACGCAGCATGATTATTCTTTCCATTCATTTCGTCATACTGCAGCAAATCATCTGGCATTGCTCCTCAACTGTGAATACGAGCCACTTGTACAACAATTAACAGATTATACAGAGGCTGAATATACCTTGATTCGTAAGGAACTACTCCGCTCGCCACAGGGGCAAAATCATTGGTTTGTAATTGCACATTTACTCGGACATATCGATCCGAGTGAAACATTTAAAAGTTACATCCACTTGAGTTACCTCATTGCTGGGCATAGGCTATTAAAATATCATCCCGATATTGAAAATCACTTGGCTAAAAAGTTGATGGGATACCACCGTGATTTTGCGTTTTTAAATCAAGCGAAAGACACGAGAAAATTTAATTTCAATCGACACGCCACGCAGTTAAGCCAGTTATTGCTGCATGATCAAACTAGCTGGGCGCAAACAAATGCTTCTCAGATCATGAGGCATGGTCTAGTACAAACAGCTCCTCACGATTACAGTGATTATTTTGCTGGGACAAGTGAATCCAAAATCACTGTGGACTATTTTTATAAATGCCTCACGCTACTCGATGCGTATCAAAACCCGCAACAGGTCGCCGATGAGATGTGTCTAACGCATGAACTGGTAAAACAGTGGTACGACAATGCCAAGATATTAAGCGCAATTACTTCAAATAAGCACATTCCAAGATTAATTGATCGCAAAGCGAAGTATTCTCTCATTCCAACAAAAATAGATACCGCTGAAGATATTCAGGCATGTCGTTATTTCTTCGATAAGATTCAGTCAATTTTTATCAATAATCCTGACCAAATTCGCTCTGTACTTCAGACTTTTCTCAATCGAGTATCGCTTTCACACACAGGTATTCAATACGCAAGTAATAAAATTGATCAACTCGAATTGTTTTATGCACAAAGTCAGGGATTGTTTCCTCAGCAGTTTTGGCAAGTCCGCGGTCAAGCGCTCGATAACGTTTTAGATGCAAAAAAACAGCCCTTACTGCATGCATTGGCTCGATCGAATCCGTCTCCTCATGATTCAACATTGCAACATATTCGCTTACAGCTATTTTCAAATAAGAATAACAAGGCACTTGCTGCTTTTAAGTTCTGTTTGCATTTAGCCTGCATTGGTCGTCCCAAGGGATTAACGTTGGAAATCTAAGTTCTGATTGAATTTATGAGGAGTACCACATTGAATATAGTGTGCTAATGCAAAACCACAAACAGATCGGAGCTGATCGCTCCCATCTGTTATTATTGCTCATATTCTTTGTAGTATTGATGTGCTCGCTTAGAATTATGTATCCAACTTTATACACGTAAGTCGGAAAAATCATCCCAAACTTGAAATAATCCTGTACCACGCGCTACACGAATTTTTAAGCGAATAGCTTTTGTATTCAATGCGATGCAAAAAATAAAAACTATGCTCTTGGCTCGTGCTAAATTTCTTGAATATAGACCTCATGAGAATGCTATCCACTTCTTTATTTAAGGATTTTTATGAAGCACTTCATGATTAAAATTTTGCAGAAATTATTGGCTAATCACTCTCCAAAGCACCAAGTCCATATTTTACTCAGCAATGCCGAGTATGACCAATTTATTCACCGTTGTAATGCACAACATATTTCACCTGCCCGATTAAAACAAGCGGCACAACTTCTGAATAAAGAGGGGTTTTAAAATTAAGAACAATTACAACTTTGATCAGTATCGGTTTTTATCTCGATGTTAATTTAGCACCAACAAATAAAAAATCGAAGAATTTGGGTTCTTCGATTTATTATGATATTTCAAATGATTTTGGCTAAGATCATAAATTGATGCCGAATAAAAAGAATCAGATCCTCAACGATATAGCTGTCTTTAAACTGATCAATCATTGCTTGAATCCAAATGCGCAACACCTGATGATCATTCATAAAGCATGCACCTTCCAGTAAAAACGCGAGATTATTGACCGCTAAAATGTGAAATTCATCAATCAGCTCTCGTGCAATTTGATCGGCGAGACGGCTTACCACCACATCACTATAATATGATTTATCGAAAATAGTATGACTCATGATACGTTCTCCAGATGATCAATTTCATTGAGCATTGCCTCAAAAGCACTACCATCTTGTCGTGTCATATTCGGAACATATCGACTATAAACTCGAAATAGCATCTCCGTGGTCGAATGACCCAGTTGTCTTGCGATCCACTCTGGATTTTCTCCTGCCGACAGCCACAGCGTTGCTGCAGTATGCCGACTCTGATAGGCACGTCTAGGCTCAAGCCCCAAATACCTTAGCAAAGGATGCCAAACTCGTCGGTTTACTGCCCTATAATCCAATGCTTTGCCTTCTCGGTTGCAAAATACAAATTCTGAGTGTTTAAATGATCGTTGCTTTTGCTGAACGAACGCAAAATAAACTTGCGGACTCATTTGAATGGTTCGATTTGAGCCATCTGTTTTGGTTGGTCCAAGAATGCCATT
>NZ_JAYROT010000082.1:0-34327 GCF_041911495.1 Acinetobacter sp. | reverse complement strand
CTTCGGGACAAGGATGTTTTTTGACGCTACGTTGTTATGAATGAATCATTTAGAATGACTAAATTTCTTCATTCATTCCTAGTATCGCCTAAAAAACATCCGTTGTCGCAAGCATCTGTGAAATGTCAACAGACCCTAATGAAAGCTCAAAATGGCAGGATACTTTGAAGTCGATAAGGCAAAAGACGGACAGTTTAAATTTGTACTCAAAGCAGGCAATTCAGAGATTATTCTCACCAGCGAGCTTTACAAAACCAAAGCTTCTGCGATGAATGGTATTGTTTCTGTGCAAAAGAATCGTGGCGATGATGCACGCTATGACCGTAAAGTGGCAAAAAATGATAAACCATATTTCAATTTAAAAGCGGCGAATCATCAGATCATTTGCACCAGCCAATACTACACCAGTGCAGCATCACGTGATAATGGTATTGAATCTGTGAAGAAGAATGGTTCAAGTGAAAGGATTAAAGATTTAACGGTATAATTTCCTGTAAAAAATATGAAAAAGGCTTCTACGGAAGCCTTTTTTATTTAAAAGGATAAATATGACAAAAACATGGAATCGGTTTCGACTCGCACCAGCGATTGCGACGTTTATCATCGTGATTAGCTTTCATATTTTATTTTTCTTAGATGATCCGCTTCAGTTTCTCATTGGCTTAATCACACCGTCAATTATTTTTCCGATGTTGGCGCTCATGTGTGTTGCATTGGTCGTGGGTTATGTGATTGGTATTATTCCTGCGTATTTGACTTCAAAAATATTCTATAAGTTGTTAGGCGATCCACAGGAAAATATGCGTCGAAGTCATTATCACAAGTGTGGTGCTTTAGCAGCTTTGACATGGTCGCCGTTATTGATTTTTGGAGTATTTCGCATCGGGACACTGATTCTCTTGGGGTTGTTTCTTTTGATCGTGGTGCTTCCAACGACGCTAATTTGTGCAGATTTGGAGTGGCGAGCTAGATGGAAAATACAGCAAAAAGTGGAGCTATAACCCCGATTTTTGTCAAAAAACTGTCATCAATTGATCATGAAATGGTCAAATTCCAAGTTTAATATCGCAGAATAAGAAAACTAACTTGGACAGATGAATGACCAATCAATCAGCAATTGTGCTGGATTATGCGCAAGCAAAGTTGCAACAAAATAAAAACCAACAAAATGAGTCAAAGCTTCCTGCACGTAAGTTGCGTATTGCTATCGTCACTGAAACTTGGCCACCTGAGATTAATGGTGTATCCCTCTCCGTAATGCAACTGACCAAAGGTTTACAACGTCGTGGGCATAAAATCTTATTGATCCGTCCACAGCAAAGTGAAAAAAATCATAGCTTTTACCCAGATCAAGAGTGTGTAGTACGTTCGCAGTCGATTCCAAAATATCCGCAGATGCAATTTGGCTGGCCACAGATTTTTAAAATCGGTCAGGCGCTAGATCAATTTAAAGCAGACATTGTGCATATCGTGACTGAAGGACCGCTTGGATTGGCAGCACTCAATCAAGCCAAATTGCGAAATATCCCAATTTCGAGTGGATTTCATTCCTCATTTCATGATTTTAGTCGTTATTTTGATATGGCATTTTTGGTTCGACCAGTCCGCCAATATCTAAAATGGTTTCACAATCAAACGGATTTGACACTTGTGCCAAGTGAAGATACCCGTCAAGTGTTAAAAGATGAGTTTGGATTACGCTGTCCGATGCGAATTATTAGTCGTGGTGTGGATAATCAGCGCTTTAACCGCAACTTGCGTAGCTCGGGTCTTCGTCGCCAGTGGCAGGCAGATGACAATACCACAGTGCTGTTATCCGTGGGGCGAGTTTCACCCGAAAAAGAAGTGCCGTTTATTCTTAAAAGTTATCAAGAACTAAAAAAATATCAACCACAACGGAAGCTGAAAATGGTGGTGGTTGGTGATGGCCCAATCCGTGAAGACTTGGAAAAACAATATCCTGATGTAACCTTTATGGGTGCACAGATGGGTGAGGCGTTGGCAATGTGCTATGCCAGTGCGGACGTATTCTTATTTGCTAGTGAAGTCGATACCTTTGGCAATGTCGTACTTGAGGCATTGGCTAGTGGCTTGCCTGTATTGGCATATAACTATGCTGCGCCTGCGCTGATGGTTGAACATGGTCGTACAGGTTGGTTGCTTCCATTTGCGGACAAACAAGCATGGCAAAAGACTTTGCTCAACTTACCATCATTGAAAGACTTGGCGCATATGGGACAGATTGCAGGGCAAAAAGTGGCTGATTGTGGTTGGGATCGTCCTGTGGCGGATTTTGAAGACGCATTATTGCAATATGCCAAAAAACCAACTATGTATGTGCAGTTTTAAGTTTTGTTTTGGCAGTTGAGCGTTGATATTGGAAGATGAGATTAAAAATAAATCACGGTGCGATAAAAGCATGGTCGCACTATTTAAGCTGATCACAACGGATCAAGGAGTAGTCGCATGAATAAGATAAAAGTTGCGCAAAAAGCGATTCTAGATTGGGATTCACGAGGTTGTGTTTATCTCAATCATTGGTCATCACATCCTTATGTGGCAAAATTTTTTAAAGCGGTAAGTCGTCTTGGTGACGGTGCATTTTGGTACATCATGCTTGCCATCGTATGGGGCATGAATGGCTTGGCGTACTTTAGCCAAGTGATCTATATCATCCTTGCAGGCAGTGTCGGGACGCTGATTTATAAACTCTTAAAACGTCATACTGTGCGTCCACGTCCTTATCAGGTGCATCAAGTGATTAGTTTGGGTGAGCGTCCGCTTGACCACTTTAGCTTTCCGTCAGGGCATACTTTACACGCAGTTTTGGCATGTACAGTCTTGGGTAGTATTGAATCCGTGTTACTTGCGATCATGTTGCCATTTACCATTTTGGTAGGCTTGTCACGTATGATCTTGGGTTTGCATTATCCGACGGATGTGATCGTTGGGGCGAGTATTGGTTTTATGGTGGCGATGCTGACGTTGTGGTGTGCGCCGATGCTTGGGGTGGTGCTTTGAGCCGCACTAGCCAATCCATCAAATCATAAAGATAAAAATTGAATCACTGGTTTAATGAAACTTGGTTTGATATGGGATAAGCATTGCGTCTGTGTCGAATTTTGTTAAAGTAGCTTGCATTGATCTCGTAAATTGACTTTGTAAATATAAATAAAGGCTAAGCTATGGCACTCCGTTGGACAGATTCGATTGATATTGCGATTGAGCTTTACGAAGCGCACCCAGATGTCGATCCGCAATATATTCGTTTTACCGATTTGCACCGTTGGATTTGTGAATTACCTGACTTCGAAGATGATCCAAACAAATCCAGCGAAGGTATTTTAGAAGCCATTCAAATGGCATGGATTGACGAAGCACGTTAACTTCATTGGTGAAAGCTTTTTGTGTCAAATCACGCACTAATACATTTGCATTTTGTCGAAAAAGTTTAGACTGAATCAAAAATCAAGACAAATTGCACTATATCTTGCGCCTATCGCTCGTATATAATGCGCCAAATTTTCCGTTTTTATGAGGGTCTGCTGGCATTTCACAGATGCTTGCGACAATGGAAGCTTTGTAGGCGATACTAGGCATGAATGAAGAAGTTTAGTACTTCTAAATGATTCGTTCATAACGACGTAGCGTCAAAAAGCTTCCTTGTCCCGAAGGGTTATAGCTAAAACAGCCATAAACTTCGTTATGAAACTTGGCAAGGGAGTGACCATTCCCTTCGTTTCATGCCTTGTTTATGTGGTTTTAGCTGATAACGCAATGCATGGTTGAAATACCAACAGACCCTATCCAGTTCTTAGACATTTAAGGAGCCAATCATGGCGATTGAACGTACTTTATCTATCATCAAACCTGATGCTGTAGGCAAAAACCACATCGGTGACATCGTTGCACGTTTCGAAAAAGCTGGTCTTAAGCCAGTTGCAATGAAATACAAGCAGCTTTCTCAAGCTGATGCGGAAGGTTTCTACACAGAGCACAAAGAACGTGGTTTCTTCAATGACCTCGTTGCATTCATGACTTCTGGTCCTGTTGTTGTATCTGTACTTGAAGGCGAAAACGCAGTACTTGCGCACCGTGAAATCTTGGGTGCAACAAACCCTAAAGAAGCGGCTCCTGGTACAATCCGTGCAGACTTCGCTGTAAGCATCGATGAAAATGCTGCTCACGGTTCTGACTCAGTTGCATCTGCTGAGCGTGAAATCGCTTACTTCTTTAATGCAGACGAGATTGCAGCTCGTACGCGTTAATTCGATCGGGATGGTGTTTGTGTAGTGCGTCTTGCCTAGCAAACAAATCTCATCGTGATAAAGCTAGATCAGTGTTATACTTATCTAGCTTTTTTGTTTTTCACTAGGGTAAACGGTGAAAAACGGATATAATTTGCGCCCTCGATTTATCCTTCAATATTTTTATTGATCACTTTCATTTATCGCCCCTCATATTGCATGGCAGGTTTTGCATGAACACAGCTCAATCCATTTCTACGCTTGCGCAAGATGCGACTGTGCAGGAAAAAACTGTGCAGAAAAAAATGGTGCAGGATCAAGCTGTATCAAAAACAGTGCAAGTGAATTCGTCAAAAGCCAATTTGTTGGGTATGACACGTGCTGAGCTAGAAGCTTTTTTTGAAAAAATCGGTGAAAAGAAGTTTCGTGCAGGACAGGTGATGAAATGGATTCACCAGTTTGGCGTGACGGATTTTGAAGAAATGACCAATATTTCAGGAAAACTTCGAGAAAAGCTGATCAATATTGCAGAGATTCAAGCGCCTGAAGTGGTACATCGTCACTATTCCAAAGATGGTACCCGAAAATGGGTGTTTCGTGTTGGTGATGGAGATGGTTCTCTAGTCGAAACGGTGTTGATTCCTGCAGACGATAAAACTGGTGCACGTAAGACTTTATGTATTTCCTCACAAGTAGGCTGTGCATTGGATTGTTCATTTTGTTCAACAGGCAAACAAGGCTTTCAACGTGACTTAACCCCTGCGGAAATCATCGGTCAGCTTTGGGTGGCAAATCAATCTTATATGGAAGGCGTGCCTGTTGGTGATCGTACTCGCACCGTGACAAACGTCGTGATGATGGGTATGGGTGAACCATTACTGAATTTTGATCCAGTGGTTGCGTCAATGTCATTGATGCTTGATGATTTTGCTTATGGCATGTCTAAGCGTCGAGTGACTTTATCGACTTCAGGTGTGGTGCCGATGATTGATAAGTTGGCTGCGACGATCGACGTTGCATTAGCGATTTCTCTGCATGCGCCAAATGATCCACTGCGTAATGAGCTCGTGCCGATCAATAAAAAATATCCGCTAGAGCAATTGATTGCAGCTTGCCAACGCTACTTGGCAAAAGATGGTAATGAAAGTAGTCGTAAGCACGTTACCATTGAATATGTCATGCTCGATGGTGTGAATGACAAACCTGAGCATGCGTTACAATTATTAAAACTATTAAAAGATTTACCAAGTAAAATCAATTTGATTCCGTTTAATCCATTTCCGCATGCGCCTTATGGACGGTCGAGTCGAAATCGTATTATGGCATTTCAAAAAACTTTGTCAGATGCAGGATTTGTCTGTACCATTCGTCAGACACGTGGCGACGATATTGATGCAGCATGTGGTCAGTTGGTGGGGCAAGTTGCGGATCGGACACGTCGTGCTGAGAAATGGAAGCAGAAAATCGCCAGTCAGCACAATGAAATTTTAAGAACACAAAGTGATTCATAACGCATTGATCTGATGGAAATGTGAGTCACAAGCGATGAAAATATTGAGGTCTTTGTTTGAATGATGGTTACTCGTTTTAACCCAATGGGGCAAACAGTATTAAAATCTACATTAGGTGCGGTTGCACTCAGTGCTTTGATCGTGATGTCTGGCTGTGTAACCACGACACCTGCAACCCGACTTGGGGAAAAAGATCCTGCAAAAGCAGTACAACTGCGTACACAACTGGCAGCTGAATATATTCGTACAGGTGAGCTGGATAAAGCCAAACAAGAGCTTGATCAGGCGTTAAATACAGATTCACGTTCTGTCGAAGCCAACCTGATGATGGGTGTCTTGCTACAACAAGAAGGTAGCCCGACCAATATGGCAAAAGCAGAAGAGTATTTTAAACGTGCGATTTCCATTGATGGGTCGCATGCCCAAGCACGAAATAACTATGGTGCATACTTGTATCTTCGTGACCGCTATCCTGAAGCGATTGCACAGTTCAAAGTGGCAGGTGCAACACTAGGCTATACACAACGTTATGCGGCACTTGAAAATTTGGGACGTACCTATCTGAAAGTCGGTGACAATGCCAATGCGGAACAAGCCTTTACCCAAGCCTTGCAAGCCAATCGTGACTCATTGATCTCACGCTTAGAGCTTTCCGAATTGCTTTATTTTCAGCAACGCTTTACATTGGCGGGGCAGATGTATGAAGATTATATCCGCTATACGGGGCAAGCCAGTCAAGGAGCACGTGCACTTTGGATTGGGCTACGTCTAGCACGAGCTCGTCATGATGATTTAGGCATGCAAGTACTTGCCAATCAACTGCGAGCACAGTTTCCTGATAGTCAGGAATATAAACGATATTTAGAGTTAAAACAGAGTTCTGAGGCGGTATGGAAATAGATACGAATACACCCAAAAATAAATCTTCAACGCCTTCGAGCATAGGCAGTGCACAGCGTCCGGGTGAATATTTGCGTCAAGTTCGCATGTCGCAAGGGAAAGAGCTGTCTGAAGTAGCACAAGAGCTAAAAATTTCGGAAAAGCAGTTAGTGGCATTAGAAAAAGATGACTATCAGTCTTTGCCACAAGCGCCTTTTATCAAAGGCTATTATCGTGCTTATGCAAAGTTTCTCAACGCAGATGCTACAGCACTGATTCAACGCTTTGATGAAATATACAGCACTGATACAGGCTTAACTTCAAGTCATACCTTAAAAGATTCTCCGATTAAGTCGATGGGACGTCTGACTCGTGGTAAGCGTCGTGGTTCAAATACATGGCTGAAACGCATTGTTTTATTGCTATTGATCATTGCCGTGGTGTGGGGACTTTGGTCGTTAGTTTCAAAATGGATGAGTAAGAATAATCAAACTCAACCTGTAGATAATGCAAATGGCGTAGAAATCATTGAATTTGATTCAGCAGGTGTGGGTGCGACCACAGCATCGGGTACTGGTGATCAGTTGCTATTGGATTTTAGTCGCCCAACGTCAGTGATGATCCAAGACGCATCGGGCAATACTTTGGCGCAAGGTCGTCAAAGTGAAAGTTTGACATTATCAGGACAGGCACCTTTTAGTATTCGCCTTGATGATGCACAAGCTGTAAAACTCAAATTAAATAATGAAGATATCGCATTAACTAGCTATACCAATGCGAGCGGTTCTGCTGACTTTAGATTGTCACCTTAATCCTTGACACTATAAAGTTTCATCTTTGAGAGGTTCGCATCATGATCGTCAATCCAATTCAACGTCGTCCAACACGTAAAATCCGTGTTGGTTCGGTCTATGTCGGTGGTGATGCGCCAATCTCTGTGCAGACTATGACCAATACCGAAACTTGCGATGTCGATGCGACGGTTGCACAGATTCAACGCTGTGCAGATGCAGGTGCTGATATTGTTCGAGTATCTGTGCCGACTATGCAAGCTGCTGAGGCTTTCGGGAAAATCCGCAAGCAAGTCGAAGTGCCATTGGTCGCAGATATTCATTTTGATTATAAGATCGCTTTAGCCGTTGCCGATCATGGTGCGGATTGTTTACGTATTAACCCTGGCAATATTGGCTCTGAAGATAAAATCCGAGAAGTGGTTGCTGCGGCACGTCATCATGATATTTCCATGCGCATAGGCGTCAATGCAGGTTCATTAGAAAAAGATTTGCAAAAGAAATATGGTGAGCCGACAGGTGAGGCACTGCTTGAATCGGCAATGCGCCATATTGATATTTTAGACCGTTTAAATTTTCATGAGTTCAAAGTCAGCGTCAAAGCATCGAATGTGTTTCTGACCATGGATGCCTATCGGTTATTGTCCAAGCAGATTGATAATCCACTGCATCTCGGTGTCACCGAAGCAGGGATATATCGTACAGGTACGGTCAAATCAGCGATTGCACTCGGTGGGCTACTGCTCGAAGGCATTGGCGATACCATGCGTATTTCACTCGCTGCTGAGCCAGAAGATGAAGTGAAAATTGGTTTTGATATTTTAAAATCATTAAGTTTACGTTCGAACGGCATTAATTTTATTGCTTGTCCAAGCTGCTCACGCCAAGAGTTTGACGTGATCAGAGTCATGCAAAAGCTTGAAGAGCGTCTGGAAGATGTCCGTGTGCCAATGGATGTATCGGTGATTGGTTGTAAGGTCAATGGACCGGGTGAAGCTAAAGAAGCGGATATCGGTGTGGTTGGTGCAAGTCCAAGATCATTGGTCTATCAAAATGGTGAAAAGAGTCATTTGATCGACACCGATCAATTGGTGGATGAAATTGAAAGCATGGTGCGTCATCGTATTCAACTCTCGGAAGAAGCGAAAGCGAAAGAGATTATCCGCACCAGTTCTAAGTAATTTAGATCTTTAATGAAATAGTTCATGAAGGTCGTGTATTGAAATAGCGTATTTAAAAGTGTGTTAAACAGATCATGAGTTCAATTGTTGCAATTAAAGGGTTTAACGATTTTCTACCCAACCAAACGCCTGCTTGGCGCAAGCTAGAAGCACATTTATCGGCTTTGATGGATGCGTATGGCTATCAGCAAATCCGTTTACCGATCGTTGAACAGACCAATTTATTCAAGCGTTCGATCGGTGATGCAACCGATATTGTTGAAAAGGAAATGTATACCTTTTTAGACAAGGGTAATCCGCCAGAATCATTGACTTTGCGTCCTGAAGGGACAGCAGGTTGTGTGCGAGCGATGCTTGAGCATAATTTACTGCGTGGTGCGACACCTCGGGTTTGGTATGTCGGACCGATGTTTCGCTATGAAAAACCGCAGAAAGGTCGCTATCGTCAGTTTCATCAATTCGGTGTGGAAACTTTTGGTGTGGCAAGCCCTGATATGGATGCCGAAGTGATCTTGATGACGGCACGTCTTTGGCAACGTATGGGCGTGGCGGACAAAGTACAGCTTGAACTGAACACGCTAGGCGAGGTCGATGAGCGTACCGAATATCGCAATGCCTTAGTTGCGTATTTAGAGCAACACAAAGAAGCGTTAGATGAAGATTCACAACGTCGTTTAAGCACCAATCCGCTACGTATTTTGGATTCAAAAATTGAATCGACGCAAAAAATTATTGCCGATGCACCAAAGCTACATGACTTCTTAAAAGAAGACAGTCTGAATCATTTTGAGCAGCTCAAACAATATTTGACTGATGCAGGGATTCAATTTGTCATCAATCAAAAACTCGTTCGTGGCTTGGATTATTACAACAAAACCGTTTTTGAATGGACGACCACACATCTTGGCTCGCAAGGTACAGTCTGTGCAGGCGGTCGTTATGATGGCTTGGTTGGGCAGTTGAAAGGCAAGGCGGATCAATCTGTGCCTGCGGTTGGTTTTGCGATGGGTATGGAGCGTTTGTTACTCTTGCTCGAACAGCAACTCACTGAAACTGCGACGGACTGTGATGTGTTTCTATTGGCAGAGCCTGCATATCAAGGTAAAGCATTGGTACTTGCTGAGCAGTTGCGTGATCAGTTTGAACAGGTACAATCTTCAATTCGCCTAAAAACAGGCTCGCAAGGCAGTATGAAAAGCCAAATGAAAAAAGCCGATCAATCAGGTGCAAAATTCGCCTTGATTTTGGGTGAGCGAGAATGGCAAGATCAACAGGTTTTGGTGAAAAACTTACAGACTGCTGATCAGCAACAGATTGCAATCGCTGAGCTTGCATCATTTTTAACCGCCACTTTTGTTAATTAATATTTTTCCGCTAGGTTTTTCTTAGCGTAGCGCCCAAATGGGTAAAGGATAGATTCATGGTAGCAATGACTGACGAAGAACAGAAAGAACAGCTCAAGTCGTTTATGAAGCGGTACGGCTCGCCAATTATTATTGGTGTGCTTTTGGCGCTGTGTGCATTTTTTGCATGGCAGTGGTGGAATAAGAAACAAGCGATTGAGGCGAGTAATCGTACTGCGCAGTTCCAAGAAATTCTGAATCAGCAAGAGAATGCCAGTAGTGATGATGCAGCCTACAAAAAGCTTCAAGCTGATGCCAATGCGTTAATTCAAGAAAACCCTGATAGTGCGCAAGCGGTACAGGCGCAACTGGTACTTGCAAAATTGGCGTATGAAAAAAAAGGCTATGCTCATGCTACCAAAATTCTGACGGCTGCACAGACTAGCAAAGTTGATGACGAAGGGCTGAAAGCGATTGTGAATGTACGTTTGGCTTATACGCAAATCGACCAGAATCAGCTTGATCAAGCGTTAAAAACTTTAGATCAAGTTAAACTTGAGAGCTTTATCCCAACAGTAGAAGAAGCACGCGGTGATATTTTTGTCGCGCAGAAAAAAATCGCTGATGCACAAAAGTCTTACAAAAAGGCGTGGGATGTGTTGGTAGAACGTAAGCAAGTCCGTGAATTATTACAAATTAAATTGGCAAATGTCGGCGTAATGGTGGAAGATCCTGAAATTGAAAGCCCAATTCAGACACCGGCCCAAGGCGCTACACCTACTGTGAGCACTGCCGAAGCAGAAAGTGCTGAACAAAGTACCCCGACTGAAAATACTGCGAGTGAGTCTTAAGACATGAAAAATATGATCAAACTTCCTTTTGCTGCAACCGTCTTGTCTTTGGCATTGATTGGCTGTGCCAGTAAAGGTGGGATCAAAGTCGAAGAGGCGAAGCCAAAACCATTACCAAAAATTCAAGCGACTCAGGCTTTAAATAAAGTATTTTCGAATACTGTATCGTCGAGCCCGAAACATGATTCGCTACACTTACAGCTTGATCGTGCTAATAATGTATTTTACAGCGCAGATCCAGATGGTGAAGTGGCTGCATACGATGGCAAAAAACAACTTTGGGAAGTGCGTCCAACCAAAGACTTAACTGCAGGTGTATCTGTTGGTGGCAATGTGGCTGTAGTTGGTAGTCGTCAAGGGAAACTAGTTGCCTTGAATGCACAAACTGGCGAAACGCTTTGGACACAACAACTTTCAGGTTCGATTTTGAGTCCGTCGTTGATTGAGCAAAACCGTGTCGTGACGATTACCAATGATGGTACAGTCTATACGCATGATGCAGAATCAGGGCAAATGGTGTGGACATTTGACTTGCCAAATACACCGCTGAGTGTACGTGGTTATGCGATGCCAACTTTACTCGATAGTCGTACCGTAGGTATTGCAACAGCGAATGCGTATGTTTATGCGCTTGACTTGATCACCGGTGTGCCTCGTTGGCAACGTCGTGTGGCGGTGAGCGAAGGACGTGGAGATATTGCACGTTTAGTTGATATTGATAGTCGTCCAGTCGTTGTCGATGGCAATATGGTCAGCGTTAGCTATCAAGGTCAAGTGACGGTGGTTGATTTAGCTTCGCAACAAGTACGTTGGACAGAGAAAGCGAGTAGCTTGTCTAGCCCTGCTGCAGACTCAAGTGCAGTCTACGTTGCCAATAGCGATGGACGCTTAGTCGCATATAATCTCGCAGACGGCGCAAAATTGTGGGAAAATGATCAGCTGTTAAATCGTGGCTTGAGTAATCCAGTGTTACTTGGTGGCGTTTTGGTTGTTGGCGATTATGATGGTGTATTACATTTGATCGACCCGATCACAGGTCAGCTTCATGGTCGTGCTGAAACTAAAGGGCAAGTACACAACCTACGTGTTGAAGACAATTTGCTTTTTGTTTCAACGGACAAAGGGCACTATACAGTTTGGCAAAATTTGGTGAATTAAGTCAGTGAACCTCGAAAATCAGCTGCGTCGGTAAATTTCTGCGTTGCTCCTTGCTCGCAATCCTCATGTACTAGATGTACACTGTGGTTGCTGTGCGAGGTGCGCCTTGAAATTTACACCACTCGCTAGGTTTTACGAGATTCCCTTTTAGATTATTTTTAATTCATCAAGCACTTCACCACATTGAAATGCTTTAAAATGCGTTTGATCAAGTAAAATCTAGATCAAACGCATTTATTTTTTTAAATTTTTAGCGTGTTAAATAGTTTATGAAACCAGTCATCGCACTTATTGGACGTCCTAATGTTGGGAAATCCACGCTTTTTAACCAAATCACCAAAAGTCGTGATGCTTTGGTTGCGGACTTTGCAGGCTTAACACGTGACCGTAAATATGGCGATGCAAGCTATCAAAACAAATCATTTATCGTGGTTGATACTGGCGGTATCGGTGAAAGCGAAAATGGTATTGATGCGTACATGGCAGAGCAGTCACAAACAGCAATCAATGAAGCAGATATTGTTTTATTTGTCGTTGATGCTCGTGCGGGCTTGCTTGCATCTGATGAGCAAGTGGCAAGAGAGTTACGTACTTTAGGCAAAAAAGTTTATCTCGTTGCCAATAAAGTCGATGGTACACATGCCGAAGCCGCTGTTGCAGAATTCTATAAGCTAGGGCTCGGTGAACCAATCCAAGTGGCAGCGAGTCATGGGCGTGGTATTGCCCAAATGCTCGAAGATGTCTTGGTCGATGTACCTGAAGATGAAAATCCTGAAGAGCTTGATAAGCAGACAGGGCTTCGCTTGGCGATGATCGGTCGTCCAAATGTGGGTAAATCGACTTTGGTCAACCGCTTACTTGGCGAAGAGCGTGTGGTGGTCTTTGATATGCCGGGGACGACACGTGATTCGATCTATATTCCTTTTGAGCGCAACGAACGTCAATATACCTTGATTGATACCGCAGGTGTCCGCCGTAAAGGGAAAGTCGATGAGTCGATTGAAAAATTCTCGATCGTCAAAACCTTGCAAGCGATCAAAGATGCGCATGTCGTTGTGATCGTGATTGATGCAAGAGAAGGTATCGTCGAACAAGACTTGCACCTCATTGGCTATGCGCTGGAGGCAGGTCGAGCGATGGTGATTGCCATTAATAAATGGGATGGCATGAGCGAATATGAGCGTAAGCAAGTCAAGATGGACGTTGAGCGTCGTTTTGATTTTATTCCATGGGCGAAGATTCATCTGATTTCTGCTTTACATGGCACTGGTGTTGGCGATCTATATCCGTCAATTCATCGTGCCTACGAGTCTGCAAATCTCAAAGTCAGTCCTGCAAAACTTACGCAAATCTTGAATGATGCAACCGATCAACATCAACCGCCACAGGTACAAGGTCGCCGTATCAAAATGCGCTATGCGCATATGGGTGGACAAAATCCGCCAACGATTGTCATTCATGGGAATAAAGTGGATAAAACCCCTGCGGACTATCGTCGTTATTTGGAAAATGTGTTCCGTCGTGTCTATAAACTCGAAGGTACACCAGTACGAATTGACTTCAAGACTTCTGCGAATCCATTTGAAGGACGTAAGTCGCAACTCGATGAGCGGACTGCGGCACGTCGTCGTCGCTATGTCCAAAAGTTTAAAAAGGCTGAGAAAAAGTACAAGCGTTAAAATCGTATTCATAGATAATTGATCATTAGACCAAGCTTTTGCTTGGTTTTTCATTTTCGATTTATTTTATTTCGAGATGTTTTCTACAGCTTGTACATGTTCCCGAATTGTTCATAATAAAAGCGTTATCTTGATCTTTTTGATCAATTGTACCCAATGGCATATTTGTTATTTCGCCATTGGCACAAGATTTTAAAACACGTAATCTAAGCATCAATGAAGAATATGTTGATGAATATTGCTTAGGTTTATAAAACAAAATATAACCAATTCGTCAGCACAATGAGATAAAGCAAGGCAATGATATGAGTGTGTATATCCCACAAAGTCGTCTAATAAAATCTACAGCGCAGCAGTTTCTCTTTTCTGCAAGGCTCGATGCAAACTTAAAAGCATTTGCAGGACATTTTCCAAATTGCCCAGTATTTCCAGGTGTGGCACAAATTGCCATGGTTAAAGCGATTGTCGATGAACATTTTGCCAATTTCACAGATTTAGATCGTATTGAGCAATTGCGTTTTCAGGGTTTTATTTTCCCTGAGCAAGATATTTTTATTCAGATCGAACCACAAGATCATAGTATTCAGTTTAAAGTGACTAATGCGATGCAAGAGCCACTGGCAAGCGGTCGAATGGTGTTTAAAACACAACTTACCACACAGCAACGTATTCAAAATACAGTTGAAACTTCGCATGAATTAATGCACTAATTCACTTCCCATACCCATACACAACATTAGAAAGACATTTGCATCAGTTTTTAGGTTTATTGATTATGAGTAAAGACACAGGTTTAGTATTTGATCCCAAGAAGGTTGCACAGCTTCCACAACATGCTGAATATTATATTCCGCATCGTGCGCCGATGCTGTTATTGGATCAATTGGTCACGGTGACAGAAAAAGGCTGTATCGCTAAGCTCAAGATCACAGAGCAACTTCCTTTTATGCAAGTGGAAGGTTTGCCAAGTTGGGTGGGTATAGAGATCATGGCGCAGACCATTGCCATGTATGGTGGTGTCGAACAACGACTGAATGGTAATGAACCGAAATTGGGCTTTTTACTTGGTGCAAAGAAATTTGATATGGCACAGGAATTTTTTACTATCGGTGAACAACTGACTGTTGAGATTCAACTGAGCTTTTTAAACCGTCAAAAGATCGGTATGTTTGAATGTAAAATTACCACTGAGAAAGGTATTTCGACGGCATCTTTATTGGTTGCACAGCCTGATGATACCTCAAGTGTCTTGCCGATGTAGCCATGCTTTTATTTTTAGGAGCATATGGTTTTACAATCATCATAAAAGCATGAGCGTGTAGCCATCGCAGTGAAGTTATAGAGTTTCACGCTTTCAATTTTCCAAACTAAATTTTCTTATTCAGCTTAGTCGTGTATCTTTTATCTTAAGTATGAGTGCGTCCAGTGCGCACTTAGGATAAACTGTTTATCATTTCTCCCCAATTCATGCAGAGATTTTTACTGTGTCGAATCATGATGATGCGCAGTTAGCACAGCTTAGCTCAACGCATTCTACCCCAACGATTTCTACCAAAATCAGTCCACGTTTAGTGTGGTTGGGCTTTAGACAGCTCTTGCCAATTTCGTTCTTCGTGGTGCTATTTGGCTGTGCTTTTGGTTTAGCTGCGGTACAAGCGCAGTTGAGCAACCCAGAAATCGTTTCCATGAGTGCTTTGGTCTTTGCAGGTGCATCGCAGTTTGCAGTGTTGGATATGATTCAAGGTACGGCGATTCCACTCGTTCCACTGATCATTACCGTATTTTTTATTAATGCACGGCATATCTTGATGGGTGCGGCGCTTTATCCGTGGCTACGCCAGCTCAATCCAGTGAAGCGTTATAGCATTTTACTGCTACTCACCGATGCCAACTGGGCATATGCACAGCAAGCTTTTCAAAACAAAATGTCGGGTTATGGCTTGCTCATTGGTGGCGGTATTGCGCTGTGGTTGACGTGGCTGTTGGGGACTGTGCTTGGTATGTATCTCGGCGGTATCGTTGCGCATCCTGAACGATGGGGCTTAGATATGGTCATGGCGTGTTTTTTACTATCAATGGCCACAGGTGGTAAGCAAGACATTCGCATGATGACGATTTGGGCTGTGGTATTTTGTGCTTCGATTTTGGCGTATTTGTATTTACCAAAGAACATGCACGTCTTGCTGGCAAGTTGTATTGGTGGTGTGATTGGGATGTTGTGGAAGGAAAACACCACTCAGGACGACCCTACTATAAATAAACATAGCGAGGCGCAAGATTAATCATGTTATCCATTTTGCAAACCTCAAATATGACTGTGGTCATCGTGATTATGGCAATCGTGACACTGGCAACCCGATGGGGTGGCGTATTTATCATGTCATACATTCCACTGAGTGATCGGGTACAGCGTTTTATTCAGGCAATGTCGGCATCGGTATTTATTGCCTTAATTGCACCGATCATGTTAGAAACGGATACGGCAGGGCGTTTGGCGTTGATCACGACTTTTGTATTGATGCTTGCGTTGAAGATGCCGATTGTTGCAATGAGTTTAGGTATTCTTGTTGCAGCGATGAGTCGGCAGTTTTTCTTTTAAAACTTTGCCAAACCGATAAATAAATAGACAGCTTCCCATGATTTATTTACACGTGCAGTCCTTAGATCACATTGTTGGCGAAGCGCCTACAATGGCACGTCGTCACATGGATGAATCACAACGTGCAGAGTTGCGTTTGTATCAAACAAGCTTGATTGCACAAGTGACAGGGCATACCACTGAGCATTTGCAGATCGAAGTCAACGATTTCGGCAAGCCGATTTTAAAAATTCCAAATCAATTTCAGTTTAATCAATCGCATAGTCAGCAGAGCTATGCGATGGCGATTAGCGATGAGATTGCGAATATTGGGGTGGATATTGAGGATTTAAATCGTCAAGTACGCTTTGAAGCCTTAGCCAGACATGCTTTTCACCCTGACGAGTTAAGAGTGTGGCAAGCTTTAAATGATGACCGAGCCTTTTGGTTTAAAGTGTGGACGATCAAAGAAGCGGTACTGAAAGCGCATGGTATGGGGATTCGTTTATCTTTAAATACGCTGAATACTCATGCTCATCCGACATGGGATTTTGGCGTGGTCGAGCATGAATTGTTAGGCAGTTTTTATTATCAAAATATTGTCATGCCTAATGCGATGTTGACGGTGGCTTATCCATCAAATTCCATTCAAACGATTCAATGGTTTTAAATCGTACTTTCATCCATATTTATTCATCCATAGTTATCATACCTGATTCAGTCAGTTGTTTTAAGCGTGCAATATCTAAAATATGAATACTTTTAAACTCACGTTTAATGATCTGCGCATCTTCTAGCTCATGTAGTAATCCATTAATCCGTTGTCGTGATAGCGATAACATCATGCCGAGACGTTCTTGTGAGAGTTCGATCTGCTTGTTTTGAATAACATTCGTATCATCGTAGCTGAGCAGAATCATCAGTAAACGACGAGCAAGGCGTTGCTGTAGAGAGCCGTGTTGTAGGACTTCAATATCTTGTAATAATGGACGAATTTTCTGACTCAGTAGCAGTGCAATTGAGCGCCAGCATTCAGGGTATTGCGTTAAAAAATTCAGTAATGCGTTTTTTGGTAGATGTAATAGTGTTGTGGTTTGAGAGGCAATGGCATCATGGGTGCGTGGCTTGCCATCAATCAATGAAATTTCCCCAAACCACAGGTTGGTTTCAGCGATGAGCATGAGTGATTCATGGCCTTCGGCATCACTAAAACCAAGCTGAATCGCACCGTTTAAAATCGCATAAATCCCATCATCCACAGCCCCTCGATAGAACAGCACCTGTCCTTTTTCAAGGTGAACGGTTTTGTGCTGTGTCAGAATAAATTGCTGAAAGTTCTCTGACAGTGAGGCATACCACGCATTTGCGCAAAGTTGTTGATGGAGTGATTCAGTCATGCAGTTCCTTTGCCTTTTCTGATGTGCTTGATTTGTCATCAAACTGACAAATGCACATAGTGTAAAACTTTATACTTATTAGATATTCGACGGTGTCTATTCACTAGGAAGATCTGATTATGGATAAATTAACACAAAACCTCAGCCAGTATGGTGCTTATCACCTGAGCCAAAAAAATGTTGCGACGCATATCGTTGGCATTCCACTTATCGTTGCGTCAATTATTTTACTGTGTGCACGTTGGCAATGGACAGTGGCAGGCATTGATATGAATTTTGCGCAGGTGTTGATTGTGGTGAGCTCGATCTATTATCTGCGTTTGGATCGGATCATGGGTATGATCATGTTTGTGGTTTTGATGGCGATGGCATTTTTGATTCAGCCTTTAGCAGGTGCATCACTATGGGTATGGTTGGGTAGCGCGATCGGATTATTTGTTGTGGGTTGGGTATTTCAATTCATTGGTCATGCCTATGAAAAAATGAAACCTGCATTTTTTGATGATCTCAAAGGCTTGTTGATTGGTCCGATCTTTGTATTGGCGGAGATTATGTTTAAGTTGGGCTATCGTCCAAATTTGGAAAAAGAAGTGACTGCGCAGGCGGTACAGTTGCGTCGTCAGCTCAATGCGACCGCAAAACAAACAGCTTAAAAGCAAGATTGGAAAAGATAGATTCATTATGAAAAACATCAAGTCTGTAGAAAATTTGGATCAGTTTAAGCAATATTTATTGGCGCAAAATGGCAAAATCGTGCAAACCCAGCATTGGACGATGGCACAAATTTGCGAGCACTGTGCGCAGACGATTTATTGCTCGATGCAGGGTTATCCATCACTTAAGCCGTTATGGTTTAGACGTAGTATTGGTGCATTGATTTTAAAAATATTTTTTGTGCGAGCAAAGATGAAACATAATCTGCAAGCGCCATTGGTTGGTGCAAAGCCGATTGAAATAGGGCAGTCTGCTTTTGAGGTGCTGTTAGAGAGTATTGATCAATTCCAAGCCTATCAAGGTGAACTTCAACCTCACTTTATCTTTGGGCAGATGAATCATGCAGATTATGATCGTTATTTTACTTTGCATCTTAAAGATCATTTTTCTGAAGTGAAGTTTTCTTAAGCTTTCTATTCAAAGTAATTTATTCAAAATCATTTTTCATCAAGCGCAAAAAAAACAGCACCTCAGTGCTGTTTTTTTATGAATGAAGGAAGTCAAAAATTATGGAATTTCGACTTCGTCTTCTTCAAACTCTGGCTTGATTTGCACAATAAAGTCTTGGCGGTTTAAGCCACGCCAAAGCGCAAATGCAGTCCCAATATAGATCGACGAGTATGTGCCCACGACCACACCAATAAACATGGCAACAGAGAACCAATGCAAGCCATCACCACCGAGGAACATCATTGCAACCACGACCAACATCAAGGTGAGGGAAGTGTGCATGGTACGGCGTAGCGTTTCGGTCAATGAAATATTGACGATCTCACGTGGTGTCGCTTCACGAATCTTACGGAAGTTCTCACGGATACGATCCGATACCACGATGTTATCGTTCAAAGAGAAACCGATGATCGCAAGGATTGCTGCCAATACCGTCAAATCAAACGGCCATTGGAAGAATGCGAAGAAACCAAGAATGATGATAATGTCATGGAATAATGACAACACTGCACCAATCGCAAGCTTAAACTCAAAGCGAATCGTCACGTAGATCAGCATCAATACCATGGCAAGCGCCACAGCACCCGCAGAGCGTACATAAAGCTCATTACCAAGCTGTGAACCGACAGAGTCAACTTTGAGCACAGACACGGTATTATTCGGTATTGTCGCTGCTTTTTGGATCTGACCTGCAAGGTTTTCTACGCTACCTTCTTGAGGTGGCATACGAACCAACATGTCACGCTCACTACCTAAAGTTTGCACAACAGGATCAGCATAGCCATTTGCCTCCAATGCTTTGACTACTTCAGCTTGGGTGGCAGGTTGGCTATAATTCAGCTCGGCAGAGATACCGCCTGTGAAGTCCAAACCGAGGTTTAGACCTTTAGTTACCACAAAGAAAATACTGGCAATAGTCAGTAAGATCGAGAGGATCGCCATTGGTTTGGCGATCTTCATAAAGTCGATGACTTTCTCATCATCTGGGCGACCATACTGCTTATCATTACTTAGATCATCATAGAGATCATTGTTTTGATCGTCATTTGGTTTTTGAGTCATTTCAGTCGTCATGAGATACTCCTTAAATGCTCAGTTTGTGTAGATTACGGCGTTTGCCATAAATGATTTGTACGATGGCACGAGTGACCGTGATCGCAGTAAACATTGAGCAAACAATACCAATCATCAAGGTCACGGCAAAGCCTTTGATCGGACCAGAACCAATTGCGAATAGAATCAATGCCACGATAAATGTGGTCAAGTTCGAGTCGAAAATGGTGTTATAGGCACGATCATAACCTGCCA
This sequence comes from Acinetobacter sp., assembly GCF_041911495.1. GTDB lineage: Bacteria > Pseudomonadota > Gammaproteobacteria > Pseudomonadales > Moraxellaceae > Acinetobacter. The sequence continues at coordinate 14,240 of NZ_JAYROT010000082.1, read as the reverse complement.
CAATGGCTTGTTTGGGCGATGCGCCCCACCTGATCTCTTCTCGTATTCGCTCACAGATCAAGACGTTGGCATCGACTGCCATACCGATGGTGATAACGATACCCGCAATACCCGGTAAGGTCAGTGCAGAGCCCATCAAGGACATGATTGCCAAAATCATTGCGAGGTTCAATACCAATGCAAAGTTGGCAATCAAACCGAATAGACGGAAGAACACCACCATCCAAATCGCCACCAGTAAGAAACCGATTTGTGTCGACATCAAGCCTTTATCAATATTGTCTTGACCAAGACTTGGACCAACCACGCGTTCTTCAACGAAATACATTGGCGCTGCCAAAGCACCTGCACGAAGCATCAAAGCAAGTTCAGCAGCTTCTTGTGGTGAATCAAGCCCTGTAATACGGAACTGAGAGCCAAGTACAGCTTGGATCGTTGCTGCATTGATAATGACTGATTCAGTATATGGTGTGCGGACTTCGGTTTGTGTGCCTGTTTCAGGATCGGGAACATAGCTAATGCGTTGTTTATTTTCAATAAACAATACAGCCATACGTTTGCCCACAGCATTACGTGTTGCCCCTGCCATCAGCTTGCCACCAGCGCTATCCAAAGTAATATTTACTTCGGCACCGCCTGAGTCTTGACTCATACCAGAACGTGCATCTTGAACACGCTCACCTGTCAAGATACGTTGGCGTTGCAACAGTAATTGCTTGCCACTGTCTAAGCTTTCATAGGCGAATAGCTCAGTACCTGCAGGAATGCTTTGACCATTGTGTTGCTGTGTATATGGGTCAATGACTTGATCGTTCTGATCAGCCACCAGACGGAATTCTAAGTTTGCAGTACGACCGAGGACACGTTTTGCTTCTGCGGTATCTTGCACACCTGGTAGATCGACGACAATACGATTGCTACCCTGACGTTGTACCAAAGCTTCTGCCACACCGAGTTCGTTAATACGATTACGTAGCGTGGTTAAGTTTTGCTCAACCGCATAGGTTTCGATCTCTTGGCGTTTGGTATCGCTATATTGCAGTTTCAGTACACTACCTTCAGAGGTCGCAAGTGCTTGCTGTGCATACTCATTACCATTACTGCGTAAGAAATCCATCGCTTTATTGCGATCTTCATTGTCCGCAAAGCGAACAGTGATGACATTGTCTGCAAGGCTGAGCTGATTGAAGTTGATTTTGTTTTCACGGAACTGACGGCGTAGTTCAGTCGTAGATGTTTCCATCCGCTGAGTAATCGCCTTTTCCATATCCACTTCAAGCAAGAAGTGCACACCACCACGCAAGTCCAAACCAAGCTTCATTGGTTTTGCACCAAGCTTTTGCAACCAAGCAGGTGTGGTTGGTGCAAGGTTTAACGCCACAACATATTCATCACCTAGACTACGACGTAGCACTTCTTGTGCTTTGAGCTGTGTTTCAGCCTTGTCGTCTGCCATACGCAACAGCGCAGCATTATTGGTGAAAGTATTGTCATGAGTGGCAATATTGGCTTGCTGAAGTGCTTCTTCAGCACGCTTGATAATCGAGTCATCGATTTGCATACCTGCTTTAGAGCCTGAGATTTGCACCGCATGTTCATCTGGGTACAAACTTGGCAAAGCGTAAATGGTACTTAAAGCAATGACAATGAGTATTAGCACATATTTCCATGCAGGATATCGCATTGTCTTTCTTCTTTAATTGGGCTTTTTATTGAAGCGTATAACGCTTTTAAAACAGCTTTTTTAAAAAACTGATGTCGTGATTTACACATTCATGCTCTGAGTACGTGATCACGACATCATTCGGATTATAAATTATTCAAAGTCCCTTCAGGCAATACTGAGATCACCGAAGCACGTTGGATTTTGATTTGATTCGATGGGTTAAGCTCAATCACAGCATATTCGCCATCAATTTTCACCACACGACCCATCAATCCGCCTGCAAACACGACTTCGCTGCCTTCAGTAAGGCTTTCGACCAATGTGCGATGCTCTTTCATACGTTTCGACTGTGGACGAATCAACAAAAAGTAGAAAATCGCAATCATGACCACGATCATGATCAAAGACATGTATGGGCTGCCTTGTTGTGCACCTTGTGCAGCGTGAGCAGTGGAAATCAATAAACTCATGGTTTTTCCTAACAGTTAAATTCAGCAAATTTGCTGTAAAAATGACTAAAATCTTAGCTCTGCAATGTACCTTGTATTGCGGTTTAGCGCAAATTTTCCAAGTTGATCTTGTGTTTCCAACATCAATATTTATTCAGCAACGACTGTACATGTAGAATTATGCAGAATTGTGAATAGATGAAGTCAATCATGGGGACATTCAGGTAGTTCTAAACCCCGACGCTGATAAAAATCTTCGACAAAGGCATCAAAAGTCCCTGCGTCAAGTGCATCTCGGATGCCTTGCATCAGACGTTGATAGTAACGCAGGTTATGAATTGTCCCGAGCATTGCACCAAGCATCTCGCCACATTTTTCCAAATGGAATAAATAGGCACGAGTAAAGTTCTTACAGGTATAGCAATCACAATGCGGATCAAGTGGTTGCTGATCGTGGCGATATTGGCTGTTGCGAATCCGTACCACGCCATCAGTAACAAAATAATGCGCATTCCGTGCGTTACGTGTCGGCATCACGCAATCGAACATATCCACGCCACGGCGAACTGCTTCGACGATATCTTCTGGTTTGCCGACACCCATCAAATAACGTGGTTTGTCCGCAGGCATTTTTGCAGGGAGATAATCTAGCACTTTGATCATTTCATCTTTTGGCTCACCCACCGATAAACCGCCGATCGCATAACCATCAAAGTCTATTTCTAATAACCCTTGCAAGGACTCATCACGCAAATCTTCATACATACCGCCCTGAATGATGCCAAATAGCGCATTTGGATTGCCATTTTCAGTATGTGCAGTTTTACAGCGTTTTGCCCAACGCAGCGACAATTGCAATGAATCCTGCGCTTGTTTATGCGTTGCAGGGTATGGCGTACATTCATCGAAGATCATCACGATGTCTGAATTTAAGACACGTTGAATTTCCATTGAAATTTCAGGAGAGAGAAATACTTTTGAACCGTCAATCGGTGAACGGAAGGTGACGCCTTCTTCTTTGATTTTGCGCATTTCCCCCAAGCTAAACACTTGAAAACCGCCTGAATCGGTGAGAATTGGTTTGTCCCATTTCACAAACTCATGCAATCCGCCGTGCTCTTTGATCACCTCCAAACCTGGGCGCAGATAAAGGTGAAAGGTATTACCTAAAATAATATGTGCGCCGATGTCTTCGATGTCACGAGGCAACATGCCTTTGACCGTGCCGTATGTACCAACTGGCATAAAAGCAGGCGTTTCCACCTGACCGTGATTGAGCGTCAATCGTGCACGGCGGGCACGACCTGATTGGTTTAACTTTTCAAATTTCATAAAAATCCTAAGCCATTTTCATAGCTGTGTTTGCAAGGCAAGAGCGAATAAACAGTTCGCTGGATAGGGCGTTATTGTCTTAGATTTTGTGGGAAAGTGCTAGGGCTGTTATTTGAATGCTTCGAATGAGTGTATTCGAATTTGCATTTTTCACCTAAACTTCATCTTCAGTTCACCTAATCACACCATTTTCATTGCACACTAGACCAAGTTCATCAATCAGTTGAAAATAAGCGCATGAAAAAAATACTTCTGTTTAGTTTGGCGGTGATTGCTTTATTCGGAATCTTGAACGCCAAGACTTTGGCAAAGTTTTTACCGAGTGCAGAAGAACAGAAAACCACTGTGCAATCTGTGGATTGGTCAGCGGTGCAGATTGATCGTGTCGAAGTCTATAAATCCAAGCGACTGTTACAGGTTTTAGACGATGGCAAAGTGATCAAAACCTATAAAATGCGACTAGGTTTTGCACCAACAGGACATAAAACCACCGAAGGCGATGGCAAAACCCCAGAAGGGCAATATGTGCTGGATTGGCGCAATCCGAATAGCCAATTTTATAAATCACTGCACATCTCTTATCCCAATGCAGACGATCTTGCACAAGCTAAAACTCGTGGCGTGAGCGCAGGCGGTGATGTGATGATTCACGGATCAGCGAAAAATCTCGGTGGGTCGGCAGGTCAACCTTTGTATGGTTACATGCCAAAATCAGATTGGACATGGGGGTGTATTGCAGTGTCCAATCAGGATATGGATGAGCTATGGCAAAATGTCAAAGATGGCACAGAGATTGAGATTTTTCCGTGATGTTTTAGAGGTGGACTATTGTTGATCACTGTTATTTTTTATAAATCTTTTCATAACCTTTCGGGCGTGTTTTAAAGCGACGATGAAACCACATCCATTGCGTTGGCGCACGGCGCAGTTGCATTTCTAATAATTCATTGACTCGGGTCGCATCAGCCACTTCATCATTGGTCGGATAATTCTCTAGCTCAGGCTCGATGATGATTTGATATTTTGGATCTGCTTCTCCGATTCGATAAAAATGCACCGACAACACTTTGGCTTTACTGACTTTCACCAAACGACGCTGCGCCGTGACCGATGCCGCAGGCACACCAAAAAACGGTGCCATCACGCCTTGCTTTAAGCCAAAATCTTGATCAGGTGAATACCAAATAATGCGCCCATCTTTCAAGCGACGAATCAAAAAACGAATATCATCATGATCGATCTGTTCACCGTAAATTGGCTCACGAGCCCGATAAATCAGCCAATCTAAAAATGGATTATTTTGCGGGCGATAGACCACATCAGGGTTAAAATACAGACTGCAAATATAACCACCTGCATCGAGCAAGGTGCTATGTGAACCCAGTAAAATAATCCCACTACCATCAGCTTGGGCGTGTTGTAATGCCTCTAAACCTTGAATCTGCACACGTCCTTTAAACCAACTTGGCTTGTACCACGCATTCAAGGTTTCAAACACTCCAAGCATCATATCGACGAAGACTTGCTTGGCTTGTTGTTCGACTTCGGCTGGTGACCATTCAGGAAAGCAAACTTCAAGATTGCGAATCGTGGTGACACGACGAGACTTCAAACTTTTCCAAGATAAGTTTGCAAGCACATACGCCAATTGCCGCTGAATAGACCACGGCAAAATGGTGAGAAACATGAGAAATGTCAGCCCAATCCAAATGCCCCAATATTGAGGCAGTAGGAAAGACCATTGAAATTCGGGACGTGCAGCAGTGTGTTGTTGCATTGAAACTTAAGCTAAATAGTTGTCAATCGGCAAGTTTAACTGAAATCACTGATTTAAACAGCCCACTACGCTATCTTAAGGACAGTTTGCTTTTTGCCATGCTTTGCGTACGCTACTGTCGGTTTGACTGAGATCAAAAGTGCTTGGCAATTCTGCATTGCTATTGCTTTTTTTCTGACCTCGCATAGACAGTGATTTGAGTAGCGTTTGCAGTTGATTGCGTGATTGCGTTGCATCGCTCCCTGTGATTGGGCTGCTCAGCTGTACCACGTAGGCATAGCCATAGCGACTCAAGATGGCAAGATCAATATTGTGGCTTTCACTGTTTAGGCGTGAAAAAACCGCATCACCAAGTAACACTTTTTCAGTGTTGCTATCGCTTGCAGTCGCCTGATAGGTCGCTTCATATTGCGCCAAAATCTGTGGACTGATTTCTTCGAGCGTACTGTTTAGCGTACTGCCGAGTTTTGCATTATTGTTGAGATTTAAAGTGTCGATACGCACTTGTTGGCTAAGCTGATCAACGATGTCTAGGCTCGTACCCTCAACACTACAAAACTCATTGAGCTTTAGCTCGCCACGAAGCACTGTTGAGCCAAGATCGAAGTCATAGCTTTGTGCAGCACCGTGATAGACTTTTTGTGTTAAAAACTGTGGGGCGTTTGGTCCTTTGGTTGAATGGCACGCACTCAAGCCCACGCAACACCCTAATGCAATCCATGCGATTGGTTTCATGGGGATTTCATTCTCCTTAGAGTTGGCTCTCCAAAGCCGTCCAACGCTCTAATTTTTCCAATAGCTGTTCTTCTATTTCCGCCAAACGAGTGGCAGCTTGCGAGGCTTGATCAGGTTCATTGATGAACCAAGCGCCATCGGCAAGTTTATCTTCCAAAGTTTTTTGTTCAACTTCAAGCGCTGCAATTAACTCTGGCAATTGTTCTAACTCTCGTTGATCTTTATAACTTAATTTTGCTTTTTTCGGTAGCTTTTGTGCAGTATTTTCGACAGATGCATTTTTGCTGTCTGCTTTATCTGATTTGTTGCTTGATTTTTCCTGTTGCGAGAGTCCTTTGGCATCTAGGCGTTCACGTTGCACAAGATAGTCTTGGTAGCCACCGATATATTCCTGAATGCCACCTTTGCCATCGAATACCCATGTCGAGGTCACGACATTGTCCATAAAGGCACGATCATGGCTGATCAGCAGTAATGTGCCTTTGTACTCGGCAAGCATTTCTTCTAAGAGCTCCAAGGTCACCATATCGAGGTCGTTGGTCGGCTCATCCATGACGATGAGGTTGGATGGTTTAAGTAGTAATTTTGCCAAAAGCACACGGTTACGCTCACCACCAGATAAGGCTTTGACAGGTGTGCGGGCACGTTCAGGCGCAAATAGGAAGTCTTGTAAGTAACTCAAAATATGACGACGATTACCATTCACATCGACAAAGTCTGAGCCTTCACTGACATTGTCAGCCACAGATTTTTCCAAATCGAGTTGATTGCGTAATTGATCAAAATAGGCAATTTCCAATTGTGTGCCGACTTTCACTGTACCTTGATGCGGAATATCACCGAGAATGGCTTTGATCAGCGTGGTTTTTCCGACACCATTATCACCGACCAAACCGATACGATCGCCACGCATGACAATGCTTGAGAAATCATTGATCAGTGGTTGCTCATCGTAGCTCACAGCAAGATGTTCAATTTCAAACACCAATTTGCCTGATCGAGATGCCTCTTGTACACCCATATTGACTTTGCCTTGTTGAAAGCGACGTGCTTTGGATTCTTCACGTAAGGCTTTTAGGGCACGCACACGACCTTCATTACGGGTACGACGTGCTTTGATACCTTGACGAATCCATGCTTCTTCTTCTGCTAGACGCTTGTCAAATAAGGCATTTTGCTTTTCTTCCGCATCGAGTTGTTCAGCTTTGAGCTCAAGATAACGTGCGTAGTTGCCTTCAAAACTGCGTAGCATGCCACGATCAAGTTCGACAATACGAGTCGCCAAACGATCGACAAAAGAACGGTCATGCGAAATAAATAGTAAAGTTAAATTCGGTTGATCAAGTAAGAATTGTTCAAGCCATTCAATGCTTTCTACATCTAGGTGGTTGGTCGGTTCATCGAGCAAAAGTACATCAGGTTGGGTGAGTAGCGCACGCGCGAGGAGTACACGGCGTTTACGACCGCCAGACAGTTCGGCAAGATCGGCTTGCGGATCAAGTCCCATCTTGGCAAGAATGGTATTGACTTGATTCTCTAAAGCCCAACCATCGAGTTGATCGAGCTGATGTTGAAGCTCGCCCATACGATCACAAGCATCCATATCACCTGCAACACAAGCATTGCTTGCTTCATGGTATTGACGCAGTACATCGGCTGCTTTGCCTGCACCTTCGGCAACGATATCGGCAACTAAGCCTGAACTCATCGGAACATCTTGCGCAAGCATGGAGATACGTACACCATTTTGAATAGCGATCTCACCTGTGTCAGGTTGTAATGTGCCGTCGATAAGTTTCAGCAGTGTTGATTTGCCTTCGCCATTGCGACCAATTAAACACACACGCTCGCCACGTTCTAGCGTAAAATGAGCACCATCGAGTAGGGCTGGACCACCAAATGCCAAGTGAACATCTCTTAAAGTAATGTAAGCCATACCAAACCCATTTGCGTGTTGAAAAAAATCGTAATAGAAAATGTAGGAGAATCCAATGTCAAAACAGCCATCCCAAGATGACTATGCGACATTTTCCCAAGTCGTCGAAGATTTGCAAGTCAGAATTGCATTTTTAGATGAATTAGTTGATCAGTTGAACGATCAAGTGGCGAAACAGAACAGTGAAATCGTCGATTTGAATAAAAAAATGCAAATGCTCTATCAACGTGTCGAAGCATCGGACATGTCGGAGGGTGTTGCGCCATTCGATCCATTGACCAATCGACCGCCGCATTATTAATGCACTATATTCATAATCATTGATGCACTCTCAATAAGTGTTTTACATGAGAATATTTGCACGATCACAACTTCTTCGGCGCATGAGTGAAAATTTTAAACCTAAACCCTATTAATGAATCAGCCCTGAAATGTTCAGGGCTAAGTCTCAGAAATGTTTAGGTTTTTATTCGTAACTTAAGCGAATTACCATGCCTTTTCCAAAATACCCATCAAATCATCGAGATTGGCTTCTTTTGGATTGTAGATAATCGAACCGTCATCGAGGGCTTTTTTCGCTACTTCGATCAGCTGTTCTTTTTTAACCTTACCAGTTTCTTGCAAAGTACGTGGCAACTTAGTTTTGCTATGCAACTCATCACGCATACCACGAATCACTGAAATTGCTTTAGCAGCACGTTGATCAGCAGGTGTGTGCGCATACACTTCAGGACCTGCAAGAGGCAACAAGAGATCTGCAATCTTGTCGCCATTGACGTCTTGGTTGTATTCCAACACGTATGGCAAGAACAGATTCATACACAAGCCATGTGGCAAGTGCGCAACAGCACCAAGTGCATGACCGAGTGAATGAACCACACCAACCATTGAGTTCGAGAACGCAATACCCGCCATCGTTGAAGCTTGAGCAAGTTCTAGACGACCTTGCGCATCTTCAGGACTTTCTAAGACTTTAAATAAGTTTTGGCTGACTTTCTTAATTGCAGCTGTTGCATAAGCATCACTAATCGGATTCGCAGCCAAACACGTATAGGCTTCAACAGCGTGCGTCAACGCATCCATCGCAGTCATTGCGGTTAAATGCGGTGGTAAAGTTTGCGTCATACGTGGATCAAGAATCGCCGCATGTGGCATCAAATAATACGATGCAAAAGGCAATTTCACATTTTTTTCAGTGTCCGATACCACGGCGACCATAGTCACTTCTGAGCCTGTCCCAGAAGTCGTTGGAATCACGAAGAATGGTTTGAGTGGCTTAGGTAAGTTGTGCGCACCTGAGTATTTCAGGAGATCATCACCGCCCTCAGAAACCAAAATATTGGTCGCTTTCGCCGTATCAATCACTGAACCACCACCAATGGCTAAAATCGCATCGCAACCATTGTCACGGTACATTTTTGCCACGTCACGTACAGTCTGCAAACTACTGTCTGGTGGAACATTATCAAAGATCGCAGCGATCTTCGCATCTGCCTCGCTAAAGGCTGATTCGATTGGCGTAAGCAAGCCATTCGCACGAACGCCTTTATCGGTAATGATTAGTGGCTTTTTTGCACCCAAAGTCGCAAGTTCAAAGGGAATATGCTCTAGCGCAGCATTACCTGCAATCACTTTGACAGGACAGAAAAATTCGTAATATGGTTTAGCCATTATGCAGTTCCTTTAAAATATGACTGAGCAACTTTCAGATAAATATTCGCTGCACCAGTCAGCTTGTCTTTTAATGTTAAATTCTTTGGATATTCTTTCACTGCCAAGTCGGCAATGACTTTTGGCAAGATCAGCGCTTCCATTTTGTTCAGGCAACGTACCAAGCGGATCGCATAAGAGATTTCACCATCTGCCACCATGCGGTCATTGGCAAAAGCTTGTGCTGTGCCTTCTTGGAATGAAAAGACCAAAAAGGCATGGCTGATATGCTTAAAGGTAATGGTCAGATCTGGTTTTTCCTGTGGGTTTTTTACAAGGCTTAAACGATGTTGATCATCAACACGCGCCACGAACTGTGGGCCATTTGGGAAGACTTTCATTGAAAAAGTAAAATTGGCAGGAAAGCCTGCAATCTCAGATTTCACTTCATGATCGACTTGGCTCGCCATCACTAATCCACGTCCGATGACATCCATCATCAGCTTGACATAGCCTTTTTGTAATTGAGGTTTGACGTCTTTGCTATTGATCACATGCAGTTCCTTGTCAAAGATTATGTTTGTTTAGAGTAATTACTCTAAATGATTTTGACAAGAACGCAAGTGTTATTGATCAGCTTCTATCAAAATATTTGCAAATATCTGTTTTTCAGTGATGAATTGCTGACATTTTTGATATAAATCTTCAAAAGAAGGCACTGTGTCTAGTAGATCAGAAAGCCGCACCATCTCTAGCCCTGCATAGCCACATGGATTAATGGTTTGAAAGCCAGTCAGATCACAATCCACATTGAGCGAAAGTCCGTGATAGCTTCGACCACGGCGAATTTTAAAGCCGAGTGAACCGATTTTACGCTCCTCCACATAAACACCAGGTGCATCTTTTTTGGTATAGGCGTCGATGCCATATTGCGCCAAAAGCCAAAGCATCATCTCTTCAGCGAAATTAACCAAATCACGCACATGCCATTTCAAGCGATTGAGATCAAACAAAAAATAAGCAATCAACTGTCCACGACCATGCCATGTGACTTGTCCACCACGATCGCTTTGTACGATAGGAATATCAGAGTGAATCAAGATATGTTCGGGTTTACCTGCTTGACCTTGCGTCAATACATCATGATGTTGCAGTAACCAAAGCTCATCGGGAATATTGGCATCGCTCGTAGCCAAAGCTCGCTGTTCAGTGAAGCTTTTCATTGCTTCAAAGCGTGCGGTGTAATCTTGAAGATCACGAAATGTTCTGACGATAAGCTGAGGCTGATTTTGCATAAACGATATTCTGAAATAATTTTGATCAAATGATAGTTGAATTCCGATGATGCCTATATGCGAAATTGGTCGATATCATCAAAGCACTTTAAGCAATTTAAGCGCTTTATAAGCGTTCGATACCACCATCTGATTTGGGTTTTTCAGATTGCTGTAATTTTTGGAGCTTACGGCGGTAATAGAAAAACTGCAATGTATTGATAATGATCATGATGGCGAGGACAAAAGGTAACATCGAATCGCCACGAAGAATTTTGTCTAAGCCGATAAAATAGGCGAGGATCGCCATGATGATTGGTGTCAGGAATAGGTTGATTTTAGAAGTTTTGACGAGTGCAGTATATTTCTTAATTTGCTCGGCTGAGCTGAGTTCAGGTTGCATTGGGATCAGTTTCCTTGAAGCTCTAAAGCGTCGATTTTGTTGTGGAAATAAAAGTAGGCAGGAATATCGACCATCAGCATGAAGATACACACGATCAAGCCAATATTGATACCGAAAATTTCAATATCACTTAAGAAAATCTTCATAACAATTGCAATCACAATCGCAGCAGCAATCGAAATCTTCATCGCAAGGAGAATGATTTTATATTGTCTGATTTGTTCGGTAGCGTTTGATGTTTTCATGGGTGATCGCATCCGTATTGCTTTAGAAATGATAGATAAAGCAGATAGCTTAGCAAAAAATTGAACAAGTTTGAGCGAGTACAGCGAAATAAAAAACTCCCAACTGATTGGGAGCTTTTTGAACATGGGTTAGACTTTTCTTACAATGCTGTTTTGATATATGGACAAGCTGCCAAGTCTGCATACAAGGCATGGACTTGCTCTAACTCTTCAAAGCGCAACTGTGCTGTGATCGAGTTATATTTGCCTGTACGAGATGGCTGAAATTTCAAAGTCGTTTCATCAAACTCAGGAAAATGCTTGACTAAAATCTCAATTACTGAATTGTTCAGCTCATCGCAAGTTTCTCCAATCAGTTTGATCGGGTAGTCCATCGGGAATACCCAAAGATGCTCTTGTAACTCACGAGAAGGGGTGCGGTCAATCATCATGCCTCTCCTAATTTGATTCAATGTGATGTCTTAGCTTAATTTGGCTTGATTCAAAACGCCTGCAAAAATGCAGGCGTTTCTGATTTATTTCATGGCTTACGATATAGGGCAAATAACTTGAATTTCAAGGGCATTACCACATTCTAGCAAGCAGTCAATTAGTCATTTTCCAAGAACGAACGTAAATGCTCAGAACGAGATGGATGACGTAATTTACGCAATGCTTTGGCTTCGATCTGACGAATACGTTCACGGGTCACGTCAAACTGCTTACCGACTTCTTCCAAAGTATGATCAGTTGGCATGTCGATACCAAAACGCATTTTCAAGACTTTAGCTTCACGTTCTGTGAGGTTCTCAAGCACTTCACGAGTCGCTTCACGTAGACCTTCTGAGGTTGCCGCTTCAACTGGTGAGGTAATGTTTAAGTCCTCAATGAAGTCACCAAGATGCGAATCTTCATCATCACCGATTGGCGTTTCCATCGAAATCGGTTCTTTGGCAATTTTTAGCACTTTACGGATTTTCACTTCATCCATATCCAAGCGTTCGCCGAGTTCTTCTGGCGTTGGCTCACGTCCCATTTCTTGGAGAAGCTGACGTTGTACACGGTTGATCTTGTTAATGGTTTCGATCATGTGTACAGGGATACGAATGGTACGTGCTTGGTCAGCGATCGAACGGGTGATTGCCTGACGAATCCACCATGTCGCATAAGTTGAGAACTTATATCCACGGCGATATTCAAACTTATCCACCGCTTTCATCAAGCCGATGTTACCTTCTTGAATCAAATCAAGGAATTGCAAACCACGGTTGGTATATTTCTTGGCAATCGAGATCACCAAACGTAAGTTGGCTTCAACCATCTCCTTTTTGGCACGGCGAGCTTTGGCTTCACCGATTGCCATACGTTTTGAAATTTCTTTAATTTGTTTTACATTCAAACCAAGCTCAGATTCGATATCACCGATCTTTTGTTGGAATGCCAAGACGTCTGGACGTACTTTATCCAAATAAGGTTTGGTTGCTTCATCCGCTGCATTAAACTGCTCTTCGAACCATGCAATATTTGACTCATTGCCTGGGAAAGAATGACGGAATGCGTCACGGCTCATGCGACCACGACGGATCGAGAAGCGCATGACCTCTTTTTCGCTATGACGGATTTGATCGTGCGTACCACGAATCATTTCTGCAACCAAATCAAATAGACGAGGTGTAAGCTTAAACATCATAAATACAGATGCCATTGCTTCGAGTTGCTTTTGACCCGCTTCACTATGACGACCGTGTTCAGCGAGAACAGCTTTGGTTTCATTCCAAACCGCTTCTAATTCTGCAAACCGCTGTCTTGCGATCTCAGGATCAGGACCAGACTCGCCATCGCTATCGTCAGAATCGTCGTCGTTATCTTCATCGTCTTCATCATCTAGATTGACATCTTTCTTGGTAGACTTTTTATCTGAATCCTCTTCGTCCTCGATCGAATCTTCTTCTGCGATTTCAGGCACTTCTTCTTCAGTTTCAGGATCGAGATAACCTGATAACACATCTGCAAGACGACGTTGAGGTTCTTCTTCTAAGGTTTCTTTATATTCGTTAAGGACGACTTCAACCGTTTTTGGCCAGTAGGCGATCGCATGTAAGACATCACGAATACCATCTTCAATACGTTTGGCGATGCTAATTTCGCCTTCACGCGTCAGCAATTCAACTGTACCCATCTCACGCATGTACATTCGCACAGGGTCAGTGGTGCGACCAGGTTCACTTTCAACCGATGCGAGTACCGCAGCAGCTTCTTCAGCCGCCACATCATCACCTGCATCTGGTGAGTCTTCCATCATCATGTCATCAGATTCAGGTGCACGCTCATGCACAGGAATACCGACATCATTCAACATCTGAATAATGTCTTCGATTTGCTCACTTTCGGTGATGGAGTCTGGGAGATGATCGTTAACTTCTGAATAAGTTAAATAGCCTTGTTCCTTGCCTCGGCTAATCAGTACTGCAATTTGAGAGGTCGTCGGGGATTGCATATCGCTCATCTTGGCTCACTTTCTTTATGTATTGACTCAAAACACATGGGTTTCATCATGTAGACACGTTTGAATCAAAGTAGGTTGAATCAAATGACTGTAAAACAGCGCATCATAGCACAAAAACAAGATAGAAAAATTCTCAGTTGTGAAATTTTATCTTGTTGTGTGAACTGATAATTTGGTTATTAATAAAGTAGATCATTGGGGTGAAACTTTATAATTCAAGTTGTTTTAAATTTGATTGCTGATGAATGGTAGCGCATAGCCTTGATGTCTTGATGTCTTGATGTCTTG
>NZ_JAYROT010000081.1:0-35634 GCF_041911495.1 Acinetobacter sp. | reverse complement strand
CTTAGCCATTTTTATTATCAGTGCTGTGTGCATCCACTACCGTGGACGTGTGCGCCATAGCTTTTATCGTCAATTTTTTGACCATTCTACGCTTTTTGCACCGATCAATTTTTTAATGTATTCCTTTTCCAAAGTGCCGAACCAGCCGTATATTGATGCACAGCATTTTGAAGATTTAAAAGTTCTTGATGAAAATTGGCAAATGATCCGTGAAGAAGCGCAATCGCTCTATCAACGTGGTGGTATTAAGGCGTCTGATTCATATAATGACTTGGGTTTTAATTCATTCTTTAAGACAGGTTGGAAACGCTTTTATCTCAAGTGGTACAACTCTAGCCACCCATCCGCAACAGAGCTTTGCCCAAAAACGACCGCATTACTCAAAACATTACCAACCATCAAAGCGGCTATGTTTACCGAGCTTGCGCCACATAGCCGTTTGGTACGTCACCGTGATCCATATGCGGGATCGCTTCGTTACCATTTGGGATTGATTACACCAAACGATGATCGTTGTTTTATTGATGTCGATGGACAACGCTATTCATGGCGAGATGGGCAAAGTGTGGTTTTTGATGAAACCTATATTCACTATGCGGAAAATACCACTGAAGAAAACCGCATTATCTTGTTTTGTGATGTAGAGCGACCATTAAAGAATACTTTCATGCAGAAGTTCAACCATTGGTTTGGTAAAAATGTCATGACCGCTGCGAGCTCCCCAAATGAAACAGGCGATCAAACGGGTGGCTTAAACAAAGTTTTTGGTTACGTCTATCAGCTACGCATCAAAGCAAAGGCATTGAAAGCAAGTAACCGCCAACTTTACTATTTCCTCAAGTGGTTCATTATGATTGGCTTATTTTTCTTAATATTTGTGCGCCCTTATCTTTTTGACTAATATCACTTTGAAGTCAATCAAAAAAAGAAGTGTAACTAGTCACTTCTTTTTTATGCTCAGCAGATAAGCACGCTATTATTCTATAGTCGAAGAAGTTAATTTCTGATACAAGGCAACCGAACGAAGGTGTACAAATAGTACTGCGAGTGAAGTTAACGCCGTAGCAGGATTTAAATTCTCTGACTATACATTATCATATAAGCCACGCACCACTTCACCAATCACCGCAATGCCGTTCTCTAAGGTCGCATCATCTTGTGCAATACTCATACGAATACATTCATGTGCATGGCTGTAAGCTGCATTATCAATCCCTGGGAAAAAATGTTCACTAGGAATGATCAAGGTATTTTTCGCCTTTAAGCGTTGATATAGCTCTACGGTATTGATCGGTAAATCCTGAAACCAAATCCACAGGAAAATCGCCCCTTCAGGTTGATGAATTTTCATTGGATAATTGCCGAGTTCTTTTTTCAAACACGATACCGCAAAGTTGGCTTTGGCTTGATAAAAAGGTTGAATTTCCTCATCAGCAAGACGTTTTAATTCATCACTTTCAAGTAACGGTGTCGCAATCGCCGTACCAAAGCGTGTCGGTGAAAGATTGACAATTGCATTCATTGCGCTGACCGCAGAAACCACTTTTGGATCTGCCACAATGATGCCTGTACGTGTTCCTGGCAGACCAATTTTCGACAGGCTCATACACAAAATAGTGTGATCGTCCCAAGTCAGTTTGGCATCAGTATGGATAATATTGGGAAATGGCATGCCATAAGCATTATCAATAATCAGTGGAATATTATGTGCTTTTGCCAAATCCGAGAGCTTCGCCATTTCCCCATCAGTCAGCACATTGCCTGTTGGGTTGGTTGGGCGTGAACAGCAAATTGCGCCGATTTTTCCTTGTTTTAATTCAGGTAAATTGTTTAAGGCATCAAAATCGACATGATATTTAAAGAAACCTTGCTCGCCATTGTATTCGCTATCTTCGATGATCGGCTTTACCGCAACAAAGTGCTTTCCTGCGATATGTACATCGCTATAACCAATATATTCAGGCGCAAGTGGCAACAAAATTGACTTATCTTTACCATCGGCAAACTGCCCACCAAATAGATTAAATAAGTAAAAAAACGCATTTTGTGAGCCATTGGTCAGTGCAATATGGTCTTTAGAAATTCCCCAATCATAGTGTCGATTCAAGAAATCCACCAAAGCACCAATAAACTTAGCATCTCCTTTGGGATTGGAATAATTACCAATATTTTCAATCGCCGTCGAACCCAACTCGCCCTCAGCAAGCGACTTGTACACTGCTAGAAATGCACGATTCACTGCATCAATACGTGCAGGATTGCCACCACCGAGCATATTAATCGGTTGTTCACTTTTTAAGGCATCGCCAAGATCATCCATGAGTTGGGAAATGCCTGAGGGTTGAATAAATTTCTGCCCAAAATTTGAAAAGTTCATGCTGTTTCTTCTGTCATGTGCGATTCGCACGTTTCGCTAAAATAAAAGTCGAATTATAGCAAATTTCACCCTGTCAGTTTTTCTACAGTTTCAATTTTAAAAATTTGCCATAAATTTGCTCATCTATATAGCGATGCTCTAAAATTACGATTATTTTCTCATTTTGGCACTACCAATATGTTTACATCGTTTAAAACATCTTCCCAAGTCATCCTATTGATGTGTTCCGCATTGTTTTTATTCAGCGCATGCAGTGAACGCAAACCGATGACTGCAGAAGAAAAATGGCAACGCTTCTGTATCACTTATCAATCTGCTGCCTACAACATCATGTCAGATCGTCAACATCAAGTGACAGAACAACAAGCCATTGAACATGTTGAAAAAATCCAAGCAGGTGTAGAGCGTGATATGCTCATGACATTGGTCAAACAAGCACATCAAAGCCCTGCTTTTGATCAACAAGATGATAAAGAAAAAGCAATGGAACACTTTAAAGCAGGTAAATATCAAGCCTGTATGGCAAAAATGCCTGAATCAAGTGAAGATCAAAATGCCGATATTCCCACTGCAACAGCGCCATAATTCTTAAAAGTTAAACCGCAATGTGATCCATAAAAAAAAGCGCACAGTCTCGATGCTATGCGCTTTTCTTTTGCAATATAAAGAATATTCAAATCACCGAGTTTTCTTTTTTGCTTGGACTTCACGTTGAAACTCTGCCAAAGCCCAACCCAAACAACCACCCAGCAAACTGATTGGCAATGCTTCAGAGAAGCCAAATTGTAAAATTAGCAATGCGAGCAAGAAAAAAATCAAGCTAAAAGTACAGATATAAAGAACTCGTCGCATCATCATATACAGCCTAAAACAAGCAATCAAACCAAAACCACTATTCAAATAGCTTAGGCTGTACAAGACGACATGGACATTAGGCTTTTGTCGTACTTTTCGGGCTTTTAGACTAGACTTTAGGCTTATTTCAAAAAGCCATTTTGCGCTAGAAAGTCCATGCTAATATTCGAAGTCGCAGTCTGCTCTGCGGCTTTATCTCCGAGCATCAAGCGCTCGATATAACGTGCCAACACATCGACTTCAAGATTGACTTGCGTGCCTTGTTTCCAAGAGCCAATATTGGTGCGGTCTGCGGTGTGTGGAATCAAATTTAGACTAATCACATTGCCACGCAGATGGTTAATGGTCAGACTAATACCATCTACCGTGACCGAGCCTTTTTCCGCCAAATATTTTGCCAACTCCACTGGCGCAGTCACTTCAAAATACAATGAACGTGCATCTTCACGCACGAGGGTAATTTCACCCAGTCCATCGACATGACCACTGACAATATGACCGCCAAAACGTGTGGTTGGCAGCATAGCTTTTTCCACATTAACGGTTTGTCCTGCTTTCCATTGTCCAAGTGTGGTGCGATGCAGACTTTCTCTCGACACATCCGCCGCATACCAATCTTCACCAAACTCAATCACGGTCAAGCAAATGCCATTGGTGGCAATCGAATCGCCAAGATGCACATCGGACATATCCAGTTTGGTGTGGATTTTTAAACGAACGTCACCGCCAACAGTTTGTACACTTTGCACTTGTCCAACACTTTCAATGATGCCTGTAAACATAGATTGACCTATTTATTTTTTCATTGCGAATGCGCTGTATATGTGGGCGAACTGCCGAATTTAAAGCACATTCAATTTAGCGCATATTTAACGGCGAGAATACATCTACCACAATGCCAATTGCGTGCTACTGCCTGAGGTATCCACTCCACCGAGTTCAGCAAAATGATGCAATTGTCCCAAAAGCTGTCGTAGCGGTGGACCAGACTTGGCGTGAGTATCAGTAATCACGATAAACTCAAGCACCCTTGCCCGCTCAGACTGACGCTGTTTACTCACTCGGTAACGAGGCACATCTTGCGTCAATAGCGTGACTTTACCACGTGCCAAATTGGCTTGTAACAAGTCCACAGGGGAAATATTACCATCGGTACTATAACTGGTCAGGATAAAACGGGCATTGATGGTTGCCAATAATTTCTCATAGGCTTCTTGCGCATATTTTGAGGAATTATAAGCACTTGGACGCTCTTTGCGCCACGCACGATCAATGCCACTTTTAAAGCCTTTGGTATCAGGCGATGGTAAATCGACTTGATCCCACATGGTCAGCGCATTTAAAACATGATAATTACTGCTATAAGCATGTTGATTGTACGGTGGATCGAGGTATGCCACATCCACTTCAAAGCCTGTCATCTGATCGGCGAGATGCTGTGCATCCACGCACCACATTTCCGCTGCAGGACGGTTCGGATCGCCGACTTCACAGAATTTATTTGGGGAAAGCAGTAATAAGGAATCAATCCGCTCCAATGCAGTTTTAGTTTTCCCGCCCCAACCATGATGAAAACTTTTAAATACGCCACTGGTATTGCTGACAAAGCTTGCAGAATAAAGGAGTGGTGACAACAGTGCACTCATTTCCACACTATCAATCGTACCTTGCGCTTGCCACGTGGCGATCTGCTGACGCATCGCATCAAGGCGCATACCGTTGCGACGTTTGAAGAACAAGCGATCTCGACTCGGATCGTAGACATCATCATCACGAGGACAAAGATTGTGCGTCACCCATCCTTTCACAGCAGGCAAGCGATTCAGATAATCAATCGCCGCTTGATAACCACCCAATTGTTTAAACTCAGGCGCTTCGACACAAGATAACACCGCATGATTTAAGGCGTGGCTATAAGGTTCCCAATCGTTGGCGATGACACGATAGCCATTTTGCCGTGCTAGACGTGATACCACACCACTGCCCGCAAAGAAATCAGCAAAAATTGGCGCCGACTTGCCTTTTTTCGGCTGAAGCGTACCTGTCAGCTCCAATGCTTCCAAAATCAAATGGAGTAAACGCCGTTTATTACCCAAATACGGCACCAACTGATGAAATAGATATTCATCCGTGGTACGGGCAGCATGGCGACGTTTGTGATATACGGAAACTTCAGCGGTCATAGAACAATCAAATAGCGACAATCAAATGGGAGAAATTTAAACAGGCGTTTTCACAGGGCACCTCTAAAAACTTAGCGAGTAGTGTAAATTTTAAGGCGCACCTCGCACAGCAACCGCAGTGTACATGACGTACATGAGGATTGCGAGCAAGGAGCAACGCAGAAATTTACCTACGCAGGTGGTTTTTCGAAGTGACCTACAATGGGTTTTAGACGTAGTCGTATATCTTGTCCAATCTGCTTCACATCAAACAATTCAAAATCAATACTTTGACACATTGCATCGAAGTCAAATTGATTCAAGGCACGCGCCGATTGACCGAGATATTTTGGCGCAATATATTGAATGAGTTCATCGACCAAACCATCACGAAGAAAACTTGTTGCCAATGTCGCACCAGATTCGACCAACACATCATAGATTTGATATTGCGATTTCAAGGTTTGTAATAGTTCGGACAGCGATTGGACAGGCAATTGTATCACACCCAACGCTTCAAGTTCTGCTCGATATGGCGTCATCACCATTACCGTGTTTGGCTGATTGAGCAATTGTGCCGTCAGTGGCAGGCGACCTTGTCGATCTAACACCACACGATAGGGTTGCACGACTTGACTTAAATCAATCTCTGCACCTGTTTCCGCATCGATCAATTGACGCACATTGAGCTGTGCATCATCAGCGAGAATGGTATCTACACCAGTAATCACCACACCACTGATCGCTCGCCAATGCTGTACATCCTGCCGAGCTGCGTCACCTGTAATCCATTTCGATTCGCCCGAAGCCATGGCGATTCGCCCATCTAGGCTAGCTGCTACTTTCAATCGCACATAAGGCAAGCCACCCGACATGACTTTCATAAAGCCTTGATTTAATTCTAAAGACTCTTTTTCTAAAATGCCGACAGTCGTTTCAATACCTGCATCTTGTAAAATCTGCTGTCCTTTGCCTGCCACCAGTGGATTCGGATCAAGTATAGCAATCACCACACGAGCAATTTTGGCTTTGACCAATGCTTCTGCACATGGTGGTGTCCGCCCATAGTGGGCACACGGTTCTAAAGTCACATAAGCTGTTGCACCATTTGCATATTCGCCAGCTTGTGCCAAAGCAAACACTTCGGCATGTGAGCCACCGACTGGCGCAGTTGCGCCACGACCAATGATCTGACCATCTTTGACAATGACACAGCCCACGGCTGGATTTGGACGAGTGCGATATTGTGCTGATCGTGCAAGGTTTAATGCTTCAAGCATCCAAAATGCATCTTGACTTTGAGTGATATCATCTTGCATGTGGAATTACTCTATCAATTTCGGGCAACACAGGAGAACAATCACAGCTCACTATCTTTACGCAATTGCATCATCTCAATCTGCTCACGGAACGCATCCAAATTTTGGAAATCGTGATAGACCGAAGCAAAGCGCACATATGCCACATGATCCAATTCAAAGATTGATTGCATGGCGATCTCACCAATGGTCAACGATTTGACATCACGTTCACCTAGACGACGAATCTGCTGTTGAATATTGGAGAGTGTTTCTTCGATTTGCTCTTGGGTCACTGGGCGTTTTTGCAGGGCGTGCATTAAAGATCGACGTAGTTTTTGTTCATCAAATGGTTCGTTTTTGCCATTCGACTTAATCACACGAGGCATCACCACTTCATAGCTTTCAAAGGTGGTAAATCGTTCACCACATCGGATACATTCCCGACGGCGACGAATCTGCGCACCTTGCGCTGCTAGGCGTGAGTCAATCACTTTACTGTCTGAAGTATCGCAAAATGGGCAGTGCATAAGCTCAGTTTTTTCTGAATATTACATGCAGTGTAGCAAATTTTGGTGACTGACAGCTAGGTCAATCGCCAATGCGTGTGCGTATCGCTTTTAATTGAAATACATCAAACAAATTATTGTATTTCAAAACTCAATGTCGAGACGATATAACGGCTCTTATACGCTTTATCCTGATATTTACCGTCCTCTTCAACGGATTTACCCGCTTCAATCACATACAATCCTGTCCACGGCGTTTCTACGCTAAACTGACCTTTGTCATTGTTATAATAGGTTTTCGACCAACGGTTTGGTGCAAAGACGACGACTTCTTGACCTGATCAAGGCTTGCCATCATAGATTACGGTAAATTGCTTTGCATTTGTAGCAACAGGAACGATCTCCATTTCCATCGTCGCATTGCTATTTTGGCGTCCAGTCTTTGCTAAAAAGTTAATCAGCGTGTCTTCATAGAGCATATCTTGACTAACACAGACATCTTGTTCACCTGTAGTCGCATAAATCAAGTGATCTGTTTCAATTTTTGCTGAGTATTCTTTTGCACCTTGTTGTGCTTTTGCGGTGTTAAAGGTTTTCAGCGCGCCTGTTTGGTTTTCCAATTCTCCAGCGCTAAATTCGCCATAATATGCAAGTGTTTGGTTGTTTTCAGCAGGTGCCAACCACAGCATATGCGCTGAAGCATTGAGGCTAAGTAAGAGCGAAGTGGCGAATAAGCCGATTTTCAATTGTTTCATGTTGATTCTCTACACAAACTAAGGAATTTGATTGAGCACAAGACCAGCACACAACACTGAGAATCATTCACATTTATTAAAAAATTAAAGGCGCATTCTTTTTGCGCCTTTAGCGAAGCTAGGAGATAAAACTGAGCTTCAGTATTTGTTGCTTTAGAGTTTGCTTGATAGCTTACTTGCAAAGCGTGATACCGCTTGATAGCCCGTAGGTAATGCACGCTGTAAACCATCCAGAATCTTGGCATCATTACCAATCAAAACACGTGGCTTATTGGCTTTGACCGCATTCAAGATGGTTTGTGCAGCCAATTCAGGTGAGCAACGCAACAATTTATCAAATGATTTTGCCGAACGCACTGGATCCATGCCGATACTTTTTAGACTGTCGCTCATGCGCCCAGATTTCGCGATGTTAGTACGAATACCGCCTGGATGCACACAGGTCGCACTGACCCCAACATTTTGAATATCCAACTCTTGGCGAAGCGATTCGGTAAAGCCACGTACAGCGAATTTGGTCGCATTGTACGCCGACTGTGATGGCTGTGAAATCAAACCAAAAAGACTCGAGATATTAATAATATGACCGTCTTTGCTGGCTTTGAGATGTGGCAAAAAGGCTTTGGTACCATAGACCACGCCCCAGAAATTGATATTAACAATCCACTCAAGCTCTTCGTAGCTTGCACCCTCAGCGGTCGCCGCCAATGCCACACCTGCATTATTAAAAATCAGATTCACCGAACCATGATTTTGAACTGTTTCTTCCGCCCATGTATAGACTTCTTCACGATTCGCAACGTCGACATGCTTGGATGTAATGCGCACGCCATATTGTTTGGCTTGTTCAACAGTTTCTGCCAATCCTTGATCATTCACATCGCTCAGTGATAAATTACAGCCTTGTTTTGCTAATAAGATTGCCAATTGCTGACCAATACCCGAACCTGCACCTGTTATGGCTGCGACTTTATTTTGAAAATTTTTCATTGCGAATCCTATTCCTTGATCTGCTGAGGATCATTTTACTTTGATCTTTTTGACCGATACTTTGCACTATAGTTTTGACAATTTGCATTGTCAATGTATTATTTAATCGATTGTGTATAATGCAATGTCAGTTTTTTATGATGATTCACTTTTTAGTTAAGGCAGTCCATGACGTCTAAAGCATTAAAACAACTAACACCGACTTCAGATTCGTTGGATCAAAAGCAACTCGAAACAACTCTCGAGCGATCTGCTACGCCTGATGAAAATCAGCCCACAGGTAAAGACAACGCAAACGATAGCAATAAAAAAACTACGCCTTCCCGCCAATTCAAAGGCATGTCCTTAGAACAACGCCAAAATATGCGCCGTGAAAAGCTGATCGAAGCAGGGCTTCAAGCCTACGGTACACATGGATTTTTCTCGGTCACTGTGAAAGATATTTGTAGAGAAGCCAAACTGACCGAGCGCTATTTTTATGAATCCTTTAAACGCAGTGAAGAGCTGTTCAAAGCTGTCTATCTCAATCTCCTGGATGATATTCAACGCAAGATCGTAGAAGCTGTGATGCAGAAGTCACCTGACCTACAGCAGATGATTACAGCGGGTTTAAGTGCGCTACTGAATAGCTTACGTGATGATCCACGAACCGCACGGATTTTATTTGTCGATGCGGTACTGGTGCATGAGTTGCACGGCGATACCATTCATGAGTCGCACGCACGTTTTGACCAAACCATTTTTAACTTTTTGAATATCGTGTTCCCTGATCAGCAAGAAAATAAGTCACAAATTTCGTTGATTGCTTCAGGCTTGAATGGCTATGTCGTTCACATTGCAATGCGTTGGGTTTTAAGTAATTTTAAACAGCCTTTTGAGCAAGTTTTAGAAGCGTGTAGCCTTGCTTATCTTGGCATTTATCAGCAATTTAATTATTTGCATCCGACCAAAAGCGAATCTTGACTTCAATTGGTCTGAATTAAAACTTAATTAAAATCATGATCATGAATTGTTTCATTACAATTTTATGTAAATTATCTGTATAAATTTTCATCATTGCAATAATATTGTCATATTCTCGCTTTGTAATATACCTGTCATAAACAATACGGCTAATCGTTGAATTTTCATCATTTCAAGCGTCTTAGCCCAAAATATAAAATAGGTTGATATTGTGAAAGATGAATATATTCTCATCGTCGATGATGAGCTTCCAATCCGTGAAATGATCCATACCTCGTTGGATATGGCAGGTTATCAATGCCAACAAGCAGGTGATGCACAGCATGCCCATCAGATGATCGTCGATCATCGCCCCGCACTGGTCTTACTCGACTGGATGCTACCCAATGGCGTCAGTGGTATTGATCTATGTCGCCGTTTAAAGCGTGACGAAAGCCTCTCTGAAATCCCAGTCATTATGCTGACCGCACGTGGTGAAGAAGACCATAAAGTGCAAGGCTTAGATGCAGGCGCAGATGATTATATGACCAAACCATTCTCCACTCGAGAATTGGTGTCACGTATCAAAGCCGTTTTGCGTCGTTCAAATGCCCTAAAAGGCGAAAAAAGCATTGACGTCAATGGATTATTGCTTGATCCTGTCAGCCAACGTGTGAGCTTTGAAGGCACCAGTCTTGAGATGGGACCGACAGAATACCGATTATTGGCATTCTTCATGACCCACCCAGAACGTGCTTATACTCGTGCACAGTTACTCGATCAAGTGTGGGGCGGTAATGTCTATATCGAGGATCGAACCATTGACGTACACATCCGTCGTTTGCGTAAGGTGTTAGAACCTTTTGCTGCAGATCGTTATGTGCAAACTGTCCGTGGAACAGGCTACCGTTTTTCTTCCCGAACTGATATTGCGGTGGGCTAATCCTGCATGAGTGATTCCTCTTTTTTGCCTGATGACATCCAAGATGAACAACATACCGAACAACATAGTGCCTTAAAAAACTACATCTCCGAAGACATCCGCAGACTGATCTTGATTCTCATCATTTCAGGGCTGATCGGACTCGGGATTGGGCACTTTATTTTGTTCATCGCTCTAGGCTTAATGTTTTTTTTCGCTCTACAATTTCGCTCGCTGTATTTGGTCAATCAATGGATTAGTCAACACTCCAACGAACCACCACCTGAACTTTCAGGGATTTGGAGTGCGCTGTTATTCAACGTCTATCGTGCTCAGCGCCGTGAACGCACGCTCCAGGCGGAAATGGTTGGGCTGATTGATCGTGCCCAATCCTCATTGATGGCACTTGAAGAAGCCGTGGTACTCATTGATGAAGAGCATTGTCTAGAATGGTGGAATCCAGCTTCTGAACGCCTACTCGGTTTAAAACTCGGTGATCGTCGCCGTCAAGTGCTCACAATACTGCGTAACCCTGAATTTATTAAATATTTTAATCATGTCGAAGATCATCCCAATGGTCTGATTTTGCAATCTACTTTTCAAGAAGGACGCTTTATCCAAGTCAAAATTACCCGTTTTGGCTATGAAAGTCGCCTACTTGTTGCCTATGATGTGACGCATATCCGCAAGCTTGAGCAAATGCGTAAAGACTTTGTCGATAATATCTCGCATGAACTCCGCACACCGCTCACGGTACTCAGTGGCTACATCGAAACCTTGTCAGATAATGACGATATGCCACAGCGCTGGCGCCGTGCCTTTGATCAAATGCACCAACAAGCACGTCGCATGAATGCACTGGTCAATGACTTACTCCTGCTCTCACGCCTTGAAAATGAATCTTCGAAAAGTAAAAATCAGATCGTCAATATGGCAGAGCTGATGAATCAACTGTTTGACGATGCGCAAGGCTACAACAGCGAATTTGGGCATTCTGTCCATCTTAATCTCGAAAGTCACAATGACATCATCGGCTCGGATATAGAGCTTGCCAGTGCTTTTGGCAACCTCGTCACCAATGCCATCAAATACACGCCGAACAATGGCGACATCACCATCTCTTGGCAAGATCGTGGCGACGTGTCTATCTTCTCGGTGCAAGATACAGGGATCGGTATTAGCCCAGAGCACATTCCTCGTTTGACTGAACGCTTCTACCGTGTCGATAGCGGTCGCAGTCGTGAAACAGGTGGTACAGGGCTTGGTTTGGCAATTGTGAAACATGTCCTTGCACAACATGAAGCACATTTGGAAATCGAATCTCAAGAACAAATGGGTTCCACCTTTAAAGCGGTCTTTCCAAAACATCGACTGCAACCACCTGAGTAATACTTACCCTCTAAAATGACTTTGCAATGATCACATTCAACTTGAAATTGATCTTTTTGCCCTCATCTCCAAAAAAAATTCACTGTTTAAACGCATCTTATTTATAGCATTGAATTTGAAAACACTGAGAAGATTATGAATTACCGCTGTCCAAAATGCCAAAGTACCAAGATCATGCCTGTAGCTTCCGCTTCAGGACCTCGCCCAAATATCCCGAAAAGTTTGCTGGTTCTTGTGCCTAGCATTTTGCTTTTAGTGATTTTGGTATTGATTAGTATCGTGTTTTTGGTGATTGGCAAAGATGCAGGAACGGTATTACAAACTACAACCATCATCGTATTCTTAATCTGTCTAGGATCAGGATTTTTGTTTTGGCGTGTCTTGCCTGACTTTAAAATCACCATGCAAAACTTTATGCAAGATCAAAAGCAGTGGAAATGCCGTCAATGTAATCATGAATGGCAAAACTAAATGTTTAAATGATTTTTCGCACCAAAATTGTGGATAGCTGATTGTGTAAATATGCTGTGTATAAATAAGAAGTTATCCACAGCTTCTTATGAGTGTTCCACAATCGTCCGAAAGGTCAGATTAATCCGTGCATCTGCGACTTTCTTGGTTGGTGGTAAGCGATGAAGCCAATGGCTTTGTGTTGTGTCTTTCATAATCAGTAAACTGCCATGTGCCAATAATAATTCCACTTTTTCTTTTGTGGTTTTATGTTTAAAACAAAATTTTCGTTCTGCGCCGAGAGTGAGTGAAGCGATTGCGCCATTTTTCTTGAGGTCCGTTTCGCCATCGCTGTGCCACGCCATACCTTCTTCGCCTGTGTGGTATAGATTCAATAAACACGAATTAAAAGTTTCACCTGTGATGGTTTCGATGCGTTGCTTCAATGCCAGTAATTCCGCTGTCCATCCCAAGGCATAACGATTCACACCTGAATAGGTATATTCAAAGGCATGATCGCCGTACCATGCGACTTTGCGTTTGGTGATCAGCCGTTTGCCGTAGATCAGCGCTTCATCATGTTTCCATTCGATTTGATTGAATAAACACTGGAAATAATGATCTGCTTCGGCTTCGGATATGATTTTGCCGAAATACAGTACCGTGCCGTCATAAGGCAGGTAATTCTTAGTAGAATCAAGAACATCATCAAACAGCGTCATGTTACTCAAGATACGACTCCATGTTGAGCGAAGCAAAATACATCATAACTGTTTAAGAGTTAAGTGAAATGTAGTTGCAGTGGGTGATAAGCTAATGCACTGAAACCACTGATAAAATCAGTGCATTTCACGTAAGTAGTACTATGCAAATTTTAGGTAGTTTTATAAATTTCGAATCTTACACCTAACTCCTTTTATCTAAAAATAACTTCATTTTTTTTTAAAAAAGTGTAAACTTAAGTGTAAACCCAATATTAATTTATGAGTTTCTGAGTCAACTATGAAAAAATCTGATCCTATATATTTTGCGATAGTCCAAATAAGATTTAACGAAATCAATTATGAGCATATCGTAGGGGATTTAAAGGAGACTTTTAGATCACATGGATATCCTGACATCCAAGAATCTAATCAAAAACAGATAGATATAACTATACAAAACGGACTACCTCTACCAACGGAAAGAGATACGAAAGTTTTATCTGCCACTAACATAGATGCCGATGAAGGTTTCATTTTTAATAATAAATCACTAACTATTCAAACAGTTAACTATTCTTCTTTTGAAGATCTAAGTCAAAAATTATTAAAAATTTTTAGCAATCTACCAAAAAACATCTCCTTGATTGAAAGATTGGGTTACCGAACCTTGAATGCTTTTATTCACAGAGATGAAAATACTTTGGATTCTCAAATTTCAAATTCTGTTCTTGGATTGTATACAAGTAGTGGAATTGAGTTTCAACATAACTACAATGAAAATTTATGCATAAATAGCGACCAAGTACATGTATTATCACGAATAATTGTACAAAATAGTGAAGTTGGATTTCCTCCAGATATTAATGGCACCTCTCTAAATAAACCCGATGTAATGAATGGTTTTAAAAACCTACATGCAATGGTAGATATCGATGCGTCTTGGACTGGTAGATCAGAAAATAACGAACTATTTTTAAAAGAACAGTTTAAAAAGCTTCACACGGGTCTAAAATCTAAATTAAATAACATTGTAGAAGAAAAATTATGACTACATACAATATAAATCCTTACACTTCATATAGTGGATCTTTACTCGTACCTACACATTTCACATATAAAGAGGATTTAGACTCTGAAACATATCTTTTAGTAAAACTATATGCAGTAATTTTACTGTGTAGCACAATGATGGGGGGGGGATATATCACGCGTTATTCATCGTCTACAGCTTATCAAATCAATGATTACACTTCTAGTGAGTTTGAGACACATACATCTGAAATAAAAAGTAATTTACCTGAAAAATTTCAAACTATTAAAGATGTTTTAGGCCTTACAATTATTGAACAAGCTAAATACTTTGATGTATCAAGACAAAGTATCTATAAATGGCTTCGGGGAGAAGCCCAGCCTAGCAAAGATAATTTGTTGCTATTAAATGAAATAGATAAGGCTGCTATGACTCTTGCTAAAAATAATTTTTCAGGCTCAATTTATGCTGAAAGAATCATTGAAAATAGTAAGAATTTAATCGATTTAGTTAAAGAGCATAAAGATGGTGAACGATACGCATCTCTTTTAGTTGATATATTGAAAAATGAACAACAGGAAAGAGATGAGTTAAATCGTTTGTTTGGCAATGATTTAAAGAATGTAGTTTTTCATCTTTAATTTAATAGGAATAACCTTATTGTGTGTTGGCAACGTAATACTGAATGGAAACAATTTTCAATTGTAAGTAAGGAGGATTTAATCAAATTAGGGATTAATGCTCAGGACAACTCCATTGGATTAATAATTTCTCATTCTTGTGATATTGCCAACACTAATCTTCAAGCAGAGCCAACTTTAGAGCTTCTTGTTGGGAATATTGCTCATAAAAAATGTGATGGTTCTTTTTCAAATGGAAAAAATAATAGGACTTTACACGTACAACTAGAAACAGTGCCATTCGTATGTCTTGAATTAAAAATGACAACAAAGATAGCTTTTGAAAAAACCAAAATAGCTGAGTTAGCTCTAATTCCAGCACCAAATTATGAAATAAATGAAACTAACCAAAGAATCATAAAACGTTGGCTAACCACTCGATATGACCGAGCAGCTTTTCCAGATACTTTTAATGACTTAATGCGTGAGCATGACATTAATAAAAAAATTAAGCGTTTTTTGGATAATAATAGTTCAAATGAAATCATAGGGTTACTCTTGAACTACAAAGAGCACTTAAATGATGATCATACACAATATGAGCTAACTATTTTGGTACTTTACAGTACCATTGATAATCCAGAAAAGAATAAGCTTGTTGCTCAAACTGTATCAGATCAAATTAAAAAAATTTTTAAACAATCTATGCCTGAAGAAAATTTCATCAACAAAGACTGCATCTTATTAAAAAATGTTTTATCAGTTTCCGATGAAACTTTGACATATAAACAAGCTCAGTTGTTTGAGCGCTGGGAACCAGGAGATGATTTAAGTATGGAAACAGGTGGAGAAGCCATTTCTGCTTAAAAATAATACACCACTTTCATTTGGCGGATTCAAGCAGAAAGTGCAACAGTATAAAACCTGCCATGACTTCACTCGGAGTTCGCTATCCTAAAATTTTTCATGCACTTTTCAATAGCCTTGATCAAGAAGCATCTTTCTGCACCCTTTCCCAACCGATCAACACCGTTTTGCGATCTGTGCCCCAACGATAACCGCCCAATCCACCAGTAGACTGAATCACCCGATGACACGGTATCAACACAGCCACAGGATTACGCCCAATTGCCGAGCCGACTGCACGTACTGCCTTGTCTTGCGAAATATCATGTGCAACCTCGCCATAGCTCACCACTTCGCCCATTGGTATCTTGAGCAAACTCGACCAAACTTTGAGCTGAAAATCAGTCCCTTTCAGATGCAGTTTTATTTGCTCAATTGACCGATTTTCATGGTTAAAAATCGCTAAGGCCTGCGCATGAAATGCTGTATCTTGCTCCACAAACTGCGCATTGGGAAATTGTGTAATGAGCTGTTGTAATGCATTCTCTCGATCTTGAATAAAGGTTAAATGACAAATGCCTTTTGCAGTTGACGCAATCAGCACCTCACCAAACAAAGTCTGGGCAAATTGATAGGCGATTTCCAAGTCTTTTCCACCATGTTTATACTCCGCAGGTGTCATGCCTTCGATCTGCACGAATAGATCATGCAGACGACTTGGACTTGATAAACCAGTCGCATATGCCGTATCCAATACCGATTGTGCATTGTCTTGACGCAGTTGGCTTTTGGCATAATCCAAACTCAGATATTGCAAAAATCGTTTCGGACTGGTGCCGACCCATTCGCTAAACTCCCGCTGAAAATACGCAGGACTGAGATGCACTTGCTCAGCGATTTGCTCAAGTGACGGTTGCGCCTGAACATTGGCTTGGATGTAGGCGATGGCTTTTGCCATGCGTGCATAATGTGCCGTGTCTGACATCATCGTTTACCTCTGATTTTTTTATAAGCTTAACAACTCACTTATGCTAAAAAAATCCAAATCATGCGCATTTCACCGATCATTTCATCTTAGATAATACATTTATAAACATAAAATCACGCAGAGTCGATTGCCTTTTTGGTGCTAAGTTTTTATAACTAAAACAAATGAAGTGATTTTGAAAATATAGGAAAACTCATGACTGATAACAGCCCACTCAACAGTACAGCAGAAAAAGCCATTCGTATCCGAGAAATCCAATATCAAGATAGCACAGGACAGAATTTAGTCGGATTTTTTGCCTATCCAGAGGGTGAAAGTAATCTCGCTGCCGTTTTAGTCTATCCCGAATGGTGGGGACGCAATGATTATATCGAAGGACGTGCTCAACAGCTTGCAGAATATGGCTTCGCCGCGCTTGCCATCGACATGTATGGCGACAAGAAAATCGCCGAAGACGCCAGTCAAGCCAATGAATACATGATGGCAACTTTTGAACCTGAGAATGTCATCGTCGATCGAGCTTCGGCAGCACTTAATACCCTTCGAGAGCAACCTGAAGTCGATGCAAGTCGTATCGCAGCCATCGGATTTTGCTACGGCGGAAAAGTCGCACTCGATTTGGCACGTTCAGGTGCGGAGTTAAAAGCCGTTGCAACATTCCACGCCAATCTCAGCGCACAAAATCCTGCGCAAGAAGGCACATTCAAAGCGGAAGTGGTGGTTGCACACGGTCAAGAAGACAGCATGGTCAGCCTAGACGATGTCGAAGCCTTCAAACAAGAAATGCAAAACGCCAAAGTGAAGCATCGTGTCGACCTTTATCCAAACGCAAAACACGGTTTTACCAACCCTGCCGCCGATGAAAACGCCCGTAAAAATGGTGTCGATCTTGGCTACGATGCACTGGCTGAAGCCGAGTCGATGGATGCGCTCTACGCATTACTTGATCGTGTGTTGAAATAACATTTTCAAACGGCTTGTTATAAAACTCATTGGCTTTAAAAAGTGTAATTTGAAAAATCAATACAGCTAATGCTTTTTCACATTTTTGCCAACCTCTTGGCAGTGCATAGCATTAGCTTACAATTTTGGAGTGATAAATATTTGCTCAGCACGTCGATTATTTTATAAATAAAAGACTAAAAGATTGTGTTGAGGAATAACCATGAACATCGTACAGGATTGTCCTTTTTGCCAAGATATTGATGCCAATGTGATTTATCAAAATGACTTTGGTCGCATTATTTATGATGAAAATCCAGTGTCCAAAGGTCATTGCCTCATCATCCCACATCAGCACATTACCTCGTTCTTTGATGCCACAGAGGAGGATCGTAAAGCATTTATGATCTTGCTTGAACTCGCTCGCAATGAAGTGAAGATGATCTATCAACCTGACGGCTTTCATATTGGATTTAGTGATGGACAGATCAGCGCAGGAAGCATTGAACATCTCCACATTCACTTGATTCCACGCTACGCCCACCAAGCTTTACAGCTTGACGAACGTTGGGGAATGAAAGTTGACAGTCAGTCGATCGCTTAGTGTATTGTCAAAAAATCTAAATATAATAAATAGTTGATCATTAGAATCGGCTATTTGGTTGTTGTAAAAATTCTAATTCTGCTATCGTCGATTCACGTTGTAATATCTCATTGCGATGTGGATAACGTCCAAAACGATCCACAATCACTTTGTGACGCTTCTCAAAATCGAGCGTCACATCATCACCCAATCGTTGGAAAAGCTTATAGCCAAACTCATGTACATACGCCGACTCACTATGCATAAATGGCATGTATAGAAACTTACGTTGCACTGGGTCGAGCTGCTGATCTAACTGTAACGCAACCGCTTCTTGAGCGAGTGCCAATGCCATTGCATCTTGCGCAAAGGCATCAGGATGTTCACGAAACAGATTGCGTGAAAACTGATCAAGTACGATGATCTCTGCCAAGCGCCCTTCTACACAACTACGCCATCCCCATAGCTCGCCTTGTTTGGCACGTTGATGTGTATTGGCAAATTGCTCATGGATTTGTTGATCAAAAGCATCTGACTTTTCAAACCAAAATGGCTGGTGTGCTTCATCAAACCAAAAATCTAAGACGTGCTGTGCTTGCATTGTTTAACTTCCTTTGCACATGATTTTGCATACGTTGAATAGGTCATCCATCATCACAAATTTACGCTGTTTTATCTTATGCCTTTGTGTTAAAAACTGATGCAATATTTTAACGTTATTGAATGAACCGTACAGAATACGGTTTTCTTCATATCAGTGATTTCGGCTATAATACAATGCTGATTCGCCAGTTGCCTTTGAGATCTTTATGTCAACACCATCACATACCGCACAGCACGCCATTGATATGATCAACACTAAATTCGATGTGAATGTATTACAAGGCATGCAACGAGGTATTGAGCGTGAAAGTTTACGCATGCAAGCCAATGGCTACCTCTCGCAACAGGCACATCCGATGGCACTGGGCGCTGCTCTGACGCATCCATCTATCACCACAGATTACTCAGAAGCACTGCTTGAATTCATCACACCACCGACCAAAAGTATTGCTAATACATTGAGTATTTTGAAAGATATTCATACTTTTACTTATCAAAATCTCCCTGAGGGTGAAAGTCTGTGGTCGTTATCGATGCCATGTATGCTCGATAGTCAAGATGAAAATATTCCGATTGCACAATATGGCTCGTCCAATCTTGGGCAGTTCAAAACGCTATATCGTAAAGGTTTGGCAGTACGTTATGGTCGTCGGATGCAGACGATTTCAGGCGTGCATTACAACCTGTCTTTTCCCGATGAGCTCTTCGAAGCATTACAATTACAAGAGACTGATTTAGCTTTAAAAAATCTCAGCCTACAAGACTATCGAAGCCATCGCTATTTTGGCTTGATTCGCAACTTCTTACGTCATATTCCACTGGTGATTTATGCACTTGGCGCAAGTCCAAGTGTCTGCCGTTGTTTTGTGACTGGTCGTGAACACAATTTGCAAGAGTTGATCAAAGGCACAATGTACTTACCCTACGCCACGGCGCTACGTATGGGTAAACTCGGCTATCAGAACTCGGCACAACGTCAACTTGGTATTCATTACAACAACTTAACAGGCTATCTTGAAGGAATTCGTGAAGCGACACAATGTAGCTATCCTGAATTTACTGCGCTTGGCTTAGATGATACTGAGGGCAATCCTGTACAGATCAATGATCATGTACTGCAAATCGAAAATGAATATTACAGCGTGATCCGTCCAAAGCAGACACCTCAAGCAGGTGAAAGCCCATCAGATGCCCTACAAGCACGTGGTGTTGCCTATGTCGAACTGCGAGCTGTCGATGTCAATCCATTTAGCCCGATTGGGATTAATGCGGAGAGTGCAAGTTTCTTGGAAACTTTGGCGCTGTATTGCTTACTGAATGACAGTCCAGAAATAAGCGAAAATGAACAAGCCATGCTTGATCGTAATCAAGCGTTGGTGGTCGAGCGTGGACGTGAACCAAATCTAGAAATTGAACAACTTGACACCACAATCAACTTCCAAGTTTGGATGCAACAGCAACTTCACGCCATGCAATATTGTGCTGTAGCACTCGATCAAGCGTTATCGACCGATTCGGAAAATCTCTATCAATCTGCTTTAAATCTCATGCTTGAACGTAGCAATGATCCTGCAAAAACCATTTCTGCACAGATGCTCGAGCAAACTCGTGAGCTAGGTGGGACTTGGGCATTTGGTGCTAGTCTCGCCAAGCAATATCAAGACTTCTATCAATCACATCATTTAAGCCCTGAAACGCTCAAACATTTTGAGCAAGATGCAACCGAATCATTACAATTACAACAACAACTCGAATCTCAACCACAACCAAGCTTTGCGGATTATCTCAAACCATATCGTCGTTCGGCGGAGCAACATTCATGCGTATCAGCTATCGTTTAGGTCATACTTTACTCTTTATAGGCAGTATCATCGGCATTGCCTTTGCCTTGTTTTTGGAGCATGTACAAGGTTTAAACCCTTGCCCACTCTGCGTATTTCAACGTGTCGGCTTGATCGGCATGGGGCTATTTAGCCTGATTGCCTTACTACACAATCCAATGAATAACTGGGTAAAACGCTTTTATGGACTTTTTTCGACTCTTGCGATCGGTTGGTCAGTGGGTGTTGCAGCTCGCCATGTTTGGCTTCAACATTTACCCGCAGATCAAGTGCCATCTTGTGGTCCTGGCTTAGACTATTTAGTCGAAGCGTTGCCATTTCAGGCTGTACTACAACAAGTGCTGTCAGGTTCTGGTGAATGTGCGGTGATTGATTGGACGTTCTTAGGTCAGTCTTTACCATTTTGGTCGTTGGTTTTCTTTGGCGTATTATTGCTTTTGAGTTTATGGTTATTGTTTAGACCGTATCGTTAATTGACATTTTTTAGTGATATTTGCAAAGCCACATTTCTAGATTGAACTGTGGCTTTTTTAACATAATTTATTTTTCATCATGGGTAATTTCCGCTAAGCTGAATGATATGTGTGGAGATCAAGACATGTCATCATTTCAACCGATTAAAATCATTCAAGGCTTAACAATTTCTATTGTTTTGGCAACGCTGGTCGGTTGTGCAAGTACGCCGAAACAGCCTCGCACCTTTAACCAACTCGGTCAATTCCAAGAAATTCCGCTCAATCAAAATAGCTACCGTATCGGCTTCCGCACCCATCCTGATGCGTCATTTGGTTATGCCGAAGAGGTTGCACTGCTCAAGTCTGCACAAGTCACCGTTCAACAAGGTTTTGATTCGTTTAAAGTGATAGATGACCCAACCAATCGCTTGAACCAACAGCAACAACAGCGTCAAACCGTCGTTTATCCAAGCCGACCGTATTATTCATCATATGGATTTTACGACCGTTTTTATGATCCACTTTATCATCCATATTGGCATGATCCATTCTATGACACACCTTATGTGGTCAAGGTCGATCCTGTTGAAGTCGCCTATACTATTCAAATGTTCAAGACCGATATGGCACCTGCGGATGCGTTCGATGCACGTCGTATCCTGCAAGCCATTGGTCAAAAATATGGACTACGCCCTGACGGTTCGGTGATCACACCCACACCACCACAAAATACACAAGGCGCACAATAAAAATATGGCTTAGGATGGATTGCCAATGACAGACTACACACATGATGAGGTTGAAGTTCCAAGCCTAGATCGTTCTAGAAAACTGGCGACCATCGCCTTAATTGTTGCCGTAGTGTGTTGGATCATCCTGATGGTCTTGGCAAAAATCTTTCCTGATTATGTTTGGCTCATTCATATTTTGATGCTCTCTGCCGAAGCAGGTGTCGTCGGTGGACTCGCCGATTGGTACGCCATCACTGTGCTATTTCGCAATCCATTTGGCAAAATCCCATTACCAAAACTGCTTCGTGATCACACCGAGATCATTCCTCGAAATAAAGCACGTATTGCCGAATCAATTGGACGGTTTGTCCAAGAGAATTTCCTCTCGCCTACAGTCGTTCAAAATAGTTTAAATAAAATTGATCTCAGTCTTGCAGTTGGACAATGGCTACAACAACAGCAAAATAGTCAAAAAATCGTCGATGTGGTGCAGTTTGGTGTACCGAAAATTTTTGAATTTGTTGAACAACATCAAATCAGTCAATTCATTCAAGACAACAGCATTCAATGGTTAAAAAATACCAAGTTCAATCATCTACTCAGTGAAATGCTTCGTGCCGTCTTAGACAATGACTTTCATCAAGAGGTGCTACAACGTGGCTTGGATATGGCGCACAACTGGGTACGTAACAATCCTGAACGCACCTACCAACTCACTGAAAAACTATTTTATGAGCTTGGTGTCGGCACACTTGCCAAAGGTGCGACATGGATTGGTATCGACGTGCAACAGCGTACGATTAATGCCTTTATCTCAAAAGTCGAACAGATGCTAGGCAATCCTGAACATCCGTGGCGGATGCAGTTGGAAGAACAAGCGCGTCGTATCATGGAGCAACTCGCAGACAATGACAGTGAGCTTAGCATTCAGCTGGATGACAGTAAAAATCAACTACTCGAAAGCCCACAATTAGTCAACTTTATCGGTAGTTCCGTGGCGATCCTCTGCCAAGCGATCAAACAAGATTTGGAGCAAGAAAACTCAGGTATTGCGAGTAATCTTCATGCAGTGATCATGCAACTTGGTCAAAATGTCGAACGCAATCAAGCCGTCCGTGAAGTGTTTAATCAACGCTTTAGCCAAATCGCCGTACAGCTCAGTAACGACTATAGTGACAAAGTGATTCGCTTTATCAGTGAGCGCATACATGAGTGGGATTCACACGAAATGATCGACAAGATCGAAACCGAAGTCGGTGGCGATCTACACATGATCCGTGTTAATGGCGTGGTGGTTGGTGCCTTTATTGGACTATGTTTGGGGATATTCCGTGCTTTGGTCGAGCACTTTATTTAAGTGTTCTTAAATCTCAGTTAGACATAAGATGAGTTAAAACTATATGATTCGTGAGAGCTTCAGTCGCATTGTTCGAGGGCAGGGCAATATTAGAAAAATGGCGTTTTGTAAGGTGTTGGATAGATTTTAGTATATGACCGAGTTTGCGACTGACAAATGGTTTTGCCTACTTTTCCCGAAAGAAAAGTAGGTCGAACCGAAGGTTAATCCAGACATATGCTCATACACTACAAGCCTCTGTCTAAAACATTATTTTTTCAGTACTATAGGGCATATTTCATCGAAATCAGGTTATTTTTAGAGTGCTATTTCTCAAACGATTTAGCACTTTCAATCTCAATTATTCTCAGTTATATTTTTAAGGATAAATTTTACATAGCCCAAAACGAAAACAACCCCGACATCCTGTCGAGGTTACTTTGAATTCGGCTTAAGTCGCATCCTGCTAACTCTGTACATCCTGTACTTTGCGTTGGAAACATCCCGTCTCTCAATAAGGTCATAATAGAAAAATATTGGACTTGCGCAAAGACGACAAATGCACTTCATCACGTAAGCATTTGCTTACAAGAGCAACGTAGCTCAGATTTTTACTTCTACACGGTATTTACGTTTTTGTTCATTGTTTATGACAGGTAGTGCAGATTGTTCTTATAAAATATAGCTTAAATTATTTAGGTTACAGTTTGATGATGATTCGATTTTTTAGTTTGGTGCTACTTTCTAGCACGATAATCGCATGTAGTTATATCAACAATCAGCCAGATTCCTTGGACAAATCTTCCACAGATCAATCCCAAGCGACACCATCCAATCCAATTAAAAATACATCGGCGAATACTGTGAAAGATAGTGAGGTGAAAGATGATGCGACGAAAGACCGTGAATTAGCACGCTATCTACTACCGACCGTGATCGAGCATACTTATGGGAAAACGGATTATCTCGAAGCATGGCGGGATCTCAACGGCGATCAGATCAAAGATGCTGTGGTGCTATTGCAAGGCAAGGAGTGGTGTGGTTCGGGTGGTTGCACGATGTTGATTTATCATGCCAAAAATGATCATAGTCTAAGTTTAATCACGAAAACCACAGTGACTGACACACCGATTTATCAATTATCGACTAAGCAAAATGGCTGGTCTGATCTATCGGTATATAGTAAAGGTGTTGGTCAGGTGAAGTTCTCTTTTGATGGGAAATCTTATCCAAGCAATCCATCATTAGAAAAGCCATATCAAATCCAACCGATGGATCAAAAACTAGCGTTGAGTGAACTTTTAGCGCTGAATTAATCTCTTCTTTTTTCAAAGCAATAAAAAAGCAGCATGACTTCATCACACTGCTTTTTCACCCCACCCAGCCTCCCCTCACAGGGGAGGAACTTTCCTTTGAGAGATGTATTGCAATCCTCTTAAAAGATTATGGGTGTTGCTTATTTTAACAATAAGCTATTGATACGTTTCACATATTCTGCAGGATTATCAGGCAACCCACCTTCTGCGATCAAGGCTTGATCAAAAATCACATTAGCTAAATCATCGAACTGCGAACTGCCTTCGAGCTTTTGTACCAATGGATGCGATGGATTGATTTCCAAGATTGGTTTGCTTTCAGGCACCGCTTGACCTGCATCTTTAAGCATACGGATTAACTGTGGAGAAAGCTCGCCATCACCCGTCACTAAACAAGCTGGCGAATCGACCAAACGACTGGTCAAGCGCACTTCTTTAGTTTTGTCTTTCAATGAGTCACTGAGTTTTTCCACGACAGGTTTGAATTTTTCAGTTGCTTCATCAAGCGCCTTCTTCTCCTCAGCATCTTGTAGATCACCCAAATCAACTGCACCTTTGGCAATGCTTTGCATTGGTGTACCGTCAAATTCATGTACGAAATTCATCGCCCATTCATCCACACGATCCGCCATGAGCAAGACTTCAATACCTTTTTTCTTGAACAATTCAAGCTGTGGTGAGTTCTTCGCAGTGATTAAGCTATCCGCAGTGACGTAGTAAATCGCCTTTTGCCCTTCTTTCATATTGGCTTTGTAGTCTGCCAATGAAGTGCTGATCTCGTCATTATTCGAGGTGGCAAAGCGTAAAAGTTTTAAGATACGTTCACGATTACCAAAGTCTTCGCCCAAGCCTTCTTTGATCACTGAACCAAATTCAGCATAAAACGTTTTGAATTTTTCTTGGTCTTTTTCATCGTCTGATTTTGCCAAGCCATCAATCATGGTCAAGACACGACGTGCATTACCTTCACGAATGGTTTTGACATCACGACTTTCTTGTAGCAATTCACGGCTGACATTGAGCGGTAAGTCGGCACTGTCCACCACACCTTGTACAAAACGCAGATAATTCGGAATCAGATTGTCCGCATCATCCATGATAAACACACGCTTTACATAGAGTTTGATGCCTGCTTTTGACTCACGAGTAAATAAATCGTGCGGTGCTTTGCTTGGGATATACAGCAGTTGCGTATATTCAGTGGTGCCTTCAACACGGTTATGCGACCAAGCCAATGGCTCATCGAATGCGTGGCTGAGGTTTTTATAGAACTCAACATATTGCTCATCGGTCACTTCTGATTTACTTCGAGTCCACAGCGCACTGGCTGAGTTGATCGCTTCCCATTCATCGGTTTTGACCATCTCACCGCCTTTGCTCGGCTCTTCACCCTCAGCAGTTTCTTCTTCCTGCCATACTTCTTTTTGCATTTCGATCGGCAAGCTGATGTGATCAGAATATTTATTGATGATCTGCTTCACTTTATAGCTTTCGAGATAGTCGAGCGCATCATCACGCAAGTGCAAAATGATGTCTGTACCACGACCTGCCTTTTCGATTTGCGTCACTTCAAAATCGCCTGTACCACCGCTCACCCAACGCACGCCTTCACTGCTTGGTGCACCTGCACGACGAGATTCTACGGTGATTTTATCGGCAACGATAAAGCCTGAATAAAAGCCGACACCAAACTGACCGATGAGCTGTGCATCTGACTTTTGGTCGCCTGTGAGCTTCGACATGAAGTCTTTGGTGCCTGATTTTGCGATCGTACCGAGGTTGTCAATGGCTTCTTGCTCGGAGAGACCAATCCCATTGTCCGAGATGGTGATGGTTCTGTTGTCTTTATCAAGGCTGACACGAACACGGAGGTCAGGCGCATCTTCATAATATTCAGGATGATTGATGCCTTCAAAGCGCAATTTGTCGCAGGCATCTGAGGCATTGGAAATCAATTCACGCAGGAAGATTTCTGGATTGGAATACAAAGAATGCGTGACTAAATGCAGTAGTTGTGCAACTTCGGCTTGGAAGCTAAGTTTTTGTGAGGCATTTTGCTCGCTCATTGATGAACTCCTTCGTTTTTTACTTTAAAAAATATGAATGAGTCATCAATGGCGATGGTCGGGTGGTTTTTCAATAGGGTTGGCGTAGGATTTTTAGGTTTAATCGCAAGAATTTTAGTGTTCTTAATTCTGCTTAGAAAATAATGGCTGGTAAAGGCTTGGCATGATGAGGATAGCCCTAATTAATGCACCCAATTTTCAAGTTGCAGTGCAGGTACACGTTCAAATTCTTTTAGATTATTGGTCACCACGACCAAACCCTTACTTCTCGCATGCCCTGCAATGTGCAGATCATTATCACTGATAAGTTGTCCTTGCTTACGTAAATAGGCTTTGATATTGCCACACTGCATCGCCGCTTCTGCATCATAATCCAATACCTGTAAGCGAGACAAAAAGTTCTCTACCACCATCAAGTTATGCGTAGGATTGGCACTATTTTCCGCACCGTAGACTAATTCTGCAACGGTGATACTGCTGACACAAATCAGCGTTGCGACCGCATTAAATCGTTCACGCACCTGTTCAGGCTTGTGTTTAATCACATAGATGGCTATGTTGGTATCGAGCATATATTTCAGCATCAAAATGACTCTCGGATACTTTCGATTTGCTCGCCACGTTCAAAATCATCCGTTACTTTTAAGTTTTTATCCATAAAAAAACTATCCCACACTTGATCCACAGGACTAATCACCCGTTCCACACCAATTTTTCGTACATAGACATTTTTAACC
The DNA here is from genome assembly GCF_041911495.1 of Acinetobacter sp. Lineage (GTDB taxonomy): Bacteria > Pseudomonadota > Gammaproteobacteria > Pseudomonadales > Moraxellaceae > Acinetobacter. Next base: position 8,187 of record NZ_JAYROT010000081.1, on the reverse strand, counting down.
TCTGAAGTAAAACGTAATGTCGCAGGCAGTCGAACGGCTTGGGTGCGGTTGTTCATAAAAATGGATGTTATTGTCATAATAAGCTCCTCTTCTTAAATACTGTGCAATATACATAGAGTATATACCAATACATATGCAATATCTAATTTCTATCTTGAAAAATTTGCATAAAAAAACGCCCACATTGTGAGCGTTTTTTATATCCCCCTAGCATCCCCCTTGAAAAGGGGGAATAAAAGGATGATTATTTCTTGTCGTCATTCACTTCAGTGAACTCAGCATCTACCACACCATCATCGGCTTTTTGCGAACCACCAGCTTGTTGGTTGAATGCATTAGGATCGAAGTCCTGCGCACCCGCACCGCCTGCTGCACCTTGCGCTTGTTCATACGCACGTTGCGTGATCGGCATCAAGATGTTTTGTAGTGCTTCAGTTTTCGCTTTGATCTCGTCCGCATCATTTTCTTTAGTCGCTGCTTCAAGCTCAGACACTGCGGTTTCGACTGCTGTTTTTTCTTCATCAGTCACTTGCTCGCCGAGGTCTTTCACCGCTTTTTGTGCGCTTGAGATCAAGGCATCCGCTTCGTTACGTGCTTTTGCCAATTCTTCAAACTTGCGATCTTCCTCAGCATTCGCCTCAGCATCTTTGATCATTGCTTCGATCTCAGCATCAGACAAACCAGAGTTAGCTTTGATCTGGATTGATTGCTCTTTACCAGTGCTCTTGTCTTTAGCAGACACTTTCAAGATACCATCGGCATTGATGTCAAATGATACTTCGATTTGCGGTACACCACGTGGCGCAGGTGGAATATCACCGAGCTGGAAGTTGCCCAACAATTTGTTTTGTTGTGCCATCTTACGCTCACCTTGATAGACAGAGATGTCTACCGCAGGTTGGTTGTCCGCTGCTGTTGAGAACACTTGAGATTTCTTCGCAGGAATCGTGGTGTTTTTCTCAATGATTGGTGTCAACACACCGCCCATCGTTTCGATACCGAGTGTCAATGGCGTTACGTCTAATAAAAGTACGTCAGTTTTGTCACCAGACAATACCGCACCTTGAATCGCTGCACCAATCGCAACTGCTTCGTCAGGGTTCACGTCTTTACGTGGCTCTTTACCGAAGAATTCTTGTACTTTTTGTTGTACAAGTGGCATACGAGATTGACCACCAACCAAGATCACATCAGAGATTTCTGAAGAGGATAGACCAGCATCTTTGAGTGCAATACGGCAAGGCTCAATCGTACGTTCAACCAAATCAGCAACTAAACTTTCAAGTTTTGCACGAGTCACATTGATCACCAAATGTTTTGGACCAGACGCATCCGCAGTGATGTATGGCAAGTTGATCTCAGTCGAAGTCGAAGAAGACAATTCGATTTTTGCCTTTTCCGCCGCTTCTTTGAGACGTTGTAATGCCAATGGATCATTTTTCAGATTGACGCTTTGATCTTTCTTGAATTCTTCAACCAAGTATTCGATCAATGCGTTATCGAAGTCTTCACCACCGAGGAATGTATCACCATTAGTAGACAATACTTCGATCTGTTGGTCGCCATCAAGGTCAGCGATTTCGATGATAGATACGTCAAAAGTACCACCACCCAAGTCATAGACTGCAACTTTACGGTCGCCTTCTTTCTTATCCATACCGAACGCAAGTGCCGCAGCAGTTGGCTCGTTAATGATACGTTTTACGTCTAACCCTGCGATTTTACCCGCATCTTTGGTCGCTTGACGCTGTGCATCGTTGAAGTATGCAGGTACAGTCACGACTGCTTCTGTGACGGTTTCACCAAGATAGTCTTCCGCTGTTTTTTTCATCTTTTTCAAGATTTCAGCAGAAACTTGTTGTGGTGCAAGTTTTTTGTCGTTCACATCCACCCAAGCATCGCCATTGTCTGCTTTGATGATTTTGTAAGGCACAAGACCGATGTCTTTTTGTACCGCTTGATCTTCATAACGACGACCGATCAAACGCTTGATGGCGAATAATGTGTTTTTCGGGTTAGTCACTGCTTGACGTTTTGCAGATTGACCGACCAAGATTTCGCCGTCTTTATAAGCGATGATAGATGGCGTGGTGCGTGCGCCTTCAGCGTTTTCAATTACTTTGACTTTATCGCCTTCAAGTACCGCAACACATGAGTTGGTTGTACCTAAGTCAATACCGATAATTTTAGCCATTTGATTTGTTCCTCAATAATTTTGAATCCCTCTTTTCCCCTTTACTAGAGGGGATGAGAAGCGATGCTTCGAAAAGGGATTTTCTTGTTATCCGATATGAGAGCATTTGTTTTTTTTTCAAGTCAATGTGCTAAAAAATTTCTACAAATGCACTCGTTAATTCTACTTACTGACCGACTGTAACCATTGCAGGACGGAGTAATCGACCTGATAGGGTATAGCCTTTTTGCAACACATTACCGATTTCGCCCGCTTTGGCATTTGGGTCAATACCGACCGCTTGATGTAGGTCTGCATTAAAGCCATTGTTGACATCGACCGCTGCAATCTCATGCTTTTCTAAGGTGCTGAGTAGCGATTTCAAAGTCAGCTCGACACCTTCGAGCAGTGGGGTTTTTTCCTCACCTGCGGCTTGGATGGCACGCTCAAGGTTGTCCACCGACTCAAGTAAGCCTTTGGCAAATTTTTCTAAAGCAAACTTTTTCGCTGAATCGGCTTCACGCTCAAGGCGTTCTTTGACTTTTTCAGACTCATAGATCGCATTGGCAGCACGGGCTTTTTCCAGCTTGAGGCTTTCTGCCAATTTGCCAATTTGCGCTTGTAAATCTTCTACCGTCACTTCTTCATTATTTTCATTGGTTTCTGTATTTTCAAGATCTTGTTCTTGAGCTACAGTCTGATCTTGAGCTTGCTCATTGTGCTCAGTTGCCATTGATGTTCTCCGTTTAAAAAAGTCAAACATATGCAGTCCTCGAAGCGCTGTTGCGATCAAACATGATGCGAAACTGCAGTGTTCATCTAAAAATAAAATAACGATTGCTTGATGAGTATGGGCTAGGCAGGTGAAATTCAAGCAAAGAGACTGCTTGAAAGCTGAATTTTTATGATTTTTTTGGAATTAAAGTCAATTTTGATCATGCGAATGCTGATTTTTCAGCATTCGCAAATTTATAAAGCAGACAAATCAACCAATCTGAATATCGGCAGATGGATATTGCACACGACTTTTCTTCGGTGTCGCAATCAGATAAACCAAAGTCAACGGTCCAAGTCGCCCTGCATACATTAAGAAAATCAAAGTGAGCAAACTTCCGTCATGCAACTGCGATGTGATACCTCGAGACAAACCGACTGTACATGCCGCCGACAACACCTCAAATACCACGTCGATAAATTCCATTTCTGGCTCAAAGATAAGCAATAAAAACATACCAAAAATAATGAAAAAACAGGTAATCAGTGTCACCGCCAATGCTTTAAAGGTCAGCTCGTGAGAGATCGAACGCTTAAAGACACTGGTTTCATTATTACGACGTAAAAATGAAATCACGCTCAGCAGTAAAATCACAAATGTCCCAACTTTGATCCCGCCTGCGGTACTCAGCGAGCCTCCACCAATGAACATGAGTAGCATCATGAGAAAGGTTGAGGCATTAGTCATCGACGCAGTATCGACACTATTAAAGCCTGATGATCTTGGCACAGTCGCCTGAAACCACGCATGGGTGGCTTGTTGTGCGGTATTCATATTGCCGATGGTATTTGGATTGTTGGCTTCTAATGCCCAAAGTAAAACGAAAGCAACGAGGTTAATAATCAACACACTGGACAAAATGACTTTTGAATTAATGTTGAGCTTACGCCACACCTTCGCTTGCTTGATGTCCATAAATACTACAAAACCAATTCCTCCCAAGATGTACAGGGTACTGACCGTCATGCAGAGCAAAAAGTTGTTCTGAAACTCCATCAAGCTATTATCAAATAAGGTAAATCCTGCGTTGTTAAAAGCAGACACACTATAAAACAATGCGTAATAAGCACTATGCGTTAAACCAAACTGTGGATACCACGCCACCAGTAAAAAGATAAACCCAATCAATTCAAAAAATAGCGTATAGATCAAAACGCCTTTGGCAACAAAAGTGACATTGTGTAGACTGGTTTGCCCTAAAGCGCTTTGCGCAAAGATTTGCTGTTTCAGGCCGATCTTGGGTGACAGACTGAGTGCCGCCAAGATCGCAAAGGTAATAAACCCTAAGCCACCCGCTTGAATCATCAGCAAGATCATCAACTGACCAAACACAGTATAGGTTTCATTGATAGAAACCACAGACAACCCTGTAATGGTCACGGCTGAAGTCGCCGTAAAAAATGCGGTCATCAACGACAAATCGCCATGATGCGACACAGGCAACATCAACAAAATCGTCCCCATCACAATAAAACTCAAAAATCCCAGTGCCAACATGCTTGGCGGGCTGAGATTGACGATTTTATTTTTCAGGTTAAGTGCGTTCATAAAATGATACTGTGAGATTTTTTGAAGTCGTTTTTAGGCTTGTAAGAATCGGTTTGAGAGCTTTTTCAACTCTTTTAACGGCCCTTCCAAAACCAAAATATCATTCAATTCTAAGGTGAGCTCAGAATCTATGTTACAGACCACCTGTTGCTTTCGTTTCAGCAGGACAATGGTAATGTCATTAGCCTTGTTAATCAGCCCAAGTAAGTTCACACCACGTAAATGTAGCGGAATCACCACTTTGACGATGTAATGATCATCACCAAGCGACATATAGCGACTGACCCACGGATAGTTCAAGGCTTGCGCCACACGCACCCCCATATCCTCTTCAGGGTGAATGATTTTTTTAATATTAAAATGCGATAGAATCATATGATGGGCATTGGTTTTGGCTTTTGCCAAGATATTTTCTACGCCCATATTTTTTAGGTGCAAAACACACAGAATACTGGCTTCAATGTCTTCACCAATAGCGACCACCACTGCATCACTACTTTGAATATTCAGCTCTTTCAGTACGGTTTCATCGGTGGCATCAGCGATCACCGCATGCGTTAGCTTTTCGGAAATATTTTCAACATTCTTTTTGACCAAATCAATGCCAATCACATCATGCTTGAGTGCGGCAAGCTCGGTTGCAACCGTTGCGCCAAAGCTACCCAATCCAATCACTGCAAATTGCGCCATGAAATACCACCTGTGTTATATGTATTATCGCTCAACGTTCAAGCGCACGTATTTTTGAGAAAAATATAGCACATCCAATCAACTAACCCTATTTACCCAACGCAAGAATTTGTACTAGATTCATTGCCGTAACGGTTTTTCACCATTGGATTTTTCTAATTTTCGATTTTTCGCTGCTTAAAAATTATCGTTCATATGAAAAAGCCACCCGATGGCTCGAATGGCTTTTTAAACATAGTGAGATTTTAACGTGACAAGATCAACGCACGACACTCAAGAAATGCAGATGACGTTCATATTGGTCAATAATGTCTTGAAGCAAATCGTCCACTGTCCACTCCATCACATCATAGCCCTGACCGCCTGCACGTAAGAACACTTCCGCTTGGTAATATTCCACTTCGTTTTTGCTTTCTTCCGTCAAAAAGCTTGGTGGTGTAGTCGATTGCGCAACGACTTGGTAGATAAAGTTAATCTCTTTACGATGATCTACGCTAATTTGCAATCCACCGTCTACTTGGCTGATTTCCACTTCAAGATTACGACTGCCAAACTCTTTATCCATATAATCAAAAGCTTGCTTCACCGTGGTTTGAATGAACTGCTCAACTTGCACTTGGCTATGTGGATAATGCATGATCAAGCCCAAACGCTGTTCCCAACTGCGTGGATTTTTCAGCGCATACGGTGTAGTCCGTGCATCTTGCAAGGCATGCATACGTGTCACATCAACCTTTAAGGCTTTGATCAATCCAATACAGATCAAAAGCATAATCACGGTAAATGGCAAGGCACTCATGATCGTTGCCGATTGCAAGGCTTTAAGCCCACCTGCAAGCAACAAAACAATCGCCAAAAACGCCACCAGTGCAGTCCAAAACAGACGTTGCCATATCGGTGAGTTATCAGATTTCGCTGTCAGATAATCCATCACCAGCGCACCCGAATCTGCCGAAGTGACAAAGAATAAAATGATCAACACGGTCGCCACGACTTGGAACACGCCACCCAAAGGCATCATGGATAAGAATTCAAATAGCGCCATTGATGAGTCTTGCTGTGTCGCTGTCAATAAGCTTTGCTGACCTTTGTGCAGGATATTATACAATCCTGCATTCCCCATAAAGCCCATCCAAATCAATGTAAAACCAGTTGGAATCAGCATCACACCAACGATGAACTCACGCACGCTACGCCCTTTGGACACACGCGCAATAAACATCCCTACAAATGGCGACCACGAAATCCACCACGCCCAATACATGATCGTCCAACCACCAATCCAACCATTCGGCTGATAGGCATACAGATTAAAAGTCATGCTAAATAGATTACTGAGGTAATCACCGACGTTTTGCAAAGTGGTCTGCAATAGATAAATCGTCGGACCTGCGAAGAACACAAAAAGCAATAAACTGATCACTAAAATCAAATTCAATTCTGATAAGCGTTTGATGCCTTTGTCCACACCTAAAACCACAGATACAGATGCCATCATACTAACGATGATAATCAGCCTTACTTGAGCTGTCGTCGAGGTTTCAATACCAAAAAGATAATTCATCCCCGAGTTGATCTGTGTCACGCCAAAGCCAAGCGTTGTCGCCACACCAAATACGGTACCAATCGTAGCAAAAGTATCCACGCCATCTCCGATCGGACCATGAATCTTCTGACCAATCATGGGGTAGAGTGCAGAGCGAACTTTGAGCGGTAAATTATGTCGATACGCAAAATAAGCCAATGACAAACCCACCAAAGCATAGATGCCCCAAGCATGTAAACCCCAGTGGAAAAAGGTAACTCGCATCGCCTGCCGAGCAGAATCAATCGTTTCAGGATCACCTGTTGGCGGACTGGCATAGTGCATGATCGGCTCTGCCACACCAAAAAACATCAAGCCAATCCCCATACCTGCGGTAAAGAGCATGGCAAACCATGATTTATTGCTATATTCAGGTTGGCTGTGGTCAGGACCTAGTTTGATTTTCCCTGCATCAGACAGTGCAAAATAAGCCAATAACAATAAGAATATCGCCACAGAAAGCACATAGAACCAACTAAACGATGTGGTAATCCATGTATTTAATCGTTGTGTGATGAGATCAAACGCATCAGGTGTCAGTAGCACCAATCCCATAAAAATCGCAATCACGATCACCGTGCTAAAAAACACATTTGGATTGACATTGGCAAACCAAGAAGGTGCTTTGGAAGACATATTTCCCCCAGTCGTAAATCTGTAATAAGACGTGAAATGAAATAATTCGTAGCCGAAATGATCATCCTCTCAATCAACACAATGATTCAAAAAATGATCAAAACTATATATTTCATTTAAAGTAAATGTATAAGTCTTTATATTAATTCAACATTAAATATCTTGCTGTTATTGAACTGTTATCGCCCATTTCGATTATCCTTGATCTAAACATCAGGTTTATAGATTATAAAATAGCTTAGTTACTCATTCACGGATCTCTAATCCTTCAACCGTAAATGATGTAACTTACTTTTAGCATAAACAAACCTTTCTTGATGCTGTAAAGCATCCATTTGAATCAGTTGTGAAATTTATAATAAGCAGTATGAATAAGAAACAACGTAGCGCCTCAAAAAAAGGATGAAATTATAGTCAAATAATGAAAACGAATAGCTATTTATAACGTTGTAATGATATGAAGATATTAATGAGCATTGTGACAAGAATTTTTTTAAGTAGAATTTTTAAATCAATACCTTAGTTATTATATTTGGCAGGTCAGGAGGGACTCGAACCCCCAACATTCGGTTTTGGAGACCGACGCTCTACCAATTGAACTACTGACCTATAAAGCAGATCGGAAACGCATTTCCGACCTGAAATATCTTTAGATCACAGCAGTGACTTATGCAGTTACTTTCGCAACAACACCAGCACCTACTGTACGACCGCCTTCACGGATCGCAAAACGTAGACCTGGATCCATCGCAATCGGGTGGATCAATTCTACTGACATCT
>NZ_JAYROT010000080.1:0-57842 GCF_041911495.1 Acinetobacter sp. | reverse complement strand
TAGAGAATACGTTTTGTCGGTTAAAGCATTTCCGAGGAATTGCTACACGATTTGATAAGCTAAAGCGTAACTTTGAAAGTGCTGTCGCCTTAGCTTGTATCTATATTTGGTTACCTTTATGAAATGTCAACAGACCCTAATTGAGATAGTTGATTTTTCAAGTCTAACAAAACTTCTTCTTTGTCGATTATATCAGTGTTTTCATTTGCTTAGACATGTTTATTTAATATTCTTCAGAAGTGTGTTATTCAATATTTTTTGTAAAAAATAATTTACTAGCCTCGTCTTGCTACGTAATTCTGCCATAGTTGTGTTTTACAGATGTGTTATTGATTAATTCTATTTAACATTTTATTGCACAATTAAAAATTTATTGTAAGTATTCGCTATGATTCAAACGCAACAGCTCTCACAAGTTATACAAATCCATGATCAGCGTATCCATGTATTAAAGTCGATTGATTTAAAAATTGCTGAAAAGGAACAAGTCGCAATTACAGGACGTTCAGGTTCAGGAAAATCTACGCTACTGGGTTTGCTTGCAGCACTTGATCAGCCTTTTGATGGTGAAGTGCATCTGTGTGGTCACGCCATTCACAGCATGACAGAAGAGCAACGTGCCAAAGTACGTTTAGAGAATATCGGATTTGTTTTTCAATCTTTTCAGCTTTTACCGCATCTCAGCGCACTGGATAATGTGTTGCTCCCAATGCGATTACAAAGTGCCTATCGCTATAATGACGCAAAAGAGAAAGCGCAAAACATGCTCGAACGAGTTGGTCTGATTCGTCAAATGTCACAAACGCCAAAAGTGCTGTCAGGCGGTGAACAACAACGTGTTGCTATTGCTCGTGCTTTGGTCACAGAGCCAAAAGTGGTGTTTGCTGATGAGCCGACAGGCAATCTTGATCAAGATACTGCAAAAGAGATTGAACAGCTTTTATTTCAAATGAATCATGAGCTTGGCACGACATTGGTGTTGGTGACGCATGATCAAAAACTTGCTTCACAATGTCAGCGTCAGCTTCAACTCGATGATGGCAATTTGCTTGAAAGTACACATCGAAATACAGCATCAGACTTGAGAATGGATGTATAAAATGCGTTTATTTTCAAGTTTACTTCGGCAGAGTTTTCATAGTGGTGGGATTACCTTACTGGTCGTTGCTTTGGCATTGGCGATCAGCGCCAGTACTGCACTACAATTTAGCAATCAACAAATCCAATATGCGATCGAGCAACAAGCAGGGGAATTACTTGCCTCGGATATGTTGATCGAATCGAATGAGCCACTATCTGACACATGGCAACACAGCGCAACAGAGCACGGCTTAAAGACCTCGCAAAGTACGGTATTTAGCTCGATGGCGCACACGGGCGAGCATTTTGTCATGGTCAATGTCAAAGCGATCGACGATGCCTTTCCGCTACGTGGTGAGCTGGATATTTCTCCGACGTCTAAACGGATCAAAGCAGGTGAAATTTGGCTCAGTCCTCGGGTATTTGATTTGCTTCATGTCAAGGTCGGCGATCAGGTTAATATTGCTGATGGATCGTTTACCGTAACAGGCGAAATTACTTATGATGCCAATCAAGAAACAGGCTTTTCAGGGTTTTCGCCAACGGTGATTATTCATCAAAATGATGTCGCTCGGACTAATGCGGTGCAAGTCGGTAGTCGGATTGATTATCGACTATTGATGGCAGGACAACCCGAGCAATTACAAGCCTTCCAAGCTGAAAATAAAAAGCTCATCCAAGAACCGCTGAAACTGCGTGTTGCCAGCGAAGGGAATTCACGGCTGATGCGTCCACTGCGCAATCTTGATACCTTTATGCAATTGGCAAATTTATTGACCTTATTGCTGTGTGGCATTGCCATTGCACTGACTTGCCAGCGTTATGTGGCGCAGAACCAAGATCATATCGCCTTACTGCGTTGTATGGGAGCATCTCGTCGGCAAATCATTGCTGCGTATCTCGGTTTATTAGGTGTGGTTGGCGGGATTGCGACAATTATCGGCACCATTTTTGGCGTGATTTTTGGCTATTTATTGCTGAATTTGATGCTGAGCACCATGCCAAATATTCACCTGCAATTTTCAATCTTCTCAATTCTGCTTGGACCTTTGCCGAATGCGATTTTGACCTGCTTGGTGATTTTGCTAGGTTTTGTGTTGCCGAGTATTTTACATCTTGCCAAAGTGCCACCGATTCGCGTGCTTCGTAATAGTCAGATTGACCCTGTGGCACTCTGGACTTTGGCACTGTCGGCGGTGTTTAGCCTTGCGATTTTCACTTTATATTTGACAGAAAATCTCACGCTCAGTCTGATGGTGATGGGCGCACTGGCATTGCTTTGTGTGTTGTTATTTTTACTGATGTGGGCGGTGCTCATTACGATTCGCAAAAGTAATGCACGATTTGAACAATGGCTACGTGCACCTGCACAGTTGAGCCTGCAAATGACTGCTTTGGCGTTGGGACTCAGTTTAATTACGGTACTATTTTTATTGCGTGGCGATCTGCAAAATCGTTGGGAAAATCAACTGCCTGAGAATACACCCAATCAATTTGTTTATGGCTTACCGCCGTTTGATCAAAAAGCATTATTAGAAATGGTTGATCAACAGGGCTGGCATCGTACGCCATTTTATCCGAATATTCGTGGGCGATTACTGACTAAAAATGGACAAGCTTTTTCACCTGAATTAATTCGTGAAAATAACAGTTTACGTCGTGAGCTCAATCTGACCCAAGCTGAGGAATTTCCAGCGGACAATGAACTCACCGCAGGGACGAAAAACTTCTCTGCAACTCATCAGGTGTCTGTTGAGCAAGAAACAGCGGACAATTTGGGTATTAAAATTGGTGATGAACTTGGCTTTCAACTGCCTGATGGTGAACTCAAAGCCAAAGTGGTCAGCCTGCGAAAAGTGGAATGGGAAAGTTTTAGTCCAAACTTTTTCTTTATCTTTTCACCGAACACTTTGGATGAAAATGCAGGAAGCTATCTCGGGAGTTTTTATGTGCCTGATGCAGATAAAGCACAATTGGTCAATGTCATTCAACAGTTTCCAACCACGGTATTTATTGATATTGATGGCATCATCGAACAGATAAAGCGTATTGTGAATGTTATTACACAAGTGGTTAGTCTTTTGGCTTTCCTCGTGTTTTCAGCAGGACTTTTGGTGTTGCTGGCTTGTTTAAATCTGATGATGGACGAACGCCGTCAAGAAGTGGCTTTACTTCGGGCGATTGGCATGTCACAGCAAAGTTTAAAGCGATATTTGACCATAGAACTTGCCTTTATCGGTTTTGGTGCAGGAATTTTATCGATTGCTTTTGCCGAGTTAGTGTCGTATATCGTGGCGTGGCGTATGGAAATGCCGTGGTCGGTGCATTATTTGTATTGGTTGATCTTACCAATATTAATGGCGATATTGTGTGGGGTAATTGGGCGTTATCGGTTGACTAAATTATGGAAAGTATCGCCGTTAAGTAGTTTACGCGCTTTGAACTAACAAAATACTATTTTCCTATACATAAGAAAGCGTAACGCCGCATTCTTATGTTAGGGGATTAGATTTAAATTGATGGTCATTCTAAAAATATACTGTAGATACTCGTCATTTGGGGAATAGATAGTAAATTACAGGCTTAATAATATATAAATCAAATAAATAAAAGCTGGGGAATGGAAAATGAAAAAGTCATATTTTTCAATCATATTAATGAGTTCTATGTTGTTGCTATCGGGATGTGGTGGTTCAGATAGTGATGACTCAAACAATGGGCAAAATACTGGTGGCAATAACAGTGGTGGTAATAACAGTGGTGTATCAACGACTACTACAGATGATTTTGTCATTGATGATTCAAGTTGTAGTAGTGGATCCTATACGGATATCAACATTACCGTAACATTCAATAATTGTAAAACCAATTTCTTGGATGATGATGGTGTGATTTTATCTGGTAAGGTGTCATATAGCTTGTCTGATAGTGACGAAAGTTTTAGTTATAGTAATTTCAATTTAATTTTTCCTGATAATTCGAAAGCAGTGATCAATGGTAAAGTTGATTTTGTTTTAGACTCAGATACAACTACAATAGTTAAAATTGATGATCTCAAAGTGGTTTCTGATGAAACTTACGAAGGGAAAAATTATTCGATGACTACTGCTTGGAGTGACTATTCTGCCACTTGGAGTGTTGCTAGTAACGACGAATTTTTAATTGAAGCTTCTGGGGCTCTAGCTGTAATCGATAACCCGTTTGATGATTTTTCAATAAAATTTAACACAACAGATGTTAATCGATTTAATAATAACATAAATCCATACGATGGTGGGTTAAAAGTCGTTGATGCCAACGATGCTACTAGCTATTCAACATTGGACTATAACAGTGATGCAACTACGCTACTTTATCAATCTTATGCTAAAAATAAGTTGGTAATCAATAAAGCAATTACTTGGGAAGATATTTACGACTTCTAGATATAGGTGTTAGTTTATTGCTAATTATCTTAAAACGGTTAGTGAACACTAACCGTTTTTTATTGGCTTCGATTTTGTTACTATTCAATGCTGATCAGAGGTTAAGAGAATTTTTCATAGACAATGAACCACCAGCATCAAAACACTGCATTTGAACATATGCCTAACAGCCTGCACGGCTTATACCTCATCACCAATGATGATCCTCTCGATATAATATTAGAAAAAATTTCTATCGCACTTGCAACTCAGCAGATTGCACTCTTGCAATATCGCCGTAAAAAAGTTGAAAAATCGAAACAAGATGCTGAAATTGAAAAAATTCTAAACATTTGCAATCACTTTAACGTACCGTTCATTATCAACGATGATTTAGAGCAAGCTCATCGTTTTGGATTACATCTGCATCTTGGGCAAGATGATGGTTCGATTATTGATGCACGAAAATTATTAGGCGATTCTGCGATCATCGGTCGCACCTGCTTAAACGATTTATCTTTAGCTGAGCAAGCAATCAAAGATGGTGCAAGCTATGTGGCATTTGGTGCGATCTATGGCTCAACCACCAAGCCTGAAGCTGGGAATATTGGTTTAGATGTAATCAAACAAGCCAATACACAATTTCAAATCCCTATTTGTGCGATTGGTGGTTTAACAGCGGAGAATTCACAAGCAGTCATCACTGCAGGTGCTGATCTTTGTGCCGTGGTCAGTGATATACTCGGACTTGAAACGAATCAAATTCCACAGCGAATTGAGGCATGGTCAGCCTTATTTAATCACACTTAATCGTATTGTGGTTTTAGTTAAGAATCATCTTTAAATTATTGAAATCGAGATATTTTATGTTTACTTCTGCCAAGCAAGCACAACTTTTTGAAGAAGCCTCAAAGCATATTCCAGGTGGCGTAAATTCACCTGTACGAGCTTTTAAAGGCGTTGGCGGTACGCCAGTATTCATCAAACGTGCAAAAGGGGCATATTTGTGGGATGAAGATGACAATCAATATATCGACTACGTTGGCTCTTGGGGACCAATGATTTTAGGGCATTCACACCCTGATATAGTAAAAGCTGTGCAAAATGCTGCTGAAGATGGACTAAGCTATGGAGCGCCGACTGTTGCTGAAACGACGCTTGCAGATGTAATTTGTGAAATTCTCCCGTCGATTGATTTAATCCGGATGACTAATTCGGGCACAGAAGCGACCATGACGGCGATCCGTCTTGCTCGTGGCTATACTGGGCGAGATAAAATTATCAAGTTTGAAGGTTGTTATCACGGTCATTCGGATTCACTCTTGGTCAAAGCAGGCTCTGGGTTATTGACTTTCGGTGAGCCGACCTCAAAAGGTGTGCCTGAAGATTTTGCTAAACATACCATTGTCTTGCCGTATAACGACATTGACGCTTTAGAGCAATGTTTTGAAAAATTTGGTCAAGAAATCGCTGGGGTGATCGTTGAGCCTGTGGCAGGCAATATGAATCTCGTCATTCCAAAAGATGGCTTTCTACAGGCGATTCGTCGAGTTTGCGATCAATACAAGGCTGTCTTTATCATTGATGAAGTGATGACAGGGTTTCGTGTCGCACTGGGTGGTGCGCATACGCTGTACAATGTTGAGCCTGACTTAATCACTTTAGGGAAAATCATCGGCGCAGGGCTTCCAGTCGGTGCATTTGGTGGGAAGCGTGAAATCATGGAATGTATCGCACCACTTGGTGGTGTGTATCAAGCAGGCACATTGTCAGGAAATCCTTTGGCGATGCGTGCAGGATTGGCGATGTTTAAACATGTTTGTCAAGATGGTTTCTATGCAAAGCTTGAAGCGCAACTGGCGAAATTACTAACAGGTTTACAATCAGCTGCTGATGAAGTAGGTATTGCTTTTAAAACTCAGCAGGTTGGTGCCATGTTCGGGATGTACTTTACTGATCAAGATGATTTATCAAGCTTTGAAGCGATGTTGAAATGTGATGTTGAAGCTTTTAAGCAATTTTTCCACGGCATGCTAAAGCGTGGGGTGTATCTTGCACCATCTGCTTTCGAAGCAGGCTTTATTTCATCTATGCATAGCGACGAAGATATTGCCAAAACGATTGCTGCTGCAAAAGCAACATTTGCTGAAATGGTAGATAATGCCTAGTTTTGGTATTTTTTATCAATTTTCTGCGTGATATGTGAATGCTACACTTTGCACGGCTTGTTGGTGGCTAAGCTATTTACTAGCTAAGCGAGTTGATTCGACAAGCCAATCATGTTTCGCCAAAGATTAAAAGGATTTTCAATGTCATCTTCCACATCAGTAAAAACTCACGCCAAACAAATCAAAATCCCTGCAACCTACATGCGTGGCGGTACCAGTAAAGGTGTATTTTTTAAACTGACTGACTTGCCAAAGGCGGCGCAGACAGCAGGGCGGATTCGTGATCAACTTTTACTGCGTGTCATTGGCAGTCCTGATCCTTACGGCAAACAAATTGATGGCATGGGCGGTGCAACATCAAGTACCAGTAAGACAGTCATTTTGTCGAAAAGTGAAGTTGCTGATCATGATGTGGACTATCTATTTGGGCAAGTTTCGATTGATGAAGCTTTTGTCGATTGGAGTGGGAATTGTGGCAATTTAACTGCTGCGGTGGGTGCATTTGCGATTAGTAATGGTTTAGTCGATGCAGATCGAATCCCTGAAAACGGTATTTGTACAGTACGCATTTGGCAGAAAAATATTCAAAAAACCATCATTGCGCATATTCCGATGGCTGATGGTGAAGTACAAGAAACAGGTGACTTTGAACTGGATGGCGTGACGTTCCCTGCGGCGGAAGTACAAATCGAATTTCTTGATCCTGCCGATGATGGTGAAGATGGCGGTGCGATGTTTCCTACAGGAAATGTGGTGGATACGCTTGATGTGCCTAATATTGGCAGTTTTCAAGCG
Source organism: Acinetobacter sp. (assembly GCF_041911495.1). Taxonomy (GTDB): domain Bacteria; phylum Pseudomonadota; class Gammaproteobacteria; order Pseudomonadales; family Moraxellaceae; genus Acinetobacter. Next base: position 50,395 of record NZ_JAYROT010000080.1, on the reverse strand, counting down.
ACCTTTATCAATGCAGGCATTCCAACGATTTTTCTAAATGCAGAAGATTTGGGCTATACAGGCACAGAGCTCCAAGATCACATTAATAATGATAATGACGCACTCGCAAAGTTCGAAACAATTCGTGCTTATGGTGCGTTAAAAATGGGTTTAATCCAAAATGTTGCAGAGGCAGCATCACGTCAACATACCCCCAAAATTGCCTTTGTCGCCAAACCGATTGATTATGTCTCATCAAGTGGCAAACAGGTTTTATCAAGTGATATTGATGTGTTGGTGCGCGCACTGTCGATGGGGAAACTGCACCATGCCATGATGGGAACAGCAGCGGTGGCAATCGGTACAGCAGCGGCTATTCCAAATACTTTAGTCAATCTTGCAGCAGGTGGTGGTGAGCGTCAAACAGTACGCTTTGGTCACCCATCTGGAACGCTGAAAGTCGGTGCAGAAGCGATACAACATAATGGTCAATGGCAAGTGAAAAAAGCCATCATGAGCCGAAGTGCACGAGTAATTATGGAAGGTTGGGTGCGTGTGCCTGCGGAGACTTTGCAATAACCTTATTAAAAATAATGAAATTTTAAGGCATTGAGTCAATACAAATTGGCTCAAAATGTTCTTTTCTTATATATACATCTTCAAGATGAATTGGTTCGTATGGGAAATGCGTCATCCTCATTTCATATGGAGTTAACGCTAATATTTGGAATGATTTTTTCAGCGAATGATTTTTCTCATAAAATGAAATGATATTGTTGCTGTCAATGTAGAAGTCTAATTTCTCTTGATGATCAATCTGAAAATTCTGTGTTTCCGCATTACAGGTCATGGTATAAAAAGTTGCCTGTTTTTTATCATCAATCTCAATTAAATTCGCTACATTTGGACTAGATGGTAATAATGACCAAAAGCCAATAATACGCTTTGGCTCAAATGCAGACACAATAGAACTGCCACACATGAGCAGTAAATAGAACGTTAATTTTAAAGATAGATTGTTGTAATTCAATCTGAACCTCTACTTTAGTCAATCAGCGACTCAAATGCGACGGCAACGTGGTGAGCAAAGAATCACCAAGGCGTTGGATTTCATCCGCATTCAAATGTTTATTTAAACGATGCCATTGCCCATCAAGCAAAATCTCAAGTGGTGCATATTGCGATTTATAATTCATCTTGTTGGAATGTGGCACCCAATAGCCAAGATAAAGATAACTTAAACCCAGACTTTTTACATAGTCGATTTGATTGAGAATGGAATACACGCCTAAGCTACGTTTCGCTTCTTCAGGTTCAAAGAAAGTATAGACCGCAGACAACCCATCATCGAGTTGGTCACAGGTTGCGACACTCAATAAACGATCATCTTTCCAAAGCTCAAGGAAAAAACTATTAGTACAGCTATTGACTAGAAACTTTTCGAACTGTTCATAGCTCGGTGGAAACATATCCCCATCATGATGACGCAGACGAATATATTTCTCATACAAGGCATAATGATGATCTTGCGCTTGCGAGGTTGGCGTAATACGCATTTCTAAATCTTGATTACGCTTGATGGTCTTTTTTTGTTGGCTATTCGGTGTAAAAAGCGCAGCAGGCACACGAGAAGAAAGACATTGCCGACAGAGATGACATTCTGGACGATAAACAAAGTCACCGCTACGGCGAAAACCCGAACGGGACAGTTCAGTGAGTGTGACTGTGTCGATGCGTTGGATTGGATCAAGAAAAACCATACGTGCCGAGCGACGAGTTAAATAACTACAGTCATGCGGTGGCGTGATGTAGTACTGCAAATCATCTAATGAAGTGAGTGGCGAGTATGATTTCATTGGCAATACCTATTTTGCGGAGTGGTGATTGTCAATTGGTTGATCTATTGCGCAGAAGATACCAAGCTGTGGTTTTCTGCAAGTCCTTTCGTAGAAAATACACTGTTTTGATACGGTTGCCAATCAATATTCGGATGTGCAATTGTTTTTTCTAAAGATTGTAAAAAGTCAGCTCTTGGTAGCGCGGTAGCACCTAAACTCAGCAAATGATCGTTGACCAATTGACAGTCTACCCACGGCAAATTTTCCTGTTTGGCAAATAACATTAAGGCATAAAATGCCATTTTTGAAGTATCGACACGTCGATTAAACATCGACTCGCCAAAGAAGCCACGTCCAAAGTTCAGTCCGTACAATCCGCCGATCAGATCTTCACCATCCCAAACTTCGACACTGTGCGCAAAACCGAGCTCATGTAATGCAACATATTGTTCAATGATCTCATCACTAATCCAAGTTTCTCTGGCGTAGCTACGAGGCGCTGCACATTGAGAAATTACCCTCTGAAAAGCCTGATCAAAACGAATCTGATAATCAAACTTTTTCATGTTGCGAATTAAGCTTTTACTGGGTTGAAATTGTTCAGGATAAATCACACATCGTGGTTCAGGACTCCACCAACAGATTGGATCATCTTCATTAAACCACGGAAATAATCCCTGCTGATAAGCGCAAATCAAGGTCGAAGGTTGCAAGTCACCACCAATGCAAATCAAGCCTTGTCCATGCGGATCAGCCTCGTTAATATCAGGAAAATCATAAGCACAAAATGCGCTGATTCGACTGTCATGATCGGTGTGGGATGTGGACATATGATGCCTGTTTTAAAATTCTTTTAGAAAAATTATAAAGCAATTTAAAAAATGAAAAGTATCAAATACGCAAAACTGAAAAAGCTGGCCTAAAAAAACCAAAGCAGCATGCGTCACTTTGGTTTTAAATGATTGGTTAATAACAGATATAGATTAAAGATTGTCTAAATACACATCTGCATCTAAGGCAGCCATACAGCCCGAGCCAGCTGAAGTGATCGCTTGACGATAGACGTGATCAGCAACATCACCTGCAGCGAATACACCTGCAACACTGGTCGCAGTCGCATTGCCTTGTAGACCGCTATTAATCACGATATAGCCATCTTTCAAAGTCAATTGATCTTGGAAGATTTCTGTATTTGGCTTATGACCAATCGCCACAAATAAACCTTGTACATCAATATCTTGGGTCGAACCATCTTGAGTAGACTTGATGCGTACACCAGTCACACCTGTTTGGTCGCCAAGTACTTCGTCAACTTGGTTGTTCCAAAGAATTGAAATTTTACCTTCTTTCTCTTTGGCAAAGAGGTGATCTTGCAAAATTTTCTCAGAACGCAAGCTGTCACGACGATGTACCAAGGTCACATGCGAAGCGATATTTGATAAATACAAAGCTTCTTCCACAGCAGTATTACCGCCACCAACGACCATGACTTTTTGATTTTTATAGAAGAAACCATCACAGGTTGCACATGCACTGACGCCTTGCCCCATGAATTTTTGTTCAGATTCTAGACCGAGATATTGTGCAGTCGCACCAGTAGCAATGATTAAAGCATCACAGGTGTATTCGCCCATATCGCCTTTGAGGACGAATGGACGGGTTTTTAAATCCACTTCATTGATATGGTCGTAAAGTAGCTCTGTGCCAAAGCGTTCAGCATGTTCTTGCATGCGCTCCATCAATGCAGGACCTGTCAAACCATGTTCGCCACCTGGCCAGTTATCAACTTCTGTAGTTGTAGTAAGCTGACCGCCAAGTTGCATACCTGCAATTAATAAAGGTTTTAAATTTGCACGTGCAGCATACACCGCAGCACTATAACCTGCAGGACCAGAACCGAGAATAATCAATTTTGAATGACGTGCACTCATTTACTTTTCCTTAAATTTAATAGCATTGAAGCATATGCGCCAAGTATACGTGATTTGGCTATGAATTTGGGGCTTTCTTCGACGTGTAATTTTAATCATGAAAATCATCTTTTTCGATTGATTTGTGTGAATTAAGCCATTCGGAAATTACGACATATGTGAGTGCTCTTCAAGCCAACTCACCAATTTTGGCCAAAACTGTTCTGCATTACTGCGACCTGAGATCATACCGAGATGTCCACCCGGCACAGATTGTAGTTCAATGTCTTGACTTGAAGTAATTGAAAGTAAAGGTAACATCGCTTGTTCAGTTACGATATCGTCGTTGTCACCGTAGGCGATGAGCATGGCACTCTCAATACGTTTAAAATCAAAATGATAATTTTTGTAGTTCGCTTGACCTGTTTTTAATGGATTTTGTAGCCAAACCCATAACAACATATCTCGATTAATCGCACCTGGGTAATCCACCATATCATCTAAAAAGTCGGATAAGGTAGCATGTGCTTCAACTGTGCCAAGATCATGGGAATGTTTGAGCATTTGCCAATGGGTATCTAAGGTTTTGATTGGATTTAAAAGCTTATAACCTAATGCGTTGAGCCATCCCGAAGTATGTAGGAGGTGGTTATTCATTGCTTTTTCAAGCCAAGCTTGACGTCCTTTTTGATCTATCTTGAACAGCTTGTGTGATTTTGCAAAAAGTTGCCCAATCGGTCCCGAAGCATGTGCATCAATTGGGCTACCCATAATGACGATGTTGCGAATATCCTGATCTTGATTCGATGCGCTATAAAGTAAGGTGAAAATCCCACCCATGCTCCAGCCGTGTAGCGAAACATCTTGGCTGTTGGAATGCTTTCGCACAGCCTGCATAAAGTGCGGAATTGCTTTAAAAATAAAATATTCAAAATCCAAATGGCGATCACGACGATTGAGTTTTCCCCAATCCATCAAATACACATCGAAGCCGTTTGAAGTCAGGTAGCCAAGTAGAGAGCGCTCTGGAAATAAATCATAGATCGACATCTTTACCGCAAGTGGCGCAACGATGACCAAAGGAATGCGTTTGGTTGTCGGCGTTTGACTTGGATAATAGCGTAGCTTTGCCTTGTCAAAAGTGGAAACGATTTGAAATGCCAATTGTTCTGACTGCATTTGTGATTGCTGATCAAAAACACGTTGCGTTAGATGCTTAGTCGCAGGTTTTATACGACGTTCAACTAGCCGTTTCAAACGTGTTGATGGACGTTTCTTGATTGCTTGAAATGGCGGTGTCGGTTTTTGGGGCATATCGTTCATATCAATCCATTTGAAGTTGCCATTTTGAACTTGTGATTTCGACGATGCGATTTTAATGTTGAGAACTTGATCACAAGGCTTCAATTTGGCTTTAATACAGATTTCTCAATCAATTTCTAAATTAACTTTTAGCAATGAATAAGTGATTCATACCATGCTGATTTGACACTACCTTTGGTGGTGAAATTCACATTCGCTATCCACTGATGCAAACTGTACTGAACTTTTTTAGATTTTACCTTGACCAAAACTATCAGCACTAGCAAAATGAAGTCAGTTTTTTGTATAGGGCAGTCCTTTTGACTGTAAACACATGTCTCAATCATCTGATTCTTTAGAAGAAAATGAATATGCTTTAGCCACTTTGGCAATTCGTACAGGTCACGATCGCACCCATGAAGCGGAACATAGCGAACCAATTTTTTTAACCTCATCATTTGTCTGTGAAAGTGCAGCTGATGCAGAGGCAAAATTTTCAGGGAAAATCGAGGGAAATACATACTCTCGCTATACCAATCCGACGGTACATACTTTTGAAAAGCGCCTCGCAAAACTCGATGGCGCAGAGCGTGCAATCGCCACCAGTTCTGGCATGGCAGCAGTGCATGCGATGTGTATGGCGTATCTCAAAGCAGGCGATCATGTGATCTGTTCACGTGCGGTATTCGGTTCGATCATTTCATTGTTTGAAAAGTATGTGATGAAGTTCGCTGTGGAAGTGACCTTTGTCGATCTTGACGATCTCGATGCTTGGAAAAATGCGATTCGTCCAAATACACGATTACTGTTTATCGAAACGCCGTCGAATCCATTAGCGCAAGTTGGTGATATGCAAGCGATTGCCGATATTGCCCATGCGCATGGCGCACTGTTTGCGGTGGATAATTGCTTCTGTACGCCAATGTTACAACAGCCGATTAAGTTTGGTGCAGATTTGGTGCTCTATTCAGCGACTAAATATATTGATGGACAAGGACGTGCGCTCGGTGGTGCAGTCGTTGGTAGTCACAAACTACTTGAAGAGGTGAATGGTGTCATTCGTACACTGGGCAACTCGATGAGTCCGTTTAATGCATGGATCTTCCTAAAAGGTTTAGAAACCTTGAATATCCGTATGAAAGCACACTGTGAAAATGCACAGAAACTGGCAGAATGGCTTGAGCAACATGACAATGTTGAAAAAGTTTACTATGCAGGATTGCCATATCATCCAGGGCACGAGCTCGCCAAGAAGCAACAAAAAGGCTTTGGTGGCGTGGTATCATTTGTGGTGAAAAATGCTCGTCAAGGCGCATGGCATGTGATTGATAGCACTAAATTCTTATCCATTACCAGTAACTTGGGTGATGTTAAATCAACGATTACCCATCCTGCGACCACTTCACATGGCAGAATGTCGGATGAAGCGAAGCAAGCCGCTGGTATCGTGGAAGGTTTGATCCGTGTATCGGTTGGATTGGAAGATATTGATGATATTATTCATGATCTTAAACGTGGTTTAGATCAATTATAATCTTCTCAGTTTGAACTGTTACAGTGTTAACTTCGCTCGAAGTATTTTATATACATCTTCGCTCAGTTGCCTTTTAACAGACCAAACTGCATTGATTATAAAAGTATGAATTTTTGAAATAGTCGTAATTAAGTTAATTTTGAAAGAAAGGATAACACTATGAATATCAATATGTTGATGCAACAAGCACAGCGTATGCAAAAGGATATGGAAGGCAACATCAAAAAAGCCAAAGAAGAGCTTGCGCAAACTGAAGTGCACGCTGAAGCAGGAGGTGGCTTGGTTAAAGTCACCATGACAGCTCGCTTTGTGGTGAAACGTATCGAAATTAATCCTGAATTATTGCAAGATGATGCCGATATGATCGAAGATTTGATTGCTGCTGCGGTCAATGATGCAGTGCGCCAAGCGGAAGCGGTTTCTGATGAAAAACTCAAAGGTGCGAATAGTGGTATGGGATTGCCACCAGGTTTATCAGGGATGTTCTAATTCGATATTTAAAATTCGTGTTTTAAATAATCGCTGTTCGCAATCAGTTGAGTGTGTTTATATCGAACACACTCAAATTTTTAAATGATTTTTCAATCTGTAGTGTTCTGTAGTTATGTATAGCGATCGCTTTAGTTTACTTGTGCAAAAGTTGCGTTTATTGCCCAGTGTTGGCTCAAAGTCAGCACAGCGTATGGCATTGCATTTATTGATGCGACAACGTGTCGGCGCACTAGAACTCGCTCAAGCGATCACCGATGCAGTAGAACATATTCATGAATGTTCAGTCTGTCATTCATTGACCGAGCTTGAGGTTTGTGAGATCTGCTTGGACACCGAGCGAGATCAGCAAGTACTGTGTGTGGTGGAATCGCCTGCAGATGTGTTTGCGATTGAGCATAGTGGTAGTTTCAAAGGGCGTTATCATGTGTTACATGGGCATTTATCACCACTAGATGGGATTGGTCCTGAAGAGGTGGGGATTCCGCATTTACTGCAACGCTTGAGTGATAGGCAAATTCAAGAGATTATCCTTGCCACCAATGCCACAGTAGAAGGTCAAGCGACAGCGCATTATTTAGTTGAAGCTTGTCGCCAACTGCCAGTTCGTATTAGTCGGATTGCACAAGGCGTACCGCAAGGTGGTGAGCTTGAATATGTCGATAGTCATACCTTGCATCAGGCGTTGACGCATCGTTTGATGCTCAATCAGGATTAAGTTGTTGTAGCGAATTCTGTGTTTAGGTTCAGGCTTAGATTTACTTTTATAATTTGTACTATCAATACTGTGTGATTGATTAAGGAATTTTATGCACTACCAATGGATTGCATCGCAAGCAGAATTGCCTGCAATCAGTGAAAAATTAAAACAAAGTGCAAGCCATGCGCTCGATACCGAGTTTATCAAGGTCGATACGCTGTACCCAAAATTAGGTGTATTGCAGATCAATGTTGATGAGCAGGTGTATTTGGTTGATGGCAATCTTGATCTATCAATACTTTGGCAACCAATTTTTGAGGCGAAGCAAAATATTTTCCATGCTTGCGGAGAAGATGTTGACCTCATTTATCATTATGCACAGCAAAAGCCACTGACCAATATTTTTGATACCCAAGTCGCTATGGCGTATCTCGGCTATGGTATGCAGATTGGTTATCAGCCTGCGGTGGAAACCATTCTAAATATTCAAGTGGAAAAAGATCAAACGCGTTCAGATTGGTTGGCACGCCCACTGACCCAAGAGCAAGAGCAGTATGCCGCCAATGATGTGTTGTACTTACAGCAACTTGCTGATCGTTTAATTGATGATTTAAAAGATAAAAATTTATATAACTATGTGCTAGAGGATTGCCAAAGCTATTGCCAATCTTTAGCGCAAAATTATTCTCCTAAAGATGCGTATTTGGATATGGCGAACTTTCGACATAGTTCCAAACAACTGATGCAACTCAAACAGCTGATGACGTGGCGAGAAGAACTTGCACTTCGAGAGAATAAACCACGGAGTTATATCTTGAAAAATGGCACGATTCAAAAAATCTTAGAACGTCATCCAAAGACACTTCACCAGTTGGCGAGTCAGTATGAGATTCGTTCGAGTGTTTTGCGTGAATACGGCAAACATATTTTAAGCTTAATTAATGATTTGCCTGACCAATCAACATGGTTAAAACGGCTACCTAGACCTTATCGCTATCAACTTAAGGAAACCAGTTCAGCGATTGAGCAATTATTGAATAACGTCAGCCAAGAGTTATCTGTACCAATAGATATTCTCATGCGCAAAAAATGGATGACACAACTGCAGGTCTTTGCAACGCAAGATCAGTCAAATTTAGATCAATTGAATCCTTATTTATTAGGATGGCGTTTGGAATATGTGACCAAGCCAATTCTTGCCTTAATTGCTCAGGATATGGAAGCACCGCCACAGTCTGTTTAGCATAAAGTTTTATGATCATTGAAATTGACGCAGTGTTTATTTTGAAACTATGTATATTTTGAAACTATGTATATTTTGAAACTGTGAATATTTCGAAACTACGTATATTTTCAAACTACGTATATTTTCAAACTAGGTAAACTTTGAAACCGTAACTTTGCAGTCACCATTTGCAATTCTTCCTAAGACATTTCGGTGTATGCTCAATTTAACTAGAGATAAGTTGTGCTGTTAGCGCGTTTATTTTTTGTGGTTTTGCGACGATGTATTGCTTTGCATTTAGACTTCATAATCGCTTCAAGTTATAATTCGGCACGGTTTTGCTTTCAAAAGCAGTTTTCCCTCGAATAACATCAATGAGTAATGCAGATGATTTGTGATATTTATCGATCAAGCAAACGTGATGAGATGTATCTTTATGTAGCACGTCCTGCACAGCAACAATGCGAATCGGATGCGCAAGATGAGAAGATAAATCCTTTTGAGAACGTCCCTGAAAGCATGCAAAAAGCCTTTGGTCGAGCAACTTTTGTCATGCAACTTGAACTCACTCAAGAGCGTAAGTTGGCACGCGTTTCTACAATGCGTGTACTCGATGCACTACAGACTCAAGGTTATTTTGTGCAGATGCCACCAGATGGTTTGATTAACCCGAATGCTGTTGCGCCTGAAGGTTTGCGAGGAGCATAAATATGGATCAGATCTTAGCTGGATTGCAGTCTTGGTGGTATGGCTTTCTGAGTTTGTTTGATGCGATTCCAGAAGACACCATCGCCATCACTGTCTATGTTGGCGGGACAATCATTGCACTGTGCTGTTGGTATAGCGTAGCAAAGCGTTTACCAAGCCCACTCGGTGCTTTGACGTGGATTATTCTATTTGCATGCTTGGCGACACCGACTGTATCAGAAGGTGAAAATGCAGGACTTGCACCTGCGTTGATCGGCATGATTTTTGGAATTTTAACTAAAGAGCAGAATTTAATTTGGTCGAATTTGTCGGCGATTTTATTCGTGGCTGCGGTATGCTTTTTGGTGATGTTCTTTTGGTCGCGTTATCAAAATCAACGTAAAAAACTGCATCAAAACTAAGCTTTCAAGATTAGCTTCCAAGTTAAATATCAAAGCTCAGCTTTAAGTTGACGCCAAAGTCAGCTTCAAAGTTAAAGTTTAAATGAATAACGCTAAAATCGTTGCAAAGTCGAAAATCAGTCAATGTATTTTCGCAAAACTTTTTCTTTATTAGCATTTATATATCGGATTGAACAGGACATTTCATGCAAACTCAAAAATTTGAAGGCACTTCACAGTATATCGCTACAGAAAGTTTAAAGTTGGCTGTCAACGCAGCACGTACTTTGCAAAAACCATTGTTGGTGAAAGGCGAGCCAGGTACAGGGAAAACCTTGTTAGCTGAGCAAGTGGCGGACAGTTTGGGCATGAAGTTGATCACTTGGCACATCAAATCGACGACCAAAGCACAGCAAGGCTTATACGAATATGATGCGGTGTCGCGTCTGCGTGATAGCCAGCTTGGTGATGATCGTGTTTATGATATTAAAAACTACATCAAACCGGGGAAATTGTGGGAAGCCTTCACCAGTGAAGAACGCTGTGTGCTGTTGATTGATGAGATTGATAAGGCGGATATTGAATTTCCAAACGATTTATTGCATGAACTCGATCGTATGGCGTTCTACGTCTATGAAACAGGTGAAACCATCAGCGCAAGCCAACGTCCGATTGTGATTATTACTTCAAATAATGAAAAAGAATTGCCTGATGCGTTCTTGCGTCGTTGCTTCTTTCATTACATCGAATTCCCTGATGAAGCGACCATGCGTCAGATCATTGATGTGCATTTTGAAAATATTAACAACACACTCGTGTCAGAAGCACTCCAAATTTTCTTTAAATTACGTGATGTACCAGGTTTGAAAAAACCACCTTCAACTAGTGAGCTGATAGATTGGTTACGTCTGTTGATGGCAGATGATGTACCTGAAGATGTACTGCGCAATCGTGATAAAAGCTCAGCGATTCCGCCGATGTATGGTGCATTGCTCAAAAATGAACAAGATGTGCAGTTGCTTGAGCGTTTAGCCTTTATGTCACGTCGCTAAGCGAAGCAGACGAGGGCAGAAGAATGTTTATTCGCTTATTTTACAAGCTACGCAAATATGGCGTGCCTGTTAGCACACGTGAGCTGATTGATCTCAATCAAGCTGTTGCGGATGGTGTGGTCTTTGCTGATCAAGAGCAATTTTATCAATTGGCTCGTACTGTCATGGTCAAAGACGAGCGTTATTTTGATAAGTTTGACCGTGCGATTAAAGATTATTTTGAAGGCATTGAAAGTTTTGATATTGATGATTTACTCAATCAAGTTAAACATTTGCCTAAAGATTGGTTTGATCTTGAATTGCTCGAAAAACATCTAACGCCTGAACAACGAGAAGAATTGCTTAAAGCAGGCTCTCTCGAAGAGTTGATGAAAATGTTGGAAGAACGCTTGCGTGAACAACATAAAAAGCATCAAGGTGGCAATCGCATGATCGGGACAGGTGGCACATCGCCATTTGGCGCATTTGGTGATCATCCTGAAGGTGTACGGATCGGTGGACCTGGACGCAAAAAGTCTGCGGTGAAAGTCTGGGAACAACGTAAATATCAAAACCTCGATGACGATCAAATTCTCGGTACTCGTCAGATGCAAATGGCGCTACGTCGTTTACGTAAGTTCGCCCGTCAAGGTGCTGAGGAAGAGCTGGATATTGATTCCACCATTCAAAAGACCGCACAAAAGGGCATTTTGGATGTACAAATGGTGCCTGAACGTCGTAACCGTATTAAAGTGTTGATGTTATTTGATATCGGCGGTTCGATGGATGCGTATATCGCCCAGTGTGAAAAACTCTTTAGTGCAGCTAAGACCGAATTTAAAACCTTAGAATATTTTTATTTTCATAATTGTCTGTATGACTATGTCTGGAAAGACAATAACCGCCGTCAAAGTAGCCGTATGGAAACTTTTGACTTATTTCATACCTATGGCAAAGACTATCGTGTGATCGTGGTCGGTGATGCAAGTATGGCACCGTATGAGCTATTTTCTGAAGGTGGTTCGGTAGAATATATGAATGCGGAAACAGGTGTGGTGTGGCTACAACGTCTGCGTAAACACTTTGAAAAAACGGCGTGGCTCAATCCTGAAGAACAAAATTACTGGCAATATACCCAGACCATTCAAGGCATTAAACAAGTCTTTGAAGATCATATGTATCCAATGACACTTAAAGGTCTTGAGGATATGACGAAATATTTGTCACGCTAATTTATTTTAAGCAGAAGAATGAAGTAGACAAAATAAAGGTCAGTCAAGATGCGAGGCTTAACTGACCTGAGTCTTCGATTTGGGACGTGCATAAGATGCCATGATTACCACGTCGCAAACTTGAGAAAATGATCATCATTGTGAATATCGAATCCATTGATCTAAATGGCTAACTGCGGATGCCGTGCAAATTAGACTTTAGAATAGATCAGAGAGAATATGATCAATGTTATCCTATAAACGTCATGATGAGGGGATTGGTTGACAAGATATTTAGAAAAATTTGAATATTTTCGCCATTTTTTTAAATTAAAATTTAAAATTCAATCTATTCATCAACTTATCCAAATCACCTTAAATCAATCATTCTGTGAAGATCTTATGAAACAATCGTTGCCTTATATCATCTATTTTCTGTGTTGGTTGATTGCATTGACGTTTGCGCTTGGTGCATTGGGTATGCTACTTCCTCAAGTGTTTAGCATGTTGGTACTTTTACCGTACATGATCAGTTTTTATTTGATGGCTAGGCATTTCGTCAAAAAGATGAAAGATGCTCCTGATATGACGACACGATGGTATCTCAGCATAGGCTGTGCAACTGCATTTTGGTTTTATAGCATCATTGCAGGGATTGTTGGGATTTTCTTGTTACAAGGTGGTGTGGACTTCGCACCGATCGCACATGCGCTCAGTAGTACAGCATTTGTTTTTGTTTTCTTATCAATCTTCTTAATGGTGAATGCGTTTTTGGTGTTGCTTGGTTTTTGGTTTTTGGGTAAGCCAACACAGATGATGTTGAAGAAATATCAGAAATAAATAACTCTTTAGGGTTAATCACAAAAAATCACGCCGAAGCGTGATTTTTATTACATATGTTCGAATTATGAAGCAGCAAAGCTAATACGACGGTTACGGAATTTACCTTACCAATGATTTTAGTCGCAAATAATGAAAGGTGTAATCAAATTACCTTCATTTTCTTGACTGCTTGGATTATTCAGTACATGAGGTAATACAGCTGATTTTATCTGCTCGACCCTCAAGTGTCGCTTATTGTATTAATGTATAGGCAACTTATCAGAAAAAAATCAGAGTAATTAGAAATGTATCTAACCTAATGCATTGCCTCATCATTCGCAAAAATCTTAAAATCATAAAATTGCATTCATCAACTTCATAATCGATATAACATGATCATCATAACTAAATATCATAAATCAATGCGCTAAATATTTGTTTACTATTCCATCTCAATCATTTTTTCTGTAAAATAGCGCATCCCTTACCTGCAGGTCGTATTGCATGGTGCAATCGAGCCGAACAGGTATCTAAAAGAGGTTGTTATGGCAGTTAAGTTAAAAACTCGCCGTGGTGCAGCTAAACGCTTCAAAGCGACTGCTAACGGTTTCAAACGCAAGCAAGCGTTCAAACGTCACATCTTGACCAAAAAATCTGCAAAGCGTATTCGTCAATTACGCGGCTGTGTAATGGTTCATGTTTCTGATATGAACTCAGTTCGTCGTATGTGCCCATACATCTAAGGAGATTTTAAATGGCTCGTGTAAAACGTGGTGTAGTGGCGCATCGCCGTCACAAGAAAATTCTTGCTCGTGCAAAAGGTTATTATGGTGCTCGTTCACGTGTTTATCGTGTAGCGTTCCAAGCTGTGATCAAAGCTGGTCAATATGCTTACCGTGACCGTCGTCAGAAAAAACGTCAATTCCGCGCTTTGTGGATTTCACGTATCAATGCTGGTGCACGTCAAAACGGTTTGTCATATAGCCGTATGATTGATGGCTTGAAAAAAGCACAAGTAATCATCGACCGTCGCGTATTGGCTGACATCGCTTATCATGATGCGGTTGCATTTGCTGCTTTGGCTGAAAAAGCGAAATCTGCATTGGCTACTTAAGTCATTGATATTAAAAAAACGCACTTTATGTGCGTTTTTTTATGCCTGAAAATCCATATTGAAAAAGCGAATTAAAAAATCCGCTTTTCATCTTGCTTAGTTGGTAAAGTCGCAATGGTCTGTTTTAATTTTTCTGCAATGGCAAGGTAATGACTTGCAGTCACATCTTCTGCGATTACACTTGGTTTGCCTTGATCAGTATTTTCACGAATTACCGCATTGAGTGGCAGATGACCAAGCAACGGCACGTGATATTGCGTCGCAAGCTGATCACCACCACCAGTCCCAAATATCTGATCTTCATGACCGCAATTCGAGCAAATATGCGTAGACATATTTTCCACCACACCAAGCACTTTGATATTCACTTTATTAAACAGTTCAATGCCTTTTTGCGCATCCATCAGCGCTACATGTTGCGGTGTGGTCACGATCACTGCGCCAGACACAGGAATGCGCTGTGCCAAAGTCAGCTGAATATCACCAGTCCCCGGTGGCATATCAATGAGTAACACATCAAGATTCGGCCACTGGGTTTGGTTGAACAGTTGCATCAATGCACCAGTCGCTTTGGGTCCACGCCACGCCACAGGTGTGCGTCCATCACCAGTGAGGTGACCAATTGACAGTACAGGCATGCCATAGGCATTGAGCGGGACGAATTGTTCATTCTCAATCAGTGGCGTTTGACCTTCATTACCGAGCATAGTTGGAATGCTTGGACCATAAATATCCGCATCTAGGACACCCACTTTTAAACCTAACTGTTGCAGAGCAAGTGCAAGATTCACCGTCGTGGTGGATTTACCGACGCCACCTTTACCTGATGCGACTACGATCACATGTTGAATATGCGGATGAGCTTTCACATCGGACTGCGTTGGCGCAGGCTTTTTAATGGGTACTTCATCATTCTTTGGCTGATATGTGCTTTGGGGTTGATCGGTTTGTTGCGCATTATTATCAATTGCTACATTGCCACTGGCATCTTGTACAGGTGGCAGTTTTGTAGTGCTTGAATGCTTTGCGGTATTTGCAGGTTTTGCTTCATTATTTGCTTGAGGATTTTTCTTTTGCACCACATGTAGATTTAAAGTTTCGACACCTGCTTTTGCCAAATCTTCACTGAGCGCATCATGGATCTGCTGAAGATTGTCAATTTCACTTTCATAGACAAAGATACTCAGTTGCAAGGTATTTTGTTCAATTTTCAGCTGAGTAATACGATCTTTTAAAGCATCATTGCTTTTTGGGAGTTGGAACTGTTCGAGATATTGTTCAATGCGTTGCTCATTCAGACTTGGCGAAGTCACCGCTTCATTGCTAGGGGAGAACTTTGCTTTTAAAGCAGAAAACCAAGACATGAAAAACTCCAAAAGCTGATCGCACAAAGACGTAGTGTATCGAGAAATTTTAAAAATATTAAGTAAAAACCACGCATTTACTATTCAGCTTTTTGACAAAGTTTATCGAATAATCTGAATAGGGCAAAAAATGATGCAATCGCCGAATTAACCTGAAAAATGTATAGCAAGTTTTTGCATGGCTTGACCACGATGGCTGATTTTATTTTTTTCAGATTTTGGCAATTCCGCACTTGAGCAATTCAACTCTGGAACCCAAAACAGCGGATCATAACCAAAGCCTTGTACGCCACGAATTTCCGTTAAAATTTCACCATGCCATAAGCCTTCAACCACTATCGGCAATGGATCATCAGCATGACGCACCAATACGAGAACACAAACAAACATTGCAGGAATCACGGTATTTTCACCACGAAACGGCAAAAGCGATGCTAAAAGTTTGGCATTATTGGCATCATCATTGCCATGTTCACCTGCATAGCGTGCCGAATAAATCCCCGGTGCACCGCCCAAGATCGGTACGACTAAGCCTGAATCATCTGCAATCGCAGCTTTACCAGACTGACGAGCGGCATGGCGCGCTTTGATGATGGCATTTTCAATAAAGCTCAGACCATCTTCAATGGCATCTTCGATCCCCAGCTGTGCTTGCGGAATGATTTTGGTATCGAGATTGAGGTTGGCAAATAAACTTTCAAATTCAGCCAGTTTACCTTTGTTGTTGCTGGCGAGCACCAATTCTTCACCTTGCCATTGTTGTCGTTTATTGTGTAAGTCTGATGCTGAAAGTGCCATCGTTTTGCCTTTTATGATCTAAAAAATTTCTGAAAACGAATTATAAGAAAAAGTCAACATTTGCAAAACAACAACAATGTTAATTGACTGATTTTTAGGAGTAGTCAGTGCGTGGAAATATTTTGAAACAGTGAAGCGGACAGAGTGACTTTACAGCAAAAACAATTGATCTAATCTAGAGAATACCGCCTCTGAAAATACAACTGGAAGTTATGCAAGCGGAACATCTCATAACGAAGCTTTGTGTAGCATCATGAAGCAGATATTGAGTTGAAAAAACACTGAAATAAGAGGTAATTAGCCCATGTCACTCAACCCGAAGAAAGCATTTAAACATGCGACTTTTCATCGTATCGAGCTACTTGCAAGCCGGGCTTGCGGATGCTTTCAATGTCTAAAAATCTATACGCCTGACGTGATCGAACAATGGTCGGATCAGGGCAAAACCGCACAATGTCCATACTGTGGTGCCAACTCAGTGATTGGCGATGCGTCAAAATTTCCGATTAATGATAAATTCCTGATGAGTTTGCAGCAGAGCTTTAGCTAAGAAGCCAACTGAAATTCAGAAATTAATCCGATGGAAATGAATACACCGAAATCATAAGCAGTCTAAGTCATTCCTATTGCAAATGTATGACACCTATGTTCTTACATTATAGGTTTCAATACATTTTTAGGTCTGTCTACATTTTAGGATTAAGCGTTCAAGCTGAAACTTAAAATGAGCTTCCTGGTTTGATTTCGGTGTTTGCTTTAAAGAAGTTAGATAATTCGAAAAACTAACTCGAAAACCAACTCAAAAACTAACTCGACTTACGTTTCACTAATTCAATCCACCAATTGTCTTGATGATGATTTTTCCATGCAGGATGTTCAATTAACAGGTTGAAATCACAGCTTGGATGATCTGCGTATTTTTTCAACCAATGACGTGTCATAGCCACTTCTTTTTGAGAAATCGCAGCATATGCAAGCATAAAGAAAATATCGACATCTTGATAATGCGACAGTGGTTTCAGTACTTGCTGGGTGATGAGTGCAAAACGAGTTTCACCTGTCACTTCAAAATAAATCATATATGCCTGCGCAAGATGTAAGGACAGCGCAAGATAAAGACTTAACGGCATCTCATCAACTTCAACACGTGCTTGCTCAAGAATCACAATCGCTTCTTGCAAAAAGTGAATTTGCTCTGATTTGACACGGCTGTGTGTGACCAATTCGAGACGTAACTTACCACGTTCTAATGCAAGTTCAGACGAGTTCTCTTGTAGATAAGCTTGATCAGTTTCACCAATTTTACTGATGAGTAGTTTGCTTGCTTCGCTCATAATGCCTCGCTCAATTGCTTTGAATGTAAACTAAGGAATAGACCTTAAACCCTACAGCTATAAATGAGGGTGAATTGGATTTAATCAAGTTGCAATGAGGTGACTAACTTGTATACTTTAGCCATTCAAAGTTAAGGATAAAATGGCATCTTTAGGAGGCGCTGTACTAACTTGAATCGCCAATCGTCCCGGTTGAACACGTAAACCGCAAATTTCAAATTGATCGACCAATTGGCGAACGAGTTCTTTGCTTTCACGCAGGATATTCAGCCCCGGTAAAATACTGAAATCGGTCAGGCTAATGAGTCGCTCGGTCATCCAAGATCGGTTGTTAATAAAATCTATGAATCCTGCTTTCTCAAGATCAATGTACCAAAGGCGATGTTTTTCTTGACGAATTCCCGGAATATCTCGAATCAGGTGATTCATAATTTTTGCTACTGGAATACGGTTGATGACTTCAAAGCCAACTTTGCCGACACGACGTGTTGCCCAGTTGGTCATGGTGCCTGCATGACGCACTTGTAGATCAAGGTGCTCATCAGTTTGTTTTAAGCGTAAAAATTTCTCTTTACCTAGCCCACATTCCAGTACATCGAATTTTAAGGTGAGGCGATAGAGTACACGGCTGTAATGCCCATCGACTTCGATCTGAAATTGATCTTGCCCACATTGCACTGTGATGTTGTCAATATCTTTAGAATCGACTCGGCTACGGATTTGTTTATTGAGCAGGACTTCGGGTAAATACAGCGTAATTGGATTATTCCCAAGGAAGTTTTTCGCCATATTGAGGCTGACACTTCGAGCGACTTCACTGGTTTCTGTGACCAGTCCTCGGACTGCCTTCGTTGAGTAATTCTTCATACCAACCACGCTGTTTTTGGTGTGTTGGCTGATTTGATCGAGGGTGTCTAGCGTCGTATTGGTAACATGTCCAAGCGCACCCACAATATCCGTCGTCGTATCAGTGGCGAAGTTTACTGCGATTTTTGCACGTTTAAGCGTAGAGCTAAAAGTCTTGTTGAGGAGTTCCCGAGAGTTTGGCTGATTCACATCAATACCAGTATCAAAATAATCCACACTTCGACTCATTTCAGGTTCGATGTCTAGTTCTGGTTCGAGCTCTGATGCTGATTTTGATACTTGTTTTAATCCTAATTTTGAGTCTTGATCTGTTAGTGGTGTTATTTCGGTGTTGCTACTATCTTTTGAAATGTTTGTTGAAATATCAGGTTTTGCTATTTTCGTTTTGACAGGTTCAGGTTGTTTAAGCGGATTTGATGACTTTTTTAAGGTTTTGCTAAGTGAATCATTTTGAGTCGGCATGTCCGAATTGACGTGATCGTCGTTCTGATCGTGCATGTCATACTCCTGTTGTTATTGTCCGAAATGTCCTAAGCGACGATAAAAAAGCAATCCAATGTGCACCAATATGTAACTATCGTAATGCCTTCTTTGGAATAATTTTAATATAACAAAATTCTAGGCAAGATTGTCAATGACTTAGACGTGGCAATTTTTGGATTATTTTACAGCGAGGTTTTCAGTTAAATGCTTTAACTCGGGATTTTAACCGAGTACAGGGTCGCTATTACGCATCCAAGCTGTGATGGAGAGTCGATCTTGCTTAGTTTCAACCACTTCATGCAGGAGATCACTTTGGAACAATACCAAACGATTTGGCTGTGGCTCGATCACATGCCATTGATCTTGAATGTCTTGTAGACGAAGTTGACCTTGCCAATTATCGTGCCATTCAGGATGTAGATAGTAGACGGTGGAAAATACTCGACCATTTTTTTGTTGTGGATTGTCCCGATGTAGGGCGTAGAATTCACCTGCGTGATAACACGCAAAATGCGCTTCAATATCTCGAATGCCTGCAAAAAAGTAACGATTTAAATCTTGTGATAAGCATGCTAATTGTTCGATATGTTTTGAAGCCAAAGTCAAATGTGGCTCAATCCATAGGATATGATCGCTACGAATCTCCGTCATTACACCATCTTGAATAGATGCTTTACGAAATTGATCTAAGTGCGTACTGCATTCTTGCTGAAGCGCTTGCATATATTCCAAAGGATAAAGTCCATCAATGATGCTAAAACCTTGAGTCTGCATCTCATCAAGAATTTTATCGAGATGAAATTGTGCGTTGAGCGCATCGCTGTGCTGATTCATAACAAATGCCGTGCAAAAGTGTGATGGTAAAATGATCATAAATTGGGTTTACAATACGATTTTGCTTATTCGCATTGTATGAAACAACACATTTGAATCAGCTCGGCTATTGTAATGTATGTCTATAATGAAAGTCATCGAGAAAGTCGTACAACTGACGCACAATATTACAAATCATTTCATGCTAAAATTAAAGGGTCTGTTGACATTTCACAGATGCTTGCGACAATAGATGGTTTTTAGGCGATACTAGGCATAAATGAAGAAACTTAGTTACTCTAAGTGATTTATTTATAACGACGTAGCGCCAAAAAGCATCCTTGTCCCGAAGGGTTATTGCTAAAACTGCCATAAACTTCGTTATGAAACTTGACAAGGGAGCGACCATTCTCTGCGTTTCATGCCTCGTTTCTGTTGTTTTAGCGAATAACGCAAGGCATGTATGAAATATCAGCAGACCCTTAGCCATTCAATCATTTAAATTTAAGCTCAATGAATTATCGTCACCATTTTCACGCAGGTAACTTTGCCGACGTGATGAAGCATGTATTGCTGATGCAACTTTTACAACAAATGAATGCCAAAGATAAGCCGTATCGCTATGTCGATACGCATGCAGGCGCAGGCAAGTATAATTTGGCAGATGCACCTGCACAGCGCTCTGGTGAGTATTTGTCAGGTATTCATCGTTTGATGCAGCTCAACAGTAAAGCTCGCAAACAAGCACCTGAAATCGTACAAGATTATCTCAAAGCAGTAGAAAATCTACGTGAAACAGAGGGTAAGGGTGTATATCCTGGCTCACCGTGGTTTGCCCTAGATACTATGCGTGAGCAAGATGTGGCAACGGTTTTTGAGTTGCAAAGTGATGTCTACGCACAGCTCCGTCACAATTTGTATGATCGACGTTTACAAAGTCATCAACGTGATGCCTATGAAGGTTTGTTGGCGGTGATTCCACCAAAAGAGAAGCGTGGTGTGGTGATGATTGATCCACCGTATGAAATCGAGCGTAAAGACTTTCCGCAGTTGGTCGAACTGATTCAAAGTGCCTATAAGAAATGGTCTACAGGCGTTTTTGCAATTTGGTATCCGATTAAAGATCGTGCCATGATTGAGCGTTTTGAAAAGAAAATGCAAAAGACTGGTATTCGCCGTCAGTTGGTCTGTGAAATCTGCGTGTGGCCTGATGATACGCCAGTCGGTTTGAATGGTTGTGGTTTACTTGTCATTAATCCACCGTGGCAGTTTGATCAACATGCCGATGATGCTTTGCAATGGTTATTGCCACATCTCAAAATGGCAGAAGGCGCACAGGCAAAAGTAAAATGGTTGGTGGGTGAGTAAGTTTGACTTGCTCACACTTGATAAAGTTTAAAATAATTCAAAATAGGAATAATGATGCACGATTCTAACGATACGCAACATGACGCCAAGCAGTCTATACAGACAGACACGATGCCAAAAGAGCATAGCGAGCAGAAAGCTTCAACAGGCTTGGATTATGACGGCATTACCTTTGAAGTGGTGGAAGAAGAGCAGACAGCAACGGGTAAAGTGCGCCGTCGGGGCATCTATCTGTGGCCGAATCTGATTACCACTGCTGCATTGCTCAGTGGTTTTTACTCAATCATTGCCAGTATGAATGGTCAATATCTGCAAGCGGTGTATGCGATTATCATTGCGGCGCTACTCGATGGCTTGGATGGTCGAGTGGCTCGTGCGATTGGTGCACAAAGTGCTTTTGGTGAACAATTTGACTCTCTATCAGACTTGCTTGCCTTTGGTGTGGCGCCTGCGATCTTGATGTATAGCTGGAGTACGCATGATCTGGGGCGTATCGGCTTGGCGTGTTGCTT
This sequence comes from Acinetobacter sp., assembly GCF_041911495.1. Lineage (GTDB taxonomy): Bacteria > Pseudomonadota > Gammaproteobacteria > Pseudomonadales > Moraxellaceae > Acinetobacter. Next base: position 28,613 of record NZ_JAYROT010000080.1, on the reverse strand, counting down.
TATTTATACCGTGTGCGCAGCGTTTCGTTTAGCTCGTTTTAATGTGCAAATTGGTACTGTGGATAAACGTTACTTCATCGGAATAGCCAGTCCGCTTGCAGCAATTATTGTGATTTGCTCGGTGTGGGTACAGCAAGATTTCAAAGATACACTGGATTTCAGTGCGGTATGGTTGCAAGGCTTAAATGCTGCGACCATGGTCATTGTTGGTTTATTGATGATTTCAAACTTAAAATATTATTCATTTAAAGTGATGGATCGTAAGCGTGTACCGTTTGTGATTATGATTCCTGTCATTCTGATTTTCTCTGCGATTACCTATAACATTCCTGTGGGAATTCTGATCGTGTCGATCATTTATGCTTTATCAGGCATTGTGACGACATTGGTGAGTCGTAAACAAACGGCTTAAAATCCCAAAAGTCGTTATAAAAAAACGGTCAATTGTGTAAATCAATTGACCGTTTTTTTATGGATTGGATAAATGTGAATTAACGCTTTTTCACGATACCGTCGTTAATCATTTGTTGGAAGTGCTCAATCACACTGACTTTAATATCACGATAGTGAATCCCCAATTCTTTAATACTACGATCAGCATTAAAGTAAATTGGATAGCCCATGTTCAATTTGACAAATTTACGGCTTAGTCCATAGATCGGTGCAATGGCTTGGAATAAGATTTTTGGTGCTTCCATTTTTGGGAATGGATATTTTGAACCAAATTTATTGGCTAAGATTTTACCCATTTCAAGCAAGCTCAATGTTCCGCCACTGACGATATAGCGTCCATGCGCACTTTCTGAGAAAGCCGCTGCAATATGTGCATCTGCGACATCACGCACATCGACAATACCATTCCACATTGCAGGCACGCCAAACTTCAGTGTGCCATCACCAAACTGTTGCAACACTTCGACGCTACCAGATTGAGTGCTTGAAGTCAGCGAAGGTCCCATCACCAGTGCAGGGTTGATGCAGACCAGATTCCATCGGCTTTGCTCAGATTGCATTTTCCATGCTTCACGTTCGGCAGCGACTTTAGAATATGGATAAGGTTGATGATCGGCGCTACTGGTTTCATTCCAATGGCTTTCATCGAAGCTATTATTTTCCGTATCTTTGATCTCAGCTGCGTCCCCATAAGTCGATGCGATACTTGAAGTCAGTACGACACGTTTGACAGTATTGGTACGATTGACAGATTCGAGCACATTGCGCGTGCCTTGGATCGCTGGCTCGATAATGTCTTTCACGGCATCTTTGTAGTTACTGACTACAAAAGGTGATGCGGTATGAATCACCACTTCACAGCCTTGCATTGCCTCATCAAAAGCTTGCGGTGTCAACAGATCTGCTTTAAAGAATTGGATTGGTGTTTCAGTTTGTTTTGACAGCTGTTCTAAATGTGCAATTTTATCTTTCTTTGACGGGTCACGCACTGTCGCATGAACAGGTGTACCTTGCTTGAGCAAGCCCTCAATGATCCAACCTGCGACATAACCTGTTGCACCAGTCACCAAGACAGGTTTTGATTTATCAATAATAGCCATTTTTCACCTAAATTTTAATGAATATATTCTTAACCGCACCCAACATCTAAACGATTGATTCTCTTATCTCTTGTGTTTGGATCATGCGAATTTTTTATATCTTAAATCACAGACGTGACAACAACAAGAATTCATAGATGGGTGTGCAATAAAAAAGCTCACTTATCGGTGAGCTTTTCATTTGAAGTAATGATTTATTTCTTACGATGTTCATTGAGTAGAAATTCAACCAATGCTTTTTGTGCATGCAGGCGATTTTCTGCCTCATCCCACACTACAGCATTTGGATGATCGAGCATGTTTTCAGAGATTTCTTCGCCACGATGCGCAGGTAAACAGTGCATAAATAGACAATCAGAATGTGCCAATTGCATTAAAGCTTCATTGACTTGATAGTTGGTAAAGGCTTTTTCACGAAGTTTTTGTTCTTCTTCCTGTCCCATGCTTGCCCATACATCAGTCACGATCAGATTGGCATCTTTGGCAGCAGCTTCAGGCGAATCAACAAGCTCGACATGATCTGCAAATTCCTCTAAAAATTTTGGATTTGGCGTGTAACCTTCAGGCGATGCAATGCGCAGTTTGAAGCCGAGCATTTGCGCTGCTTCCATATAAGAGTTGCACATATTATTACCATCACCAATCCACGCAACCGTTTTACCTTCGATATCGCCACGATGTTCAAAATACGTCTGCATATCGGCAAGTAGCTGACAAGGGTGGTGATCATCGGTTAGACCATTGATGATCGGAACAGATGAATATTCTGCAAACTTTTCTACAATGTCATGTCCAAAAGTACGAATCATGATGATGTCGAGCATACGTGAAATCACACGTGCTGAATCTTCAATCGGCTCACCACGACCAAGTTGTGTATCTCTCGGCGACAAGAAGATTGCATCTCCACCAAACTGACACATGCCTGCTTCAAATGAAATGCGAGTACGTGTACTCGATTTCTCAAAAATCATACCTAAGACTTTGCCCACAAAGGGTTGATAAGCTTCTGATTTTCGGTGAAGTTGTTTGAGTTCAGTTGCCCGATTGAGCAGTTGTTTGAATTCAAAAGGAGTGAGGTCACGCAGGGTGAGAAAATGCCGTAGCGCCATAGGTTGGTCCACAAAATAACTGTAACAAACCAGTGAGTTGGTGAGTTATGAATGAAAAAAATAATCTTCTAGTGTACAGCCGTTTATTTTCTCAATGCAAACAGAAAATTAATAAATATATTTCAATAAATGTATTACAAAAAAGAATGCAAAACGATTGAGCTTGGCTAATTAATTTCTAAAGCGGATTAAATCGCATGACCCCGAATAAATCGCTCAACGAAGTAGTCGATCCGTTCATTATCCATAATGTCTATCGGTAAACCCACCATTGCTCGCCAATGCAAATCTTGAAAAAAACCAAAAAAATAAATTGATGATTCAGTTGGGCGTTTGCAATCAATGAAGCCAAGTTGATCCATTTTTTCTAAATATTTGGCGAGTGTCGAATATGCACGCTGTGGACCTTGATTATAAAGTTCAACCTCAAGCTCTTGGTTTTCCGAAGAAATATTCATCAATAGTCGATCAAATGCCATGCTTTTTTTATCAGTAAAAATCGCATAAAGATCGTGTAATAATTTTGTGAGGTTTACACGAATATCATCACTTTCATGTTGGCAAGCCAGTTCGATCTGGTGAATAAATTGATCGCTACGATCACGACAAATCGCTAAAAATAGTCCCTGTTTACTGCCAAAATACTTATAAATTGTTGCCTTAGAACCACCAGCTTGTTCAACGATTTGGTCAAGGCTGACTTGGTCATAGCCATATTGAATAAAAAGGTCAGTTGCCACGTCGAACAAAACAGTACAACGATCGACTGCACGTTGGGTATTCGGCGGATTGACAAGTTTTGTTTTCATACAGGCGTTACTAGGCGAAAAAAGGGCGTGATATAAATTGCGACTATATCATAGCATGATTTCGCTTTTGCTTAGTATGACGCTTGAACGGATGGAATGAATTGTGGGAGCTTAAAAGTGATAGAATTTTTGAGCTTATGTATGGGTTCGATGCAAATTGGCATAAAAGTTAACACTTTGGTCTAAAATTAGAATAATTACTCGAAAATGCCATAGCTTTATTTGATTTTATTTCTATACTGCTAGGGCAAAATGATTTTAGTGGAAAGGAATTTATGTCACAGAATTCAGCTGGAGCACGTTTTCGTGCGGCATTGTTAGAAGAAAAGCCTTTACAAATCATGGGTACAGTCAATGCCTATGCTGCCATGATGGCAACTCAAGTGGGCTATCGTGCCATCTATCTCTCAGGCGCAGGTGTTGCCAATTATTCATACGGTATGCCTGATCTCGGTATGACCAGTCTTGATAATGTTCTTGAAGATGTCCGTCGTATTATCAGTCGAGTGGATACACCGCTTCTAGTGGATATTGATACAGGTTGGGGTGGTGCATTTAATATCTCCCGTACCATCAAGCAGATGATTTCAGCAGGCGCAGCAGCAGTACACTTGGAAGACCAAGCGGCGCTAAAGCGTTGTGGTCATCGTCCGAATAAGGAAATCGTCAGCCTTGAGGAAATGGTTGATCGTGTCAAAGCAGCAACTGATGCCAAAACGGATCCTGATTTTGTCATAATGGCACGTACAGATGCCTTGCAAAAAGAAGGGCTACAAGGCGTGATTGATCGTGCTTGTGCATATGTAGAAGCAGGAGCAGATGCGATCTTTGCCGAAGCGATGACTGACATTACCATGTATAAAACTGTTTGCGATGCTGTAGGTGTCCCTGTACTTGCCAATATTACCGAGTTTGGTTCAACGCCATATTACACTGTAGAAGAATTGGGTGAGCAGGGTATTTCGATGGTGCTCTATCCACTCTCTGCAACGCGTGCGATGCAAAAAGCAGCGTTACAGGTGATGCGCTCGGTACGTGAGCACGGTACGCAAGTCAATGTATTAGACATCATGCAAGAGCGTAAAGAGTTGTATGAATTCTTGAATTATCATGAGTTTGAACAGACTTTGGATAAACTGTTTCAAGAGAGTAAGTAAACAGTCATCTTGTTTAAATCAAGGGCGATGAGAAAAAGCCCTTAAAACCATCTGAAAAATCATCAATAGAAAAATTGAATTGGAGTAAAACATGGCAGAAGGAAAGGTCTTATCAGGCGCAGGGCTACGTGGTCAAGTTGCAGGGAAAACTGCGCTTTCAACTGTAGGTAAAAGTGGTGCAGGGCTGACCTATCGTGGTTATGACGTGCAAGACTTGGCAGAACACTGTCAGTTTGAAGAAGTGGCGTATTTGATTCTATACGGCGAGCTACCGACTCAAGCACAGCTTGATGCGTATAAAACAAAATTAAAAGGTCTACGCAGTCTGCCACAGGCGCTTAAAGAAGTCTTGGAGCGCATTCCTGCCGATGCACACCCAATGGATGTGATGCGTACTGGTTGTTCGATGCTTGGCAATCTTGAAACGGAAACCTCGTTTGATCAGCAACACGATGCGACCGACCGTTTACTGGCTGTATTTCCGTCGATCATTACTTATTGGTATCGCTTTAGCCATGATGGTGTGCGTATTGATGAAAATACCGATGATGATTCTATCGGTGCGCATTTTTTACATTTGCTTCATGGTAAAAAACCGAATGAACTACATGAGCAAGTGATGAATGTATCGTTGATTCTCTATGCAGAGCATGAGTTTAATGCCTCGACATTTACTTCACGTGTTTGTGCATCGACTTTATCAGACATGCACTCGTGTATTACTGGTGCGATTGGTTCACTTCGTGGTCCACTACATGGTGGCGCCAATGAAGCAGCGATGGACATGATTGAAAACTGGAAATCTGCCGACGAAGCTGAACGTGAAATGATGGGCATGCTAGAGCGCAAAGAAAAGATCATGGGCTTTGGTCATGCGATCTACAAAGACAGCGATCCTCGTAATGCCATCATTAAGATTTGGTCTGAAAAGCTAGCCAATGATGTCGGCGATACCGTGCTCTATCCAGTATCGGTACGCTGTGAAGAAGTCATGTGGCGTGAGAAGAAATTGTTCTGTAATGCAGATTTCTTCCATGCGTCGGCGTATCACTTTATGGGGATTGCAACCAAACTGTTTACGCCAATCTTTGTGATGAGCCGTCTTACAGGTTGGGCTGCACATGTGATGGAGCAACGTGCGGACAATCGGATTATTCGCCCAAGTGCGGAATATACTGGCTATGATTTGCGTAAAGTAGTGCCGATTGCTGAGCGTTAATCGGTTCTAAGTCATTTTGTTCTAAATCATTAAGCAATGAAATAAGCGTGGAGGAATCTGCGCTTATTTTTGCTTTATATTTTGTCAACTAAATGTATGGCACATCATTTCACTACTGTCTTCAATAAATTGTATTGATAGGTTTAACTTATCTATGGTCTAGTTGCCCTGCGATTGATTTCGTCATATGAAAAATAGCTTGCCATATGATTTTATCCTTTTCATGAAATTTTTTTGATTTAATGATTTCAAAAGCTAAATTATTCAATTCTACGAGTGGATCAATAAGAGCTGATCTTTCTGTAGGATCATTCCATGCATTTTTCTCAACGGCATTAGCGACCTGTTTTTCAATATCAACAAACTGAGCATACGATTTTTTTGCTTGATCTGATATTATCGGATGAGTTTTTAGGTATGCATCAAAAGTTTGACAAGAAAAGTGATTTACCCATATAGGGCATGCTTTCGGTGTTCCACCTGTTTTGCGGCAATTTTGTGGAACTTCATAGTAATCAAGCAGTGCAATTGGCGATTGCAGGTAATAAGAATCTGCTGGAGAAAAACCATTCTTAGAAAACGCTAAATTTTCAGTAATATGTACATAACCAAACAGATCACCATTTTTCCATGACCTTATTAGTGCTAAATCCCCTGATTCAAGAGGCTCATGAGTAGATTTTTCGTGACAAAGTTTTGAGTTCATCCAAAAATTCATTTCAGTGCCAGAAGCATATCTAAATTGACTGGTAATTTTTGAAGCTTGTAAGGCAGTGTTAAAGCTATTAGGTCCCAAAACATACATGCGTCTACGATAATTATTTTTAACGAATTTTGGTACTAAGGTAGTTACGTTTTTTTTGCAATATCCTTTCTCACATGCACAAGAGGATTCGGTGATGTCTAATTCATTTAATTTTTTACTCCATGTTGATAAAGCAACACCTTCTTTGTTTAATAAATCACAAGAGTCACCTGCAAGAATAATTTTGTTTTCATTATGAAGTACATTTACTTCTTTCCATATAGGATCAAATGCATTTGCACAGAAAGATGCTATTAAAGCAAAAGAACCAATCATTAAAGGTTTCATAATTATCCTTTTAATACAATTTAATTTATTCCTATACTGCAACATTGAAAAGAATAAATCCATTAATTTATATTATATTTGTAGGACTTTTTGAAGTGGAAGAGTTCATCTCTTTAATATTTTTCGGTAATTTTTGACTTATTCTATTAGGTCTGTATACACAAGCAAGTTATAAGGTTTGCGAGGGTTGGTGCAGTGTAGTTTAAGGAAGTTGAATTATCATCGACTCTATATTTTTTACATCACAGCGCTTACACTATGCGCATTCAAATTTTTATCTACTTTAGCACCTCATGATTGATCCAAAACTTTTAAGAAATGATATCGACGCTGTCAATGCAGCATTGGCAAAACGTGGCGTACAGCTTGACGAAGCCGAGTGGGCGGCACTGGAAACTCGTCGTAAAGACATCCAATCCAAAGCCGAAAGTCTGCAAGCTGAGCGTAATGCAGGTGCCAAACAAGTCGGTCAAATCAAACGTGAAGGTGGTGATGCCTCTGAGATTATGGCTCGCATGCAAGCCATTGGTGATGAGATCAAAGCCGCAGAAACCGCTTTGACAGAGCTTCAAGATGAGATTGCACAAAAGTCTTTAAATATTCCAAACTTACCTGATGAATCTGTACCTACAGGTAAAGACGAAAATGACAATGTGGAAATCCTAAAATGGGGTACACCACGCACATTTGATTTTGAGATCAAAGACCATACCGATCTTGGCGAATGGATGGGTGGTTTGGAGTTTGAAACTGCGACCAAATTGTCAGGTTCACGTTTTAGCGTACTCAAAGGTCCTTTGGCTCGCTTACAACGTGCGTTGACGCAGTTTATGCTCGATACACACACCTTGAATAATGGCTACACGGAAGCCTATGTGCCGTATTTGGTCAATGCGGATAGCTTACGTGGTACAGGTCAGTTACCAAAATTTGAAGAAGATTTGTTTAAGCTACAAGGTGAAAAAGAATATTATCTGATTCCAACTGCTGAAGTGCCAGTGACCAATTTCGTGCGTGATGAGATCATTGATGCCGATCGTCTACCACTGAAATATGCTGCACATACGCCATGTTTCCGTAGTGAAGCAGGTTCTTACGGTCGTGATACTCGTGGTTTGATTCGTCAGCATCAGTTTGACAAAGTGGAAATGGTGCAAATCGTCAAACCTGAAACATCAATGCAGGCTTTAGAAGAATTGACTGCGCATGCGGAAGGTATTTTGCAGGCTTTAGAATTGCCATATCGCAAGATTCTGTTGTGTGGTGGCGATATGGGCTTTGGTGCGACCAAGACTTATGACTTGGAAGTGTGGGTACCTAGCCAAGATACATATCGTGAAATTTCTTCATGCTCAAATATGGGCGATTTCCAAGCTCGTCGTATGATGGCGCGTTATCGTGTCGATCAAAAGAAAACTGAATTGGTACATACTTTAAATGGTTCAGGACTTGCGGTGGGTCGTACCTTGCTTGCGGTGATGGAAAACTATCAACGTGCCGATGGTTCGATCGATATTCCAAAAGTGTTGCAACCATATATGGGTGGTTTAACTTTTATTGACTAATGACTTGAAGATTTTTTGACACTGCTTCGCTAAGAAAAAATCATTTTAGTTCGACTAAACCTCATTTTTCTTGCCTTGCATTGCCTAAAAAATCTTGTAGTCATCATCGTTGAGCAAGTATTGATTTTAAAATGCTGAATTGATTTAAAATTATTCAATAAAATGGCTGTGCATCGAAAGTGTGCACAGTTTTTGCATTAGTCCGATCAGATTGATATTTATTGAGGCGAATTGTGGATATTTTTCCTATTTCTCTAAAGTTGCAACAGCAACGCTGTCTGATCGTTGGCGGTGGACATATTGCCCTGCGTAAAGCGACACTTTTGCACAAAGCAGGGGCGATCGTTGATGTGGTTGCGCCGGAAATTGATTCGCAACTGCTTGAAGTGGTGCAAAACAGTGCAGGACAATATGTACAAGCGCCATTCGATGCACAACATTTGCACACGACCTATCGGTTAGTGATTGCGGCAACTGATGATGCAGCGGTCAATCGCACAGTATTTGATCAATGCGAAGCACGCAATATCCTCGTCAATAGCGTGGATGATATTCCAAACTGTCGATTCATGGTGCCTGCAATTATTGACCGTTCACCACTGCTCATTTCTGTTGCATCGAATGGCGCATCGCCAGTGCTTTCTCGTCAAATTCGTACCCAACTGGAAACCTCAATCCCACACGGTATGGGAAAATTGGCAGCATTTTCAGGTGATTGGCGTCAACGCGTCAAAGCCAAAATTCAAAATCCTGATGAACGCCGAATCTTTTGGGAAAATCTCTACGCAAGTCCTTTAAAAGAGCAAGTCTTTAATGACAATCTCGATGTGGCAAATGATTTAATTCAACAAGCCTTATCAGAGTGGACAGCACCAAAAGGGGAAGTGTATTTGGTTGGTGCAGGGCCGGGTGATCCTGAGCTTTTAACTTTAAAAGCATTGCGCCTGATGCAACAAGCCGATGTGGTGGTTTATGACCGTTTAGTATCCAAGCCGATTTTAGAGTTATGTCGTCGTGATGCGACTAAAATTTATGTGGGTAAAGCACGTTCAGATCATAGCGTTCCGCAAGATGGCATTAATGCCTTATTGGTGGAACTTGCTCAGCAAGGCAAACGTGTCTGCCGTTTAAAAGGCGGTGATCCGTTTATCTTTGGGCGTGGTGGTGAGGAGATTCAAGAGCTTTTTGCTGCCAATGTTACATTCCAAGTCGTGCCTGGGATTACTGCGGCATCAGGTTGTTCTGCTTATGCTGGGATTCCGCTCACGCATCGGGACTATGCACAAAGTGTACGTTTCTTGACTGGGCATCTTAAACATGGTGCTCCTGAACTACCGTGGAAAGAGTTAGTTTATGAAAATCAAACGCTGGTTTTATATATGGGCTTGGTTGGATTAGAGCGGATTTGTAATGAGCTGATCTCACATGGTCAGCGTGATAGTATGCCTGTGGCGTTGGTGTCCAAAGGTACGACACCCGAGCAGAAAGTTGTGGTCGGCACACTTGCCGATATTGCCTCAAAAGTGGCTGAGCATGAAATCGTTGCACCGACTTTGACGATTATTGGTGAAGTAGTCAATCTGCGGGAACAATTGCAGTGGCAATGATTTAAATTGCAAGGTTAAGCTGAATTGCATTTTTGGCAAGTTCTTGCAGTGTATGTGTATATTTCTGGATTAACCTTCGGTTCGACCTACTTTTCTTTCGGGAAAAGTAGGCAAAACCATTTGTCAGTCGCAAACTCGGTCACATACTAATATTTATCAAATTCCATGAAGAACGTTATTTTACTAATATTGTCCTATCCTCGAACAATGCGACTGACGCTTCAACGAATCAGATAGATTTTTAACCCATCTCATGTCTAATTGGGTTATATTTAACTCAATTAGAGATTCAAATAATTCCTGTTTGGGTTGGAATGTTCTCCTTTGCGTTGATACTGTGCAAAGTCGAACCTAAAAATCATGTACAATAAACCTCGTTTTTAATCTGACAACTTTGAGTGTTTGCGTGATTCACGTTATTTTATTTGAGCCTGAAATTCCTGCCAATACGGGCAATATCATCCGACTATGTGCCAATACAGGTGCGCAGTTACATTTGATCAAACCGCTTGGTTTTGAGCTGGATGATAAAAAACTCAAACGTGCGGGTTTGGATTATCACGAATGGGCGAGAATGAAAATTTGGGATGATTTACAAAGTTGTCTTGCTGAATTAAAAAAGCAAGGTATTGATGAAAACACAATTTTTCCGCTTACTACCAAAGGTTTTTCCACACCACATACAGTGAATTTGAATCGTCCTGTGGCGCTACTGATGGGCCCTGAAACACGTGGATTACCTGAAAGTGTTCGATTGTTATTTCCGCAAGTAAACTGGATTCGACTGCCAATGGCGGAAAATTCTCGTAGTTTAAATTTATCCAACGCCACTGCGGTGATTGTCTATGAGGCATGGCGTCAGCAAGGCTTTGCCAATTTAGCTTAAAATTTTTCAGATTTTCAAAAATTTTTTATGAATGAATCAGCTCAAGCGCAACTCAAAGATGAAGAATTACATCTCTATAGTCGGCATATTTTGCTCAATGAATGGGATATTGACGCGCAGCAAAATTTAAAAAATAGTCATGTGTTGATTATCGGTGCAGGCGGACTCGGCTGTACATCGAGTGAAATGCTTGTTCGTGCGGGCGTAGGCAAAATTACGATTATTGATTTTGATAAAATTGAGCTGAGCAATATCCAACGGCAGATTGCCTTTGATCCCTATCAAATTGGGCAGCTCAAGGTGGATGTACTGACTTATCACTTAAAAAGTATTAATCCGCTGGTCAAGGTCACAGCGATTCGTGACAAGTTTGATCAAGTATTATCAGAGCAATTAAAAGATCATTTTGATTTGGTCTTAGATGGCTGTGATAATTTTGCGACACGTTATGCTGTGAATCAGTTTTGTGTAGAACGAAAAATACCATTACTCACTGCGGCAGCCATAGGTTTAGAAGGGCAACTGATGATGTTGAAATCAAAGCCATGCTACCACTGCGTATTTCCTCAGTCATCGAATGAAAATCCTGATGAGCGACGGTGTGCCAATTCCGGGGTATTAACGACGACTCCTGCGGTCATGGCGAGTTTACAAGCACATCATGCCTTATTGTATTTGGGATTAGGACACTCTCCACTTTTGAGTAAATTATTGTTGTGGGATGGCACTAATATGCAACAGCGCATCGTGAAAGTCAGTGCTGATGCGAGTTGTATAGTTTGCGGAAAAGTCTAAGAACAATAATCAACAATTTTGCCGATATTGTCTGACTTTTTGGTAATATTTAAATCGCCAAATTTGCTACAATTGCCACAATACAGTTGTATATTCCATTTTTAAAGCGTTTTGAGATCAGTGATGAGTCAAAGAAAAAAACAATTATTATCAGGGTTGCGTTCTGTTGCGAGAATGGGCGAAACCGCTATTGTTGCAGCGAAAGCAGGCATTAAGTTTGCTACTGAACAACCGAATCAAGCCCAATTGATGCGTGAAACGTTTGAAGAGCTTGGTTCAACTTACGTCAAGCTTGGTCAGTTTATTGCCAGTACGCCATCATTATTCCCTCGTGAATATGTGGAAGAATTTCAAAAATGTCTAGATCAAACACCTGCTTTGCCATTTAGTTATATTCAGCAAGTGCTTGCAGAGGAGTTTGTAGGTCAAGATTTAAACGATATTTTCCAAAGTATTGAAGAAAAGCCTTTAGCTTCTGCATCTATCGCTCAAGTCCACGCTGCCGTGCTGAAAACAGGCGAAGATGTGGTGATCAAAGTACAAAAGCCGAATGTGGAAACCATTCTTTATACCGATCTAGGTGTGGTGCATTTCGCAGCAAAAATGTTTGAACGTGTCGTTCCGAAAGTCAAATTTGCCTCGCTGTCAGACATCGTTAATGAAATCCGTGTACGCATGGTGCGTGAAGTGGATTTCATTGAAGAGGCGCAAAATCTTGAAGATTTTAAGCAATATCTGCAAGTGAGCCAAAATACCATTGCCACTGCACCGAAAGTCTATCATCAACATTCGACTCGTCGGGTACTGACGATGGAGCGCTTGTATGGCGTGCCACTCACAGATCTTGACGTGGTGAAAAAGTATGCTAAAGATCCAAGTCAAGTGTTGATCGGTGCAATGAATACATGGTTTGGTAGTCTGATGATGTGCCCAAGTTTTCATGCGGATTTGCATGCAGGCAATCTGATGTTGCTCCGTGATGGACGAATTGGTTTTATTGATTTTGGGATTGTCGGGCAGTTGCAACCTGAAGTTTGGTCGGCGTGCATGAAATTTATGGATGCACTGCAACAGACTGACTATGACAATATGGCGATGTACATGCTTCAAATGGGCATGACCGACCAGAATATTGACACCAAAGTTTTGTCTGAAGATTTACAACGTCTGTTTAGTGGCGTGCTCCTGTCTGATCCGCAAGAATTACTCAGCACCAAACCTGCTGATCTCAATGATATTATGCTCGACATCGTTGGGGTTGGTGAGCGTCATGGCATCCGATTCCCACGTGATTTTGCCCTATTATTCAAGCAAATGCTGTATTTTGATCGTTTTATGCGAGTGCTTGCACCTTATACCGACATCTATGCAGACAACCGTTTACAGATGTTGCACGATATTGAACCTGCCTCAAAGTTGATGCATTAATCGATCAAGGTATTTAGTGATAAAAAGGGTAAAGTATGACCGATTTCATTGTTATTGAAGGATTAAAAGTCGATACGGTGATCGGTTGCTTTACTTGGGAAAGGCAAATCCTGCAACGGCTATTGTTGGATTTGAAAATTTCCTGTGATCTGGATCGAGCGTGTCGTAGTGATGCGCTTGAAGATACTTTGAATTATGCCCAAATTTGTGAAATCTGTGAGCAAGTCATTGTCGATGCCAAGCCAAAATTGATCGAACACGTTGCGGATTTAGTGGTTGTGGCATTGATGCAACAGTTTGAAGCCATTGAAAAAATTAACATTACCGTGCGCAAGCCTGCTATTATTCCCGCTGCACAATCCGTCGGAATCCAAATCGAGCGTCAACGTGACTATTTACGCCATCGCCATAGCGACCAATCTAGACAAATCTAAACATTTACAACTTTGCCTAGACACGCTGAAAACGTGGGGCAGTTGCCACGTGTCTTCGGTTTATGAAATTCCATGTCGTGATCAGGTTGGAGCGGATTATTGGAATGCAGCCTGTTTACTTGAATCTAGTTTGACGGTTGAGCAAGTTGTAACTTCATTAAAACAGCTTGAACAAGATACAGGTCGGAAGCGTCCATCGCATAGCATCTCACTCGATGTCGATTTGATTGCGTGGGGCGATACTTTTCAGAGCATGCAATTTAATCCCAAAAAATTGCCACTTGCTGATGATGTGGTGATTCCGTTATCTGAGATTTGGCAGGATGAACGATTGAATCAAATCACGCATGATTTTATGCGCATTGATCTCGCACAAATGAGCTCAAATTAAAACGCTCTGCTGATTACTGTACCATCAAAATTTAAGCAATCGACCACACGGACTCGTTGTACTTCACTTAAATCATCTATATCAAACCACGCATATTCACTATGTTCTTCGCTAAGTTGAATAGTTTGTTTGTCTTTGATTTGACAACGAAAAATGCAGGCATGTGAATTGACCACATGATGAAAATACACACCGCTTAGGTATAGCGCTTCCACCTCACAACCGAGTTCTTCTAAGCATTCCCGATAGAGAGCATCATGAATGGTTTCATTCGGGTCAAGACCGCCACCTGGTAATCCCCAGGCTTTTTCGCCATAAGTTGCTTTCAGAAGTAACACTTGCTGTTGATCATTGAGGATAACGGCATGTGAACCCATTCGGTATAGATCGTGATAGCCCATTGATTTCTCGAAATATGCATTTAGTTGAATGGCGTTAGGCACAATATAGCATGCACTGGGTAATCATCAGTAAAGCTTTGAAATCCGATATTGTTTGTCAAATATTGTTTTTGTTCCACTTTACAAGACTTTTTTTGGACAATGTGTATTTGAGAATTACTTGCTGACATCCTGTAAAAGGATTGACTGGACTGCAACAATTGCTATATTACTAAACTGTAGTTTTATGCGTAAAAATCCGCCATTTCGCCAAGCGCCAACCCATTGATAGTAATTGTAAAAAGACACCATGAGCATCAAAAATTTAAAAGAATTAACACCACGAAAGGCGCTGAACAAAGCCTACTTAAAAGTAAAACCGAATCGGACTGAAATTGAAAATTTCAAGACCAATCTCATTACTTTACTCGACTATACAAACGACACAGAAAGTGAAGAGTTTCACAAAAATTTGGTTTCGGACTTTTTAAAGAAAACCTATTACGACCCGAACCATTTCATCAATACCAAAGGTCGAAACGACTTGGTGATTCATAATGGCAACACAGCTAAAAGTTCGGTTGGTGTAATCCTAGAAGCTAAAAAGCCAACCAATAAAACCGAAATGATCTCTGCCAAAAAGCTCAACACAAAAGCATTTCAGGAATTGGTGTTGTATTACTTACGAGAGCGGATTACGCACAAAAATCTTGAAGTAAAACATTTGGTGGCGACTAACATCAACGAATGGTTTATTTTTGATGCGACCTTATTTGATAGACTTTTTGCCCAAAACAAATGTCTAGTAAAGCAATTCAACGACTTTGAAGACGGACGCTTGGCAGACACGAAAACCGATTTTTTCTACAAACACATTGCCGAGCCATTTATTGCCGCTATCACGTCAGAAATTGAATATACATACTTCAATATTCAGAACTTTCAAAAACCATTACGCAATACCAACAAGGCTGATGACAATTCGCTGATTGCTTTATTCAAACTGTTATCGCCTGAACATCTGTTAAAACTTCCGTTTAGCAACGATAGCAACAGCCTTGATAAGCGCTTTTATGGTGAGTTGTTGCACATTATCGGATTGACCGAAACCAAAGAAAAAAGCAAGAAGCTGATTGGACGGAACAAAGAAGGCGAACGCCACACAGGAACAATTCTTGAAGATACGATCATTCAGCTCGACAGTTTGGATAAATTAAGCCGACTTGATAAGCCTGCTCGGTTTGGTAATAGCAAAGAGGAGCGTCTTTTTAATGTTGCGCTCGAGCTTTCAATCACATGGATCAACCGCATTTTATTTTTGAAGTTGTTAGAAGCTCAACTGATTACCTATCACAAAGGTGACAAATCCTATTCCTTTCTTAACTTTGAAAAAATCAAGAACTATGACGACCTCAATAGTTTGTTTTTTCAGGTCTTGGCACGTCGCTATGACGAGCGTAACCAAGATGTCAAACAAGCATTTGAAAAAACGCCGTATCTCAATTCTTCGCTTTTTGAGCCGACAGACAATGAACAGGTGACTTTGTTTATAAGCAACCTGAAAGACGATAAAACCATTCCGATCTTTACACAAACGGTGCTCAAAGACCAGCAAGGCAAAAAACGGACAGGTAATATTTCCACGCTTCAATATTTATTTGAGTTTTTAGATGCTTACGACTTTGGCGCAGAAGGTAGAGAAGAAATTCAGGAAGACAACAAAACGCTGATTAATGCGTCTGTGCTGGGTTTGATTTTTGAGAAAATCAACGGTTACAAAGACGGTTCGTTTTTCACGCCTGGATTCATCACCATGTATATGTGTCGTGAAACCATTCGCAAAGCGGTTCTTGAGAAATTCAACGAAATCAAAACATGGAATTGCACCACGATTGAAGCGCTTTACGACAAAATTGAAGATCGAAACGAAGCCAACCAGATTGTAAATAGCATTAAGATTTGTGACCCTGCTGTTGGTTCAGGTCACTTTTTGGTTTCGGCACTCAATGAAATGATTGCCGTGAAAAATGACTTAAAAATTCTGCAAGACCTTGATGGAAAACGCCTAAAAGAATATCAGGTGGAAGTGGTCAATGATGAATTGATTGTTACAGACGAAGAAGGCGAACTTTTTGAATACAACCCCACAAACAAAGAAAGCCAACGCATACAACAAACACTTTTCCATGAAAAGCAAACCATTATTGAAAACTGCCTTTTCGGTGTGGACATCAATGCCAACTCGGTAAAAATCTGCCGTTTGCGGTTGTGGATTGAGCTTCTGAAAAATGCGTATTACAAGAATGCCACGGAACTCGAAACACTGCCAAATATTGACATCAACATCAAATGCGGAAACTCGCTGATTAGCCGATTTGCTATTGATGCCGACCTGAAACAAGCCCTGAAAAAGAACAAGTGGTCGATTGATAGCTATCGAACAGCCGTTGACACATATCGTAACGCCCAAAGCAAAGATCAGAAAAGAGAAATGGAGCAACTGATTGCCGACATCAAATCGGATTTTAGAAGTGAAATTTCGTTGAACGATCCAAAAGTGAAGAAACTACGCAGACTGTCTGACGAGTTGCATCAAATGACCAATCAGGGGCAACTTTTTGAGATGAGCAAAAAGGAAAAAGCGGATTGGAATAAGAAAGTCAAAAAGCTCACTGATGAAACCAAGAAACTCGAGATAGAAATCGAAGAGATCAAAGCCAATAAGATTTTTGAAAATGCGTTTGAATGGCGTTTTGAATTTCCTGAAGTGCTCAATGATGATGGCGAGTTTGTCGGCTTTGATGTGGTGATTGGCAATCCGCCATACATTTTATCCCGAGAAAACTTTGACGATAAGGCTAAGCAGTATTTCTATAACAATTTTAATTCAATACACGAGAAGCCTAACTTATATATTCTTTTCATTGAAAAGTCTTTCAGCATATTAAAGAATAAAGGAAATTTTTCTTTCATTATACCAAATTCAATAACTGGCGTAGAGTCTGCCTACAAGATAAGAGACTTATTACTGAATCAAAATCAAATTATTTCATTAATTAATTTACTTGGTGAAACATTTGAAGGTGTAGGTGTAGAATCTTGTATTCTTACTGCATCTAAAATAAATTCTGAAGCAGATATTAAATATTCAAGTTTAAGTTCAGGGATTATAAACGAAGAAGGTTTTGTAACAATAAATCCCAATGTATGGAGACAAAATAGAAATTTCATTTTCGACATAACATCAACTGATGAAGAATCATCAATAATTAATAAAATCAAGACAAAGTCTGAACCCTTAAATCAATATTATGATGTAAAGGTAGGTCTTCAAGCATATGAAAAAGGCAAAGGCAAACCTAAACAAACAGCAGATGATGTTAAAAATCACGTTTTTGATTATGACTACAAATTTGATGAGAATACCTATCCATATTTGAATGGGGCAGATGTCGGCAGGTATATTTTGAATTGGTCAGGTCAGTGGCTTCGTTATGGTGAATGGCTTTCTCAGCCAAAAACAATTGAACAATTTTCTTTACCAAGAATACTTATTCGAGAAATTACAGGAAAGTTTCCGACAGTGGTTCAAGCAATGTATGTTTCTGATACATACTTAAATAATAAAAGCATATTGAATGTATTAAAAAAAGACAGTAAGTACTCCTTATTCTCGCTCTTGGGTTATTTGAACTCAAAGCTCATTAGTTTTTATCACAAACGACAAACAGTTAAGGGAAATAGAAATCTGTTTCCAAAGATTGTGATTAAGGATTTACAGAATTACCCGTTCCCAATAAATCAAGAGTCAATGAAAACACTTGAAGAGTTGACAAAGAACATTTTGGAACTAAAAAAAGATAAATTAGATACCACCGATTTAGAAAACCAAATCGATCAATTGGTTTATCAGCTTTACGACCTGACCGAAGAAGAAATTAACATCATTGAGGACAGCTATACTGTCAGAAATTAGAATGTTTCTTTGAATGTATGACAGGTAATTTTAGATTTCTTATACGCAACGGTTTCAAGGTTGGCACCGATCAGATTATTTTTTGAGATAAAACGATCATGACGGTGCGATATGTTTTTATATTTATTTTTGAAACACAATAATAAAATTGATAAAAATAAAATATAAATAAATTATTTAAGCTATAAGAATGATTTTAGATCATTTTTTTATGATGAATTGGATAGATAAAAAAAGGTCACGATGAAGTGACCTTTTTGACTTGAAAGTGCTGTCAGTTCTGCCAATGAACTACAAGGCTTGTAAACGCTGTCTCATTTACACATTAAAGCGTGATAAGTCTTCTTCAGGACGAGCTGTTAATACTTCAATGCCAGTTTCGGTAACGAGAATGGTATGCTCATATTGTGCAGACAATTTATGATCTTTAGTCACCACAGTCCATTTGTCACCCAAAGTCTTGGTTTGCCAAACACCTGCGTTGACCATCGGCTCAATGGTAAAGGTCATGCCTGCTTCTAAGCGCATACCAGTGCCTTTTTGACCATAATGAAGCACTTGCGGATCATCATGGAATACTGAGCCAATACCATGACCACAATATTCACGTACTACGCTAAAGCGTTGGCTTTCCACATATTTTTGAATGGCATAACCAATATCACCGACAAATGAACCTGCACGAACCGTTTCCATGCCGATATACATTGCTTCTTGTGCGACTTTGCATAGACGATCAGCCAAGATAGTCGTTTCACCGCCGACCACATACATCATATTGGTATCGCCGTGATAGCCGTCTTTAATCACGGTGACATCAATATTGAGAATGTCGCCTTTTTTCAAGACTTTATTATCTGCTGGAATACCGTGGCAGACCACGTGATTGACTGAAGTACAAATACTGTGCTGAAAAGCTGGACGACCATGACCACCACCGTAACCTAAACACGCAGGAATGGCATTTTGCACATTGACAATATAGTCATGACAGCGAGTATCAAGTTCGAGTGTGGTTACACCGGGTAAGATGTATGGTTTGATCATATCCAGTACTTCTGCCGCCAGTCGTCCCGCAATGCGCATTTTTTCGATGGCGTCAGGGGATTTAATTAGGCGACTTGGAGCAGATTGATAACTATTCATGATCTATAAAAACTTTTGGTAATTTAAACAAGTCTATGGTATAAAGAGCGCCTCATTTTATCAAATGGTTTTTCATGTGTTTTTAGGGCACAGTTTAAGACGAAGGATTTTGTTTTGATTTAAATCTCAGACAAATCTTATGTATTGTTAAAATGATGAATTAAAAATCCGCACATATGTCGACACATTACTCTGGGTGCTTTAATTAAATCAATGTCTTAGAAGGATAAATTCCAATCTAAAACATCAAGATTGAATAAGGTGGAGAATGCGGACATATGGAGGCCTAACCCAAACTTTAAGGTAAAGAAAATGGCAGATTATAACGTAAGTATGCGTGACCTTCTTCAAGCTGGTGCGCACTTCGGTCACCAAACACGTTTTTGGAATCCAAAAATGCGTAATTACATTTTTGGTGCACGTAACAAAATTCACATCATCAATCTTGATAAAACTGTTCCAGCATTGAACGATGCGTTGAATATGGTGAACGGTCTTGCTAGCAAAAAGAATAAAGTTCTTTTCGTTGGTACAAAGCGTGCAGCGTCTAACATCATCCGTGAACAAGCTCAACGCGCAGGTCAACCATACGTTGATCACCGTTGGTTAGGTGGTATGTTGACGAACTGGAAAACTTTACGTCAATCAATCAACCGCTTGAAAGATCTTCAAACTCAATCTGAAGATGGTACTTTTGCGAAATTGACTAAGCGTGAAGCGCTAGAACGTACTCGTGAAATGGACAAACTTGAGCGTTCACTTGGTGGCGTAAAGAACATGGGCGGTTTGCCTGATGCGATTTTTGTTATCGACGTTGACCACGAAGCGATTGCAATCAAAGAAGCGAACAACTTGGGTATTCCTGTAATCGGTATCGTTGATACAAACTCCAATCCAGATGGCGTTGATTACATCATTCCTGGTAATGACGATGCGATCCGTGCAGTAACTTTGTATGCTTCTGCAATGGCGAATGCAATCTTGGCGGGTAAAGAGTACGCTCAAACTCAGTCAAATGCACAAGCTAAAAATGAAGCGGCTGCAGAAGACGCATCTCAAGAAGCGTAATTGCTTTTGCGCTTAGTTTAAAAGGCTTTTTGCCGTTGTGATGTCATTTTAATGTTGTTATTTAAATTTTTCATTATAGTGACATGCAAAAAAGACAGACTAAGCGCACAAAAGAAACGACTCCTGAAGTCGTTTTTTACTAATCGCTTTTTATTTAAAGATTTTGTTTTAAATCAATCATCCGAATTAGGAGAATGACATGACTGCAATTACTGCAAGCATGGTAAAAGAATTACGTGACCGTACTGGTCTAGCAATGATGGAATGCAAAAAAGCATTGGAAGAAGCGAGTGGCGACATCGAGCTAGCGATTGATAACCTTCGTAAATCTGGTCAAGCAAAAGCTGCTAAAAAAGCAGGCAACATTGCTGCTGACGGTGCGATCACGATCGTACAAGAAGGCAATAAAGCACTTCTTTTAGAAGTAAACTGCCAAACTGATTTCGTTGCTAAAGACGAAAACTTCAGCAACTTCTCAAATAAAGTTGCAAATGCTGCACTTGCTGCTGGCGAAACTGATGCTGCGAAAATCGCAGAACTTAAACTTGAAGATGGTACAACTGTTGAAGAAACACGTATCGCTTTGGTTCAAAAAATCGGTGAAAACATCCAAGTACGTCGTGCAAAAATCGTTGAAGGCGACAACTTGGCAGTGTATAAGCACGGTTTGAAAATCGGTGTAGTAGTTTCTTACACAGGTGATGCGGACACAGGTAAAGGTTTGGCGATGCACGTTGCTGCATTCAACCCAGTTGCAGTATCTGCTGAAGATGTTCCTGCTGACTTGGTTGCAAAAGAGAAAGAAATTGCAGAAGCGAAGGCTCAAGAGTCTGGCAAACCTGCAAACATCATTGAAAAAATGGTTTCTGGTTCAGTAGAAAAATACTTGAACGAAGTATCTCTTGATCGTCAAATGTATGTGATCGACAACGACAAGAAAGTTGCTGATGTACTTAAAGCAACTGGTACGACTGTTGCACAATTCGTTCGCTTCGAAGTAGGCGAAGGGATTGAGAAAAAAGCTGAAATGAGTTTTGCTGAAGAAGTTGCTGCTGCTCAAGCTGCTGCTAAATAAGCAGACTGCTTTTAAAAATGGAAAGATTGCCGAAATAAACTTCTAAAAATCTTTTCCTTTTGACCAAAAGGACTGAACATTGATCGTGTTTAGTCCTTTTTATTTCTAATCAAACTATGTTAGCGTAGTTGTTAGCATAATATCCATGAGCTAAATCATTACAGGTGTTAAAGTGATGAAGAAGAAAGTAGCAATCAAACTGCCATTCCCAATGCCATCGCAAAGCGATGACCAACAAGCACTCGATGCGCAAGATACACATAGCCATGTGCGTCCGAAACCTGAACAATATGCGGATCGGACATGGATGCCGCCACGTGGTACACGTCGTTCGATGGGTAAACGCTAATTTGATGCTTGCAATGTGATTGAGTATGGATTTTAAGGAGAAAATCAAATGAATATGAAACAGGATTTTAGTAGCTACCAAGCACCTGAGCATACAGAAAAACTACAAATGCCGATCAAAGATTATCAGCAGTTTTATCGCTTTTATCTCACAGAACATCATGACCTGAATTGTCGCCGTTTACATTTTCTCGGCAGTAGTTTGGGGCTTTTGGCTTTTCGTAAAGCGATTAAAACTCGTCAAAAGCGCTATGTGGCTTTAGGATTTTTCGCTGGTTATGCCTGTGCTTGGATCGGTCATTTTGGCTTTGAAAAGAATAAACCTGCTTCATTTAAACAGCCTTTGTACAGTTTTGTGTCGGACTGGCGGATGTACTACCACATTGCGACAGGTCAGATTAGTTTGACGGATCAAGCGAAGGATAAATTTCCGCATTAAATATTCTGATGATTACTTCAGAGTTTTTTAAAGTATAAAAATGAGAACTAGATAGCCATGCGTGCCTAAATTTGTCAAATCGCTGTTTTTATATTATGAATTTTGGTTAGAATGTTTAAGTTGATGATTATGCCTGCTCAATGTGTAGGCTTATTTTTGATAATTCATTCACTTTGATGTGCAAGATTTAGATTGATATGAAAAAGTTTATTCTTCGTTTATTACTGTTTTTTGTCTGTGCGGTGCTGTTGGTACAAATTTGGATTTTCACCAGTTTGGCGTACTGGCGTTTTTTCCCAGTGGAAACAACCATGTTTATGCGCACTTACTATCTCACGACACCAAATGCCAAAGTCGTGCATGAATGGAAAGATAGCGAAGATATTAGCGATAACTTTAAACGTGCTGTGATCACCGCAGAAGATGGGCGATTCCTTGAGCACAATGGCTTCGACTGGGAAGGCATTGAGGATGCAATCAAGAAGAATGAAAAGAAAGGCGAAGTCGTTGCAGGTGGCTCGACCATTTCACAACAATTGGCTAAGAATCTATTTTTATTTAACAAACGCTCTTATGTACGCAAAGCTCAAGAAGCCGTTGCAACATGGATGATGGAGCGTATGTGGTCTAAAGCCCGTATTCTGGAAGTCTATGTCAATTCAGTTGAATTTGGTGAAGGGATTTACGGTATTGAAGCAGCGACTCAACATTATTATGGTAAAAGTGCTAAAAGCCTGACCAAAGATCAAGCTGCGCATCTTGCATCTATGCTTCCAAATCCACGTTACTATGAAGATCATGGTCCTGATGGCAAATTCAAAGCACGTAAGCGTATGATTTTACGCTATATGAAATATAGTCACTTGCCGAATTAGTATACTAATCTCAGCTATAGCTTGTTGGTTTACGCATTAAGATATTGGTTTATCTATCTAATATTTAATTATAAAAATCAATTTATATTTTTTAAAAAATGATATTGACCTCGCCTCACTGCTGAGCACGTACAAGCACTGCATATACGTAGTGCAAGAGCTCGGCGTGGAGGGGGGTTGGGGTACTTCGTCCCCCAACCCCAAGCGCAATTTTGGTTGGCATAGTCAACCAAAATTGCCAAAATCTAAGTTTTTTAAGCATTCAATGCGACAGTCATGCTTTTATAAAAAATTGGGATTGGCGTGAATTAGTGCGAGTGCGTATTTTAACATGATCATTGAATTTAATTTATTGCTAAACAAGATTTTTACCGAATTGTCATAATTATGTCGCATAATAAAGAAAACAATCTCATTGATAAATTTAAGGCAGTCTTTCAATGAATCAAGCAGCATCGAATCCATCAACAGAAGCGACCAATAATTATACTTTTCATGATCGTTATATCAATCGTGAGCTCTCAATTTTAGACTTCCATCTGCGTGTGCTTGAACAAGCGGTCAATCCTGCACACCCATTATTAGATCGTCTGACCTTTCTATTGATCTTTTCAAGTAATATGGATGAGTTTTTTGAAATCCGTGTCGCAGGTGTACTTGAGCAATTGTACTTAGGTAATGAAAGCCATAGCCCAGATGGACTTACACCCCGTGAGGTGCTTGATCGTATTTCTGAAACGGCACATGCGGCGATTGATCGTCAATATCGTATATTGAATGAGGAAATTTTACCAAAGCTACGTGAAGAAAATATTTGTTTCCTCAAACGTGATGAACTCACGGATGAGCAATTAGTTTGGTTGAAAAAATATTTCCAAGAACAAGTTGCACCTGTTCTTACGCCGATTAGCCTTGATCCTGCGCACCCATTTCCTCGGTTAGTCAATAAAAGTCTAAACTTTATTGTTACTTTAGAAGGCAAAGATGCTTTCGGTCGTCAAATCGAGCTTGCGGTCGTACCTGCACCACGTTCGCTACCTCGTGTGGTACGTTTACCTGATGAGCTAACTGGTGGACATGAGCATCATGTGATGCTCTCTGCAATTATTCATGAGCATGTGTCTGATCTTTTCCCAGGGATGACGGCGACAGGTTGCTATCAATTCCGTGTCACGCGGAATGCCGATTTGGCACTCAATGAAGATGTTGAAGATTTGGCGATTGCCTTAAAAGGTGAATTGAGCTCACGTCGCTTTGGTCGTGCTGTGCGCCTAGAAGTGACTGAAAACTGCCCTCAACATATCTATGAATATTTACTTGAAGAGTTCCATCTAGAAGAATCTGACCTGTATAAAGTCAATGGTCCTGTGAACTTAACTAGACTCATTTCCAACTTTAAACGTCCACACTTGCGTTATACTGCGCACACGCCAATAATCCCAAAGGTGCTCAAAAAGTCTGAAAGCATTTTTTCAGCGATGAAAAAGCAAGATATTTTACTGCATCATCCGTATGAGTCTTTTGCGCCAGTGATTAATTTACTTCGTGAAGCGGCACGTGATCCAAAAGTTTTAGCGATTAAGCAAACTTTGTATCGTAGCGGACCTAACTCGGAAATCGTACAAGTGCTTGCCGAAGCGGCTCGTAATGGCAAAGAAGTCACCGCTGTCATTGAACTTCGTGCTCGATTTGATGAAGAGTCCAATATTGCCGTCGCGAATATTCTACAAGAGGCAGGTGCGGTCGTTGTATATGGTATTGTGGGCTATAAAACTCATGCCAAAATGATCTTAATTGTCCGTCGTGAAGACAATCAACTGATGCGTTATGTCCATCTTGGGACAGGTAACTATCATGCAGGTAATGCAAGGATTTATACCGATTATGGTTTATTAACCACCAATAAAGAGCTTTCGGAAGATGTACATCGTGTCTTCCAAGAGCTAACGGGTATGGGTAAAACTGTTAAATTGAAAAAACTTTTACATGCTCCATTTACCCTACATCAGCAACTCATGAACTTTATTGACCATGAAATTGCCAATGCTATTGCAGGTAAAAATGCACGTATCATCGTCAAAGTGAATGCGATTACAGAACAGCAATTAATTGATAAATTGTATGAAGCCTCGCAAGCAGGCGTGAAAATTGATCTCATCATTCGTTCGATTTGTTGCTTACGTCCTCAGCTGAAAGGCTTATCGGAAAATATCCATGTGCGTTCGATCGTCGGTCGTTTCTTAGAACACACACGTGTTTATTATTTTGAAAATGATGGTAATCCACGTGTTTATTGCTCAAGTGCCGACTGGATGGATCGGAATCTATTTAGTCGTGTAGAAGCGTGTTTCCCAGTTGAAGATCCTGTTTTGCGTAAGCGCATCATTGAACAAGGTTTATTGAATTATCTCAAAGACAATCAACAAGCCTGGGAGCTTCAACCTGATGCTCAATGGCTAAGTATTTCACCGAAAGAAGGTGAAGAGGTTTATATTTCACAACAAGTATTGTTAGAGCATTTTCAATAAGCTGTACATTTAAAATCCATAAAAATAGAGGCATTAATTTTGAATTATGCCTCTATTTTTTGTTTCAGTTTTTTTATTTCAGCGTCAAATCTAAGCTCTTAATGCCGCAAAGAATCGACCAATACGACTGACCGCTTCACGTAACTCTGTTGGCGCAGGTAAGAACACCACACGGAAGTGATCAGGTGTCGGCCAGTTAAATCCTGTGCCTTGTACCAATAATACTTTTTCAGCACGAAGAAGGTTAAGCATGAGTTCCTCATCATCTTCGATTGGATAAATATTTGGATCAAGTTTCGGGAAACAGTACATTGCACCTTCAGGTTTAACACAGCTGATACCTGGGATTTCATTCAGCATTTCCCATGCGATATTACGCTGTTCGTATAAGCGACCACCTGGGCGAATCAAGTCATTAATCGACTGATAACCACCGAGCGCAGTTTGAATCGCATATTGCGCTTGGACATTGGCACACAAACGCATTGAAGCAAGCATGTCTAAGCCTTCGATAAAGTCTTTTGCTTTAGATTTATCACCTGAGATCGCCATCCAACCCGCACGAAAACCTGCAATGCGATAAGACTTTGATAAGCCATTAAATGAAATACATAGCAAATCTTTAGCGATTGATGCAACCGATACATGCTCAATACCGTCATAGATGATCTTGTCGTAGATTTCATCAGCAAACAAAATCAAATCGTGCTTACGTGCCAATGCCACGATCTGTTCTAAGACATGACGAGGGTAGACTGAGCCTGTTGGATTGTTTGGGTTAATGATCACAATACCACGTGTATTGGCTGTGATTTTTGATTCCATATCGGCAATATCAGGATACCAACTATTTTCTTCATCACATTTGTAATGAATCGCTGTGCCGCCTGATAGATTCACCGCAGCGGTCCATAGTGGATAGTCAGGCATTGGAATGAGCATCTCATCGCCATCATTGAGCAAACCTTGCATCGACATCACAATCAGCTCTGACACACCATTACCGATATACACATCGTTGACGTGTAAATCTAAAATGCCTTTTTGCTGATAATACTGACACACTGCTTTACGTGCAGGGAAAATGCCTTTTGAATCTGAATAGCCTATGGCATTCGGAAGATTGAGCGCCACATCATTGATGATTTCTTGCGGTGCTTCAAAACCAAATGGCGCAGGATTGCCAATATTCAACTTGATAATACGGTGACCTTGTTCCTCCATCTCATTGGCGGCTCGTAACACAGGTCCGCGAATATCGTAGCAAACATGCTCCAATTTAGCTGATTTTTTAATTTCCCGTGTATACCGACTTTGAGTGGACATGACCTTTTCCAGTAATTTCCAATGAATGATTGTAAGGCGAGAGCAAAACATCGTTAAAAGTTTTACTCATTTTCATATATTTACACTAGCAATTTTTATTTCAGTAGCGTAAATATAAGATGTGCAATCATGACATTTTCAACACAAGAATGAAAGGAGCGGACAATGGGAAAAGTCAATAAAACAGACCGCGAGTGGCAACGTGAGCTGAGTCCAGAAGAGTTTCGTATCACTCGTCAGAAAGGTACAGAACCTGCATTTACAGGACAATACTGGAATAGCAAAGCAGATGGCGTGTACAAATGCCGTTGCTGCGGTACGCCATTATTCTCTTCAGAAACCAAATATGATTCAGGTTCTGGTTGGCCAAGTTTTTATCGTCCGATTGATCAAAGTAATATCGAAGAACATAATGATCAAAGTCACGGTATGACACGTACGGAGTTGACTTGCCATAATTGTGATGCCCATCTTGGGCATGTCTTTGAAGATGGACCACAACCTACAGGTTTGCGCTACTGCATCAATTCTGCCTCTTTAAAATTACAAACACAACAAAATGTCGATGAGGACAATTATCCATGAGTCATATTTACCAATTTGAAGCGGAGCTCTTAGAGGGTGGGACGCAAAGCCTGTCTGAATATAAAGGCAAAGTAATTTTGATCGTTAATACAGCGAGTAAGTGTGGATTTACACCGCAATTTCACGGTTTAGAAAATGTCTATGAAAAATATAAAGATCAAGGTTTAGTGGTACTTGGCTTTCCATGCAATCAATTTGGTGGGCAAGATCCGGGTAGTAATGAAGAAATTGGCGAGTTCTGTCAGCGTAATTATGGCGTGAGCTTTCCAATGTTTGCAAAGGTCGATGTGAAAGGGCCTGAATCACATGCGATCTTCCGTTATCTCACACGTGAAACTAAAGGTTTTATCAATCGTAATATTAAGTGGAACTTTACCAAGTTTCTCATTGGTCGTGATGGACAAATACTTGGACGTTATGCACCAACCACCAAGCCTGAAAGCCTAGAAGCAGATATCGAAAAAGCTTTGGCTTAAATGATGAATATTTAGAATGACTTGAATAAGACCAAAGCAGTGCTTTGGTCTTAACGTATTCTGTGCGGTTTAATCATGCAAAATAGCACTCACTTCATCAGACGCATAAAATTGCATCAGATAAAAACGAATACGATCGGAAAAATATCCATCAATCACCAACTTTTCAATAATCGGTAAACACAAATCCGCAAGCTCTGAACGCAGTAAATCCTGATCAACATTGATGTCTGCAAGCACTTTGGCAAATGTATCGTTCTGATGGATGTCAATCCAGTGCGCAACACCTGTTGAAACTTGTTCTTGTAAATATTCTGTTTGACGAAGATGATCCCAAATTTT
>NZ_JAYROT010000079.1:0-1928 GCF_041911495.1 Acinetobacter sp. | reverse complement strand
TATTTAAATCAAGTTGCCATGTCACTGAATACTCGTCCTAGAAAAGCGTTAGATTGGCTTACACCATTAGAGAAATTTGCTCAGCTTGTTGATTATCATAAGACTTTTCAAACTGTCGCACCTCATGTTTGAATTCGCCCAGTAACCATTTATTTTCGGATTTTACAGCGATGCCAACATGACCTCGGGTATGTCCAATCAGTGGCACGATTTTGGCCTCAAAACCAAGTTGCTCGGTCAAATCAATTGCATCTAAACCAAACCACTCAGCATTGACTTCACGATGGCTTTGCCATTTTGTAATATCTTGAAGTTGTGCTTTGCGAAAGCGCAGACGATCTTTGAGTTTTGGTTTTAATGCGTAGTCAAGCTCTTTGTTATAGACGTGAATCGTTGCATTTGGAAAATCAGGCGCACCGCCAATATGATCAAGATCCAAATGGGTTGGTAAAATATCCGTCACATCGGCAGGCGAGTAGCCCAGTTGTTTGATCTGTTCAAAAGCAGTTTCTTGGCGATCTAGTTTGGGGCGAGTGAGTTTTAAAAATAGGCCACCTAATCGAGTTTTCGGCTGTACAATATCTTTTAGACCATAACCTGTATCAACCAGTACCAGTTTATTCTTGTGCTCAATCAGAAGGACATGACAAATGAGTTTGGCAGGCTTGAAATAGCTTCCTTGACCGCTCATCAGTTTTTGGCAGATTGGACACATGGTGCCACAGTTTAAGTGGTGAAGTTTCATCGGTTGCTCATCTTGTTGTGAATGTTATTGCTTTAATGCAGACCAAACTATATGAAGCAGAGCGATCTGTGAAAAATATTGCCACAGTAGTGGGTTAATGTATAGATGATCTGGCAATTTACCTTGTCAAACTTAATTAAGAATTCTAATTTGTCGGGGCAGCAAAGGTGTGTAGTTTAAAATTATTTTGTTCTTCTTGGTCAGATATTACGATTAGCACTTAGAGAAGATTGAATATTTTGTTAAGATAATGACAGTTAAGATTTCATATGAAAATTAAGGAATACAGGCATGTTAATTATCCCTGCGATTGATTTAAAAGATGGTAAATGTGTACGCTTAAAGCAAGGTCGCATGGAAGATGACACCGTATTTTCTGATGATCCAGTGGCGACGGCAGCACATTGGGTTAATGAGGGCGCACGTCGGTTGCATTTGGTCGATTTGAATGGCGCTTTTGCAGGGACACCGATCCACAAGCCTGTGGTCGAGGCGATCGCACAATCTCAACCTGAATTACCGATCCAAATCGGTGGTGGGATTCGTTCATTAGAAACCATTGAGCATTATATTGATGCGGGGGTGTCTTTCGTCATCATCGGCACCAAAGCTGTGGAAGAGCCTGAGTTCGTTGAGCTGGCATGTAAAGAGTTTGCAGGGCACATCATCGTGGGTATTGATGCCAAAGATGGTTTTGTCGCTACTGACGGCTGGGCGAATGTGACTGATGTCAAAGCGATTGACTTAGCGAAACGCTTTGCTGATGCGGGTGTGTCAAGCATAGTCTATACCGATATTGCACGTGATGGCATGATGCAAGGTGTCAATGTTGAGCAGACTGTAAACCTTGCAAACCATGCAGGCTTACCTGTGATTGCCTCTGGCGGTGTGACCAATCTTGAAGATGTGAAATTGCTACAAGGTCAAAAAGGCATCTTGGGTGCGATCACAGGCCGTGCGATCTATGAAGGTACGCTGAGCTTACGTGAAGCGCAATTGTTATTGGATGACAAATTATAAATTTTAAATCATTAATGCTTTGATCGAGGCAACATCGACCTAACCTTAAACGATCTTGTCTCACATGGAGTGTATATATCGTGCATGATTATCTTTATGCTTTGATTGGTGGCGTGTTGCTTGGTATTGCTGTGGTCGGCTATCTTTATATTCTTGGTCGAAT
>NZ_JAYROT010000078.1:0-11849 GCF_041911495.1 Acinetobacter sp. | reverse complement strand
GCCAGCTTTTAATTCCTAAACCCCCCACCTAACAGGTGGGGGGTTTTTTATGGCTAGAATTTATTTACAAAGTATAAGGCTTCAACTTTTATTCATTCTAAATTGGGTGTCTAACTTGATCTAGACATAAAAAACCGAGCAGAGAGCTCGGTTTTCAGTGTGCGAGAGTAGTTTATAAGTTCTTAGATTTCTTTCTTTAACTTATTCTACGGTAACGCTTTTTGCTAAATTTCGAGGTTGATCGACATCTGTTCCACGCAATACTGCAACATGATATGACAGCAGTTGTACCGGCACACTATAGATGATCGGTGCAAGCCATTCGGAAATTTGTGGGATATAGACAACATGTTGGCGATCTTTATGTCCAATACCGCTTTGTTCATCTGCAAATACAAATAACTCTCCGCCACGAGCCTGAACTTCTTCCATATTAGATTTCAGCTTATCGAGCATGTCATCTTGTGGTGCTAAGATCACTACAGGCATTTCATTGTCGACTAAGGCTAAAGGTCCATGCTTAAGTTCACCTGCGGCATAACCTTCAGCATGAATATATGAAATTTCTTTAAGCTTGAGTGCACCTTCAAGTGCGATAGGATAGTGAGTGCCGCGCCCTAAGAATAAGCAATGTGCCTTTTCAACAAAAAGCTCTGAAAGGCTGAGTATTTTGGCATCATGCTTTAGGGTTTCATTGAGTACTTTTGGACAATGCCATAGTGCTTGGATCAATTCTAATTTTAATTCAGTAGTAATCGATTGCTTCACTTCACCGATCTTTAAGATCAAAAGCATCAGCGCTACAAGCTGAGTGGTAAAGGCTTTGGTCGATGCTACGCCAATCTCAGGTCCTGCAAGGGTAAGCAAATGAAAATTGGTTTCACGAATCATTGATGAAGTCGAGACATTACAAATCGCCATGGTAAAAATCGGCGTATTGCTTGCTTTGGCACGTTTCTGAATATCACGTAACGCCGCCAAAGTATCAGCGGTTTCACCTGATTGCGAGATACATAGATACAAGGTATTGGCGATAATGACAGGATGACGATAGCGGAATTCACTGGCGATTTCGATTTGACACGGTAAGCCGATGATTTGCTCAAACCAATATTTTGAGACTAAACCTGCATGATAACTGGTGCCGCAAGCAATAATTTGAACTTGTTGAATCTGCTTTAAAGCTATATTTGAATTTTCAAGAAAATTATTTTTTAAATCATCACCATCCAGAGCTTGAGCAATTGTTTGTTGTACCGCATTAGGTTGCTCGAAAATCTCTTTAAGCATATAGTGACGATATTCACCTTTGCTACTGTTCATCACTGTCGCATCAAGTTCGGTTATTGGGCGTTCAATGGCTTGATTCTGCGCAAAGATTTCAACACTATCTCTTTTTAAGCGAACCGTATCACCTTCTTCAAGATAGATAAAACGGTTGGTCACAGGTAGCAACGCTAATTGATCTGAACTGATGAAGTGCTCACCAATTCCAACCCCGATGACCAATGGCGAGCCTTCACGCACAGCGATGAGTTCATCAGGTTGATTGGCATCAATAATGCCCAGTGCATAAGCACCTTTGAGTTTTGGAATGATGGATTGCACAGCAAGCAATAAATCGGCTTGAGTTTTCAGCGCATGATGCACTAGATGTGCCACCACTTCGGTATCTGTTTCAGACGTAAACTGATAGCCAAGTGCTTGTAATTCCGTTTTTAATTCTTGGTAATTTTCAATAATACCGTTATGTACCACAGCAATATTATGTGAGGTATGCGGATGTGCATTGTGTTGTGATGGCTTGCCATGCGTTGCCCAACGGGTGTGTGCAATACCGATTTTGCCATGAATACCACTTTGTTCTGCGGCTTGCACCAGATTGACGACCTTACCGACTTCACGCTCACGACAGAGCTGACCATCTTTAATGAGTGCTAAGCCTGCGGAATCATAACCACGATATTCCAGACGTTTCAGCCCTTCAAGCAAAATACCTGAAATATTACGCTCTGCGATACCACCAACAATTCCGCACATTTTACATATCCTAAAAAACGATTTTACTGCTGTATTTTAATTTAATTTCTATGATTTTTGCTTTTGTGGACGTTGATAATTGCTCTTCTGCAATTGTTTACTGCGCTCCACAGCCAAAGCATTCTCTTCGACATTGTGTGTGATCACCGAACCTGCACCGACCGTTGCACCATTGCCAATGCTTACAGGTGCAACAAGTGAACTATTTGAACCGATAAAGGCACGATCGCCAATCGTTGTTTGAAATTTATTGGCGCCATCGTAATTACAAGTGATGGTGCCTGCGCCAATATTACTCTCTTCACCAATGATTGCATCCCCTAAATAGGTGAAATGATTCGCCTTACTGCGTAGACCGACGGTGGTATTTTTCACTTCGACAAAATTGCCAATATGTACTTCATCGGCGAGCATAGCATTTGGACGTAAACGGGCAAAAGGACCAATTAGGTTGTTGTGACCAACTATTGCTTGATCAAAAACACTATACGGTTGAATCACCGTACCAGATGCTATGGTACTGTCTTTAATCACACAGCCTGCACCGATTTTGACATTATCACCAATTTCGCAGTTGCCTTCGATGATCACATTAATATCAATTTCAACATCTTGACCAACGCTGAGCGTACCACGCAGATCAAAGCGTGATGGATCTACTAAATGCACGCCTTGACGCATTAATTGTTCTGCCTGATAGCGTTGCCATTCACGTTCGAGGTTTGCCAATTGTACACGGTCATTCACACCTTCGACTTCAAACGCATATTCAGGTACAATCGAGGCAATTTCTAAGTCATCTTGAACCGCCATC
The DNA here is from genome assembly GCF_041911495.1 of Acinetobacter sp. Lineage (GTDB taxonomy): Bacteria > Pseudomonadota > Gammaproteobacteria > Pseudomonadales > Moraxellaceae > Acinetobacter. Next base: position 8,995 of record NZ_JAYROT010000078.1, on the reverse strand, counting down.
GCCACAATATCAGTTAGGTAATATTCGCCTTGGGCATTGGCATTGGAGAGTTTTGGCAGCCATTGATGCAACTTTTCATTGCTGACGCAGTAAATGCCAGTGTTGATTTCGGTGATCTGTTTTTGTGCATCGCTGGCATCTTTGTGCTCGACAATGGCTTGGATCAAGCCATTTTCACGAACGATGCGTCCATAACCTGTTGGGTCAGCGACCTCAAGCGTAATCATGCCAATACCTGAGGCTTTTGATGCATCCAATAGTCGTTGTAAAGTGGCTTTAGAAACAAGTGGCACATCGCCATATAGAATCAAGGCAAAACCAGATGTGCCAAGCACAGGTAAAGTCATTTGCACCGCATGTCCAGTACCGAGTTGCTCAGCCTGTTCCACCCATTCGATCTGCTCATCGGCAAACCGTTGTTTGACCGCATCGCCACCATGCCCATAAATGGTAATAATACGCTCGGCGTGGATTTGTTTTGCGGTATGGATGACATGTGCAAGTAAAGGTTGTTTTGCCAAAGGTTGAAGTACTTTAGGCAACGCAGACTTCATTCGTGTGCCTTTCCCTGCTGCTAAAATTACCACATCAATCATTGATAACGCCTTTTAAGTCAATACGATATACAAAATCACAGCCAAACTAAACATCGCCATCAAGCCTGCCAAAAGATCATCGAGCATGATGCCAAAACCACCATGTACTTTACGATCTGCAAAACCGATAGGGAATGGCTTCCACACGTCAAATAAACGGAATAATGCAAAAGCAATCACAATCCACCAATGTGGCAGATTTGCCAAATAAATCAAGGGGATTAATGTGATTGATTGTCCTGCAAACTCATCCCAAACAATACGAGGATCATCATGAGTGTGCATGATTTCTGCGCTACGCCCACAAATATAAATTCCAAGCAATGACATCACCACGATGGCAATGATTGTCGCAACCCAACCAATCGAAAGCCACACAGGATAAAGCCCCAAGATCAATAACGAACCGACCGTACCAGGCGCAACAGGCGATAATCCTGTACCTAAACCCACACCTAAAAACCATGTCAAACGGTCATGAAATTGATAATTGTCGAGATTGATCGGTGTCTTAGGCAAAGTGCTGGTATCCTGATTTTTTTGGTGTAAATTTTTGATTTTGATAAAAATAATGGCAAGCGATATCTTGCTGTATCTGCCCGATAACGGTTACAGGTGTAACGCAATTTTTAGCATGTTGTGCTTGCCAACGCTCAAAATGATCAGGGCTGATTGTAAAGCATAGTTGATAATCATCACCGCCTGCAAGCACATCGGCAAAACACTGTTCTGCAGTTAATTGTGCAAGCTCATTGGCAACAGGAATTTGCGCTACCTGAATCTCTGCACCAACCTGACTGGCATGCAAAATATGCCCTAAATCTTGCGCTAAACCATCTGAAATATCAATCATGCTTGATGCGAAGCCAACCAGTGACTGCCCCAAAGCCAACTGTGGTTGTGGATAGTCCAAAGTCGCTTGTAATGCGCTGTTCGGATGGCGCAGTGCATAAGCTGCACTGCCAATTTCACCACTAACCACAATCAAATCGCCAACTTGTGCACCACTGCGTAAGATTGCCTGTGCAGTTTTAATCCAACCTAATGCGGTGATGGAAACAGTTAATGTCGGACTCTGCGTGGTATCACCGCCGATGAGTTGTACATTGTAGATTTTGCAACAGTCGGCAACGCCACGACTAAACTCAGCCAACCATGCGTCTTCGATTTTTGGCAGACTCAAGGCAAGTAAAATGCTGTGCGCTTCTGCACCCATCGCAGCCAAATCCGATAAATTCACTGCCACACTTTTCCAACCAATGGCATGGGCAGAGGTGTCTAAAGGGAAATGTCGTCCAGCAACCAAAGTATCAACACAACTGACCAGTTGCATCTCTTGCGGTACTGTGCTGACGGCACAATCATCGCCAATCCCGACATCTTGCGCATGCTGTGATGTTAAGGATTGCGATGTTAGCGACTGAAAGTATTGACGGATGATTGAGAATTCAGCCATGGGCGAATGCCAGTAATATAGTCGTATTTAGAGTTGTTTTTCATCTGGACGTAGTTGCTGTGCAACACGATCCAGTACACCATTAATATATTTATGACTGTCTGCACCGCCAAAGTGCTTTGCGAGCTCAATCGACTCATCTAAAACTACTTTGTATGGAATTTCCATATGGTTTAATAGCTCATACACACCTAGACGCAAGGTCGCCAATTCCACACCATCGAGTGCAGATACAGCACGATCTAATGCAGGCAATAGATATTCATCAAGTGTTTCATGGCTTGCTACGATTTGGCTCAGCAATTCGTGATAGTAGCTAATATCGACTTTGTGCATGGCATTGTCAGCTCGAGTACGTGCTTCGATCTCGTGCACGGCATTGCCACTCATCTGCCATTCATAAACGCCTTGCACTGCAAAACGACGTGCTTTGCGTTTTGCAGCATAGGTTGTTGGATAACTTTGATTCATGCTTTTAATAGCCTTTCGCTTAAATCGCTTTTAACAGATTAACCATTTCGATCGCAGTCACTGCAGCTTCAGCGCCTTTGTTACCTGCTTTGGTGCCTGAACGCTCGATCGCTTGTTCAATGCTGTCGGTAGTCAATACGCCATTGATCACTGGCATTGTGCTTTCTAGACCAACTACGCCAAGACCTTTTGCACATTCGCCTGCAACAAAATCAAAGTGTGGCGTACTACCACGAATCACAGCACCAAGTGCAATGATGGCATCATATTTTCCTGTTGCTGCAAACTTTTTGGCAACGACTGGAAGCTCCCATGCACCAGGTGCATAGGCTACGGTAATTTGCTCTTCTGCTACACCATGACGTTTCAGTGCATCAATTGCACCTTCGAGCAAGTGTTCAACCACGAAACTGTTAAAGCGACCAACGACAATGGCATATTGTCCTTCACTTGCTAGATGTAAAACACCTTCGATTTTACGAATTGCCATGACTTTATTCCTCTAATTTCTCTTTAGCTCAATTGAGCGATCAATACTATGCAAAATGGTTTAGTTCAAAAATTGTTTAATGGGTTTACTGCCCACACTGCGCAGGACTCACGTACTCTTCCACTTCCAAATCAAAACCTGATAATGCATTAAAACGTAGTGGCGAACTGAGTAGACGCATCTTTTTCACGCCGACATCACGTAAGATTTGCGCCCCGACACCAATGGTTTGATACTGCTGTGACAGTGCCGCATTCGATTTGCCTTGACGTGGTTCAGCTTGTTGTACCAGTGCAGGACCGAGATCAGGCAGTTGGTTTTGACCAATCCAAACCAAGACACCGCGCTCATTTTTAGCGATTTCTTGTAATGCTGAATCAATATTCCATGCACTTGAACCATCGGCTTTTTTCTGCTTGAGTAAATCACGTATTGGGTTAAATCCATGAACACGCACTGTCGTCACACCTTCGCTTGGATCACCTTTGACCAATGCAAGATGTACCGCAGGATTGCCTGCTTCTTGATAGCGGAATAGTTGAAACTCACCATATTCAGTTTGAATCGTGCTCGATTCAATACGTTCAACGGTTTGCTCATTGGTCATACGGTAGTGAATCAAATCCGCAATCGTCCCCATCTTGATACCATGCTTTTCTGCAAAGACTTCAAGGTCAGGGCGACGTGCCATTTCACCATCTTCATTGATGATTTCACAAATCACCGATGCAGGCTCTAGTCCTGCAAGACGTGCCAAGTCGCAACCTGCTTCGGTATGTCCTGCACGGTGTAATACGCCACCTGGCTGTGCCATCAATGGGAAAATATGCCCTGGTTGGACAATATCGCTTGGTTTAGCATGCGCAGCCACCGCAGTGCGTACAGTATGTGCACGCTCTTTGGCAGAAATTCCTGTAGAAATACCTTCGGCTGCTTCAATCGACAAAGTGAAGTTTGTACCGTGCTGTGCGCCGTTTTGACCGACCATCAGTGGTAGATTGAGCTGTTCGCAACGAGCTTTACTCAAGGTCAAGCAGACTAGACCACGTGCATGGGTGATCATAAAGTTGATATCTTCAGGACGCACATGCGTCGCTGCGATGATCAAATCACCTTCATTTTCACGATCTTCGTCATCCATCAGAATGACCATTTTGCCTTCACGAATATCGGCAACCAGTTCTTCAATGCGACTTAATTGCATTACAGCTACACCTGTCTAGCGATGGGGATGTTTAACGCTCAAAAGGGAAACTCGAAAAACCACCTGTGTAGGCAAATTTCTGCGTTGCGCCTTGCTCGCAATCCTCATGTACGAGATGTACACTGCGGTTGCTGTGCGAGGTGCGACTTGAAATTTACATTACTCGCTAGGCTTTTCGACACTCCCTATATGATTTCATTACGGCGTAAATAAACAAAATAGAATAAATGCGTCATATTCTAACGGTTTTTTCAATAAATTGCTGTACTTTCGATGACTGCAAAAACCTGTGCGATTCAGAGATTTTGAATCATGATCATTTTTCAAATTTTCTTTGACAATCTCGACTCAAATTAGCTTTGATCAGCACGCGGTATGATGGATTCATCATGGGCATTGGCTTTAGGACCAAGCAAAATTTCTGCTCGCATCTTTTGTGCGGTTTGCGCACAGTCGTTGTTCATGCCTTGCAGGAGCACCGCATCACGAGTCAGCGCATTGGACGGATTCGGCAGATTTAAAAATTCATAGCAATGACGAACATCTTTAAAGCTTGGACGAGTCAAATAAATCGCTGTTTCTTTGGCATGAAGATATTGCGCCAAACGAATCGCCGATTTATCAGCAGACAGTTGCATGCTTGGTAAAGCTTCGGCGATCGCACAGCGAGTTTGTAAGATAAAACGCTTTTCATCTCGCATACGCTTATACACTGCTTCAAATATCAGCTGAAACACAACTGAAACCTGAATAATGGCAGGAATCGCATTCATCGCCTTTTTATTGACGCGAACTAATGCACCATCATCATAGAATGGCTGAATAATTTCTAAATCCGTTTCACTGAGTTGATAATGCTTTTGACATAGCGCAACGGTTTTATTTAAAAACACTTGTGATAAATTAAAATAAGATTGCGCTGTATGTTGGTTGACCGTACCTAAAAGTTGTTTTGGATCATAATGTTGCACGCTCAGATAAATATGTTCTGAATCTTGCGTAGTTTGCAAAGGATCTTTAACGTTTAACTCAGCATGAGGACGTTGATACAGTTGCTGTGCTTTGGCAATGGCAAGACTTGCTTGATGTTTTTCATGTTCCACAGCGTCTGCAAGACGTTGAATCTCATGCTTTAATAAGGCTTCACGTTTCATTTTACTTAAAAACTCAGAACGTGTTGGGCGGGCAATGGTGCGGTAACCAATCCATAAGCCAAAATGTAAAAGCAGTGAAATCAGTAGGGGTAACCATTGATTGCGAAGTAACTCACCAATACTTGGCTTAATTAAAGTCACTTCGATACGACCAACTTTTTGCTCATTGACCATCGCATCACGCACAAAGACATCACCTTGACGGGTTTTATTTGCACCTGCGGTCGCCAAGACTCGATCGTCATGATCAAGCACACGCAATGAGGCGATACTTGGATTGGTCGCATAGCGAGAGGTGAGTAGTGCCAACGCCACGGTATTTGGCGGCGCAAGCTCACTCATGCTGTCGGCAACCAACTGACGAGTCAATAGCTCGCCTTGGATTGCACGATTATCCTTTAAAAAATAATTGGTTGCGACCACGATAAGAATACCGTGCAAAACAAAACTCAGGATCAGTAGGCTTGCAAAAAGCCCTTGTCGAGGTGCATTCAAGTTAAAACTTCCAAAGCAATTTGTTGCAATTTAGATTATCATTCTAGCCAGTCTTAGATTAGCCCAATTAGCAAAAAGCACATGCAAGAAATCATTCTTATATCCTTTTTAGGATCAGACCAACCTAATCAGTTTACCCGACTTATGCAAGTGTTGTCTGTACATCGTTTGCAGATTCTTGATGTAGGGCAAGCAGTTATTCATAACCAATTGACCTTAGGCATCGTGGTCAGCTCAGATGATCAGACCGCAACAGCTTTGGCAATGCGTGAAATTTTAATTCTCGCGCAAGATATAGGCTTAACTGTTCGCTTTAAACCAATCCCTGCCAATGAATATCAGCAGTGGGTTGCAGAAGGTGGTCGCACCAAATATATCGTGACCGCACTGGCACCAGAGTTGACCGCTTCACATCTGCAGTCGGTGACCAAAATTGTATCAGATCAAGGCTTTAATATCGAAACGGTGACACGCCTATCAGGTCGGTTAGAGCTTGAAGCGAATAATGAGGAACAGCAATCGCATGAAAATGTTGCCTGTATTCAATTCGGTTTAAGTGGTCAAATGCTGGATGCGCAAGCGATGCGCTCGGCGTGTATGCTGATGAGTGCACAGCACAATATGGATATTGCGGTACAGGAGGACAATGTCTACCGTCGTAACCGTCGCTTAGTGTGCTTTGATATGGATTCGACCTTGATCACCCAAGAAGTGATTGATGAGTTGGCACTAGAAGCAGGTGTCGGTGAGCAAGTTGCAGAGATTACTGAACGTGCTATGCAAGGTGAACTCGATTTTCAGCAGAGTTTCCGTGCTCGTGTGGCATTGCTCAAAGGTTTAGATGCGAGTGTCTTACCACAAATCGCAGAACGCCTGACCATTACCGATGGTGCAGAACGACTGATTTCTACCTTAAAATCATTGGGCTACAAAACGGCAATTTTGTCTGGTGGTTTTCAATATTTTGCAGAATATTTACAACAAAAGCTTGGTATTGATGAAGTCCATGCCAATATTCTTGATGTAGAAAATGGTGTCGTTACAGGTGTCGTCAAAGGCGATATCGTTGATGGTGCTCGTAAGGCATTATTACTGCAACAACTCTCTGAAAAGTTCGGCATTTCAACGGAACAAGTGATTGCTGTAGGTGATGGTGCCAATGATTTACCGATGCTTTCACTTGCAGGTTTAGGCGTGGCATTTCGTGCAAAACCATTGGTGCGTGAAAATGCAAATCAAGCCATTTCTAGTGTTGGATTAGATGGAATTCTCTATCTTTTGGGCTTACATGACAAAGATTTGTACCGTGCCTAAAGATCATATAACCTACTATATGTTGTGTGTGGAGTTTATAAATTAAGCACTGCACATCTGATGTATTACTTTTGTAATTACAACGTGATTTAAATAAAATATTTATTAAAAACAATGTCTTAAATGTGACAATCTTGTCATGAAAAAAAACTTGAATAGGCGATAAGTGGCGATAAAGCGTCCAGCCTATATGAAAAACACACACAACATATAGTGTTTGCTAGGGTTGGAAAAAAAAGCTAAAGTGCCGAAAAAACACACAACGACATCCTGTGTCGCACGACGTAATTTTAGGGCTTTTTTTCTAAATAAAAACTTGCATAATCAATCTAAGCACAAAAAGGTTTGTGCATAAAAAATGATCTGTATGTCAGTGCGAAGATTGCCAATATAAAACAAAGGCAAGGCTTGCAAAGCGTAGGATCTATTTTGTAGGAGAGTTTTAATGTTTACATTAAATTTAGCCACAATCATCGGGGGCTCATTGGTTGGCTTGGCTGTGTTACTCATCGCATTTTCACAATACCGTCATTGGTTAGTGTTTATGTGTGCAGGGATGGTGTTCTGGGGTGGACTTGAACTATTACGTGCTGGTATTCAAAGCGTAGTAGATATGCCACTACTTTACGGTTATGTAAGCGCAATGATGGTGTGTTTATTTGCTTTCACCGTAGCCATTGCATTGAATGACCGTCGCTTGGCACGACAAGACACCAAAGTGAAATATATTGAGCATACGCCAGTATACGACGACTAAGCCCACCATATTGTCTGCGCAAATGCGAGTTCATTTGCGCATGAAGGCGTTATTTGCTTTACCATCTGCACTCAATTCCCCTCATTTTATATTTATTCGTATTGACTAAATCGCAACAACGATAATCTCGAAAAGTCATCTATTTTTTGCATTGAATATGCTAGCATTGACACAACTACAATATGTCGTAAAAAAGATTAGGAACATGTCGATGAAATTGTCATCTTTACCAGTAATTAAACTCCCTGTAGTTGATGTCACTACAGATCCACTTGATTTGCTGATCACGGGTCTTGTACTTCGTATGAAACAATTGGCTCGTACTAGCCCACAGTTTATCGAACTGATTTATGACCGTAGCTTCCGTATTGAGATCGGTACAGCTCAAGGCGTTGCTCGTCAGATCATCATTGATCAAGGCAAAGTATCGACTGCTTCGAATGCGACGCAGTCAGCAGATTTTAAAATCCAATTTGTAGACAGTGAATATGCGGTAAAAACCTTGATGAAAGGCGATCCAAGCGCATTTATGACAGGTATGCAATCTGGCAACATCAAAATGGAAGGTGATTTTTCATTATTGGTATGGTTTAACCAAGTGGCAAAATTGGTTGTGCCAAAGATTCCGAAGCCTGTAAAACAACGTATTAAGCAAGCACGTCAATTTTTGAAAGACAAAACTGGACGTTAAATTTTGGGGCTGTAGTAGATAAGGTCAAATACCCGTCCAATCCAACAGTATTTCGAGCTGTTGTTTTGGACTCCCATAGTTAAATCTAAACTCACATTCTTTAATAAATAATGGAAAGGCATTTCGGTCAATCCCATTGTACTTCCTTAAGATGCGTTTAGCTTGATTCCAGAAATTTTCTACACCATTAATATGATTTCGACCTTTTGCAAAATCTTTAGAATGGTTAATTCGCTCATGATAAAAACAATTAACATCAAGCACATTGTAGCTTCGATAGCTATCAGTATAAACCACACTATCAGGCGCTACTTTACGTGTAATAACAGGCATTAATGTATCAGACTTGGTATCAGGGACAACCTTG
>NZ_JAYROT010000077.1:0-28064 GCF_041911495.1 Acinetobacter sp. | reverse complement strand
CGGGGGTCGCGGGTTCGAGCCCCGTCCGCTGCGCCATTGCAAAAAGTTTATTTGAGTCGAATACAAATAAAAGAAAGTTAAAACTTTCTCTTGCGTTCGGTTTAGTTTGGCGGTGACGTCAAAGAATGAAGTTGTAGTATATATACTACGCACTTCGTTTGTCTTGCACTCATAAAAAAGCAATGCTTTTTTTATTCGTTCAGGGCGCTTAGCTCAGTTGGTAGAGCGTCTGCCTTACAAGCAGAATGTCGGCGGTTCGATCCCGTCAGCGCCCACCATATACTTGTATGTTCTTACAGTATAACCTCGCAGCGGTAGTTCAGTTGGTTAGAATACCGGCCTGTCACGCCGGGGGTCGCGGGTTCGAGCCCCGTCCGCTGCGCCATTTCTCTTAAGTTATCCAAAATCAAGTCATCAAAAATTAAGTTATTCAAATTCAAGCTATCTTTACTCAAGACAGTTATGTCTAAATCATCTAAGTCAGTCAAACTTCAATCTTGAACATAATTTCTTCATCTTTTTAACAAATGAATGACAAGTTTTGTCATATGCAATTGCTAAAAAATGTTAGTTTGTATTAAGCTATGTCATGAAGCTTAGGCATTCTGTATTTGTCTTGTTGCTTTATGAATTGAAGGTCTTAGGAAAGTCTAAATTTTCCCTCATGTTTGGTTTGGCTAAACATTGATCTCAAAGAATGAAGTTCTTAGACATCTGCTACGCACTTCGTTTGTCTTGAAGTTTTATGAGTCGAATACTATAGGAAAATTTAAATTTTCCCTTGTGTTCGGGCAAAAGATTACAGTGCATATGTTTTGAGAAGTGATGTTTTCAGATACTACGCACTTCGTTTGTCTTGCACTTCGCTTAAAACAACGTTTTAAGCTCGTTCAGGGCGCTTAGCTCAGTTGGTAGAGCGTCTGCCTTACAAGCAGAATGTCGGCGGTTCGATCCCGTCAGCGCCCACCATACATTTTTTTGCTAGATTTTAGATAGCATGAAATGTTGTTGTATTTTCAGTTCGTTTGATTTTTTGAAGTTTGGTTTTAATGCGCAATCCGTATACTCGTCGTGGTACTTCATCCGAAAGTCCAAATTTGGATCAAGATCAGCAATACCAAGATTTTTTAAATGCTTTACAACAAGGGGAAGTTGTGTGGAGTATTGCAAAAAATTATTGGACGTTACATCAGAATGATCAAGGCAAAAAAGCCATGTTGATCTGGAATAATAAAGCAGATGCTCAGCGCAATTGCTTATTGTTTTGGCAAGATTCTGAGCCGAAGAGAATTACTCGAGATATGTTGTTTGATGAAATTCTACCTTACCTTGAGCAGCAACATTATTTAGTCGCAATAAATCGCAATGCTAAAGCAGAGTGCATCTTTGTGGCGCCAGAGCGTATACGTCAGGATGGTTTGGCGTTAAAATAATTGATCTAACACGATGAGTAAGAATAGCTTTCATTAAAATTACTACGTTAGATTGATTTAAATGTTGATGAAGGATCGTGAGCATTTATAGAAATATTAAAAAAAATACATTGAGGGGAATCTATGCGTAATCCATATCAGGGTGCAAGGCGCTCGCAGAAAAATTCAGTTAATCTCGAACAACCAGTCGATCGTTATCGTTTTTTTATTCGACAGATCATTGAACAAAAGCAAGTTTGGGGTTTGTTTAAAGATGGTTGGGCTATTGGTGCGACTTCGCAAGGCGGTCAGGTATTACCTGTATGGGCTGCGAAACATTATGCTGTAGCGTGCCAAAATCAATCTTGGTCAGGACATCAAGCAATGAATATTAGTTTGGAAAATTTTATTTTCCAAATGCTTCCTTTTGCGGAAAAAGAAAATGTGAAGCTGTCCATTATGATGACACCTGACGGTCAGAGTGTTTTTTTAGATGCGCAAAAAGTGCTGTTGGATTTAAAGAATTTTCTCTATGAAATCTATAGTCAAGCACCACAGTTTTTTCAGCAAAACCCTGATGTGCCTTTACCTCGGAAGATTCGTTTGAATTAATCGCAATTCTTTTGGGCAAAAAAATCCCTCGAACCATGCGAGGGATTTTTTTTATGAGGATTAAAACTTATCTTTAATAGACATCACGACGATAGCGAGATTCTTCACGTAATGTCGTCATGTATTCCTCACCAAGAGTTTCAGTCAAGGCTTGATCGACGCCTGATGCCATGCCTTCGATACTACCGCAGACATAGATCACCGCACCATCTGCAATCCACTGTTTCAAGCGTTCTTCGTGTTCCATGACGAGATGTTGCACGTAAACTCGTTGTTCTTGATCACGAGAGAAAGCAAGATCAAGATGTTGTAGATGACCATCCTGATGCCATGCTTCGAGTTGTGATTGATAGAAGTAATCAACGGATTGTTGACGCTCTCCAAAGATTAACCAGTTTTGTGAATAGCCGAGTTGCTGACGTTGTTTCAGTAAGCTCATTAAGCCTGCAATACCAGTACCATTACCAATGAAAATGGCAGGGCGGTTGTCATCAATCAAGTGGAAACTTGGATTGGTACGGACACGTAACGGTACATTTTCATCAAACGTTGCAAGCACAGTGAGCCAACCTGAGCCTAAGCCAAATTCATTGTCACTAATTTGCTTTTGACGCACGACGAGTTGCAAATAACCATCTTCAGGAATACTGGCGATCGAGTATTCACGGCTTGGTAGATTTGATAATTGTTCAATCCAAGCGAAGTCGTTACTGTCAGGCTGAATAGTTTGCGTTAAATCTTTATAGCGTAGTGCATAAACGAGTGATTCAGTCGCATCAAGCTGATGTTGCTCAATAAACTGCGCAATGCGTTCCACACTATTACCACATTGAATTTCGGCGATATCACCTGCGTGCCAAGTTTCTGCATGTAAAGCTTTAAACTTGAGATCAAACGCAGGCTCACCCAAGCTATTTGGATTCAGCAGCTCACGTGAAATGAGTTGCCATTGATCAAAAGTTTTCTCAGAAATCACCGCTTGGACTTCACTACCTGTAATGGTCGCAAGTCCTGCATACCAACGCTCAAGATCAACAGTGTTGCCATTATCCACTTCAACGACATCCATGACCGAATCCGCTTGGTTGGATTGAAGCCATTGATTTAACTCGTGACCAAAGGTACAAAAGGTGTCAGGATATTCTTTTGAACCAAGCGCTAAGACGGCAAATTTCACCGCACTAAAATCAAAGCTTTGCTTGAGATGCTTTTTGGCAAAATTACTCGCCAAATCGGGTGCATCTCCAGTACCGTAAGTACTTGCAACAAAGAGCACTCGCTCAGCCTGTTGAATATCTGCGATGCTGACATCTTTTAATGCTTTGACTTGGGTTGGCGTACCTGCTTGCTGTAACGCAGTCGAGGTATTGTAAGCGATTTGCTCTGCCGTACCTGTTTGACTGGCATAGAGAATCGTCCAGCTTTCCGCATTCGGATCAAGGTTTACAACATTTGAGCCTTGCTTTGCTTCACGTGTTAAGCGTTTTTGCTTACGACGTTTCAAGTACAGCATCCAACCTGTAATGAAGAATAATGGCATCGCCAATGAAGCAAGCATGGCAAAGAACTGATAAATACCACCCATGAAGTTGCCACGGTGTACAGGCAACATGCTACTCATGATTTTTTCATTGAGCTTTTTATCTGCGTAGAGTTCGAGCTCTTCGATTTTGCCATCTGCATAGTTGAATGTTGCCGTGTTACGAGCACGTTCATGCTGTGGATCGGCATCAAGGAATTGAATTTCAACTTTTGCATCTGCTGATTTTGGCAGATTAAAAGTCATGGTTGAGTATTCACGATTTAATTGCTGTGGAAATTGTGTCCACGTTACAGTTAAAGCGGTGCTGATTTGTTCAGGTGAAAGTTGTACTTTTTCCTCTTGTTCATTGCCATGATTAATTTGGGGATTATTTGCACGATCAGCACCTTGACGGTTGCGTTCGCCACCTTGAGTTCGCGCACCTTGCGAACGACCTTCACCACGTGCTTGTTGACCTTGTGGTGCGCCTTGCCCACCACCTTGCATTGGCGGTCGTTGCATCTGTGGACGTTCAACGCCCATGACTTTGAACATACCATTACGCCACCAGTCATATGACCAGTACAGCCCAGTCACAGCAAAGATGAGATAAAAGAGAACTACCCAAGTCCCAATGACTGCGTGTAAATCCCAAATAAAGTTACGACCTTTCAGCTTCGGTTTAACAAAGAGCCATTGACGCAAAGAATGTTTCTTAGGCCAACGCAGGTAGATGCCACTCAAGACAAAATAAATCAGCATCAGTACACATGCACCAGTGATTTGCTTGCCGATTTCACCTGCGGTTAAGCGACGATGCAAATCTTCGACAAATTCAAAGAATCCTTCACCTTTGATTTCGGGAAGCACTTCGGCAGTGTATGGATTGACCAACATGTTGTAGCCACGACGATGACCTTCTTTGGCGATGTTGATCGTAGAAGACGCAGATGGCTCAGCCGCAATGGTGACACTATTGATTTGCAGATTTGGGTCTTGTTGTGAGAAGTGTAAATACAACTCAGCAGGGCTGAGCTTGGCTTGCTCGGGCACGGTGACCACATAGCTGTCTTCATTGATCCATTTTAGGATTTGTTGCTCATACGAGTAGATCGCACCTGTGACACCCATGATGGACAAGACCAGTCCTGCGGTGATCCCCATAAACCAATGCAGTTGGAAAAATACTTTCTTAAACATAGTCAGTGAAGTTAACAAAAAATAAGCCGAATTATACGTCAGCTTTAAGAAGATAATATAGATTTTGCGAATAAAAATGAGGTTTATTTTCATTTAGACTGATTTTTTTATATTTTTTAGACAGTAAAAAAATAGCCTTCAGAAGAAGGCTAGATTTATAGATTCAAAAAGGATCTATTTAGAATTTTTTTGCAACACCAACGGTTTCGTTGAGATGCTTACGAATGGTATCAAATGAAAATTGCTTGGTATCCATACGTTTTGGTAAGAAGAATGAACCGTCTTGATCTTTGACTTTGAATGTCATTAATAAAAACTCTTGATTGTCATACCATTCTGACACTTCTTTCCATGCCACATTCATGACACCGGGTTGCGCAATGACTTGTTGCATACCACGTTGTGGAGGCATGCTCATTTGTTGTTGCATCACCATACCATGCGGTTGAATGCCAAGTTTGATGCCCTTGATTTCTTGTGCAGGGAATTCTGCCATTTTGCGTTTTGCATACCATTCCCAAACGAATAGACGTAAAACCAAGAAAATAGCAACAGATGCTAATGCCACCCAGCAAATAATCGTTGAATAATTTTTAATAAAAATTAAGCCTAAAATCGATAATAACACCACCGCAGCAACGATCGCCCAAGTGCGAGGACGAACTTTATTTGTACTACGCCACATCAAAAGTTGTGCACGACGTTGTTCTTCAGCAGAAATTTCATAAGGTACGGTTTGCAATGTGTAGGCATAACCTGATGCAGAATTGCCTTTTGCAAGTTTTTGGTTTGTAGGTTGCTTGGTTGTCGATTTTTTCTTGGTGGACATGTTGCTTCGCTGTACTCATCAAACTTTGCGCCGATTTTAGCATTAAAGCCTGTCTGATAGAAATGCGTTATGAAAAATTAGCACCTATAAATTAGTTGTAGAAATCTGATGTAGTTTAAATTGAACCGAGCGCGCTTGCTTGGGGATCATGTTCATAGCTAAGGTTTTGCTTTAATGTGCTGATTTCAGGCAAGATATTGATAATCAAAGCAATCTGTTGCAACACCACACTTTCAGCAGGATCAAGTGAGGTATCTTGGGCACGGTTAAATAATCGAAGTGCTTGAATGGCGGCGTGGGATTTGAGTTGTGGCATTTCATCACGGAGCAGGGCACCGTGAATGTCATCCAACGCTTCATCTAAAATTTCAAGCACTTGAGGATGTTTGATCTGTTCACGATGTGCGCCGAGCGCAGCAATATAGCTGAGCAAAGTATGATTTAAGCTGAGCAATTTAAACGCTTGTTGTTTCTGATTTTGATCAATATCAGGCTCAGTGGCGAGCGTTGAAATGGTTGAGGCAAGATCAGCGTCCATAATATGCGCTCGACGACGCACAATCCGATAGTCTAGACCATTATTACGCCCTTCATGATATTGCTTCACGATTTCGGTGAGGTAGTTGCACTGACTTTCAAAAGCTTTATTAATCACCAGTGGCAAACAACGGAATTGCCAATCTGGCCAAATAAACATCACACCAAGCCAAGCGATAAAACAGCCTGCAAAAGTATAAATCGCACGAGGCAAAGCGGCATTGAGTTCAGGGTCGGCGAGGTGGAAGTTGATCAAAGCAAGCAAGGTAATAAACATGGTGGCTTGGGCGTATTGCTGTGCTCGGAGTTGTAAAAAGAACACACCACTCAACACCATGATAAAGAGTTGTCCTTCGATCGACGGCACAAAATGAATGACAAATGTCCCGATGGTAATTCCCGCAAGTGTTCCGATAATTCGTAACCTCAGACGGCGTTTGGTGGCATTAAAGTTGGGTTGACTGACAAATAGCACAGTCAAAAGAATCCAATAGCCATATTCAATATCAAAAATTTGCACCAATATGTGTGAAATTAACAGCAAAATGGATAAGCGAGTGGCATGACGGAAT
Organism: Acinetobacter sp.; assembly: GCF_041911495.1. Classification (GTDB taxonomy): domain Bacteria; phylum Pseudomonadota; class Gammaproteobacteria; order Pseudomonadales; family Moraxellaceae; genus Acinetobacter. Next base: position 21,380 of record NZ_JAYROT010000077.1, on the reverse strand, counting down.
AAGCTCGATTCAGGGCTTAGATTCTGTTTCATGCGTTGCCAAATATCTTGCCAGCCACGTAGCCCATCATCTCGCAGTAAATTCTCTTTGCTTGCGTCGTCTTGTGATCTGCTGTTGAGTGCTTGGTCGGATTCGAGGTTATGTAGTTGTGCGTCGATTTCTTTGAGATTGTCACTCAAACCACGTAAGGCATTAATCCATAGATCAATATCTGCATCATTCGCCAAGAGATGATTGGCAGGTTTTTGTGCAAATTCACCATTTCCATCAAGCTTTGATTGTTCCGTAAGTTCATCTTGTAAGTGTTGTATCGAACGCTCTAAATTTTTAAAGGCATATGCAAAGCGTTGGTTGTGTACATAAGGTTGACGGTTGGCAATTGCATTCGCCAGGTCCTGACATGCTTTACCTTGTAAGGTTAAAATCCGTTGAAAACGAAACAGTACATCACGATGCGCAAAGACTTTCGCCAATTTTTGATAGTCGATATGTGCAGAATCGGCACGCTCATGAATGTCTTGAATGATAAAGTAATATTGCAGACTACGACGTGTATCTTTACGCCCACGATCGCCTTTGAGCCGTGTCACCAATGCGACACGTGTTTCATTAAATTTACCGACGACTTTGGAGTTGGCAAGGGATAAATCAATCATCGACTGTTGATAACTTTTTGGAGTCATATCAACGTCGAACAGATTGGATTTCACAAAGAGAAAATTGCCCACCAATTGATAGCATTGCACCAACTGATCTTGCACAAGTCGTACAGGAAAAATCAAAAAACTGACCGAAGAGAGTAGCCCATACCACACAGCACCAGCGACCAGTAACGCAGCTTGTTGCCACCACTCGGGGAAAATATCCACGCCAAGCATGGTATAGACTGAGATGACCAAACAACCATAACTAATCGTGGCATAACGCTTACCCAGTGAGCCCAGTAGAATCAAGCTAAAACAAGATACGATGAGCGCAAAACCAAACAGGATAGGATGTGGGAAAAGTAGCTCTACTGCCGAAGCTGTGACAAAAAATCCGAAATAGGTAAAAAACAAATTACGCAGGTGAATCGAAAAACGATCATCAATATCACTGAGTGCTGCAGCGATCACGCCTAAAGTCAGTGGAATCGTAAGTAATTGCTGATCAAGCAGATAAGGAATAAACGCTGTTCCCGCAAAGGCAATGAACATCCGCACTGCATACATCAATGTGGTGTTATAACTGATTCGTTTGATGGAGTTAATCGTATTCACAGATTTTTCAGTATGCGGTTGATAAAGTTTAAATGTGCTTGATTGCTATGGCTTAATAATTATATGCCAAATTGATGTAAGGCATTGCAAAATACCGAAAATCTTGAAATATTTTAATAGTCTTAGATTAGCATTTGAATAGAAAATTAAAGCGCATTAGAAGTAGAAGGGTATGTCAAAAAAGTATTATTGGATGATCTTTATCGTGGTTGCTTATTTGCTATGGATTTGGGTATTTAAACCGAATCCTAACTTGGCAGATATGCCGACCAGTTCTGCGGTGAGCTCAAGTGCAGAAGTGCAACAAGTCGATGGCTATACCATTACCGCTTTAGAGCATTTTGAGGGGGAGTTTCGTATTCTCAGTCGTGAGAATTATTTGCTTGGGCGAGATGCAGAATTTAGTCCAGTAGATTTTGCAGTGGGATGGGGAAAAATGGCAGATCCTCAAATCTATAAGCAAATCGAGATTAGCCAAAGTGGTCGATGGTATCGTTGGCGTACACAATCCGCTCCGCCGATTCGAGTACGTGAAATCGAAACCAGTAGTAGTAATATTCATATCATTCCTGCGAATGCTTCGATTGGTCGGCAGTTAGATAAAGTCAAAGCAGATGATAAAGTCTTTCTCAGTGGTGATTTGGTTGAGATCAAAGGCGACGATGGTTGGACGTGGAAAAGCTCATTAAGCCGTGAAGATACAGGCGATGGTGCATGTGAGTTGCTGCGAGTAGATCAGGTAATGATTTTGACCGAATAACGCTTTGTTAAAGTGAGTGTCGTTAAAATTAGCTTCGACCAAATGATGATGTATTCAGCCGTTCTTCGTAGATATTAGGCGTATACTATTCACGGTTTTAAATCGGTGAGATGGTCTATGACAACGGCAACAGAAAACACAGTACAATATTCATTGAAATGGATTGCTTTACTGGGTTTGCTGACAGCACTCGGTCCATTGTCGATCGACATGTATATGCCTGCTTTGCCTGAGATGGCGACAGAGTTTGATACTACCACGATTCGTATTTCTAACTCTATCCCTGCGTACTTCTTTGGGCTTGCGATTGGTCAGTTGATCTATGGCAGTCTAAGCGATCGGATTGGTCGCAAGAAGCCATTATATATCGGCTTAATTATTTATTGTATTGGTTCAATTTTATGCATCTTTGCCCATAGTGAATGGGCGTTGATCTGTGCCAGAGTCCTACAAGCTTTAGGTGGCTGTGTCGGCGTGGTGATGGCACGTGCGGCGATTCGAGATAGTTTTGATGTGCGTACTTCTGCGCAGGCGCTTGCTCATATGGCGATGATTTTAGGGATTGCACCGATCATTGCACCCTTAGTTGGTGCGGTGCTAATTCAGTTTTTTAGTTGGCATTCGATTTTTATTCTATTGGCAATCGTTGGGTTCATTTCATTATGTTGTGTGCATTATTTTTTCCATGAAACCTTGCCAGTTGATCGCAGATTAAACCTCAGCTTTAAGCAAGTATTTATCTTGTATGGCAATATCCTCTCTGATCGAAGCTTTCGTACACCAATGCTTGCGATGGCATTTTTTTCAGGCATGATGTTTTGTTATTTGACGTCTGCATCTGCGCTATTGATGGAGGATTTAGGTTTTAATCAACATCAGTTTGCATTGGCTTTTGGGTTGAATGCCTTTGGTATCATGCTGTTTTCTTTTACCAATAGCAAAGTTGTCAAAAAAGTGGGACCACTACCGTTACTTCATCTGGGTGGGACCTTGCAGTTGATCGGTGCGATCATTTTGCTGATAGATGCTATTGCGGTGAATGTCGGTACGATATGGATTTTGATTGGTCTATTCATGGTGGTATCTGGTGTTGGCTTGACTGGTCCCAATGCGACGGCACTTGCACTTTCAGAACAGCAAAATCGAGCAGGGACGGCGAGCGCATTGATGGGAAGTTTACAGTTTGCGATTGGATTATTTGCAGGAGTGTTATTAACCATTTTCACAGGTTCAGTATTGCAAAACATGGCTGTGACGATGTTGATTTTTGCAGTGCTTGGATTGATTTGTGTTTATGTCCTACGAATCCGTGCGAAAAAGACGAAGCTGGCTTAAAAGGGTAAATCCCATTTAACTTGTCATAAAAATTTGTGAATCTGAATGAAAAGAACGATATCAGATAAAATAGTACGAGGGACAAAAGCTTTATTGGGCATAAAGGCTTTGGTTTCATCACAGACGATTTATCAAAAGACGCTACATGTGAAATCCAATCGACAGTTTATTTTGGAGATCGAATTTGAGTCTTATATGTCATGCGATATGTTGTGTTTGCGAACGATATATCAGCAAGGCATGAGTAGAAAGTCTAAAGCTTACACATGGACGGTGGCTGATTTTAAACATCCACAAGAGTGGTTGGAGATTACCAGTAAAATTCTACAGGCAAGTCATCATTATTCTGCGACTCATTCTCAGAATTTATCAAGTTTGGAGGTCAGAGGATGGTGGTCGCAGGCGTGGGACAAGTTATTGCAAGAAAAACATCTTCGTACATTACTAAATTTGGCACAGCAAACTAAACCATTTCCACAACAGTTGTCCGCAGAGATAAAGCAACGCAAATCAGGAGTGTGGGTAACGCTACGCTATCAACGCAGTAAAGGTCATGCGACGCTATATCAAGATATGCCGATTGAAGCAGTACAAGCTTTGCATGATCACTTATTGAAGTCTGCTATTGTCTAAGATAAACATAAAAGCAAACTAGAGAGGTATCCACGACATACCTCTCTATTTTTTTATGAATTCAAAATTAATCTAAGAAAACAGTAAACTCCTCGGCAGGAACACGAGGTGTAATAAACGTATTCACAATATGTTCAGGATCGGCATAGCCAAGTGCAACTGTGCATACCAATTCCTCATCATCAGGCGCACCCAAGACATCCAGTACGATTCCATGAAAATGATTCCATGCAGCTTGTGGGCAAGTATCTAAACCACGTGCTTTAGCAGCGACCATGACATTTTGAATCATCATGGAAATGTCCATTTTTGAGCCAATGCCCATTGCTTTATTTACAGTGAAATATAAGGCGACAGGCGCATCGAAGAGTTGATAATTACGCAGTTGTTGCGTCGCCATCTTTTCTTTTTCACCTTTTTGAATACCGAGCAAACCGTACAGCCCCCAGCCATTCTCACGACGACGGTCGATGTACGGTGAAATCCAGGTTTCAGGATAGTAGGCAAAGGTTTCGTGATATTGACTTGCCATCTCAGGTCTTTCATAAATCTCAAGCTGTGCTGCGACCACACGATCAATCATTTCTTGGCGTTTATTACCTGTTACGACATAGACTTTCCATGGCTGGGTGTTTGTGCCTGATGGTGCACGACTGGCAACTTGTAGAATGTCTTTGATGTCCGATGTCGCAACTGCTTTGTCTAAAAATGCACGGACGGAGTGGCGAGAAGTGATGGCTTGATCAACTGCGGCAACATGTTCGATATTCATAAAATTCCCTGATGTTTTCGGTGATGAGTTTCTTTAACTAAATGAAAGGTTAAGCATTTGTTTGTTTAACAAGATGAATTCATTTCATCGGTATTTGAGATAAATCATACGCATTTATCCGCAAATTTAAATGGCTGACAAGTTCAATTTTCAAGTTACGAATTAATCATTCGCATTGCATTACGACTAAAGTGCTATTCTGAAACAGAATGTAAATCATTGACTAAAGTTATAAATTTTCAAATCACTTAACATAAATTATTGATTTGAAATAAATAAAATAAGTTGCATGAATTTTTTAAAATCAGCTAATACTTTTGGCTAAGACAATATACAGCTTGATGAACAAATTATTACAATGCAGTTCTTGCCCAAAAAATTGATTTCAACGCACAGGGATTGGCGAGATGTTCAGGCGATTCGGTACTGAAATTGCTTGGCAGGTCTGGGTTGAATAAGGAGTAAAAAATGAATCCAAAATTGAGTTCACAGTTGAATTTTGCAAAAGTCCTCAAGCTCAGTAGCTTAAGTTTGGCATTAGGGGCGATGTCTTCAATGAGCTTTGCTGCAGACAGCGATGAGATCGCACAACTTCGTGCAGAGATTCAAGAGCTTCGTAGTCTGGTTCAGCAGCAAGGTCAACAGCTCGCTGCACAGCGTTCCGCTCCGCCAGTTGCACCACCAGCCCATGTACAACATCATGCCCATTCTGCGCCACCGCCAGCGATCAAAGTGGATACTCAAGATTTAAAAATCACGACAAGTAAAGGCGCAGAAGTGGATTTATATGGTTTCATCCGTGGTGATGCAAACTACATCATCGAAGGTGCAGATGATGATTTTAACCGCGCAGCGAGTAGCGATGGGGCAACGCAAGATAAGCTACGTGCGACAGCTAAAGTGACTCGTTTCGGATTGGACTTTAGCTCACCGATTGCAGGGCAAAAAGTTGGGGGTAAAGTCGAAGTTGACTTTGTAAGTGCAACGGAGAATCTACGTATTCGTCATGCGTACTTAACATTCAATAATTGGTTGTTTGGTCAAACCACGTCGAACTTTTTGAGCAATCATGCACCTGAGATGATCGACTTTATTACCAACATCGGTGGCGGTTTTTCTCGTATTCCACAAGTACGTTATAGCCATAACCTTGCGCCTGCAACACAAATCGTATTGTCAGCCGAAGAGGGTAATAGTGCTGCAACTGGAGCAACCGCAAAATATAAACTTCCTGTATTGACTGCCAAGTTGAATCAAGGTTTTGCAGAAGGTAAGGGGAATGTGAGCGTACGTGCATTGGCTGAGCGCTACGAAGCTGAAGGCAATAATGATTCAGACGAAACAGCTTGGGGCGTTGCTGCAGGTGCAAGTTTTCAATTGGCTGATCCATTAAAGTTAACTGCTGATGTTTCGCATGTGGAAGGCAACAGCAACTATCTGTACGGTTCAAACTCAGCTTTTGCAGTCAATGCTGGTGATTTGGCGCAAAATGAGTTTAATGCGTTCCAAGTTGGTGCAACCTATAAAATCTTACCAAACCTTCGTTCAACGATTGCTTATGGTGCGATGTTTGCCGATGATGACAGTGAATATGCAACACTGAATCCTGCTGGGAATAAAGAAGTTGAACAGGCTTGGATTAACTTTATCTATTCACCACTGAAACCTGTTGATCTTGGTATTGAATACATCAATGGTAAACGAGAAACTTTTGCTGGCGATGACTACAAAGACAACCGTGTTGGCGTCATGGCTCGATACAACTTCTAATTTTTAAATGATTAAAGTTTTCTGAACAAAGAAAAGCCCTTCAATCGAAGGGCTTCTTTAGCTCTTAAAAAAATATTAAAACAGCAATTATTCTAAGAATTTAACCGTAATGCCTTTTTTCACACGTTTCGCTAAATCTTGTGCATCCCAGTTGGTCAAACGAATACAGCCATGTGAAGCAGTTTTTGAGATAAGTGATGGGTTCGGCGTACCGTGAATACCAAATGATGGTTTAGATAAACCAATCCACATATTGCCCACTGGATTGTTTGGACCTGGCGGCAATGACAGAGGCTTCATGTTGTTGCCTTGAACAAAGTTTTTCGGACTATAGCCATACCATGGATTTGGTGCAATATTTTTTACGGTATGTGTACCTGTTGGTGATGGCGTATCACTACTACCAATCGTTGCAGGGAACGACGCAATCATCTTATTTTTGCTGTTAAAGAGATACAGTTGTTTTGCACCTTTATGCGCAATGATCAGATGAATATCTTCAGGTAAGTTATTGCGAATATTCGCTACGATGATTTTCTCGCCTGCCTTCTTAAATGTTGCATCAGGATTGATCTGTTTTAAGAAATTTTCATCCATGTGGAAACGTTCGCCAAGCATTTCGGTGACACGTGTGTAGTACAAACCTTTCATCTTGGCTTGCAGGGCATAGTTCGATGGAATCGAATCAGCATACGGTCCTTTCAAATCATCTTCTGTGATAGTGTATTCTACAAATACAGGCTCAGATTGACCCGCATTTAAGCTGTCCCAAGTCTGTTGATCCATCTTGCCAGTAGCATCGAGCTTGTTCATGGTTTGGTAGGTTGAAATCGCTTTCAGGGTATTCATCCCTGTTGCACCATCAATCGCACCTGGTGAAGCATGCTTACGATTCAGTAAAACTTGGATTTTTGCAAAGACAGGTAGACGACCTTTCTCAATACCATCAACCCAACCAGTTTGATTTAGACCATCTAACGTCCATTTGGCATTTTTTACTGCTTGCGCTTCAGCTGTATCTGCAATTGGTGATGAACCTGCTGTACTATTTTCAATTTCATCCTGTGCAGGAACGGAAAAACCACTACCTGATGCCACAGTGTTGTCACTATTTGATGACGCATCTTGCTCTGCAGGAACTGGGCTATTCGCTTGAGTAGTTGTTGGAACAGGTAAGCTTTGTTGTTGAATGCCTTGTTGCACGGTTACTTGACGAGTTGTAGCTTGCTTTGTAGCTGCTTCTTGTGCTGTATTCGCCGTAATTTGAACATCGTTTAATTCGATTTGTGCACTTTCTGAGCGCTGACGAAGTTCAGTCGCACCTTGCGCTTTAGATAGACGATAAGATTCGATTGGCACTTCTGTTGCAGGAGTCGGCTTTAAGGCTTGACTTGCAGTATTCTCTGCATGGATGTTGGGGCTAAAAGCGCAGACAAGTCCAATACTCAAACTTAAACTGAGTTTATTGTAGGGTTTACTAGGTGCAAACATGCAATTGTCCTAAGAAAATGTTGTTATCTGCCTAATTATAAAATAAAGTTTATGTCTTCACGTAATGGTTTTGTAGTCTAAGTTACAACTTTTAAGGAAATGTATGCACGAAGCTGCATTTTTTTATATTTTAAAAACATATATTTAAGAATGTTGTGGATGATGAAGTGGATGTATTCCCAGTATTTAAATTTGTCTAAATTGTGTGCGGGCAGTTTGATTGCGTTAGCCCATTGCATTTTTAAAGAAGAAATCATGAATAGAGCGGACGAGTTTGCTATCATGAGCGACAAATTTTTTGCGAATGATGACAGCCCATGACCGCTTTAAAAAATGACCGATTTTTACGTGCACTCCTTCGTCAGCCTGTAGATACCACGCCAGTATGGATGATGCGTCAAGCAGGACGCTATTTGCCAGAGTATCGTGCGATACGTGAGCAAGCGGGTGATTTTTTATCGTTATGCAAAAATGCTGAGCTCGCTTGTGAAGTGACTTTGCAACCACTGCGTCGTTATGAGCTTGATGCTGCAATATTATTTTCAGATATTCTCACCATTCCTGATGCGCTCGGGTTGGGGCTATATTTTGAAACAGGTGAAGGACCTAAGTTTCAAAAAGTTGTGCGTACCGAGCAGGATATTGCACAGTTGCCAAAGCTCAATGCAAGCAGTGATTTGGATTATGTGATGCGAGCGGTTTCGACCATTCGCGCTGCACTTGGCGGTGCTGTACCGTTGATTGGTTTTTCAGGCAGTCCGTGGACACTGGCAACCTATATGATCGAAGGTGGTTCAAGTCGAGATTTTCGATATAGTAAAGAGATGTTATTTGCAAAACCTGAGCTATTGCATGCCTTGCTTGATCATCTTGCAGATTCGGTGATTGATTATCTCAATGCACAAATTGAAGCAGGCGCACAAGCTGTTCAGATCTTTGACAGTTGGGGTGGGGCATTAGCACATCAAGACTATGTGGATTTTTCTTTGCAATATATGCAAAAGATTATTAAAGGCTTAACCAAAGAAAAAGATGGACAACGTATTCCTGTGATTGTCTTTACCAAAGGTGGTGGCTTGTGGATTCCTGAAATGTTGGAAAGTGGAGCTGATGCGCTCGGTTTGGACTGGACAACACCACTTGCGCAGGCGCGCCGTCAAGTCGCAGGGCGTGTTGCGTTACAAGGGAATCTTGATCCTGCAACATTGTACGGTACGCCTAAAGCCATCGAAACAGCTGTAAAACGAATGATCGATCAAGCCTATGCCAATGGTGAAAAAACGGGTTATGTGGCAAATCTTGGACATGGTATTACCCAGTGGGTTGATCCTACGATGCCGAAAGTCTTTGTCGATACGGTGCATGAATATAGTCAAAAATATTTGTAATTATCTGCACACTTTAATGCTCTACAATAAAGACTGACGAGTTGAAAATATACGTGGAAATCATTGTCAACGGTGCAAAGCTTGTCGCTGAATTTGTCGCAAAAGCAGTGTGGGCAGCGTTGTTTGGCATATTGTTGTTACTCGCTTTTGTGATTACAGCACCAATGGGACATGAGCCATTTTATGGCTTATATCGTTATGATTATTTATTGATATTCGCAGTTTTGGTACAGATTTTCCTTTTGTATTTCAAACTGGAAAGCTGGTCTGAAGCTAAAGTCATTGCGCTATTTCATATCATGGCAATGGGTATGGAATTGTTCCTCACCCATCCTGCGATTGCTTCGTGGCAATATCCACAACCTGCTGTTTTTAAACTCTACACGGTGCCGTTATTTGCAGGCTTTATGTACTCTGCGGTGGGAAGCTTTTTTGCACGGAGTTTGCGTCTATTTCAGGTCAGTATGGTGAATCTGCCGAGTTTTGCCATCATGTTAGCGTTGGCAGTTGTGTCGTATATCAACTTTATGTCGAAATTTTTTGTTCCAGATATTCGACTACTTTTATTTGTGATTTCAGTGTTGATTTTTTGGAAAACGACGGTGCACTTCCAATTGCAAAAGCACACTTTTAAATTGCCAATGTTGTTCATTTTACTGTGTTTAGCATTTCTGATTTGGATCGCTGAAAATATCAGTACCTTTTACCAAATTTGGCTCTATCCATCACAAGTCGATGCGTGGCATATGGTGGGTTGGGGTAAGCTTGGTTCATGGTATTTGTTATTATTGTTAAGTTTAGTATTGGTATTAAAAATCTTAGGTGATCGCAAATTGGATCAGCGCCAACAATTGAATCAAAACCAAAAATGGATTTGGCAACTAAAATAAGATTGGCGATTAAAGCAGATTTAGTGATTAATTTTTTCAAATTCTAGTGTGTTAATTTCCACAGCGTACTTGATTCCGCTCGTCTGCTTTGGCTTGATAGAGTGCTTTGTCTGCACGCTTAAAGATATCTTCCGAATGTTGATCTGTTGTGGCAACTTCTGAGAACCCAATGCTGACGGTGTAATGAATTTTTTGTTGCTCATACTCCAGAGGGTGTTGTTCGATGTTGTGACGAACTCGCTCAAAGATTTCAAAAGCTTCATCTGTCACGCATGCGGGCAAAATAATAGCAAACTCTTCACCACCGATACGTGCGATAAAATCTTGTTTTCGAATGGTTTTGCGAATAATTTTTGTGAGATGTTTTAATACATAATCACCAGCAGTATGTCCATAGTGATCATTTAAATCTTTAAATAAATCAACATCTAAGATGCCAACAACATATGGCGTATGCTGATGCAAAAAGCATTGCATATTTTCATTGCTTTCATGGGTAAAGCGTCTACGGTTAAATCTGCCTGTCAGCTCATCTGTCGATGCTAGTAAATCCATTTCTTGGAGTTGCAAATGCAAGCGAATATTCAAGGCAATCCAATTTGCTAAACATTGTAGTTGGATAGCTTGCGCTTTGCTGTAGCAATACTTTCGAGCATCTGCGACGTTCAGTGTCCCGATGGTAATGCCATTATGGATCATTGGTGCGTCCATACAACTACCTAGTCCACCAACGCTGAGTTTGATGCAGTCCAATTCATCAGATACCGTGGTGTCATCACAGATCATCAATTTAGACGTGTGAAACGTACGACCAATAAATGTCTGATCAATAGGTAAGGGAAAATCCATAGGAATGGCTTGAATACCGTTGATCGTATAGAGTTTTAATTGATTGGTATCTTTTTGTAGGCTAATACTGGCAAGATCCGTTTGAAAAATATGACTGACCCACTTTGCGACGATGTCTAATACAGTTTGCAATGAGTCTGCAAAAGTGAGCTCATGAATAAAAGCGACAGGTACATGAATGCAATGACTATCATCAAAGCCATTCAGTTCATCGGGTGCAAAAATACGTTCTATACGCTGTGCTTGAATTGTTGACTTATATTGTGTCGCTTTGGGTGATTGAGTCAGTAGCCTAAAGCCACTCGTTAAAATAATTCCAGAATAGTGAATATGATGATTTTGGAGTTATTTCTCAAGATTATAATACATGGCAGTTTGTTTTTTCGCACCATTACAAAATGCATATATTATACACGCATGTTTAATATGTCAGATTTGCTTAAAAATACAACTTTTTTCATAAAAAATTCATAAGAAATCTATATTTCGCCTGATGAAATATAGATTTGTTGCGTAGGCGATCAACGGCTGAAATATTGCACTGTATAGCGTTGCATTTATAGAGTTGTGTAGCTATTATGATTCTAGGCATAGATTTTGCTATGCGTGTGAATTTGGGTTTTTCTCCTTTCATTTGATTGACGTCTACTTTTTTATATTTATTTTCTTATGAAGTGGATTTGGTTGATCAATCAGTCACTTAGGTGGATATATTGCAATGAAGTTATCTGTAGGTTTAAAAGTAGCGAATTCACTGTCGCTCACACCTCAGCTTCAACAAGCCATCAAGCTTTTACAATTATCATCTTTAGAATTAGAACAAGAAATCCAATCTCAACTCGATAGCAATCCACTGCTTGAAAAGATCGAAGAAGAATACGGCGAAGCCAAAAAAGAAGAAGTTGATCCAACCCTTCAAGATCAAATGCAACAAGATACCATTCCAGACGATCTACCCGTCGATACCGATTGGGACGACGTCTATACGCATCAATCTACGGCGATGGCGACGCCTGAGTTTGAAGAGCGTGAAGACAATCGAACCAGCAGTGATAGCTTACAGGAACATTTGCTTTGGCAGATTAATCTATTGCATCTCAATGACGTCGAAAAAGTCGTCGCACATTGTATTGTTGATGCGTTAGATGAACGTGGCTATTTGGATTGTGAGCTAGAAGAGATACTTGCGTCTGCACAGCACATGTTGCAACAGGCTGATGTTGAAGAAGAGCTTGAGCTCGATGAAGTGGTCGTGGTGCTGAAATATATTCAACGGCTTGACCCACTGGGCAGTGCCAGTCGCAACTTGGTCGAGTGCTTAGCGATTCAACTCGAACAATATCAGCAAAATGCAACGCTAAAACATCAAGCTAAAATGCTATTACAAAATGCCGAATTATTGCTGACGAATGATATTAATAAGCTGATGCGCAAAACTCAGCTTGATCTCGATCAACTCAAACAAGCGATGGCTTTGCTCAAATCCTTTGATCCTGCTCCGGGAGCAAGATTTCAAGAGCAGGAGCAAGACTATCAAACGCCTGATGTGATTTTGCAAAAGAAAAATGAGCGTTGGCATGTTTTCTTAAATCCTGATGTGTTGCCAAAACTTCGGGTCAATTCTTTCTATGCAGGGATGATTAAACGTGCGGATCAAAGTGCTGATAATCAATATCTCAAAACTCAAATGCTTGAAGCAAAAAACTTTATCAAAAGCATTGATGAACGCCATAAAACTTTATTAAAAGTTGCAACATGTATTGTCGAACATCAACGTGATTTTTTTGAAATTGGCGCAGAAGGCATGAAGCCTTTGGTACTTCGTGATGTGGCAGATGAAGTGGAGTTGCACGAATCGACCGTATCTCGGGTGACGACCAATAAATATATTTTGACCCCAAATGGTTTGTTCGAACTTAAATATTTCTTTTCCAGTCATGTGGGTACGGCAACTGGTGGGGAATGTTCTTCAACTGCGATTCGTGCCATGATCAAAAAGCTCATCGCAGCAGAAAATCAAAAGAAACCACTCTCGGACAATGCGATTGCGAAATTGTTACAAGATGAAGGTATCGACGTAGCAAGGCGTACAGTGGCGAAATACCGTGAATCCCTCAATATCCCATCTTCTTCAGATCGAAAAGTATTGCTTTAACTTGGTTTCTATGATTATTTAGAGTGGTGCAGTTGATTGATTTTTTGATCACAGCATGAACAAATCAAACCGTATTAAATCAAAATGGGAGCCCGACATGATTCATTGATATTGCAAGATATGTAGATGATTTAAATGAAAATAGATGTCTTTTTAGTAGTTTAAAATTAGATTGATATGAAGTTTGTATAAAATAGTCATTTTAAAATCTTGTCCACTGATCATGTTTGACTTCAATTACATGGGAGGTGGTACTATGCATATAGCAATTCGTGGTCATCATTTGGCGATTACCCCAGCGATTGAAGAACAGATTACTGAGCAATTTTCCAAAATTACGCAACATTTAGACCAAGTGTGTAGCATGCAGGTCAAATTACAAAAAGATCATCGGCTGAATTCTAGAAGTCACAAAGGGCAGGATAACCATCATGCTGAAGTGATTCTTCGAGTACCGGGCAAAGAGTTGGTCGCTAAGGCAACCGCAGATGATATGTATCAGGCAATTCATAAAATTAGTGAAAAATTAAAACGACAACTTGCACGGCAAAAGCTCACGCATAATCAGTTGGCGAATAAGCCGTTGCACAAATTAGTTGCATAAACTGTTTGCATAATTGGATGAAAAATTCAGACACTTATATGAAATTGATTTGGAGTATTGTTGATTTTAAGTGTTTTGAATTTAGCTATTTTGCCATTCACTTGAGTTGTTTTTAGATCAGGGCTTTTGCCCTGATTTTTATTTGATTAATCTGTTTGAAAATTCCATAAAATTTGATAAATCTTTGCCTTTTCTATGCTTTACTTTTGTAGTCTAGATCAAACTTATAGTAAACTACGCAGTTTAGTCTTGAACGAATTAGAGCCCAGTACCATGAATACTGAACAGCTTAAGAGCTTATTAGCGCAAGCATTTCCTGATGCGGATATTGCCGTAACTGGAGAAGCAGGAAAATTTGACCTACGTATCGTTGATACAGGTTTTGAAGGTAAAAGAACCGTCGCTCGCCAACAAGCTGTCTACGCCCCAATCAATGAGCATATTGCCTCTGGCGCAGTGCATGCAGTGACGATTCGTGCGATGACCCCAGAAGAATGGCGCAAAGTCAGCATGTTTGGAGCATAAGGCTAAATGGATAAATTTCTCATTCGTGGCGGTAATGTTTTAAACGGCACAGTCAAAATTTCAGGTGCGAAAAATGCAGCGTTGCCACTGCTTGCGGCGATGATTTTGGCAGAAACACCAATTACGCTAACCAATGTCCCGAATCTTAAAGACGTCAATACTTTAGTAAAGTTGATCGCTGGCTTAGGTATCACCATGACATACGAAGGGGACACGGTCGTTGCGGATACCAGTACGCTAGATAATTATTTTGCACCATATGAATTGGTAAAAACTATGCGTGCTTCGATCTTGGTGCTTGGACCACTGCTTGCGCGTTATGGCGAGGCGAAAGTGTCTTTGCCAGGTGGCTGTGCGATTGGTTCACGTCCTGTCGATCAACATCTCAAAGCCCTTGAAGCATTGGGTGCACAGATCGAAGTCGAAGCAGGCTATGTACTTGCCAAAGTCGATGGTCGCCTCAAAGGGGACGAAGTGGTCTTTGATATGGTCACTGTCGGCGGTACTGAAAATATTCTGATGGCAGCGGTACTTGCTGAGGGTACAACGACAATTCGTAATGCAGCACGTGAGCCTGAAATTACCGATCTTGCCAATCTACTCAATAAAATGGGTGCAAAAATCTCAGGTATTGATACTGATACATTGATCGTCGAAGGTGTAGAAAGTTTGCAAGGCTGTGAATATGCCGTAGTTGCCGATCGTATTGAAACAGGTTCATATCTTGCTGCTGCTGCGATCACGGGTGGTAAAATCAAAACCACGCATACCGATCCAAACTTGATGGAAGCAGTCCTTGAAAAGTTTGAAGAAATGGGCGCAGAAGTGACGCGTGGTGAAGATTGGATTGAGCTCGATATGCAGGGAAAACGCCCGAAAGCAGTGAGTTTCCGTACGTTGCCACATCCTGAGTTTCCTACTGATATGCAAGCGCAGATCATGGCGGTGAATGTACTTGGTCGTGGCTTTGCAACCATCTCAGAAACCATTTTCGAAAATCGCTTTATGCACGTACCTGAGTTATGCCGTATGGGTGCAAATATCCAAGTCGAAGGTAATGATGCGACCGTCACTGGCGTGGAAAAACTACAAGGTGCACCTGTGATGGCGACCGATCTACGCGCCTCATTTTCTCTCGTGATTGCAGCGTTGGCGGCAGAAGGCGAAACTGTAGTCGATCGGATTTATCATATTGATCGTGGTTATGAGGATGTTGAAGCCAAACTCCAATCCTTAGGTGCGGATATTCAACGTATTCATTAACGTGCTGTAGTTTCAGCAGATAAAATTTTCACGCAACGATTTAGATACGCAGTTTAGCAAAAGGTTAAGGTTAAATGTCACAGGAACAAGCTCTCTCATCACAAAGCCTCTCAGACAAACGCATCTCAGACGCTGAACTCATGGGGAATTTTGATCATGGTTTGACTTTAGCGTTAAGCAAAGGGCGTATCCTCAAAGAAACTTTGCCACTACTCGCTGAAGCAGGGGTAGAGCTACTTGAAGATCCTGATAAATCACGTAAATTGATTTTCCCAACCACACATCCTCAAGTACGCATTCTGATTTTGCGTGCCAGTGACGTGCCGACCTATGTGGAAAATGGTGCGGCAGATTTTGGCGTGGCAGGTAAAGATGTATTGATGGAATATGGCTCGGAAAATGTCTATGAGCCACTGGATTTGCAAATTGCCAAATGTAAACTGATGACCGCAGGCAAAGTTGGTATGCAAAAACCACAAGGTCGCCTGCGTATCGCCACCAAATATGTCAATCTGACACGTCAATTTTATGCCAGTCGTGGTGAGCAAGTTGATGTGATCAAGCTCTATGGGTCGATGGAACTTGCGCCATTGGTTGGTCTTGGGCATTACATCGTTGATGTGGTGGATACAGGAAATACCTTGCGTGCCAATGGCTTAGAGCCTTTGGAAGAGATCTGCAAAGTATCTTCTCGTTTGATCGTCAATAAAGCTAGTTTTAAGCGTAAACACGCATTATTAAATCCGATTTTGACGCAACTTGAACAGGCTGTTCAATCTAGAAATCCATAATTCATTATTATCATAATCCATGAATTAAGTAGAATTTACGGTGTATCATTCGCCACAAGGGCTTAGAAAACAGGTAAAATAACTTTTTTTTATCAATCTGTGGAATGAATTTAATGCGCCGTTTGTCAACGCAAGATCGAAATTTCCAACAGCAATTCGCTGAACTTTTAGCTTTTGAAACCGTCAATGATCCTGAACTCCTGAAAACAGTTGATCAAATCATTGCTGAGGTTCGAGCAAAAGGTGATGTGCATGTGTTGGCATTGACACAGCAATTTGATCGACATCCTGCGACAACATTTTCACAGTTAGAATTGACTCAAGCACAATTGCAACATGCCTTTGATGGCTTAAGTGATGAGGTTCGTCAAGCCCTTGAGCTTGCAGCAAATCGTATCCGTGAATTTCACCAAGCGCAAAAGCAAGATGGCTGGACCTATGTCGATGCATTGGGCAACACGCTTGGACAAAAAGTCACGCCACTGGATCGTGTCGGTATTTACGTGCCGGGTGGTTTGGCATCGTATCCATCGTCAGTCTTGATGAATGCGATTCCTGCGCATGTTGCAGGCGTCCCTGAAATTATCATGGTGGTACCAGCGCCAAATGGTGAGCTGAATCCATTGGTCTTGGCTGCGGCGTATCTTGCAGGTGTTAGCCGAGTGTTTACCATTGGCGGAGCGCAAGCGGTTGCAGCACTTGCTTATGGTACAGCAACGATTCCGCAAGTGGATAAAATCACAGGGCCAGGTAATCGCTTTGTGGCTGCTGCGAAACGTGCAGTGTTTGGTCAGGTTGGTATTGATATGATCGCAGGACCTTCGGAAATTTTGGTCTATGCCGAAGGCGAAAATAATGCCGAGTGGTTGGCGATGGATTTGTTGTCGCAAGCCGAGCACGACACGGTTGCACAAGCGATTTTGATCACGCCTGATCTAGACTTGCTCGAAGCGGTTGCAGAGAAAATTGAAAGCCATTTAGCAGATTTGCCTAAAGCCGAGATTGCCAAAACGTCGATTGTCAATCGTGGTGCATTGGTCTTGGTCAAAGATCGTGCTGAAGCGATTCAATTGATTAACCAAGTCGCACCTGAGCATTTGGAGCTTTGTTTGGACGAAGCTGAAGTCATGAGTGCAGAAATCCGCCATGCGGGTGCAATCTTTATGGGGCGTTATACCCCTGAAGCGATTGGTGACTATTGTGCAGGACCAAACCATGTATTACCGACATCAGGTACGGCACGTTTTTCTTCGCCGCTTGGGGTGTATGATTTTCAGAAGCGTTCCAGTTTGATCATGTGTTCTGAGGAAGGTGTAAAAACTTTGGCGAAAACGGCGGATATCTTGGCGCAACAAGAAAACTTGGATGCCCATGCACGCTCGGCACGGTATCGTTATCAGTCTTCACTTTAATAACTTCGCCCAATTTTTAAATGTAATACTGTTAAATATCTGATCATCCCCCCTTAATCCCCCCTTGAAAAGGGGGGGGCTCAATTGAATGATAATGAGGGGGAATTCAAAGCTGAGATTAAAAATGTCGATAGAAATTACTACACAGCAAAAGCGTTTTTGGAGTCCGCTGGTACGTGAGCTTGAGCCGTATGTGCCAGGTGAACAACCAAAAATTCAAAATTTACTCAAGCTTAATACTAATGAAAACCCTTACCCGCCATCGCCAAAAGTGGTGGAGGCGGTACAAGCGGTCATCGCCAATCAAGCGGATGCGCTAAAACTTTACCCTGATCCTGATGCTAGCGTGCTTAAGCAGGCGATTGCCAAACAGCAGGGTGTAGCGGTGGACAATGTCTTTGTCGGTAACGGCTCAGATGAAGTGCTTTCACATATTTTTAAGGCATTTTTTGTACAAGATAAACCGCTACTTTATCCTGACATTAGCTATAGTTTTTATCCTGTGTATAGTCAGTTTTTTGGTTTAAATACGATTGAAATTCCGTTGACTGATTCTTTTGAAATTGATGTTGAAGATTATCGTCAAGCCAATGGCGGTCAGAACGGTGGCATCATCATTACTAATCCAAATGCACCAACTGGACGAGCGATTGAGATTGATCAAATCAAAAAACTACTTAACGATCATCCTGATTCAGTAGTGGTGATTGATGAGGCGTATGTGGATTTTGGTGCGGAGTCGGCTGTCAGTTTAGTCGCTGAATTTGAAAATCTCGTGGTCTGTCAAACCACATCCAAATCGCGTTCGTTAGCAGGGCTTCGAGTCGGTTATGCGATCGCACAGCCACATCTGATCACGGCACTTGAATCGGTAAAAAATAGTTTTAACTCCTATCCGATCGATCGTTTTGCACTAGCGTGTGCAGTGGCATCGTTTGAAGATCAGCCGTATTTTGAAGCGCAATGTGAAAAAGTCATTGCCAGTCGGGAGCAATTGATTGCCGAGATGCAAGCGCTTGATTTTAAGGTGTTACCATCGAAAGCCAATTTTATTTTTGCCACACATGGTGCGGTTTCTGCGGCGCCGATTGCACAAAAATTACGTGAGCAAGGTGTGATTGTACGTCACTTCAATCGTCCACGCATTGATAATTATCTGCGCATCACCGTGGGCACGGATGAACAAAATCAACGCTTAATTGATAGCTTAAAGACGTTCCTTTAATTTACGATTGGATTGCTTTACTACGTTTGTAACGCCAGTAGGATGCGTCTTGAGCTCCTCCCTTTTGTAAGGGGAGGCTGGGTGGGGTTATGTAGATGAAGTGTCGGCAAATTGATTGAGAAAATCGAGTAACGCCGATACCTTATCAAAGCATTCCTGATATTCTGCATCGACATCGGACGCCACAGTAATCCCACCACCAGCCCAAATACTCAGCGCATCGCCGTAGCGTTGTAAGCTACGAATCAAAATATTAAATCGTCCTGTACCATCATAGTTAAAATAACCCAAACTGCCACAATACGCTCCACGTGCATTGCCTTCGAGTTCGTCAATAATTTGCATGGCACGGATTTTTGGTGCACCAGTGATTGAGCCACCGGGTAGGGCTTGTAACAGCATTTCTAATGGATTACTTTCAGGTTTTAATTTGGCTTGAATCTCACTCACTAGATGATGCACTTGGGCAAAACTTTCAACTTCAAAAAGTTTTGGGGTTTTCACTGAGCCTGTTTTAGCAAATACACTCAGATCATTTCGTAGTAAATCGACAATCATCAAATTTTCCGCTTGATCTTTTTCTGATTGAGCAAGTCGCTGACGGTTTTTTTGATCTATTTTCGCATCTTGATGACGAGGGAGTGTACCTTTAATTGGGCGGGTGCGAATCATTCGATCAGTTTGAAACTCAATGAATAACTCAGGTGAACAACTCAACAACTCAAAATCGTCATGCGCAATATAGCCTGCAAAAGGCGCTTGGCTTAATTCTAATAACTCGGGTAAAAGTTGGAGTAATCGTCCTTGAGAAATTTTACTTTGAAATTCTTGAGTGAGATTGATTTGATAGCAGTCGCCAGCATATAAATAATCTTGTACTTTTTGAAATGCAGATACATAGTCAGCTTTAGACCAGCGAGCTTGTAGTGATTGTTGCAACTGAAAAGAGTTACCGCTCTGTGTGACAGCAGGATTTTGTAAATCATGAATGAGTTTGAGTAATGCGGTTTGATCACTCAATGTTGAGTCAAAAAAAAGCGTCCATTGATTGTTTTTTTGTTGAATAAAAATATCGTATTCACCAATGAGGGCTGTGGGGGAGAGGTGAGGTTGGCTATTTTGTGAATTGGAAATGTATGTAGAACTGACAAAATCATATGAATAAAAGCAAACGTAGCCACCCGTAAATTGAATCTCAGATGAAGAAAGTGATTGACGATCTGAAGATATCGGTAAGATAAATTCTAATTTTTCATTAAAGTTGGCGTAGTCATAGGAAAAATCTGTACGGCGCAAAAATTGGCTGTTTCTACCAAAAATACTGAGTGACTTTGGAAAGACTGCAAAAAAAGGGTGGTTGTTATCATTAAGAAAACAATATCCATAATATTTACTTAAATATTGATTAAGACTGGATAAATCAAAAGATGAGTGGCACGTCACAGAATGTAAATGCACAGTATTCGCCAAGCAAAGAGTAAACCGAGCGTAGTTTAGCCTGATTTTGTCGATTTGCAAAAAATACCGTTTATCGGTAAATCGATCTACATCAATGTCTGGTATGTGTGGTATTGCAGATGCAAGCGAAGCGGAGCCAAAAGATCACTATGGTGTCAAACAGTATCGTTTAGGCACATTGACTGCAACTAACCCTCAAGAGGCACAGGGTGATCGTAGCTTTGGTATTCGTATGATTATTGCAGGATCACAGTTCGGGAAGTTAGATGGCGTTGTATTGGGGTTGTCTACTTCGATGCCTATTGATTCAGAAACACCTTCAAATCTTGGTGTGCGTGTAAATATCCACAACTTATTGAATGTATCCTCAGAAGAGTTTGAGGAAACAGGTCAGCTACCGAATATCAGTATCACTGATAGCGCTAATGCTATTGCCAATTGGGTGAACTTCTATAATCTTTATAGAGGGGGATATGTTAAGGCTAAAGACAAAGATGATGCAAACTTTGAGCCGAGCGCTGAAGACCTTGATCAGCAGAAACGTATTCGAGGCACACTTTCAATTGACCTTGCAGACTGTTATGAAGTAAAGAAAAAGTCTTAAATCACTTTAATTAAATCGGCGATACATCGCCGATTTTTTTACGCCAATATTTAGATTAATTGCGAATAGTTAGTCTTTTAAATACAAAAAAGCCTAGATGATTTCATCTAGGCTTTTTCATTGTAGAGCATTTCGCTCAAATCTTGGCTCTCCCACCTGGGCTCGAACCAGGGACCTGCGGATTAACAGTCCGTCG
>NZ_JAYROT010000076.1:0-47399 GCF_041911495.1 Acinetobacter sp. | reverse complement strand
TATGTCCACTAAAGAGCCGTTCGAGACTAGGACGTTGATAGGTTGGATGTGGAAGCACGGTGACGTGTGAAGCTGACCAATACTAATTGCTCGTGAGGCTTGACTATACAACACCCAAGTGGTTGTTGAATATGCAAGAATCGATTCATACCAATGACATAAACGTCATAAATAACTTGATTCAGAACGAATTGCTAAATACAATGCACGACTCAATTTTTACTGTTAATACACTCATTTGACCAAAGCAATGGCAAGCGAAGTACATAACAAAGTACACAGCGAATAAGACCAAAGCATAGTCATAACAGTTTGCTGGCGACAATAGCAAGTGTGAACCACCTGATCCCTTCCCGAACTCAGAAGTGAAACCACTTAGCGCTGATGGTAGTGTGGGGTTACCCATGTGAGAGTAAGTCATCGCCAGCTTTTAATTTCAAAACCCCCCACCTTATTAGGTGGGGGGTTTTATTGGCAAGGATTGATTCGGATCAAATAACTAATACTTATCATGCGGATTCAATAATATTTATTGAAAAAATTGTTTTTTTTTGCAATTAATTGTATGCTTTAATAAAAGATTTTAAATGATTTTATGTTCACGATTAAATTACTTCAAAATCGTTGGTTAACTTTTCTACGTTTTCGCAATGATCTAAGTATTATTGAAATGATGCTTCTTTTCTCACAAAAAGAAATTTCAAATCATTGGCAACAGTATGAGAAAGTAATTTTATTGGAAGAGCACAAAATTTGGCGTTTCCCTAATCCTGAAAACAATGCTGAAGCTTGTACCTTATTACATAATATTATTTTTTGTTTATTGGAGAATCAGAGCAGAAGTCATATAGTTGACCAAATAAGTAAGAATAATGGTTGGGCTGAACAGTGGTGTTTACAGGCCTTAAAATACAATATTTTTAAAATAAATGAATATGAGTATATAGCTTCTATTCTTGAGGATCGTGGTTTTTTACCTGACTCTGAAAAAATTCTCGATTCAATGGTGAGTGTTTATCAAAGCACAAAACTTAATGAATATCTGATTAAAGCTCTAACACGAAATAAGCAATATAGTAAAGCTATCTTCTATCAAAAGATAAATCTAACACGCACTAAACACCATAAAATAGAACGGCATATGGATGCTTTGGGAAGTTTTATAGATCTTCTAATTCAAAGAGATGGACAATATTCTTATAATGTTAAAGATATAGAGCTGGCTCAAAGTTTAAATTATCAATACTCATCCCATAACAAAAGTCAATATAAACAGTACCAAACACTAATTAATGAAAAATTGACTCTATATAAGTTTAATTCACTTTCTAGTCCGGGAGCAACATCACAATTATTGGGTGGTTTACAACGATTAAGTTATAACACATCAAATAAATTTTTTGGAGGGAATGCTGAACTTCCTTATTATAACGATTTAGTGAGATCTGCTCCGCTAGGTCTCTCACCTGATGAGGTTAAGAAATATTTTAATGTTCATCATCATCTGAATGAGCGCTTACATTATGTGCTAAATAAACAATTAAAAATTAATGATAGTGTACTTCAAGCAGGAATCATCTCTGCTTTTAGTTTATGGAACTACTCTCAGATTCAACCGGAAGTGTTACAAGCATTAGGATTTTCCTCAGCAGATCATCCAACTAATTTTTTTGATTTGCAGGATAAGGCAAGTACTTTGAGTGATGGTGCACTTACACGCTTATCTGGTTATGTTGCTGAGCAGCAAGTGGCTGAACATTTAAAAGCTCAAGGTCATCATGTTGTGTTTCCTGAAAAAGCGAATCAAATGGGATATGACTTACTTGTAGATGGTCAACCAATGCAAGTGAAGTGCACTACTAGTGAAAGTTATATTCAACAACACTTAAACAATCATCCTGATATCCCAGTCATTATTAATAGTGAAATGGCAGAATATTTTAAAGATCATCCAAATGTCATTATTGATTATGATTTATCACATGAAACAGTACAGACGGTTCTAGCCGATTCTGTCACTCATTTAGATCAATTTGGTTCAATGCAAGAGAGTGTATTAACACCATTTCTTGCTCTGTTCGTATCGTCTAAACGCCATTATCATTTATATGAACATGGAGGTTACGAAGCTAAGGATGCAGCTTTACACACTATAGTTGATACTAGTGCAAAAGTTTCTGGAGTCTTGGCTGGTAAAAATATTGGTTTTTGGGGCGGTGCGATCATAGCAGGTCCTATAGGAGCTATGGTTGGTGGTGCTGTGGGTGCTTTTCTTGGGAATATCTTCGCTTCAGCACAATCAGATCAATTACTCAAACCTTATGTCGTAGCACAAGCAAAGAAAGTTTCGTATCAGTTGATTGAATTAGCTAAGCTTTTTGTAAAAGAAATTTTGCCGATACGGCACAAGTTGTATGAAGAAGATTTAAAGGCATATCATATACCCGCTTTAAATCATGAACACTCAAATAAGGATGAGGAAATTTTATTATTACATTTCCAATTCTTACATGAACAAAAATTAAATCGATTTAATGAGTTGGAATCTTATTTAAAGCAATTGATAAATCAGAGCTATGCTCATCAAGTACAAGCAGGTTGGATTTGTCTTGAAAATTCCAATCAGTTTTATCATCCAAAATTAAAAAATTATTTACAGCTTTTAAATAAAGAACTTGAACTTTATCAATATTACGCTTTAAACCCAGAAACTACATCTAGAGATGGTTTGACACTATCTCAACCTTCATGACGCTAATTGGATAATATTATGAATACTCAAGTTAATAACCCCTTATATCAACAATTTGTGGAATTAGTGAATACCACTTCTTCTGGTGTCATAGAGCAATGTGTAGAACCACTAAGCAAAACACTGAATGAATCTCAAAAAGAAATCAGTAAAATTCAGCAATATGCTCATCAACTAGGGCAACAGTATGTCGATATGCAAAAAATTGTAGAAACGACAACTCATCAGATTTTAGATCAGACTATTCAACCTGTAATGTTACAGTTGAATGAGCTTAGCCCTGAATTATCTCAAGCTGCTCAAGCTGTATCTGGTGCTCAACAAGTTGTAGAAAAATTGCAGCAACATTCCACTGAAATTAAAAATAAGCATGAATTACTAGATTCTGTGGCTGCTGAAGCAACACAAAAAATCTTAAATGATGTCATCAATCCTATTCAAAAGGATCTATTGGAAACATTACCAGCACTTGAAAAAGCTGCTGTTGTAGCAGTTCAATTAGAAAAATTTACACAAGGTCTAGATGGTTTAATAAAGCAGCTCAATCAGAGTAATCAGCAGTATGCGCAAGTATTAAATAAAACAGAGAGTGAAATTCAGCAAAAAATTTCACATGTTGAGGAAAAGTTAGATCAGTTACACCATTCTATGCTATTACAAATGCAGACCTTGCAAAGCCAATTAGAGCAACAGGTTAATGCTAATGTGCAGACAGTCCAAGAGGCTCATAATGCATTAAAGACAAATTCAATACAAAATGCAGCAAGCTTGATGACAAAAATGAAAACCTTTGGTGAACGTTTGAATACAAGTGTAAATACTCAACTAAGTCAACAAGAACAAAAACTAGAAAAGCGTTTAACTCTTCAACAAAACTGTATTTGGGCAGTGTTGGCATTGTTAGTTTTCATTATTGGTTTTCATTTTATTGGTTAAGTGATCAGGGAAACACTATGAATTCGTCTATGCAAACCAGATCCTTTGAGTTATGGAATCAATTTCATAATACAATTGCAAATGAATTAAATGCTGAAAAAAACTTAAAGGATAAGGATGCTCTATTTTTATTTTTAGATCAACGTATTGTGATCATAAAAGGCTTTATTCAGCAACTTCAACAGCAAAAACTCCATGATGAAAATTTATTAACTAGACAAGTTGCTAACTTACAAGAACTAATAACTAAGTTGCAGTTACTCCGTGAATCAATGAATCATCCATTTGTTTTGTATGTTATGGGAATGGGGAAAGTAGGAAAATCATCTTTATTAAACTTACTTGTAGGTAGTAGAGTTGCTGATGTTGATGTTTTACCAAAGACATGGAAAACCGACTTTTTCTACGCAGTGCCATCTGCTACTCAAGCAATCATTAAATATAGAAGTGGGCAAGAAAAAAAGTTAAGTATTGATGATGCAAAAAAAATTATTGAACAAGAAGAGCTTAAACGTGAAGATAGTGAGGATGAAGTAGAGAAACAATTCCGTCAGTTATCGAAGACTTTAAACGTGATTGAGGAAAAGAAAAAGCTACGTGAAGAACTTGAAGAAAAATTACTATATCGCTCTGATATAAAAGAAATTCAATGGGGTTTACCAGATTTACCTGAGCATTCCATATTGCATCAGTTTAGTATCGTGGATACGCCTGGGCTATGGCAGAGCCATAACGGTAAGCATGGTGAGCACGTCGGTGATTTTTATCATCAGGCAGATGGAATTTTATGGTTATTGGATAGTACAACACTTTCGGCAAATAAACCCAAACAAGTATTGGATCAATTAGCTGAAAGTTTAAATCATGTCGGCCAAAAAAGTGAAAATATGCTTGCTGTATTGAGTCAAATTGATAAAGTTCGCTCATCAGGTGGAGAGCAAGCCGTTGCTGGAGTTGTAAACTCTGCAAAACAAATTTTTGCTGGATATTTCTTGGATGTTTTACCTTGTTCTGCAAAAGAAGCCCTTCAAGGACAAAAAAATCAAGACCAAGCGCTGATCAATCAATCTGGCTATCTGGAGTTGCTCAACAAAATTCAGAAGTTCTTTTATGACAATGCTTTTAGTATTCGAATTGAAGGTAAAGCAAAAAATTTTGTAGGTTTGATAGAAACGCATTTACAAGATAGTGAGTCATTCCTACAACGTTTTGAGCAAGACATTGAAACTTATGATAGTTATCATCAAAAAATACTAATCGATTTAAAGCGCTTAAAGGAACAGTATACTAAGGATTGGACGTCAACTTTTAACAGCTATAGTCAAAAAGTCCAAAATAATATTTATACGCATGCTCAAGCATATACTGAATTGGAAAATGAAGCGGATAAACCTTCTTTTGTTCAGAAACAAATCTTTATTGTTGATGAATTACAAACAATGCTTTCTAAGTTTCAGCGTGATAAATCAACTGATTTAGTAAAATATGGGCAACAACAATATCAGCATATCTGTCAATCTTTTGAAAGATTTAGTTTAATTAGCCAATTAAAACCTTCAACGATTATGGCTCATGATCATGGCGGAGAGATCTATAAAAATCAAGCTATTGATTTTAGTAGCTCCGATGCTGAAGGTATTATGATAGGTGGTGCAGCGGCTGGCGTTGCAATGCTTCTACTTGGTCCAATTGGGATCGCTGCTGCAGCTATTGGCTTTTTATGGAGCAAGAGCCGTCGTGTTGATAAAGCAAAAGAAGGGTTTAACCAACAACTAGAAACAATTTCAAATGATTGCCAAGCGAATATTAACAAATTTATTGATAAATTATTTGTACAGCATCAAAAAAATTTAATCAATCATCTAAATCAGGAATTTAGTCATTTATATCTACCTAGAAACGAATGTTCTGAAATATTTAAAGTTTTTCACGATTTAGAAAAAATGAAACACGAAAAGTTTGACCGTATTCATTTTCAAGATTTCATATTAGGGAGGAAGTAATTGAATACTTTAACTAAATGTCTTAATTTAAAGAATAAGTTTTCTGAGTCACCTTTGCGTATACATCAGCCTTTACAGCAATTAGTACAATTCGATGCAGAAAATCATCCGAAACGTCTACAGAATATTATTGATAATTTACAACAAATACTTAAAGTATTTGTTATTGGTGAGGTGAAAGCTGGAAAGTCATCGCTGATTAATACGCTAGTTGGGCAAGAAATTTCACCGACTAATATTTTAGAGGCAACTGCCAGTTTATGGGAAATTGGTTATGGATCTGAGGACAGTGCCTGTATTGAATATCATAATGATCAAAATGAAACCATTCCATTTGAAAATGTTCAATCCGTTTTAAGCATTACAAACCAAGAAAATCTCGAAAAAGCTAAAGATATTGCATGTATCAAAGTTCGTACTAAGCAGCATGATTTTCGTGAATTATTGCTAGTCGACTCACCTGGATTAGCTACAGTAACTGAGCAGAATGCTCAATTAACACGTAGTGTTCTTAAGGATGTAGATATTGCGCTTTGGGTATTGAATGCGAATCATCTTGGGCAAACTGATATTATGCAAGAGGTTGAAAATTTAGCTCAACTGGGTAAACCAATCATTGCGGTCATTAGTAAAATAGATGAAGTAGACACTAGCCCTGAGCGTCTAATAAAATACGTTAATCGTCATGCAGGTGAGTATTTTACTGAAATTTTTGCATTATCTGCGCATTCTAGCCAACAAAATGATGAGTACTTTGAATATTTTGAGGAATTTAAAACGTATCTCAAAGAACAAGTAAGTCATAAAGCAAAGGATGTTAAGCAAGACAGTGTCGAATCATCATTAGAGGCTTTACACTATGCTGAAAAAGCAGTGCATGAATCAATTATTCGACAGATGCAACATAAATTAGCAGATCTATCTGCTTTTGATCAGGATTTAGAGTTTGAAAAAGAAATGCTGATATCTGAGATTAATTCTCAAGTAGATAGCCAATGTACAGAGATTTGTCAAAACTCGGCATTACAACAGCAAATTAAAGCTATTCTTTTGGGACATCAGCAAAATGATCCTGCTACTCATACGAAAATGCAAAATCTAAAAAATACTTTGGCTAATCCATTTAGCAAAGTACAGGCGATGCAAGAATCAGTCTTAGATCAAATTGTTAATCAGCAAATTGATACTATTCATGATCATGTACAACCTTATTATTTTTCATCCATGAAATCATTAGTGACGAACATCCAACAAAAAAGTAAGCAACGTTTCACTGAGTTTAGATCAAATGAAGAATTACTTTTACAGCAAACATATGCAATGTTTGATTATGATGTAAAACCTGAACTGAATGAAACGTATGATGTGATAAACACAACAATGAAAGCAACCGTGTTTGCTGGTGTAGCTGGTACTATGGCTGCAGGTTATACAGCGGTACTTGGTGCAAATGCGGCAGCAGTGACAATGGGTGCTGCAGTGAGTGCTATTGCATTACCTGTTGTAGTTTGTGGAGCTGTTTTGGGTAGTGGGTTTGCTTATTTCCAAAACAAGAAAAATCAGGATGCCTTACAGGTTGAAATTTTACGCTTAAGTAAACAAATTCAAGATACTGTACGTTCTGAACTACTTAAAACCTATCATCAAAAAATTGAATCTGATATTCATTTACTTAAACATGAATATGTGAAAGGAATGTTAGGAGGTTATGATATTCACCAATTCCGTGATCAAATGTTTGCGACGGAAAATTACATAAGAGATTTATAAGTCTAATATTTTAAATGTCATAGACATCATCGTCATTGAAATTGATGTCTATGTATGACGTATTATCGTTTGTGCAAACGATAATACGCCAAAGCTAAAAATACCATCGCCATGATCGCTAAGAACCATACATGCTCAGCCACCTGTGACAAAGTTGCGCCCATTTGATTGAGTTTGACGAAGAGCATAACACCATGTGTAGAGGGCAGTGCGGTGGCGATAGAGGAAATCCATAATGGCATGGATGAATGTGGCCAAGCAATCCCAGACAAAATAAATAAAGGCACCGAGCTCACCACAATCACATGCCCCGCACGTTCAGCAATATCAAGAAATGTCGATAAAAACATCCCCATCGCAGCAACACACGCGACAAAGATCGGCACGGTAAAAAGCATCGCAATAAAATTCCCGCCACGAGGGTAGTCATACAGCCAAAAGGTAAAGCCAAATAGGTAATAACAGCCCAAGCTCCCAATGGTGAGCGCTACAGCAAAAAGCGCCCAAAACTCACTCGGCTCTGGTCGCCAATTCGACTCTCGGTAGCCTGCGATCAGCATACATAAACCCAAAAAAATGGTCTGATGGATGATCACAGGTGCCACCGCAGGAAAAATATAACTGCCATAACCCGATAAAGTGTTGAATAAGGGAATTTGATGAATCGGAATACTCGGCTCAAAGGCACTGATATTGGCATATTTATCGGCATATTCAGCCAATGTTGATTCCACAGACTCAGCAATAGCCACGCCAATTTGCTTTGTTTTCAGGAAATATGCCGCACTCAGATAAATACCAATACCCCCATTTTCACCATGTCGAATGCTTTTGGTGAGATTATTCGGCAACAACAGAATCCCATCGGCCTGTTGTTCCTGAACCAATTGTTTTGCCTCTAAAAAATTCGCAGTGACGGCACGAATTTCCACATTGGGGCTTTTCTGAATTTGCGTGATGATTTGATTGCTGAGCTGACTTTGCTCCTCATCGACGATCACAATCGGTAACGACTCGGCATGTTGTCCTTCATAGGCTGTTGGATAGAAAAAGCTGTAAAAAATTACTGATAAAATCATGGTGGTTAGCACCGATTGATTTTTGGCAATATTTTTAAAAGTTTGCAGATAATAACAAAAAAAAGATTTCATGTGCTGACCTCTTTTTTTGTTTTTTTGATCAGCAACAGGGCAAAAATCAAGAACACTGAAAAATGGAGCAATAACAAGCCAAAAGGCTCTAGTGAGGTGGTAATTGGACTACCGACGACCCATTGCTCAGTCTGCAATCTAGCATAGGGGGTATAGGGGATGATGTACGACCAAAATTGAGTAAAGGTCGGTGCATTATTCAGCGGTAACGTCACCCCAGCGAAGCTCAAGGACGATCCGCCATATACTGCAATCAAGCCAAAGGTTTTGAGTAAATCTTTACTTCCTAAAACCAAGCAGACAGCAAGCAGGGCATATGCAGCGTAAAATAAAAATTGTCCAAGCAATAATAACCACAATGATCCTGCAATCGACCAGCCACGAATCTCCGTCAGCCAAAACATCCACGCCCACGTCCATAATGAGAAGATCAGGATATATGGCATGGTCTTGGCGAATAAAATGGCGAAAATATTGTGTCCGCCGAGCCAAGTTTTGACAGTCTGATATTTGAGTTCTTGCCCGACACTAAACGCCACACAACAGCACAACAATAGGTGCATAATCGCAGGAATTAAAAACGGCTCAAGATATAATTCATAACTTAGCGTTGGATTAAATAAAGGCGAGATTTTGACATTTGGCGTGGGCGCTTCGACATAGGGCAAACTATTTTCTAAGTATGCATTGCCCATGTAGTTGGCGATGCCTTGCACGGTCGCAAGCGATACCGCTGTAGACAGCGTATTACCAATAGAGAAAAAAGACAGATTATACGCAATGCTAATCTGTGGGTCTTGCGCCTGCACCAGATTGCGCTCCGCACCATCGGGAATATGCACATAGCCCCAAATTTTAGTGCGATTAATCAAATCTTCGGCTTGGTCAATCCGTTCAATGCCATGCTCGATGTGAATGGTGTGATTGAGTGCCAAATGCTTCTCGATGGTTCGGCTCAGTTCAGAATGATCTTGATCAATGACGGCTATGGGTAAATGTTCAGGCTTGCCGTCTAAAAACATGGCGCTAAATACAATGATCAAAAAAGTAGGCACCAACGTCACCAAACACAGATCCCACGGATGAGTGATCAAATAATTCAGTTCACGCTTGAGTGCAGTCCACATTGATGTTTTACCTATCGCCATGCGCTATCGAATTTGAATCAAAATTCAACGCTTTATTGTCCTTTAACTTCAAAGATTACGCTCATGCCGACTTTGAGATCAGGGATTTTTTGCTCAGGTTCAAGATGCAATTTAAAGCTACGAATATCATAGCCACCTGTCTGACGTGTGGTCTTAATGGTGGCAAAGTCACCTTCAGCATCAATGGTTTTGATTAAAAAAGTCGCTTTTTGATTTAGCGCAGGAATATAGCCTTCAAGGCTTTTCTTTTTATAGACATTGGCATATTGATCTTCACGCACATTCAGACTGACCCAATAATCATCTGTCAGCAGGCTGATAATCGGTACGCCCATCACCACCAACTCACTGGTTTCACCATAGATTTCCGACACTGTGGCATCTTGTGGTGCATGCAGTAAGGTTTCCGCTTCCATAGCATTGGCTTCACTCACTGCTGCACGAGCGATTTCTACTTGTGCGTCGGCAGAGGATTTTTGCTGTGTGGTGCTACCACGTTCGGCACGGGCATATTGTTGATACGATGCTTCCGCCAGTTCTTTGGCAGAAATATTTGCGGCGTGCATTTGGTCACGACGCTGACGAGAGATCACACCTTGTTGATATAAGGTCTGTCCACGTTGATAGGTAGTTTCTGCCAGTGTTGCTTGCGCTTTGACACTTTGCCAGTTGGCGTAGAGCGTGTCGATATTTTCTTGTTGCGAGCCGCGTTCTGCGGTGGACTGTAATGCGAGCGCAGATTGAAGTGAGGCGAGGGCTTGTTGCTTTTTCGCTTCGACTTCAGGACTACTGAGTTTGATCAGCGCCTGACCTTGTTTCACTTGCTCACCTTCATGCACAAAGAGCTGTTCAATGCGACTCGGCACTTTGCTACTGACATGAATGGTATCGGCTTCAACACGTCCTTGAATGCTAATGGTTTTTGGCTGATAGCTTTTCCATAGTCCAAAAATAATCAAGCCCAGTAAGATCAATACCACCAATACAGCAATGGCTTTTTTCAGCTTTGATTTTTTCTGTGCATTTGAGCTGTTGTCATTCAAATTGCTTTCAGAAAAATTACCGTCAGGCTGGTTTTGCGGTGCGTTATTTTCTACGCCATTATTGGATACATCGTTGTTTGATGAATCTTTGCTTGTTGAATTACTTTTTGATGAATTATTGCCTGAAACATCGTTGCTCGGTACATCATCATTTGGTTGATCGTTCATGGTGTACCTCCTGCAACTGTGGTAACAATTTTATCGCTATCAGGTGCATGGATAAAATTTTGAAATTGATCGAGTGAGCCGTGACTTTGTAACAGTGTCGCCAAAGACATGACATATTTATAAGCATTGGTGGCAATCTCGGCATGCAATGCATTGATATTATTTTCAGCGTCGATCACATCGGTCGCTGTAACCATATCCTCACGAAAGGACAGGGTTTGAATGCGTAGATTTTCTTCGGCAGCCCGCATATTGTCTTTTAATAATTGATGGCTACGCTGTGCGCCGAGCATGGATTGATAACTACTATAAATCACATTGGCAAGTTCGATTTTACTCTGTTCGGTGAGTAGCTGTGCGGCTTGGCTTTGTAGCTGTGCTGCTTGCACTTGCTTGCGCTTATCAATGCCAGAAAACAGGTTATAGCTCGCCATCACGCCAACGATCCAATTCTCCTTGTCATCTAAAGCATATTCACCAAAGCCAAATACTTTGGGCTTTTGTGCGGCTTGTTGTATTTTGACTTTCTGTTGTGCAAGGGCTGTATCATTTTGCAATTTTTGAATCAGTGGAGAATTGCCTGCATAGCTTTCCATCAACTCATTTAAATTTAAAGCGGACTGCTCATTGACGAATAAGGGTGTGCTCGGTTCAACCGTATCCATGCTGTGTAGGAGGTTTTGTAGTTGATATTGGCTAGATTGCAATTGACGCTGAGCGCTTTGATACAAACGATCGGCATTATTGCGAGCCACTTCGAATTGCATGCGCTGCCCACGACTAATAAAACCTTGTTGCTCAAGCTTCAGGGCATTGTCTAAATGACGTTGCATTGCATCGAGATTATTGCGACTTGATGCAAGGAGCTGTTGCTGAAGTTGCACATCGAAATATAAGGTGATCAATTGGAAGCGCTGGGCATCTTCGGTTTGTTGCTGGTTAAATGAACTGCTATTGGCACGAATTTTAGCGATTTCTTTTGCACTGGAGGTTAAGCCACCAGTATAAATCGGCATGCTCACAGAAACCGTTGGGCGAAATACTTCATCTTCGAGCTCAAGATGGGCGTAGTTTGGAAATTGGCTGACCCCATCATGAATAATATTGTTAATCCCCGACTGCACACTATCTAATGCACCACTTGGCACACCTGCATTTTCAAGTTCAGAAATTCGATCACTGACACGTTGCGAAAGCTGATCTTCAATGCCTTGTTTAAATTGATTGAGTGGCACATCAGTTTCAGCGTGAAACGCATAAGCTCGTGCATTTAAATCGACACGTGGTAAACCTAAATACTTGACTGCTTGTGCTTCAAGTTCGCTAGCCTGTTGTAGTGCACGTTGCGACTGCATACTATAAGAGGCGTCAAAAACACGTTGTTCGGCTTGCTCAAAGCTATAAGGCGTTGCATAGACGATGCTATTGCAGAATATGGCAATACTCAAGACCAAGCGTTTTGGTCGTGTAAAAAATGACGGTTTTGAAAATGATAAATTTGGATAAGGTGATTTCATTAGTTTTTGTTGCATTGCAACCACGCAATGGAAGTCAATATGCTCACAGTATATGACAAGCTGGAATCAGAAAAAAAGGTTTAATAAAACTTATAAGTCGGTGATCATTTGTACACAAAATAAATCGGCAATGCCTAAGTGCAAAAAAGCCAATGACTTGCATTGGCTTGATGGTGTCTAAGTTGTGAATAAAAAGAGTTAGTCTGCTTGAATCCAACTGTCAGCACGCTCACGTGCAAGACGCATGTCATTTTGGCTCAGGTTGGCAGCCAATTTCACGATTTTCTTTTCAGACATATCTTTGGCACGGTAGTCGAGCATGCCATCACGTGTCGATAGCTCATACCATTGATAAGCGCCGACATAGTTTTTAGCACGTTCTTCAAGCACTGCTAAATTGTAGCTCGCTCGGTTGTCACCAAGCTTGGCCGCTTTCATGAGATATTGTTTTGCTGCGTCAATGTTTTTCTTTACACCATTGCCATTTGCATACATTTGACCGACATTCAGCTGTGCTGCAGGAACGCCTTGATCGGCTGCTTTTTTAAACCACGCAAAGGCTTGATCCATATCTTTGGCAACACCTTGCCCACGTTTATAACGCTCTGCCAAGAAAAATTGCGCAGGTGCTTGACCTGCTTGTGCAGTCTGAGCCAACTGGTTGATTGGCATGGTCGTATACTGTGCAACAGTAGACTGACTAGATGGTTGTTGGCTGATGAGTTCGGCATGAGTAGACATCGCAACAACACTAAGGACGCCGAAAAGGCTACTTAAAGCGAGTTTTTTCATAGGGCACTGACTCTATAAATTGCTGTTTCACCAAATAAATTTGGCATGTGTTTCATAATTAAACTGCCTTGCTGATTATCATTGACAGCAAGACGGTTGATAATTCGTATATTGTTTTCTGCACACAACGCTTCAAAATCTTTAAAGGTGCACAGGTGAATATTTGGCGTATTGTACCACATGTATGGCAACGCTTCAGAAACAGGCATTTTCCCTTTTAAAGCAAGGAAAGAACGTGTTTTCCAATGGGCAAAGTTTGGAAAGGTGATAATCGCCTCTCGCCCAACTCGCACCATATCACGAAGTAATACATCTGGTGTATCTACAGCTTGCAAAGCTTGTGCCATAACCACATAGTCAAAACTTTGGTCTGCAAACTGTTTTAAGCCTAGATTAAGGTCTTGTTGAATAATATTCAAGCCCCGACCAATGGCAACCGCGATTTTTTCTTGATCAATTTCGAGTCCGTAGGCTTGAACATTGTGCTTTTTTTGCATATGGGCAAGCAATTCACCATTGCCACAACCCAAATCGAGTACACGAGAGTTGGGCTTGATCCACTTTTCTGCAAGTTGTTGATCTAAACGCATGCTTATTCTCCTTGTACCGTGACTTGTTGTTCTGCTGTTGCTTCAACAGGCTTGTGTTCACGAGGCGTAGAGCTTGAAAAAGAGCTCGTTAAGAAATTACGCATGGTTTGAACGTATAGCGGTACAGGGAATAGGAATGAGTCGTGACCTTGTTCAGCTTCGATATCGACATAGCTGACAGGCTTGTGGTTCGACGTGAGTGCTTTGACGATCTCTTGCGAGCGAGAAGGAGCAAAGCGCCAGTCAGTGGTAAATGATACGACTAAGAATCGGCATTTAGTCTGCGCTAAGGCTTTCGGTAAATCGCCACCAAACTCACGTGCAGGATCGAAATAATCTAAGGCTTTGGTCATGATCAGGTAAGTATTGGCATCGAAGTTTCGGCTGAATTGCTCACCTTGATAGCGCAAATAGCTTTCTACTTGAAACTCGACGTCAAAGCCGTACATGAATTTTCCAAGTTTTAAATCACGACCAAACTTTTGCTTCATCGCTTCTTCAGACAGGTAGGTGATATGACCAACCATGCGTGCCAAGATCAAGCCACGTTTTGGATAGCTGTCATGTTCGAGGTAACGCCCATGATGAAAATCAGGATCAGACAATATTGACTGACGTGCCACCTCGTTAAAGGCAATATTTTGTGCGGTGAGCTTCGGTGCACTTGCGATGATGACACAATTACGCAAATCATCAGGATAATCGACCGACCATTGTAAGGCTTGCATACCACCTAATGAACCGCCGACCACAGCATGCCATACCGCAATACCAAGACGCTCAGAGAGCATTTTTTGGGTTTTGACCCAATCTCGTACTGTAACGAGTGGAAAATCTGGACCGTAAGGACGATTGTCATTTTCAGGATTCGGAGAGGTTGGTCCTGTAGAGCCGTTGCAACCACCAATATTGTTCAAAGCGACGACATAAAAGAGATTGGTATCTATCGCTTTACCTGGGCCAATACATTCGTCCCACCAACCTGCTTTTTTATCATCTTCGTGGTGATAACCAGCTGCGTGGTGATGTCCAGAGAGCGCATGGCAAATCAAAATCGCATTGGAGCGATCGGCATTGAGTTGCCCATAAGTTTCGACCATGATTTCGAAACGTGGCAAAACTCGACCACACTCAAGCTCAAGTGGCTCTTCAAAATTAAACTTTTGTGGACTGACGATACCGACTGAATCACTTGCAAAGCTCACGCTGATTCCTTTATAAACTCTTCATCGCAAAAGGATACCAATAAATCGGTATCCTTCCATAGCAAAATTGCTTTAAATGATTTTAATTGAAGGGAATTTCGAAAAACTAGCGAGTAGCGTAAATTTCTAGGCGCACCTCGCACAGCAACCGCAGTGTATATGAGATACATGAGGATTGCGAGCAAGGCGCAACGCAGAAATTTGCCGACGTAGGTGGTTTCTCGAAGTTGCCTTAAGCCGTTTCTGTAACTTGTTCAGCTTCAATCGCACCTTTTTCGATCATGCGATTGATACATGCCAAGATCGCTTCGATGGATGCAGTGACGATATTGTCATGAATCCCGACACCAAATCCGCTGATTGGTTGACCTTGGACTTGCAACTCAATCATCGCAAGTGCTTTGGCATTGGCACCGTGACCGATACTTTTTTCTTCATAGTTCAATACGTCGATCGGTAGGGCAATCGCATCCAAAATCGCAGAAATTGGTCCATTGCCTTCGCCTGTGAGATGACGTACTTCGCCACCTGCCAATACTTCAAACTGAACCGCTTGACGACCATTGTGATCAGACAAATGATAATTTTTAATTTGATAATATTTTTGAGCAGTATAAATGTAAGTTTGTTTGAACAATTCCCAAATTTGATCGGCACTGATCTCTGTACCATGTGCATCGGTATGTTGTTGCACGATTTGGCTAAACTCAATCTGTAAGCGACGTGGCAAGACCACACCATAGCTTGATTCAAGCAAGTAGGCGATACCACCTTTACCAGACTGACTGTTGACACGGATCACCGCATCATAGCTACGTCCCAAATCTTTTGGGTCGATTGGCAAATACGGCATATCCCAAATGGCTTCATCTTTTTGGAATTCGAAGCCTTTTTTGATCGCATCTTGGTGCGAGCCAGAGAATGCAGTAAACACCAAATCACCTGCATATGGATGACGTGGGTGCACTGGCAAACCTGTACACTCTTCAATGGTGGCAATGATTTCATTGACGTTAGAGAAATCTAAGTTTGGCGCAACACCTTGCGTGTACATATTTAAGGCAACGGCTGCCACATCGACATTCCCAGTACGTTCGCCATTACCAAACACACAACCTTCGACACGATCCGCACCTGCCATCAATGCAAGTTCGGCAGCAGCGATACCACAGCCGCGGTCATTGTGCGGATGAACAGAAATGATCACACCCTCACGGCGTTGTAAGTTGCGGTGCATCCATTCGATCTGATCGGCATAGACATTCGGCGTAGACACTTCAACCGTTGCAGGTAAATTCAAAATCACTTTGTTGTCCGCAGATGCTTCCCAAATCTCAGTGACAGCATCACACACATCTTTCGCTACTTCTAACTCTGTTGCCGTAAAGCACTCAGGGCTGTATTGGAAGACCCATTCGGTGTCAGGATATTTTTCCGCAGTTTGTTTGACTTTGGTCGCTGCATTGATTGCCAAAGCTTTGGCACCTGCCTCATCGACATTCAAGACTTTTTTACGGAAAGTCGGTGAGTTTGAATTATAAATGTGGACGATGGCACGCTTCGCACCGATTAACGATTCAAAAGTGCGCTCGATCAAGTGATCACGTGCTTGCACCAAGACCTCGATATAGACATCATCGGGAATGTGATTTTCTTCGATCAATTTGCGGGTAAAGTCAAAGTCGACTTGCGATGCAGAAGGGAAGCCGATCTCGATATGTTTGAAGCCAATGCCGACTAACATTTGGAACATTTTGAATTTTTGTTCGATGCTCATCGGTTCGAAAATCGCTTGGTTGCCATCACGCAGATCGGTGCTCATCCAAATCGGGGCTTGTGTAATTTCGTTGTTTGGCCATTGACGATCGGGTAAATCGACACGTTGGTACATTCGACGATATTTTTGGCTAGGATCTTTTAACATGATGAGCGCTCCGCTTTTGACGAATATAAAACACTGTAAAACAGCATTGAGTCGTTTTGCGTGGATAATACAAAGGACAATAGATTGATTAGCTATTATTGTACGCTGAAAAAATGAAAATGTATTTCTAATCTAAGCAAAAGTATAACTGGGTGTGACAATTAATTTCTGATATTTTTTAATTTGTGGAAATATTTTTTACAAAATTGATTTATGGTGAGAAATTTAAATCCCTGAACACTCGTCAAAGTTCAGCCCATTTGCGCATCAAGTTATGGTACATATTGGTAAGTTTGATGACATCCTGATGCTGATCTCCAAGTTGCATTCTAAGACTTTGAATACTTTGATCAAGATTAAATAGCGTATAACGCTCACTTTCATCTCGAATCATACTTTGAACCCAAAAAAATGAAGCAATACGACAGCCTGAGCTAACAGCAGTGACCTCATGTAGACTTGTCGAAGGGTACAAAACCATATCTCCTGCGGGAAGTTTTATATCATGAAAGCCATAGGTATCTTCAACAACCAGTTCACCACCTTCATATTCATCGGGCTCACTCAAAAACACTGTGCAGGATAAATCAGTACGCAATCGCTCATTTGTGCCACGTATACGACGGATTGAGTTATCTACATGAAACCCAAAGGATTCATTGCTTTCGTATCGGTTGAACAAAGGGGGGATAATGTCGAGAGGAATCGCCGCAGATAAGAAAAGTGGATGTTGACCCAAAGATTCAAGAATTATCGTACCCAGATGGTGTGTCAGTGGATGATCTTCAGGGAGCTGTTGATTATTCTTAACCGTTGCTGAAAGCGTACCTGCCGTAACTTTTCCATTGACCCATTCTATCTTATCCATTTCTTCACGGAAATATTGCACTTGTGATGTGCTGAGTACGTTAGGGATATGATGAATCACGCGAACACCTTTTATTTAGAATAACTTAATACATGCAAATAGCCTCTGCATGCAGAGGCTATTTTTATATCACAATTCCATAACTAATATATGGGATTAGTATTTAAAGTTTAGAGAAAGCACTGCACTACGACCTTCTGCTTCAGTGGCGTAGTGATTGGAATACGCTTTAGTGAAATAGCGTTTGTCTGTTAGGTTGTTCACATTGAGTTGTAAATCAACATTTTTATTCACGTTATAACGCGCCATTGCATCGTAACGGACATACCCTGGAACAAATTTGGTATTTGCCGCATTACCATACACTTTATCCATCGCAACAGCACCAGCACCTAAAGTCAACTGTGGCATGACTTGGTAAGTGGTCCAAAGTGTTGCAGAGTTCTTAGCAACGTTTTGAACCTGATTACCATCATTTAAATCAGTGCCATCATCCACTAATTCGCTGTCCAAATAGGTATAACCAGCAGATAACGCCCATTTGTCTGTGATATTACCGTTTACACCTAATTCAAAACCATCGACACGTGTTTCACCAATATTTTTGGTTGTACCGTCATCAGCTGTTGCACGAGTATTGGTTTTTTCAGTACGGAAAATGGCTGCTGTTAAATTAAGTTTTTCATTCAAGACATCCCATTTAGTCCCCAGTTCCATAGTGCGGACTTCTTCAGGTTTTAAGTTCTGAATAGCTGCTGTAATACCTTCTGAACCATCACCACCATCGACACCCACTGGATTTGATGAGGTTGCATAACTTGCATAGATTGAGCCATTTTCGACTGGTTTATAGACTAAGCCGACTTGATAGTTGATAAAATCAGAGTCATTTTTAATCGTTACTTGATCGCCAACTTTAGCGGTTGGTAGTACAGGTGGTGTTGCTGTTGGGTTGCCTAATACAACACTATTACGTGCGCCATACGTCATGGTCTGCTTCGCAGAATAATCATCCCAACGTAAGCCTAAATCCAAGATCCACTGTGGGTGTAATTCAATGCTATCGAGGAAATATACAGAAGTGTTTTTATTCTGAATGTTATAGCGGTCAGCACCATCAGTACTAATGGTCCCTGTCCAATCTCCACGATTAGGATTTTGAACAGAAGTACACCAACCCGATGCAATCGCGCTTGCACGACATGAGCTATTTGCCGTTCCTGTAGTTGATAAGCCGTCAATAATATATTGGGTACGGTCAGTTTCTTGGTCTGAGTACTCAGCACCTAAGTTAAAGCTGTGCTTTAAGCGACCTGTATTAAACTTACCAGTTAAAGCCAATTGGTCTGTAAATGCATCGGTATCTGCCACACGTGAGTTTGCACGCGCCCAAACATTGCCATTTTTATAAATATTACCTCTTGAGTCATCTGGGTTGGTCCAAAGGTAATCATTTTTAGATTTGTTATAAACAGCGGTATTAC
Source organism: Acinetobacter sp. (assembly GCF_041911495.1). GTDB lineage: Bacteria > Pseudomonadota > Gammaproteobacteria > Pseudomonadales > Moraxellaceae > Acinetobacter. Next base: position 28,048 of record NZ_JAYROT010000076.1, on the reverse strand, counting down.
TAAGGGTTAAATTATCAGTAAGATCATGTTCAAGCTTGATTGTACCAATTTGATTTTCTTGTTTTTGAAAATCGCGATCTTTCCAGCCGTAATAAATGCCTTGCTTGACATCAATTGGCTTCCCTGAATATTGCGAATAGCCCGTAGGATTGTTGTAGGGTACGCCTGAATCAGGAGTATCATCTGTTTTGAGGTAGTAATAGCTTAAGGTCGCACGGGTAGGCGTATCCAAGCCAAACGTAATACTTGGCGCAATACCTGCACGTGCATATTCAGTACCATCTTCTTGACCCGCTTTGTCGTTATGGTGACCCATTACGACAACACGAGCAGCAATACCATTACCAAAATCTTTATTACCATCAAGTGTAATACGCTGATAGTCGTCCGTACCCGTAGCAACTGATCCTTCTAAACTATTGCCAGATTTTGCAACCTTAGAGATCATGTTGATGCTACCACCAACTGAGCCTGAACCACCAAGTGCAGAGGCAGAACCTTTAGTCACTTCGACTTGTTCTACAGCAAACAATTCACGGTTTTGTGAAGTTGAATTGCGAATACCGTCAACATACATTGAGCTTTCGGAGTTGTAGCCACGAATAAATGGACGATCACCATTAGGATTACCGCCTTCACCTGCACCAAGTGTAATGCCTGGTACAGTACGTAGTGCATCACTTAATGTAGTTACTTGTGTATCTTCAAGAAGTTGCTTAGAAATGATAGAAACAGATTTGGGAGTATCGAGTAAAGGTGCTACATATTTAGAGTTAGAAGAGTGATCAACCTTTAAACCTTGTTCTTGTTCGGCCTTCACTTCAATCGTCGGTAACTCAACGACTTGATCGGCAGCGTGGACTGCAAAAGGCAAGGCTGTAGCAGCGACAGCGAGGAGCTGAGGAGCGCGATGGTGCTTACGACTTTTGATTGTTTTCATATTTAAAATCCGTAGAGATTAAGGAGAAACAGCTACATGATGTAACAATTTATGTATATTCTAATAATAATCATTCTTAATTGCAATATCAGTTAAGCTCGCAGCCCTTAAATAATGATTTAATTTACTGATTAGGATATTCATAAATATTGAATTAATGGTCTGAGTTGGCGATGATCTAAAGATTTTTCGCACAAGTTTTGTATATCGTCCAATGTTGTCATATAATGTGGCACTTTTTTAAAAACTGTAATGATTAATCCAAAGATAGAGGAAGCCATGCAAGTAACTTCTGAAGCGGTTTCGGGTGTTTCCCGTCGTTTAAATGTGTCAGTACCGAACAGTCGTGTGAATGAGAAATTTGAAGCACGTATCCAACGTACTGCGAAAACTGTGAAGATGAACGGCTTTCGTCCAGGTAAAGTACCTGTGAATGTCGTTCGCCGTGAATATGGTGCGGGTATCTACCAAGAAGTTGTGAATGACATCATTCGTGACACTGTATTTGAAGCGATCCAACAAGAAAAAATCAACGCTGTTGGTACGCCAAACATCGAAAAAGTAGAAAACAAAGACGATGCTTTGGTCTATGAAGCGACTGTTGAAGTGTATCCAGAAGTGGAAGTGGCTGGTTTTGATGGCTTGGAAATCGAGCGTAAAAAAGCAGAAGTGAAAGATGCTGATGTTGATGTCATGATCGAAAACTTGCAAAAGCAACGTCAAACTTGGGCTGAAACCAAGGGTATGGCGAAAAAAGACATGCAAGTGACTTTCGACTTTGAAGGTTCAATCGACGGTGAGAAGTTCGACGGTGGTTCTGCTGAAGACTACACGCTGGTACTTGGTTCAGGTCAAATGATTCCAGGTTTTGAAGATGGCATCGTTGGTATGAAGAAAGGCGAAGAGAAAGTGATTGATGTGACTTTCCCTGAAGACTATCAAGCTCAAAACCTTGCGGGTAAAGCGGCACAGTTCAAAATCACTGTGAAAAAGGTTGAAAAGTCTAAACTTCCAGAAATCGACAAAGAATTCTTAGAAGTATTCGGTCTGTCTGAAGAAGATGGCATTGAAAAATTAAAAGCTGACGTTCGCAAAAATATGGAACGTGAAGTAAAAAATGGTCTACGTAGCCAAGTGAAACAAGCTACATTTGATGCACTTGTTGCTGCCAATGAAATCGAAGTACCGGCTTCTATGGTTGCACAAGAAATTGACCGTCAACGTCAACAGATGGTTCAACAGTTCACACAGCAGTTTGGTGCGCAAGGTGCGAAAGCATTTGATTCTAGCGTATTACCAGATGACTTGTTTAAAGACCAAGCAGAGCGTTCTGTGAAGTTAGGCGTATTGATTTCTAAAGTATTGCAAGATGCAAAACTTGAAGTAGATCAAGCTCGTGTAACAGCGTTCATCGAAGATATGGCGTCTTCTTATGAAGATCCAGCAGAAGTGATTGAATACTTCACCACTGATAAGCAACAACGTGCGCAAATCGAAGCGGTTGTCCTTGAAGATCAAGTGGTAGATCACATTTTGCAAGGTGCAAAAGTATCTGAAACAGAAGTGTCTTATCAAGAGTTGTTGCAAGAACAGCAAGCGCGTCAACAACAAGGTTAATGACCTTGCTTCACTTAGCATCAGTTGAGTGAAGTATGTTGATGTAACAAACCAAGTGATTTATCACTTGGTTTTTTTATGGCTATCGTTTTGAGTTAAAAAGCTGAATTGCAGGCTATACGATTTAAAAGCATCAAATATATGCTTTTAACCAGTCAAAGCTGTCCTCTGAGTTTTGGCTTGGCTTATATTCTGCGGCACAGTAGCCAAGATAATGACTATTTTGAATCCAATCAAAAAACTCGGCGAAATTGATATTACCAGTGAATGGCTCATGACGATGTGGATAGTCTGCAAATTGAATATGACCAATGACATCAATATTTTCTTGTAAGGTACTGAGTAAGTCCTCACCCATCATTGCCATATGGTAGCAGTCATATTGCAATCGAAGAGCAGGGTGTTGCACAGCCTCAAGCATTTCCTGAGCTTGCGCAATATTTTGAATTAAAAAGCGTGGCATATCCGTGCCGTTGATCATCTCGATCACAGGGCTAATATCCGCACTTTGAAAGAGATCACAGGCAAATTTCAAATTGTTGGCAAAGGTTTGTAAGCAAGGGAGTAGGTCTGCATCAATCGGCTGTTTCCCTGCCAAAATATTCACCGTTGGGACGTGTAGTGCAGTTGCATATTCAATGGCGAGTTGTACCGCTTTTTCAAACTCATACTCACAACCAGGTACACAGGCTAAGCCGTCACCACCTTGCATCAAGTCACCCGCAGGCACATTGATCAGCACCAAATCGAGTTCATGCCGATCCAATTCATTTTGAATCTGCGTAATACTGAGTTCATAGGGAAATTGAATTTCGACAGCACGAAAGCCTTGTGCTTTGGCGAGGGCAAAGCGTTCAATCAAGGGAACTTCGTGAAAGATTAAGGAAAGATTGACCGCAAGATTAAGCATCGAAAGTCTCCTAAATCTCCATGTTGATATTTAATATTATGCTCGAAAGGTCTTGTTCTGCAAAGCCATTTTGTTGATGTTGTTGTAATTGTGCTAAAGCGTGACTTGCCACAGGAATATTTAAGCCCAGATCTTTTGCTAAAGTTGTGGCGTTATTTAAGTCTTTGGCAAGGGTTTGCACTTTCCATTGGACAGGCTCAAAACGTTGACTTGCCATGCGTGGCGCAAGGATTTGAAATGGTTTGGAGTCGGCAAACCCACCTGCAAGTGCAGGTGCAAGTAGATTGGCATCGACACCTGCTTGCTGTGCGAGTGCGACAGCTTCGGCGATGAGTGTGCTATTCGCTGCGACGATGAGTTGATTGCAAATCTTAGTTGCCTGACCTGTGCCGACACCACCCATACACGTCACACGTGCAGATAGTGGTGCATAGATTGGTGCAAGAGCGTTTATTAGAGTCGCATCACCACCTGCAAAAATCACTAAACTGCCTTGCTCTGCACCTACGGTACCGCCAGACACAGGCGAATCAATCCAAGTCACATTTTTGTTTGCGACTTGCTTTGATAGGGCATGTGTCTTCGCCACAGACAAGCTAGAAAAATCAATGATAATTTGTCCAGATTGCAGATTTGGCATGAGCTGATCAGCCACTGCTTGTACAGCATGATCATCAGCCAGACACAGCATGATAATTGGATAATCAGTGATTTTTTGTAGGTTCAGAACAGTTGCGCCATAAGCGATGACTTCATCACAAGCACTTGTAGTACGATTCCAAACAGCCACAGTAAAGCCTGCATCAAGCAAGCGTTTGCTCATGCGAGTGCCCATCAAACCCATGCCAAGAAAAGCGATAGAGGATTCGGTGGAAAACTGTGGCATAAATAAAACCCTATATTTTAACGGTGATGAGCCGATTAACCATTATATTGGCGTGGTGCAAAATCAGTTTCAGGATGCTTATCCTTTTTACGTGCGATTTTACTGTTTTTACCTGCGATGAGGCGGAATTGCCAAATCTTTTCCAAACGTAGAGCTTTGTTCGGTTGGTGTTCCATCGCATCAAGGACACGTTTTGCAGCGAGCAAGGCATCAGGTGAGCGTTGAATCAGCTCTTCAGCTAAAGCTTGTGCTTTGATCATAGGATTGTCATCGAGATGGGTGACTAAGCCGATCTCTTTGGCATATGCACCGTCGAATATACGTGCGGTGAGGGTTAGTTCTTTAGCAAGGTCTAAACCGATCAAACCTTTGAGTGAACGTGTTAAACCCATGTCAGGCACGAGTCCCCAACGACTTTCCATGATCGACATTTGTGTGTTTGGATGGGCAATACGAATATCCGATGCAAGTGCCAGTTGCATCCCTGCACCAAAGCAATAGCCTTGAATCGCACTAATCACTGGAACAGGCATACTTTGCCAAATGAGAAATGCTTTTTGGAATAGACTTTGACCCGGTTTAATGAGTTCCCATGCGGCAAATAGGCGATTTTTTGGATTATTCAAATCACTCAGATCAATCCCAGCACTAAAGACATTTGCTTCACCAGTGAGAATAATACAGCGAATTTTTTTATTTTTTTTCAATGATTTCGCAGTATCTACTAAGGCTTGTAATAGTGCAAAGGTCATTGCATTACGTTTTTCAGGACGATTTAGTTTGACGATTGCAATGCCTTGCGGATTAATGTCTACGCTCAGTAAAGACATGGGGGAATTCCTCTATTTGTTTTTTAGATCGCTACGAATCATAGCATGTCGGTATTTCAGTCAGGACAAAGAAATTGACGCTAAGTTCACAGTCAACTCAACGTTACTTATGAAAGGGAGTTTCTAAAAACCTAGCGAGTAAAATAAATTTCAAGGCGTACCTCTCACAGCAACCGCAGTGTACGAGTGGTACATGAGGATTGCGAGCAAGGTACAACGCAGAAATTTGCTTACGCAGATGGTTTTTCGAGATTCCCGAAAATTATTCAGCTAAATACTCTTGTGCAGCAAGTCGAACGTGCGCCATCGCTTCGAGTAATACTTTATAGCGGTGTAACACCTGTTCGATAAAGTCGTCGTCGGCAGGGCGTTGCTCTTTGCGTAGTGTGGATACAAACTGTTCAAATTCACCAGTAAGCTTTTGCAACTGTGGCGTACCGACATAACGTGTTGCGCCATAGATGCGGTGAAGATTTTGCTCAAGCTGCGGAAAGTCTTCGAGCTCGATCAGTTGTTGCATCTCATGCTGTTCTTCATCAAAGCTATCAATAAGCATACGTAGTAAATCTTTGGCAAGATCAACTTTATTGGCAGCAAGTTGTAGGCTTAAATTCCAGTCCAAGATGATGTCATCTGCATGATGTTTAATCTGCGATTGAGATGAGGTGCTCGCTGTATGTACATTGCTTTCAGCATTTGCTAATACGTTGTTAGCTGAGATGCTATTTAGGCTGTTATTCAAACTATTATTTAAGGTGTTATTCAAATTGCTATTTGCAAAACCGTCGATGTTTTGGAGTTTTTCAGCCTTCGTCCATGTACCTAATATTTGAATCAGTTGTTCAAGCTGGATCGGCTTAGTCACATAATCATTAAAACCTGCGTGCATCAGATTTTCTTTTTCATCTGACATGGCATGTGCCGTCAGCGCAATGATGGGTAGTTGATTCGTCTGTGTTGCATGATGTTCCATGCCACGAATTGCTTGCGTAGTTTCAGGGCCTGACATGACGGGCATCTGAATATCCATAAAGACCAAATCAAAAAGTGGCTGATTTTTATCAAGTCGTTCTTTGATACGATTTAATGCAGTTTGACCATTAAGTGCGGTGGTGACTTTAACATTAAGCTCATTCAGTAGCGCTTCTAAAACTACAAGATTTGGCAAATGATCATCAACAGCAAGCACATGTAAGCCTTGTCCATTAAAGACAGGAGTGCTGATGGTTAGGGTTTGGTTAAAGAATAGTTTTAAAAGGTTTTGGCGACTTAGTGGTTGATTGAGTGCGATCGCATGATGTGTTTGTAAGACTTGCGGATCAAGTAGCATTTGATAGCCATAAATCGCCAAATTGCCTTGATAGCGTGTACGAATTTCTTGCAACAAAGCATCCAAATCACCCGAATGATCGACGATGACCCATGCTTTTTCACCGAGTTCATTAAACTGTTTTAAACGGCTAAATAAGTCCAAAGTTGAACTCGACTCATGATGCTGTGCCTCATAGTCTTCAAGATATTGTTTTAAAATATTTGCAGTCGCAGGGTGGGCGATGTGGCTGAGTACATTGAACTGCGCCAAAGAAGTGCTAAGTTCAGGTTGATCATTTGGCAGATCAAACTGTACATTAAACCAAAAGGTTGCGCCTTTTTCGGTTGGATTGCGTTCTTGATTGTCCTCAAAACCAATCTGACCGTGCATCAGTTGCACCAATTGTTTTGAGATGGCAAGTCCAAGTCCTGTGCCACCAAATTGACGTGTGACAGAGGTATCACCCTGACTAAATGAGGCAAATAATTTTTTACGATCAGTCCCACTCACGCCAATACCGCTATCTTGTACAGTACAGTGCATGGTAATACGGTTGGCTTCTTGGTGCTCAAGTCGTGTGCGGACAATAATCTCACCTTCAGGCGTGAATTTAATCGCATTCGACACGAGATTGGTCAAGACTTGTTTAAAGCGAAGCGCATCGCCACAGACCTGAAACGGCAAATCATGATCATAATAAATCGCCATGTCGATTTGTTTTTCAGAAGCGAGTGGGGAGAGCATATCCATCACATCAAAAATTGCTTCTTCCAAATTAAAATTGGCCACTTCAAGCTCAAGTTTCCCTGCATCAATCTTAGAAAAATCAAGAACATCATTGATCAATGCCAAAAGATGTGCAGAGGATTTACGAATGGTTTGCACATACATTTGGTTTTCATCATTAAGCTGACCACGGCGCAGCATCAGGTGAATAAAACCGTCAATGCTGTTGAGGGGCGTGCGCAGTTCATGACTGATATTGGCAAGGAAAACCGATTTAGATTGATTGGCAGAGATCGCTTGGTCACGTGCTTTTTTATAAGTAATGTTTTGCACTTCTAGAGTGTCTAAGGTTTTACGCAAATCATCTTCAGTTTGTTCAGTATGTTCTTTGAGCTCTAAAAAACTAAAGTTCAAACGGCGCAATAAGGTCGCAATGTCCTTTTGAAGTAATGCCAATTCACCTGTGGAGTTGGTTTGAAAGCTCTTACCCAAGCTGTCCGCATTCATCCGTTGCAACTGCAAACGAATCTCGTACATCGGCGCAATCCAACGTCGAGCGTAAAAATTCAAACATAACAAGAGCAATAATAAAGTCAATAAACCTGTTACGACCAATACTAACCACACACGATATTTAGCAAGAGTCAAAGGCTTATTGTCCAACTCGATCATCAGCCATACAGGGCCTTGCTCAGCATAGCCGATCCGCATGCCATAGATATGATTCTGACCATTATCAATAGGACCGAAGAAATTATTATTTACTGGGAAGTTTGGCCATGCACGATGATTACGATGTCCAACACTGAGGTGTGTTTGCCCATGAATATCGACCAAGGCCGTGCGAATCACATCAGGTTCATTGAGAATATATTGCAAAATATGCTGTGCTTCGGCCTGACGGCGAACCGTGCTTTTATCGAGTTTGATTAAGATCGAAGCTGTTTTTTGATAACGGGTCAACACCGCAGACGCCGCAGTGATTTGCTGGGTTTGCATAGAGCGAGAAGTTTCTTGCAAGACTAAAAAAGTACCTGCCAACGACAAGATCATGATCGGCACAAAAATCAGTGCAATTAACTGTCCATAGGCATTACTAATTTTAAATCGGTGCCAAAAGCTTTCTGATCTTCGCTGCATCGCAAATCGTCGTAAAAAAATTATGATTGTGTACGGATATTAGCATGCTTTAAATAATAGTCATTGCATTTTGCAATTCACTTCGCAAGACTTTTGCGAAACATTACACAGAGATACAGATGCAAAATTTGGACTTTTTGACTACAATAAGCCTCTAAATTTTATATTTCTAAATAAGTTTTTATTATGAGCAATCAGCCTTCGAATTCTGCTTTGAATCCAGTTTCAGCACTGTTTAATACCGATGAATTTACCCTCGATCATTTTGTCGGTGGTACGCCATTGGTGCGTTTGAAGCGACTCAATAAAAGTCCTGTGACTGTATTGGCGAAGCTTGAAGGCAACAATCCTGCGGGTTCAGTCAAAGATCGCCCTGCGTACAATATGATCATGCAGGCGGAAAAGCGTGGCGAAATCAAACCAGGTGATACTTTGATCGAAGCGACCAGTGGCAATACAGGCATTGCTTTGGCAATGGTGGCTGCGATGCGTGGCTACAAGATGAAGCTGATCATGCCTGACAATATGAGCCAGGAGCGTAAAGACGCCATGATTGCCTATGGCGCTGAGCTGATTGAAGTGACCAAAGCACAAGGTATGGAAGGTGCACGTGATTTGGCGCTACAAATGCAAGCCGAAGGCAAAGGCATGGTGCTCAATCAATTTGGCAATCCTGATAATGTTGATGCGCACTATCGCACCACAGGCCCAGAGATCTGGAATGCGACGCAAGGCAAAATCACCCATTTTGTCAGCTCAATGGGCACCACTGGTACGATCATGGGTGTGTCGAAATACCTCAAAGAACAAAATCCTGAGATTCAAATTTTCGGTTTGCAACCGTCAGAGGGTTCTTCGATCGCTGGTATTCGTCGTTGGCCTCAGGAGTATTTACCGACGATTTTTGATGCAAGTCGTGTCGATCAAGTGATGGATGTCGATCAAAAAGATGCCGAAGTCACTATGCGCCGTCTAGCACGTGAAGAGGGTATTAGTGCAGGGACATCATCAGGTGGTGCGGTGTGGGCGTCACTACAAATCGCAGAGCAAATTGCCAATGAAAATCCTGAAGCGGTGATCGTATGTATTATCTGTGATCGTGGTGACCGTTACTTATCGACAGGACTATTCTCCCAAAAAGATGACTAATTGATTGAATATTTCTAAAAAGGAAAATCCAAAATGATGTTTGGCAATCCTGTCTTGGTGTTTGATATAGAAACGGTGACAGCGCTCAAAGCAGGTCGCCAACTTTATCAATTGGATTTATCTGATGACGATGCCAACCAAGCCTTAGCTAAGATTCGCCGTCAAGAATCAGGCACGGATTTTCCACGATTGCCACTGCATGAGGTGGTGTGCATTTCGGGTTTATGGATTGATGAGGATAAATTTCAATTGTTTTCTTGGACCCAAGAACAGTACAGCGAAAAAGAAATTTTGCAGAAATTTATCTCGATTTTTAGCAAGAAATCACCTGTTTTGGTCAGTTGGAATGGTGCGCAGTTTGATCTGCCTGTGATCATGTATCGTAGTTTGTATTATGGATTGTCTGCGCCTGAGCTGTTTGAGCAGGGTGATTGGAATAGTCAAAAGCGTCATAATAATTACCAAAATCGCTACCATCCACGGCATACCGACCTGATGGATGTATTGGCGAGTTTTAATGTGCGTTATGTGCAAAAGCTCGACGATGTGGCGCAAATCCTCGGTTACCCTGGTAAGCGTGGCATCTCAGGCTATCATGTGGCGGATTATGTGAAAAATGCACAATGGCTGAATCTGAGTAGTTATTGTGAAGGTGATGTGCTGAATACGTGGTTGGTGTACTTGCGGTGGATGTTACTTCGTGGCTTTATTCAGCAAGATCAACATCGCCAATGGATTGGACATACCATTCAATACTTAAATACGCAGTCGCAACATGCCGAATTTTTGGAAGATTGGCGTAAAAGCTCGCTAAGTAGTGAATTTACAGCGCTGGATTTTGGTTGATTTTTAAAAAGTTATTTATCGATATACATTAATAAGCATTTGTCACCTTTTTTACCTATAAGGCTAATTGGTAAACAGGTATCTCCGCTATCAAATGATAAATGGACTCTTAAACTTTGGTCTTCAAATGTCTGTAACTCTTTAATTAGTTGAGAAATCGTCTTACCTTTATCAACCCATTCAGGCTTTTGATTGTTTGCTTTATTCATTGTTTTAAAACTCCTAAGAAGGTGGAATAGTTATTGGATTTATAACGCTTTCACTCGTTCAACATTTAAATAGTGCTTTCCCCACAACTTTTATATACTGTCATTATTAAGTTTCCAAAATTTTCACCGCACAAAGTCGGTGTATTGAGTATCCATTTTGAAAAAACATTCACGGTCACAGCCACATCAAAAGCCAGTTGATCGCCATTCCCGCCACAAAGTTGCATCATCTCAAACGCTTTCATCTGAGCCGATCACATTTCATGTGACGAGCTTATCGCATGAAGGGCGTGGCGTTGCCATGTATGGTGCAAATGAAAATGACTTCGCTGAAAATGATTTAAATTATAGTGAAAGCACACACGCAGGAAAAAAAGTCTTTATTCGCTACGCACTCGCAGGGGAAACCGTCCAAGCTAAACTTACCAAATCACATAAACGCTTTGACGAAGCGGAAATGGTGGAGTTACTCACTGCACCCTCCAAAGATCGGATTCAACCGAGTTGTAAACATTTTGGGCAATGTGGCGGTTGTGCCTTACAGCAATTAGATGTTGAGGCGCAGTTGCAACATAAGCAGCATGTTTTAGCATCGCATCTGAAACACTTTGCCAATGTTGAGCCTTTAGAATGGCTTGCACCAATTCAAAATCAAAAAGCGGATTATCGTCGTCGTGCACGTTTGGGTGTGCGTTGGCTTGCCAAGTCACAGCAATTGATTATTGGTTTTCGTGAGGTGCAGAGTAATCATTTAACGCCGATTTCAGAATGCACGGTTTTGGATGATCGTGTATCTGCTCATTTAGACACATTACGAAATTGTCTAAGCCAGCTTGATATTCGAGAGAAGATCACGCATTTAGAGTTTGCACTTGGTGATGCAGATATTGCACTGGTGTTGCGTCATACGGTGAGTGTTCCTCAGCAAGATATTGATAAATTGTTAGATTTTGTAAAAACAAGGGCGTGGCAGCTGTATTTATTGCCAGATAGTTACCAAAGCTTAAGGCGCATTGATCAGCCTAATGCTATAATGCGCTTGCAATATGCTTTGCCTGCGTTTGATTTAAAATTGGCATTTTCGCCAATGGATTTTACGCAGGTCAATGCCAATGTAAATCAGCAGATGGTGTCATTGGCATGTCAGTTGCTTAATCTCAAAGTAGGTGAGCGTGTGCTTGATCTGTTTTGTGGTTTGGGTAACTTTAGCTTTGCTTTGGCGCGCTGTGTTGGTGCGACAGGGCAAGTGGTTGCGGTTGAAGGTGTGGATGAGATGGTGCATCGTGGTTTTGAGAATGCCAAACTCAATCAGATCGACAATGTGCAATTTTATCAGCAAGATTTGGCAACAGATTTTTCTGATCAAGCATGGGCGAATCAGGGATTTGATGCGCTACTGATTGATCCGCCAAGAGCAGGCGCATCGCAAGTCATGCAATATGTGGCGAATTTTCGTGCCAAACGTATTGTCTATGTGTCTTGTGATCCTGCGACATTGGCACGAGATACGGCGATGTTGATCGCACAGGGTTACAGGCTTTGTAAAGCAGGTGTGATGGATATGTTTACTCACACCGAGCATGTAGAGTCGATCACGTTATTTGAAAGAACTGATGTTAAAACTGAAATTTAAGCTTTAAATTTGAAATTCGAGCGATTAAATAGACGTTTTAAATCAGAATGAATTGAATAATCTCATCTGAGATTGTGATTAAAAATTTACAAGTTTTTAGAAATTCTGTGTTGTAGTTCAAATTGCCGTATTGAAGTTTATATAAATTGTTTAGATACAATAGATGTTGTGATAAACCGAGTTTGAAAAAACTAGTGTAAAGCAAGATCAACAAGTGATAATGATACGGAGGATGGTATGGTCACAGTACGGGAGGAGCTACCAGGAAGACTCAACGAGCTTTCTGTAGTGACGACTGGGGAGCATGCCGCAGAAACACAAATCGACTTAGTGGCTTGGCTTGAGCGTATCGAACAGCTCAATGGTCAACCACTTGATTGGTTGAAGCAAGCGAGTCATTCAGCACTTGAGTTAGAACTGAATAGCGCAGTAAAGCACCGCACCAATGCCTTTGCGATGGGTGTTGGGATGGCGGATATTTTGGCGCATCTCAATGTCGATGAGCACACATTGGTTGCAGCGATGCTGTATCGTAGTGTGCGTGAAGGTTTTGTCGAACTAAGTACCGTCGAAGAACAATTTAGTGATGACGTTTTACAGCTCGTGCAAGGTGCACTGGCAATGGGGAAACTGTCTGATCTGATTGAGCAAAATGAACATCTCGAAGATCATTTTAATAATAATAAGCGTGAGCATCTGACAGGCATTTATAAGATGCTGATCTCTGTCACTGAAGATGTACGTGTGGTTTTGATTAAGCTTGCAGAACGTACGTATAGCTTACGTCAGTTGAATAATGCTTCAAAAGAACGCCAAGAGCGAGTTGCTCGTGAAGTCTTAACGATCTACTCGCCACTTGCGCACCGTCTTGGGATTGCACAGCTGAAATGGGAATTGGAAGATCTAGCTTTTCGCTATCTTTCACCAGATCGTTATAAAGAAATTGCCTCATTACTCAATGAAAAAAGAACCGAGCGTGAGCAATATATTCAGTCTGTGATTGCGCATTTAAAGCAAGAACTCGAACGGAATGATATTCATGCGGAAATTACTGGACGTGCGAAGCATATCTATTCGATTTACCGCAAGATGCGCAGTAAAAACCTCAGCTTTGATCAGCTGTACGATATTCGTGCGCTCCGTGTTTTGGTGAATAGTGTACCTGAGTGCTATCACGCTTTGGGTATTGTGCATCAAATGTGGCGTCATATTCCGCATCAGTTTGATGATTACATTACCAATCCAAAAGCCAATGGTTATCGCTCATTGCATACTGCGGTGATTGCTGAGAATAAGTCGCTAGAGATTCAAATACGTACCCACGCAATGCACCAAGAAGCAGAGCTTGGTGTATGTTCGCACTTTAATTATAAAGAAGGTGAGAAGCGTACCGATCAACGCTTTAATCATCGTCTGCATTCATTGCGTTCTGTGCTTGAAAACTATCAAGAACGTAAAGAATCACAACCTGAACACCTCAATGATGAGGATGAGCAAGATCAGGAAAATCTTCAAGATTTTGAAGGTTTTGAGAAAATTTATGTATTTAGCCGTGACGGTGATATCAAAGAATTGCCACGTGATTCAACAGTGCTAGATTTTGCCTATCATGTGCATACCGAAGTTGGTAATCGTTGCTATGCTGCTCGTGTGAATCAGCGTTATGTGCCTTTGACCTATGTGCTTAAAACTGGTGAGCAAGTTGAGATTCTCACCAAGAAGGATCGTGAGCCAAATCGAGATTGGCTAGTCAATTCACTCGGCTACATCAAAACAGCACGAGCACGTGACAAGCTTCGTCATTGGTTTAGACAGCAAGATCGTACCAAAAATATCGACGTCGGACGTGAAACCTTACACAAAGAGCTAACACGCCTAGCGATCCACCCAAAAAGTATTGATTTGAATGACTATGTAAATCACTTCAATGTCAAAACGGGTGACGATATTTTAGTGGCGTTGGTGACAGGTGATATTGGTTTGCATTCGTTGATGAATCAAATCAATAAGCAAATGCACCTTGATGCGGAAGAACCTGAGCTCGTACTCAAACCAACACTGAATCCTCGTGCCAGTCATACGCTCTCAGCGCACGGCATTTTGATTGATGGCTTGGATAATGTCGAGCTACATATTGCACGCTGTTGCCAACCTGTACATGGTGAATCCATTGGTGGTTATATCACGTTGAATCGTGGTGTAAGTATCCACAAAATCGCCTGTGCAGACTATCTACGGATGATCGAGAACGAACCTGAGCGTGGTGTAGAAGCGGACTGGGAAATGCAACCGACACGTGGTCAGAGTGTGCAGATCGTGGTGGAAGCATACGATCGACGTGGCTTATTGAAAGATTTGACGCAAGTCATTTTTGCAGATCATGTCAATATCCGTCAGGTGAATACACTTTCAGATAATGACGGCATTGCCAATTTGAAATTACTCATTGAAGTTAAGGGGTTGGCACAACTCTCAAAATTGCTTGCTCGACTGGAGCAACAGCCGGGGATTATTAGTGCAAGGCGTTTGGTGCAAGGTAGTTAAATATTTTAACTGTTTTGGAAAATTTTTATATTGAAAAGGCTTGTAATAACAAGCCTTTCCTTTTGCTTCCCAACTTATCAGGATATGATTTTCTAAGTGAAAGGTAATATTACAGGTCATATCAACTTCATAAGAGTTTGCCGATGTATGTAAAGTTGGTTGCATCCCACTAGCGCCTCCACTAGAAGCACCATAATTAGGTTCAAACATTGGGATTGGTACTGAGATAGGGCGATGAATACGATATTGCATCATAGATTGGTTTTGTTTCCCAATTTTTGTTTTGAAGCATCGAAGCCAAACTGTTTGAAGTTAAGTTCTTGTTTCAACTGATCCTGCGTTTTACCTTTAAATTGGTCGAGATAAGCAACAAAGTCTTGTCTTTTAGTCAACTGGTTGCTATTTACGCAAGCTTGCAAACCTATGGTTCCAATTGCAATGATTAAAATATTTGTTATTTTGAAATGATTAATTAACTTCCCTTGTTGTGATTTGTGTCTCGATTATATCTGCGCTTAATATAATTCTTGAGCACTAAAAAAGCCACAGAATTCAATTTTGTGGCTTTTAACATTTAAGGGCTAATTTGTGCAGATTAACTCATTCAATTACTTCAAAAAATAACTTTATGCAAAAATCAAACGGTGCTTAGCGTGCACGATAAGTAATACGACCTTTAGATAAGTCATACGGTGTCATTTCGACTTTGACATTATCGCCAGTCAATATGCGGATATAATGTTTACGCATTTTACCTGAAATATGAGCGATAACTTCGTGACCGTTTTCTAAACGAACACGGAACATTGTATTTGGAAGCGTTTCGGTGACAACGCCTTCAAACTCAATGAGTTCTTCTTTATTGGCCATGGCCTACCTGATTGATTGGAAAATAGTGGTGCGTAATGTAGCAAAAATCATCCAAAATCTCAAGTGAATCTCAACGTAATTTATTCTAGAGTATTTCAGATATAAGGCACTTAATGATATCGAATGTGATTACAATGCATTTAATTGAAAAATTTATAAATATTTTGCAAAAATAAGACAAGATACATTGTCAGTTTGGTCAATTGGCGCTAATCTTAATGTGTTAAAAAGATAAACACAAAGGATGTATGGCGTGAGTCAATTAACTGATGCGTCGGTGATTTTGCGATTAGGCTACCAAGCAATGCGTCGGGCAGGTTTGCCAACTGAGGAGATTCTTGCCAAAGCAGGAGTTGCACAAGGGCAGATGCAGGCAAATGCCCGAACACCACTGAGTGCACAGCATGCTTTTTGGTCAGCACTAGTACAAGTGACAAGTGATGAAGATGCAGGATTGCATCTTGGTGAGCATTTGCCTTTATATCGTGGGCAAGTGATTGAGCATCTATTTATGAGTAGTGCGAACTTTGGCGAAGGTCTACAGCGAGCTTTGGCTTATCAGCGTCTGATTAGTGATGCGCTGAGTGCCGAGTTGGTGATTAATGAAGCACACTGTTATATCACCAATGGAATGCAAGAGTTTGTCGATTCGATGGTCAATCGTCACTATAGTGAATGTATTTTTTCTGGCGTATTACGTTTTTTCAAGTTTGTGACAGAAGGTCGCTTCACCCCTGCATTTATTGATTTTAACTTTGAAGAAGGTGCCAATGAAGAAGAGTATCTTCGCGTGTATGGTTGCCCAGTCAGTCTAGGACAGCGGGAAACACGGCTTTATTTTGATCATGCTATTTTAGAATTTCCAATGTGGCAGGCTGAGCCTGAACTTCTTCAACTACATGAGCAGTTGGCGGTTGAGAAACTTCAAGAATTAGCACGTTATGACCTCGTTGGTGAGGTGCGTCGTGCTATTGGTTCAACGCTAGAAAGTGGTGAAACCACATTAGAAACTGTGGCGGGTCAGCTCAATATTACACCTCGCCGTTTGCGTACACAGCTGAGTGAGGCCAATACCAGTTTTCAGCAAATTCTTTCAGATTATCGTTGTCGCTTGGCGAAAAAGCTTTTGGCAAGTACCAATGAGAGTGTAGAACGCATTGTCTATTTAACAGGGTTCTCTGAGCCAAGTACATTTTATCGTGCATTTAAGCGTTGGACAGATGAAACGCCTGTGGAGTATCGCAAGCGTAAGCAGTTGATACAGAGTAACTAACGTGAGTTCGATAAATATTTACTTTATCTAATTGAAAATATGAAGTCTTACTCGGAGTCGTACCGTTTATGGGCATGTGGACAGATCAACCTTCGGTTCGACCTACTTTTCTTTCGGGAAAAGTAGGCAAAACCATTTGTCAGTCGCAAACTCGGTCAAATACCGAAACAAAACCACTGCTTTGAAAAACATTAACTTACTAATATCGTCCTGACCTCAAACAGTGCGACTGACGTCCCCACGTAGCATAAAGTTTTTTAGTCCTCTTATGCCGCACTCAAGTTATCTAGACCCTTAATTTTTAGATTTCAAGTAAATCAGAACTAGTCAGGTAAGTTGAGCCACAATGGTCCAACTGCTGTTTTGGGTAGCTGAAACTGCTCTGGATAATACGCATTAATAAAATACAAACCGTGTGCAGGTGCAGTGATACCTGCAGCTTTTCGATCTTCTGCAGCGAACATATCATCAATATGATCCACATCATAAAACCCTTGCCCGACTTCGAGCAAGCAACCGACGATATTACGCACCATATGGTGTAGGAATCCATCCGCCTGAATATCAAGCACTAAATAAGCACCGTGTTGAAATAGGCGACAATGTTTTACATGGCGAACAGGCTGATTGGATTGACAGGCCGCTGCACGAAAAGTTTCAAAATTATGCGTACCTTCGAATTTGAGTGCGGCACGTTGCATTTTTTCCACGTCCAATGCGTAGTGTGCATGCGTGACTTGTCCCCAAAGTAGCGCAGGGCGACGAGGTGCATTATAGATAACATAACGATAGCGCCGTGCGCAGGCTTTGAATCGAGCATGGAAATCTTCGCCCATCGGTTGAATCCATTGCAAAGCGATGTCTTTTGGAAGCTGTGAATTTGCGCCCATGATCCAACCACGCTCAGGACGGATTGCATTGGTATCAAAGTGTGCAATCATATTGGTAGCATGCACACCTGCATCGGTGCGTCCTGCGCCGTGAACGATGATGGGCTCATCGGCGATTTTACTTAAGACGGTTTCGATGGTTTCTTGAATGCTACGTACACCAGCTTGCTGAGTTTGCCAACCCTTAAAGCGTGTACCACAAAATTCAATACCAAGTGCAAAGCGTTGCATAACTGACAGATTACCAAAACGATTTAATAGACGAGTTAAAACAATTAAAAACTTAAAAATTAGCTTATAGCTTTATTGCGCCAATAGCTTTGCCAATCCTGTTGGTCGGCATATTGCAAGTACAACAGCATTGAGCGTGCATAAAGGTCTGCCTGACTATAATGTGGCTCAATGATGACACCAAGCTCAGATAACCACGAAGACACAGCGTAGCCATTGGAAAGTTCGCCGAATAATACCTGACTGCTTATGATCACCCAACAGTTTTTTGCAATCAAGTTTTGCAGTGCGGATTTCAATGACGCTGAATAAGCTAAATTGCCTGCACCAAATGTTTGTAATATGAGTATCTGGGGGGGATTTTGATGAAGTACATTTAGTTGAGATGCAATCTGATCAGGTGGTGATGGTGTGCAATACAAATTGGTGAGGCGAATATCCTTAACTTGTAAAATCCAATGTTCAATCTGATGAAAATCTAAATTTTGAACCGCGCTTTGCCATGCTCTTGGTAAAGAATTACTTTGAAAAGCCTCAAGTTCAGTGGTATGCGTTTTAATGCTTTGATTGGCATGATGAAGCTTGCCTGCAAATGCGATATAACAACCTTGAGTAATGTCTTTAATTTGCGCAACGCTAAATTGATAGTTCGCCCACGCATCACTGTTGGCGTGTAAGTGCTCACCATTCGAATCTAATAGTGGCAATTGACTGCCAGTCACAATAATATGCAGTCGATCAGTGAATAGATGTGATAAAAAAGCTGAAGCATAGTGCAGGGTATCTGTGCCATGAATAATAATAAAATGTTGAAATTGGTTCGATAATTCGAAAATTTGCTGTGCAAGTGCAAGCCAGTCTATCGTAGACAGTTCGCTACTATCTTTAATACTTGGTGCTTCAAAAAAATGCAGATGATGTTCTTGTGAGTCGTTCAATGGGTGTTGAACACTGTGCTGTTGTAGTTTTTCTAAAAATACTTTTGCAGGCATAGGGTAGAGAGGTGTTCCGATACTGCCAAAAGTACCGCCCATATAGATCACTGCAATATGTGTTGAAGCCATGCGCAAAAAAATAAGCAACTCGGAAGTTGCTTATTGTAGCTTTAAAATCTGTTCTTAAATAAAAATTAAGCGATTTTCTGCAAAAGTTGTTGCACTTTCTCAGCTTGATCGACGCTTAGTTGTGTTTGATCTACGGTTAATAGTTGCTTTGCTGCTGTAATTTCACCGAGACGAATATATTGCTCTGCCAACTCGATGTCTAGCGCTGTTGGATTGACTTGGGCGAGCGCAGGGAATGCTTGCGTGATTGGATCATCAGCTTCGGCAAAAGTTGTTTCTGCATCAAACGGATTTGCTTCGGACTCAAAGCCAATATCAGCGGTCTGATCAAAGTTTGTTGTCACTTCAAATGATGTTGATTCGCTTTGTTCAGTCGTTTCGTTAAGATTGAAGTCTATATTTGTTGTTGTAGGTTGCTCAGTAGATGGTTGATCAAGATTAAAATCAAAAGATGGCGTACTTTCTGTTTTGGGTGCAGAAGCATCCTGATCTAGATTGAAAACTAAACTTTGGCTATCATCATTTGGCTTTGATTCAGTAATGGATTGATCAAAGTTGAGTGACGTATCTGCTTGTTCAACTTTTGGGCTATCAACATTGAAGCTAAGGTCGTCAAAACTTGAAGCGCTTGTGGGATTGTTGAACGTTAATGGCTCGTTTGTTGAAGATGTAGCATTTGCGTTGTGATGAGTATTGAGAACATCAAAATCTGGAGTTTCTGCCACATTGGTTGAAGGTGTGTATTCAATAACATCGGCTTTTCTAGGATCTCGCGCTGCTAAAGCAGCTTTTTCTTCTAGATATGACTCTTTGCGACTAAAAAGATCTTGATAAACCTCATTTAATCTTTGATTTTGCACAGTGTTGAGCAACTGATTCATGGCGAATTCATCATGTTGCAAAACATAGATATTCATCAACTTTGAATATAAAACATGATGAGAGGCATCTTGATTCAATGTTTGGTTGATCATGCCTTCTGCTTTTGCAAACTGACGATCAGCAATCATGACATCAATTTTTGCGGTTAGAGTATCAATGTCAATTTGAGGACGTTTTGCTTCTTTCTTCGCTTTTACTTGAACTTTCTTTTCGGGCTTTGCTTCAACTGTAGCCGTTTTTTTGCTCGTTTTCGTAGCGCTTGCTTTGGTGGTTTTCTTTTGCTGTGGCTCTTCTTCCGCTTTTTTCTGACGAATACGAACCAAGATCGCTACGATCAGCATTACCCCGCAGATCACTAAAATTGCAGTAGACATAATTAGACTAACCCCTGTTGCATAACGATTTTATATTGATGAATATTTGATAAGGTTTGGTATTGCAAGCTTTCCGGTGCTATCGCTTTGGACGTAGTAGATGAAGTGACATTCGGCTTCACTTTTTCAACGGTTTTCGACTCTGTTGCTTGGCGCTTTTTAAGTTGTTGTTCCAACTCTGCCAAACGTGCATTAATCAGCGAAATACGATTTTCTTTTGCTACGAGTTCACGATCTAGTTTGCGGACATTATTTTGCAATCCAAGCGCACTTTCACGTTGTTGTTTCACTCGAACGGTTAACTCATTGGCAACTTTTTTGTCGCTTCCTTTCGCTTTGGTGCCTTGCGTTGAGCCCTTACTATCGCCAGCGACGATACTCATATGTGCTTGAGATTGTTTCTCTGCTGCTGTTGGCGCTTTTTGTGGCGCAGGGGATTTCATTGCTTTAGGCTTTTCAACTTGTGCAGTAGCTTGTGGCTTTGCTGTCGGTACTTGATATTGATAATTCAAGCTTAAAATAGCACCTTGCTTGAGTTGATTGGCATTACCGTTGATAAACGCATGCTTATTATTTTCTTGAATTTGCTTCATGACCTGTGAGATCGGAATATTTTCTTGCTTGGAAATTTGATTCGCAATACCCCATAGTGACTCATTGGCTTGGACTTGATGCTTTTCTTTTGAATTCGCGGTTGTCGAAGTGCTTTGATTTTGTACGTTTTTAGCGGTTGTGGTTTTTGTCTTTGCTTTTTCGGCGATGGGTTTCGGTTCGCTAGGTTGAGCTGTTGGCTTGCTTGATGCAGTAACTTTTGCAGCAGGTTGTGCGACTGGGGTTGCAATTTTTGCAACTTTAACTGGCTCAGCTTTTGTTGCAGGTTGACTTGAATCTCGGCGTGTGACGTTGATATTTAATTCGCCTTTTGGAGATGGAACCGTTGCATTCGTGGTGCTTTTATCTTTACGTACTGGTTGAGGTGTCGATTGTGTGGCAGTTGTATTGGATGTAGTCGCTTTAGTCGAGACTGTCGGTTGACGATACACTTGTTGCGCTGGAGCGCTCACAAGACTTGGCGTAGATGCGACTGTGCTATTTTTACTTGGCTCAGGAGTGTTTGATTTTTTCTGCATCATTGGCGGTGCAGCACTTGCAATTCTGAGTTGGTTTTCTTCGGGTAAGTTTGATACTTCAGGCAGACTCAGCTTTAAATCTTGATCATTGGTGACATAACGAGGCTTGAGTACAGTGTCATTTAAGCTATTTTTTAAGCGATCAATACGGCTTGGCAAGCTACCACGTACTTGTTGAATGCGTGTTTGACCTGCATCGTCGATTTTCAGTGTAAGGTCGATGATGTCACTATTAATAGCACGGCTCGATGTAATTACGATTACGCCGTTGCCATCCGCATTTTGACGAACGTAGAAGTTGTAATGAGCGTATTTTGCCTCATCTAATACAGCAACTTCACCCGACTCAAAAGGCTGTGCAATAGATACATTAATTGATTTTTTGCTTTGTGCCTGACGAAAGGGAATCTCTGCGTACAATGGCTCACCACGAGATGAATCAATATTGACAGGGTCTAAGGTGAGGGCATGGCTGATAACAGGCGTCAGAATCGTTAGCCCTAAGCCTAATTGAAAAAAAGCTACCCCAAATTTGTGTTGCAATCCCATGATCGTTCCATCTTGCTTATTTTTTACTGTACCACTTTGGAGGTGATGTCATTCACATCCTTTAACAACTGTTCAATCTAACAATGTCACGTATAAATGTGCGCTTGTAGGCATTAATATGTTGTAAAAAACCGTAGAGCAAATGAATTCACTCTACGGTATAACTTACAATGCTTCGTTGCGTTTAAGCAAGTCGATTTAATCTTTTATTTCAGTTTAAGATTTGTAGTCGATCAAGATGCGAAGCATACGGCGTAATGGTTCAGCCGCACCCCAAAGGAGTTGATCGCCCACAGTGAATGCACCTAGGTACTCTTTCCCCATATTGAGCTTGCGCAAACGACCCACTGGAATAGATAACGTACCAGTCACAGCCACTGGAGTGAGATCAGTCATAGATGCTTCACGTGTATTTGGCACGACTTTCGCCCATTGGTTAGATTGAGCGATCATGTCTTCAATCTCATTCAAAGGCACATCTTGACGAAGTTTGATGGTCAACGCCTGTGAGTGACAACGCATTGCACCGATACGTACACAGTGCCCGTCAATTGGGACGATTTGCGTATTGCCTAAGATTTTGTTGGTTTCGACCTGACCTTTCCATTCTTCTTTAGACTGACCGCTTTCAAGCTGTTTGTCGATATATGGAATCAATGATCCTGCGAGTGGCACGCCAAAGTTCGCTTTCGGGAAGCTATCGCCACGTTGAAGTGAGGCGATTTCACGGTCAATATCCAAGATTGCAGATTTTGGATCATCCAATAAGTCTTTGGTATTGTTGTAGAGATAGCCCATACCAGTGATCAGCTCACGCATATTTTGCGCACCTGCACCTGATGCAGCTTGATAAGTCATCGCAGTCATCCATTCCACGAAGTTGTTTTGGAACAGAGAACCTAGACCCATCAACATCAAAGATACGGTACAGTTACCACCTGCAAAGGTTTTGACACCATTTGCCAAACCATTTTTAATGACATTAGCATTGACAGGATCGAGTACGATGATCGCTTCATCCACCATACGCAGTGTACTTGCAGCATCAATCCAGTAGCCATTCCAACCTTCTTTGCGAAGCTGTGGATAGACCGCAGATGTGTAGTCACCACCTTGACAAGTGAGGATCACGTCCATCTGCTTCAAGCGACTAATATCGTTGGCATCCATCAAAGCAGGGGCTGTCTTTCCACCTAATGTAGGTGCTTCACCACCTGCATTACTGGTCGAAAAATAAAATGGCTCAAAATTCGCAAAATCATTTTCTTCAACCATACGTTGCATCAGAACAGAACCAACCATTCCACGCCAGCCAACCAAACCTACTTTCATGTCATCTTGCCTCAGGTTTTTTAATTAAAAGTAATTAGGACTAAAGGGACTAAAGTGTAGCAAATGCGATGGGTTCTGCACAGCATTTATCATACGAAGTGGTAACAATTCTATAAGCTTGCGGGCAATAAAATGCAATCCAAACTCTGATGATCTATTCAGCTTTTTAAAAGCTGATAAATAACAAAAAATTTCTGCACCGTTTGCCATCATTGGTTAATATCAGTGCATTAAAGTAAGCTTGACCAACAAAACGAATAAAAAGTTTGGGGATTTACAGCATGTTGTTGTTTGTGATTTTGGCAATATTGGTGATTTGGCTGACCATTTCGTCACGGATTCCACGTGATGAATGGTGGTTTCGTATCGCTGATTTTCCACGATTACAAATTTTATTTGTCGGGATTTTAACATTGGCAGGGCTGATTTGGTGGCCTGAAGCGTGGACGATTTGGCGTGAAATTTTACTCATTGCCTTGATGGTCGCAATCGCATATCAGCTGAAAATGATCTTGCCTTATACGTTTATATGGAAAGATCAAGTCAAGTTGGTGCGCCAAGAAGACATCAATCCTGACAATCAAATCTCCATGATCGTGTCCAATGTACTGACACCAAATCGTCAATATCAAAAACTGATTGATCTGGTCGATGAGTTGCAACCTGATTTGTTACTTACTCTCGAAACCGATCAATCTTGGCAAAATGCCTTGAATGTCATCGAAAAAGATTATCCCTATCGTGTCGCTGTGCCCTTAGACAATCTCTACGGGATGCACCTGTATAGCAAGCTTGCACTCAAAGATGCCGAGGTGAAATATTTACTCAGTGATAAAATCCCATCAATTCATGCTTCGGTGATCTTACGCTCAGGCAATGAAGTCGATTTGTATTGTTTGCACCCACAGCCACCAAGTCCGACGGAAGCTGCGGAGTCTACTTTGCGAGATGCGGAACTACTCATGGTTGGTGATGCAATCAAAGATATAGATCAAAGTTGTATCGTTATGGGTGATCTCAACGATGTGGCTTGGTCGAAGACCACACGCCTTTTTCAGCGCATCAGTGGTTTGCTTGACCCACGTGTTGGGCGCAAATTTATCAATACTTTTCATGCGGACTATCCATGCTTCCGTTGGTCATTGGATCATATCTTCCACAGCATTGACTTCGCATTGGTAAAAATGGAACGGCTACCACATATCGGTTCGGATCATTTCCCTGTGTATACCGTACTACAAACAGATCGTATGTATGAGCACATCCATGAGGAGATCGAAGAGGAAGAGGGTGACCAAGAAGAAGCCGATGAAAAAATCCAAGAAGGTATTGAAAAATCTCGGACTGAGAACCTAAAAACTGATATTCCAAACGGTCAAGTACAAGCGCCATAAAGGGTGATATGTACTGTTGTAAAAATACTGTAAGAAATGGCTTACAAAAGCTGTTGTGATTTGCGACTTTCGGTGAAAGTGTGTTTTTCTTAAGATAACTACATCAGCGCAGGATCGGGCTTGGAAGCCCACACAATGGATAGACTTTAGCTGAATGGAACATCATCATGGAAAAGATGTGGTAAGGAAGACCTAATAAAAACAAAAATCGTCGCACAACCGCATATTGCCCGAATTGGACAGGGAGTTCAATTCGGGTTTATGTTTTTTTTTTGATGTTGTCATTTCATTATTTTAAGTTGATTTCATCAGTTTCAATAATTTTTATTGAGTATCGTTTGTTAGTTATCATCATTGAATCAATGCTTTGTTGCTTTATTTTTTACTATATTCTCTCAATGTTCAAATAAAATAGTTCAAATCTAAAAAAGCTTAGTCCAACACCGTTGAACTAAGCTAGATTGACTGATCGAATTTGATCGATGCTGTTATTTCAAGAGGATTGCAATATCAATCACACTGCTGTCACCACCAATCATGGATGCCTCTGCATTAGGCGTGCCATCAACATTCACAGCAGGACGCATTCGAGGTGTGGTGAGACTTGTATCAGGATTGATATCTACACGATATAGCATTGAACCGCCACTTGTTGATGGTACGGTGGCAAAGGCAAAGCCATTATCACCACCTGCGATATCAAATCCATTATCCATGCCAAGTGAATTTGCGATTGTGCCGATAGAGATGAGCGTGCCATCATTTGGCGGTAATTGTTGTACGAGCAAATTGTTAGCTTGATCGATATCAAATAACGCTGTGCCTAAGTCTTCAATCGCCGTTTTGAAGCTGTTGGTATAAGCTGCGCCTGTAACTACAGCACCTTCGATACCATTGATTTCACCGTCTAAAATAGTTTCACCCGTATCGACATTAATTCTTAAGTTTTGCCCTGTATTGCTAATGACACGTAGGCGGTCAGCGGCAGGGTTGAAGTCAACTACAAATTGCTCGCCCTCCATTTCTTCAAAAGCACTGTCAGCTGCTGGTGTAAGTGTGCTGACCATGGTGCTGACACCCGTTGCTGGGTCGATGGTGTAGAGATTAGATTGATTGGTCAAACCATATAGCATGCCTGAGTTGTCTGTCATCGTGCGAAGACGGTAATCAATACCAACTAAGCGCTCATCTGTGGCTAATCCTGTGACCATGATTTCAGTGGTTTCACTCGGTGTCATCAATGAGAAGCTGAGCATCTTGTTGTCAGTCGTCAGACCCAATGCCATTGCCGAAGAGTCTTCAGCGGGCTTTAAGGTAATGCCACGAATATTTTTGTCATTATAACTCGATGCCAAATTTAACGAGCTCACCACAGCATCAGCTCCAGTGGTAACATTTGCAAGGTTTAAAGTGTGCATTATATATTGACCAGATGACTTCAACGCAATATAAGCTTCATTGTTGATGCCATCAATGTCAAAGCCAATCGAGCCTGCAATATCGACACCAGTCACCAATGCGGTAGACATACCTAAAGTCCCTGCATTGGCATTCTGTAAATAAATGCGGTCGCTATTTTGATCAAGGCTATATAGTTTGGTTGAGCCTGTTCCTGCAAAGGCATTGGTATATGCACCAGCGATGACAGATGGATCGCCACCATCCATATTGATCATGCCATCAGTGATGGTTGCACCCGTATCGACATTGATTCGCAAATTTTGTCCTGTTTCGGTCATCACTCGAAGTCGATCTGCAACTGGATTGAAATTGACGGTGATCAGATCAGCATCACCCATAATGGACTCAAATGGATCATTACCATCAGTAGTGTCGTTTGGATCTGCTGTCAATGCTGCAACAAAAGTTGCCTCGCCCGTATCAGGGTCGACGGTATAAATATTACCTAACATCCCAACTGCGTAGAGCATGCCATTACTCGGGCGATAATCGATACCCACCAACTCATCGCCAGATTGCAATCCTGATACGCTTCGGTTGGACACAACTTCATCTGGAGCATTTTTGTTGATTGAACTAATCATGCCATCACTGGTTAGAATGATGGTGTCTCCTGATGTTGAGGAAAAATTATTGTCTGAATCGTCATCATTACAGCCAGCTAAACCGATACTCCCAATGGCACATAATGCTAAAACTAAATTGCGCTTTTTCATATTGTCACTCCTGACATTGTTTTGTTCATTAAAGACTTGTTTATTCAGTTGATTTTATAGCTTCCATTTTTTGATTTGCTTAAACCAAAATCGGTATTGCTGTGATTGACTCTGTAAAAATTGAAAGCACGAAACTACATCGTTGCTTTGATTTATAAACGTCATTACTGCACCAAAAACTTGGCGAAAACATAAAGAATACACATCTGATTTATGCAAAAAGATATGATCAAAATAAAAGCGAAGTTTATTTTTTATTAAGCTATCGTTTTGCATTATGAATGTATAGTTGAGCTTAATAGTGCGAGTGTGGTGGGTAAGTGTAAACGTTGTAATTCTTCACTTAGACTTCACATGTTGTATGATTAAGGTGCAGTTATCTCTAAAAGAACACTCAGTCTGAATTGGACAGGGAGTTCAATTCGGGTTTATATTTTTATCTGTGTAATAAAGTCCTAGTTTGATTCACTGTTTTGCGTTATCTTTTTGAGAAATGGCGTTGCAAATGGTAGTCTAGGTATGAACGAGTATTTGGGCTTTCTTGCTTCTTCTTTTTGATTAAAAGAAAGATATCTATTGAATTCTGAATTCAAAAAGTCCCTGATTAAATTCATTTTTCGATCTATGCGGAGTTTTTGTTTAGCACTTTCTTCAAGGTTGTTAAATTCCGAAT
Source organism: Acinetobacter sp. (assembly GCF_041911495.1). Classification (GTDB taxonomy): domain Bacteria; phylum Pseudomonadota; class Gammaproteobacteria; order Pseudomonadales; family Moraxellaceae; genus Acinetobacter. The sequence continues at coordinate 467 of NZ_JAYROT010000076.1, read as the reverse complement.
CGGACACATCTCTCGCTAATAAACTAATTTTTGATAAATTTAACTCTTGTTGCTGAATTTCAGTCAAATGTCTAACCATTTTATATAAAAAAGCTAAACACATTGAAGCGAATGTAATTACAAGAATTGTCAAGGGTATACGTTGAATCAGGATAATCCATACCTCTTCAAAGTTATTAATCGTTTTTACTGAGGTGAAATCTTGTAATGTGTGCCAAGATAGATGGACTATAAAGGCTAAAATGATAAGTGGTATAAAAGCTAAAAAAGCATAACTCCATTTGGTTTTATTGGCTCTTGAAATAAAACCTTGTAATGTATCAGGAAGAGACTGTAAATAAAACTGTGTAAACGCTTAAACTATCCCTCAACGTTGTTGGGGGTAACACAGGTGTTTACCATGAAAGATGAAGCAATGTTGGCATTAGCTAAAGAATTTGCCAAAAACCTAAAAACAGAAGCTGACC
>NZ_JAYROT010000075.1:0-59402 GCF_041911495.1 Acinetobacter sp. | reverse complement strand
CGATTGATTTCTACGCCATCTATGCGATGGGACACTATTTAGCCACGTAATGTTTGCACCATTCGCATTTCTAAGCCATCTATGCGATGGGACACCATTTCTTCAAGCGCATTGCCTTTATCTGTGTTTTCTAAGCCATCTATGCGATGGGACACTTTATATCGGTGCATGGACGTTAATAGTAATCTTTCTAAGCCATCTATGCGATGGGACACTCTTATTAGGCGCTTTTGTAGGCGGTGTCATTTTTCTAAGCCATCTATGCGATGGGACACTATAAAATTATCATAAAAATTTAAGTGATAACAGCACTTTAACCTTTAAAAGTATTACATACCCAAAGTTTTTGGGATGTGTGATAACTTATTGATTTTCTTAAGTTGTTAATGAGTAGGAAAAATAAAGGGTATTTTTCATCAGATTTAGTATAACGTGGAAGATATATCTATAGTAGTTAATGATTTACATGAATTCAAAACCAACGACAAAATCGTCCAAAACGAGTGCTTCCAAAGAACTTGCCGAGCAAATCTTAGCGGTGGTGGCATTAATACCATACGGCAAAGTGGCCAGTTATGGTCAAGTGGCAAGGCTCGCAGGACTACCAAAGCATGCTCGATTGGTGGGTAAAGTGCTAGGCAATATGGATGATCGAAGCACATTGCCGTGGTATCGAGTGGTCAATTCACAAGGGAAAATCTGCACAATTATGTTTACAGAACATGGTCAAAATTTGCAAGCGCAATTGCTACTGGCAGAAGGTGTGATGGTGAAAAATGACAAAATTGATCTCAAAACCTATGCTTGGTAATAAGCGTTGGTTTCGAAATCAATATCGGTTGTATTGTGTATTTTGAGAGGATTTGATGTAGAGCGTGAATTGAAGTTAGCTGAGTGGTTTCTTGAAAATTAAGCGATTTGATAGCCATAATTTTCCCAATATTGCGCTTTCAATGAATCACGTTCAACACGAAAACCTTGTTGATAGAGTTGGGATAAGAACATTGCCGCTTTGGCATGTCCTGCTTTGGCAGCAGCTTCAAGTTGGCTGATACCGTTACGATAGTCCATTTGCGTTTGTACGGTGATAACACCTGTTGAGTACAAATGCTCGGCTTCGTCTGTCGCCTTTGTAAAGTTCATGGTTTGCTCCTTTATACTTGTAATGGCTTGGATTTGTTATGCATGACGCATAATGCACAGCACTCATTTTTTGTGGAGTTGAAATGCTGTGAGGTTAGAGTGTCAGTTTGGTATGACAACACGATGACAATTGATCACAAGTTTGTTTCTAATTCATAATATTTACAAATAAACTAAACTTATAATTTACTCAGTGCTTAAATATTTTCCTTGAGTAATGATTTAAAACATTTTCAAATCGTTATAAATATTTTGTTTAATTACAGAGTTTAATCGTAGAAATAACTTCAAGAACAATCATTTAAAATAAGGAAAATCTTATCTATAAATCAGTTATAGGCTTCATCACGGTTGAAGTCAAGTCTGCTTACATGAATGCATCACTGCTGATGATTCGATATTTTCACCAACTTGCCAAAAAATTAACTTAAATTTTAAAAATTGATCATAAGCTAGGCGATTCATACGTTTTAAGCGATCATATATATGTTTTTACTTGAGGAGAGCTACATCTGTGGCTAGAATCAAAGCTATGAAAAAAAATGTAACATTATTTGCGCAGGCTGAGTTTCCGCAGTTTTCAAAGCATATGATCAAACTCATGGATTATGCACAGCATATTGCCACAGCTATATTGATTGTGATTTTGCTGAGTTGGGGGATTTCGAGTTTTCAACAGCCGATCAGTGATGCACAGCACCAACAGTTACAACGATTTGCATCGCAAGCTTTATATTCAAATAGTCGAGAATCTGCAAATTATCTATTGAATCAAGCGCAATTATCGCAAACAGAAGTCAATCAGTTTCAATATTTCAAATGGCTTCGTGTGCATCATCGTGAGCAACAACGGATTCATTTTCAAAAATCAGTAGAAGTAGAATAAAACCAGCTCATAAGTTTTTAAGCGATTAAGGTGTGGTCGTTAATGGAGCTTGATCGCTATTATTTTTAACTTCTAAAGTATTCTTTTCCGTATCGGCTGTCTTCTGCGATGGTGTAAGCTGATAAGGCGTAAGCAATTTTTCATAGAGTTCTGCCACTTCATTTGTGGAAATATCTTTACCTGCCAAAACAGTTAAAAATTTTTCAGGGTGAATATGCTTTTGCCAAGCTTGCTGTACATCTTCGGCGGTCACTGCTGAAATATATTGTTGATATTGGCTCAGATAGTTACTTGGTAAGCCATAAAATCCAATTGCACCAAGTTGGCTATTGATATTGGCATTACTGCGTAGAAGGAGTGGAAAGGCTCGAATGAGCCCACGTTTGCTTCCTTCGATTTGCGCAGTCGCCAACGGCTGATGTAGAAATTTTAATAAAGTGTCATAGGTGATATTAAGGCTTTCGAGCAGTTGCTCACGTTGCGTCGAATATTGAATATAAAACAAACCTTGCGACTGCATACTGCTGAGATTGCTCGATGCGCTATAAGTCAGTCCACGTTTTTCACGAAGCTCTTGCATAAGTAGGCTTTGAAAGCCACCGCTACCAAAGATTTCATTACCAACCTCAAGTGCAAATCGGTCTGGATCATCACGGCGAATACCGATTTGACCGATCATCACATGCGCTTGCGATGAGTTAAATGGAATACGGATAATTTGCGCTTTTTCCAGTGCTTCTGCTTCAGGTAAAAGCTGTGCAGATTCTCCTGTGCTGATTTGTTCGGTGAGCAGGTCAATCATTTGTTGTGCTTGCTGTTGATTAACATTGCCTGTAATAGCGATATTTAAATTATTCGCCACCAAGAATTGATTTTTAAAGGCTTGAATATCTTCACTTTTGATACGTTTTAGGCTTTGAATCGTGCCTGTACTTGGCTGTGCATAAGGGTGATCGCCATAAATCGCACGATAGAAGCGCACACTCATACTGCGTTTTGGATTTTCTTTAACTTGTTTCTGACCGACTTGTGCATTATTCAAAATTCGATCAATACTACCTTGAGGAAATTGTGCATCTTTAAGTAAAAAAATCAATTGGTTGAGTGCGGGTTCTAGGCGTTTTTCATCGGATAAAACACGTAGACGCACCACAAACATATCTCGATACGCTTGTGCAGAATACTGTGCGCCGAGTCGTTCAAAGCTTTGGGCAATATAGTTGGCAGTTTGCGTCGATGTGCCTTCATTTAATAATCTTGCGGTCAGGTTTGCTAAACCATTTATGCCTTTTGAAATGCTTTCATCACGTGCAGAGCCTGCATTAAAGGTCAATTGAATATCCACAATTGGGAGTTGCTTTGACTCGACCAATAAAGTTCTTACGCCATTTTTACTAAACAGTTCTTGTACCTGGGGCGCTTGATAAGGGTGTTGCTGTAGGTCGTGCAAACTTTGCAGATAGGGAAGTGATGCGGTATTTGCGATAAGGTTGTTTTCAGTCGATTGGATTACTTCGCCAGTATCGCTATCTGACTGTATGTCACTGGCCGTTGTGGCATATTCCGTTTGCTGTGCATAGACATAAGACGTTGAAAAAGCCGTAAATAGGCATAAAGATAATTTAATGACATGAGTTAAGGCGGTGCGTTTTGCTTTGAGCTTGATCATAGAATTGCCTTAATTTTTTAAACTTTGTGTTGTTGTGGTTTGTGTTTTAGCGGTGTTTACAACATCATTATTTTGTTGGTTTTGCTGTGTTGGTTTTACTTGATTTTGGCTGGTTTTTTGAGTTTGGGTCTGATTTTGAGTAAAGACAGGCTGTTGATCCATAGGCAATAAATATAAACTCGCCAAATTATCATCATTAAAATATTGCGTAATTACTTGCTGTAAGTCTTCGGCTTTGATGCCGTCATATTTTTGAAAGAGATTTTTAGCCTCGTTTGCATCGACATTGTTGGCTTGCATTTTTCCAATCAGCTCCGCCTGACCTTGCAAGGTATCTTGTGCGTAGACCATTTTTGACAATGTAGAGGATTGCACACGGAGCAATTCATCAGGTTGAATCCATGATGTTTTTAGTTCATCAATCAGCTTGATAATGGCTTGTTCAGCTTGCTTTAATGTCACGCCCTCGGCAGGAATGGCGGTAATGCTAAAGATGGTATCGCCACGATTAAGCATTTCATAGTTGGCACTGGCTGTGGTGAGGATTTTTTGCTCACGGACTAATTCTTTCTCGATTCGTGCAGACAAACCGCCATCTAATACCTCACGCAAAACATCTAGTACATACGCCTGATTTTTCGGTGATGCAGTAGCTAGGCTAGGTACATTCCACGCCATATAGAGATTCGGCACCTGTACCGAAGCATATTTTACCTCATGGCGATAGCCTGATTGATTCGATTCTTTTAAGCGATTTCGTTCAGGTAATTGCTTTGATTTTAAATCACCAAAATAGCGTTGTACTTGGGTCAAAGTTTGTTGTGGATTGACATCACCAACGATCACCAACGTTGCATTATTCGGTGCATACCACGTTTGATACCATTTGCGTACATCCGATAAATTCATTTGATTTAGATTTTGCATATAGCCAATCACAGGTAGTCGATAGCGACTACTTGGGTAGGCGATTTGCCGAAAATCTTCAAATGCCTGTGCTTGTGGATTGTCTTCGATACGTTGACGGCGCTCTTCTTTCACCACTTCGATTTCGGTGGCAAAGTCTTGCTGTCGTAAATGCAGATTGCTCATACGATCGGCTTCTAGCTCAAGTGCTAATGCCACGTAATCTTTCGGAAAAAGTTGATAATAATAGGTGTAATTGTGATTGGTCAGGGCATTTAAACTACCACCAAAGTTGGCATTGATCCGTTTAAATTGATCATCTGGTACTTTGACCGTACCTTTAAACATCATATGTTCAAGCACATGTGAAATTCCTAATAAATCATCAGGCTCATCTGCACCGCCGACTTGATACCAGACTTGTACCATCGCCAAAGGCGCACGATGATCAGGCTGAATGATGACTTTTAGCCCATTATTTAAAGTGTGATAAATGGTTTGGTTTTCAGTTTTGACACTTTTACTTTTGATGCTGTGACTTTTTGTCGTTTCATTTTTCGCATAAGCGAGCTGAGGCATGGTCACCACGATTAGCGTAGCAGTGAGCGCAACACAGATTGGCGACTGCCATAGTGATAATGGTTTTTTATCTTTGCTGATTTGAAGCGTAGTTGTTTGGGAAGTTTTATGCACAAAAAGTTTAGCCTGAAATGTGATGCGTTATGATGAATCTGATTTTTACGAGATCAACTATTGATAAAAGAAATCTATTGATATAAGAAATCTAGCGCAGATGCAAGTGCTTCGGGTTTAGTTCAGTAACATCGAGTGAAAAGCATCAATATAAACGATGAAGAGATGAGTTGAAAAAAGTAATTATGCTACAATATTCCCCATTCATATATCAGTTTCACATTGCATTTTGCTATTTGCTCGCATCAAGGATTTTTCATGCAAGACAATTCTAATTCACAACAAAAGTTTTTAATTGATGACGAGATTGGTGATGATGATGTGACCTTACCGAGTTTGCCAAGTGTCGATGTGCCAATCATCGAAACGCCACGTGTTGAGCAAGCTGTTCAAGCCAAGCAAGCGCAAATTCAAGAAACTGTAATTCAAGAAGCAGTTACACAGGGCAAAGCACAACAAACAGTCGAAAATAATACGGAAATCAGTAATGAATCTGCGACTGAGGCTACAGCAACAGAAGAAACTGGCGGCTTCTTTAGCCGTATGAAACAAGGCTTATCCAAGTCACGTAAAAATCTTGCAGATGGTATGGTCAATATTTTGATCGGTGGCAAAGAAATCGACGATGAGCTCTTAGAAGAAGTTGAAGATCAACTCTTAGTTGCTGATATTGGTGTCGATGCCACCAAAACCATCATTCAAAATCTCACCGAACGTACTGCACGTGGCGGTTTGATTTATTCACATTCTTTGTACAAAGCTCTGCAAGAAGAATTGGTCAATATCCTTGCACCTCGTGTTAAACCATTACACATTGATCCGAATAAAACGCCGTATGTGATCCTTGTGGTTGGTGTCAATGGTGTCGGGAAAACCACAACGATTGGTAAACTCGCAAAACGCTTACAAGGTGAAGGCAAAAAAGTCATGCTCGCAGCAGGTGATACTTTCCGTGCAGCAGCAACTGAACAGTTACAAATTTGGGGTGAGCGCAATCAGATTCCCGTCGTGGCTCAAGGGCATGGCTCGGACAGTGCATCAGTGATCTATGATGCAATCGCCAGTGCCAAAGCGAGAAATATAGATGTGTTGATCGCCGATACCGCAGGACGTTTGCACAATAAATCTAATCTGATGGAAGAACTCAGCAAAGTAAAACGTGTCATGCAAAAGATCGACGGCACGGCACCGCATGAGATCATGCTCGTGGTTGATGCAGGCACAGGTCAGAATGCGATTAATCAAGTACAACTCTTTGATGAAGCAGTTGGTTTAACTGGGATTACCATTACCAAGCTTGATGGTACAGCAAAAGGTGGTGTGCTGTTTAATATTGCCAGTAAATCGCATGTACCGATTCGCTATATCGGTGTCGGTGAGAAGATTGATGACTTGCGTCCGTTTTCTGCAAAATCCTTTGTGACGGCGTTGTTCCAAACTGACGAATAAGCTAATTCGTTGTTTTAATCATTTGCAGTAAGCATGACTCGAAAAGCCAAATCATCAGATTTGGCTTTTTATTATGTGAAGGTTTGATTCAAATTGCTTGGCGAAATTGATCGGTCAAAGGCTTAGCCAAAATCTAAGATAAGCTTATCGTTGAAAATTGTATTGATCGGCGTTATTGTCATAAAAATGTCATCTAAAATACGCATAGTGCAAAGGCAATAATTTATGACAAATTGATGAATTGGGCAAAAGTAATGAAATTCGTAAAATTATCTCCGCAACAATTGGCTTCACAACGCTTCACGTCACCAAGACTTAGCTCAATGCTTTTAGGTCTTTATGTGTTACTGACAGCTTCATTGAGCTATGCCGATGTGACCATCACTGCACCTGAAGAAATTGAAGTCATCGCAATCAATGGTCAAGAAGTCCAGGATGGTTTTCTAAGTTATAAAGAAAATAGCTTTCAGCTCGATGCGGGTACACATAATATTGCAGTGCGTTATAAAGATTTGTTCAACCTTGACCCAATCCGACATGACATCTTGAAATCGGGTATCGTCAGTTTAAATCAAGTCCAATTACAAGATGGACAAAACTATAGAATCACTTTGGTCAATGCACCATCGGACTATGACGAAGCGAAAAAGTTTGCAAAAAAGCCAACCATTGGTGTTGAAAATGCACAAGGGCAATTGATTGCAAAACAAGCGGGTGCAAATAGCAAGTCAACATCGTGGTTTGGTAATAGTATTTTTGGTTCCTCAGTGGATTTACGTTCTCAAAACGATGCACCTAAAAAGATATCGACGCAATCTGCTATGCTCAATACTCAGGCAGCAAAAAACACCACTTCAATGGCACAAACTGTAGGCGCAGTGACAACAACAACGGTTCAAGCGCCATTAGCTCAAGCACAAAGTACAGGGCAATTACAAACTACTGGAAAAGCACAGCAGTTGATTCAACTTTGGCAATCTGCAACACCACAAGAACGTCAAAAGTTTACAGCTTGGTTAGCAGAGCAGGCAGCCAATCAATAATACGAAACATTAGAAAAGTATCTGCATAGGCAAATTTCTGCGTTGCGCCTTGAGTACGCTATTCGCTCGCTTTTACAAAGTTTCTAAAAGCATCTGATTAAGTTTCTTGAGAAAGCCTATAGTTCATATCGAGCTATAGGTTTTTTAATGATCAGTGATTGATAAACCATCTTCTTAATTCATTCATAGTCTGTCTTTTTTGTAAATTCAGCATGGATTCCATATGAATTCATAGGAATTTTATGCAGTTGTGCTAAATTTCCAATGTCCACGTTTAGAATAATTTATGCGGCATTTTTTCTATTTCTATATTGAATTGATTTTTCTATTTTTGATTTTGTACGGTACAGATGTAAATGATTTCAAAGTTTTTTATTCATCGTCCAATTTTTGCATTTGTACTGGCAATTTTAACAGTTGCAATCGGTAGCTTTTCCGTATTCCAACTACCTGTAGAGCGTTATCCTGATATTGCGCCACCTCGTATTACCGTCAATGCAACGTACAATGGTGCAGATGCACAAACTGTCGAAGAAAGCGTGACCCAAGTATTAGAACAACAAATTAAAGGCATTGATAATTTACTGTATTTTCAGGCAAGCAGTGATTCTAATGGTCGTAGTCGAATTAGCCTATATTTTGAGCAAGGTACAGATGCAGATCAAGCACAAGTTCAAGTGCAAAATGCGATTAATGGAGCACTCAATCGCCTCCCTGAAGATGTACAACGACAAGGGGTCAATGTACGCAAGTCGTTAAGTGATTCCTTTCTGGTCATAGGCTTAGGTGATCGAAGTGGGCGCTCGACCAATATTGATATTTCTGATTATCTCACCAATCATTTTGAATTGAATTTAAGCCGTATCGAAGGCGTTGGCGAGATCAATGTTTTTGGTTCGCAATATGCCATGCGGATTTGGCTTAATCCTTTGCAATTACAGCGTTATGGCCTAATGGTCAGCGATGTGCGTAGTGCTTTAGAGTCACAAAATGCACAAGTCGTTGCAGGTGCAGTTGGTGATTTGCCTGCATCCAGTGAACAATATCTGAATGCGAAGGTTAAATCAGGTGCCTTGCTTCGAACACCTGAACAATTTGAACAAATCATTATCAAAGCCAATAACCACGGCAGTTTTGTTTATCTCAAAGACATTGCTCGTGTGGAAATTGGGGCAGAGAACTATCAAGTTTTTAACCGTTTAAATGGTCATCCTGCATCTGGTCTGTCGATCTCTTTGTCAGTCGGTGCAAATATGATGCAAACCGCAGATGCGATCTATGCGGAAGTTGAACATCTGAAAGAAAATTTACCTGAAGGTTATTTTATCGTCTATCCACGTGATGATACGCCATTTGTCAAAGCATCCATGTCACAGGTCACAGCGACATTGTTTGAGGCAATCGTCTTAGTCGTTTTGGTGATGTTTTTATTCTTACAAAGTTGGCGAGCGACGATTATTCCTGCGGTGACGGTACCTGTGGTGATTTTGGGAACTTGTGCAGTGCTATTGGTACTTGGCATGAGTATCAATACTTTAACTTTGTTTGCCATGGTTTTAGCGATTGGTCTTTTGGTTGATGATGCGATCGTGGTGGTGGAAAATGTTGAGCGCATCATGCACGAGCAGCATATCGATGCCAAGCAAGCCAGTATTCAGTCGATGCAAGAGATTAGTGGGGCGTTGATTGGTATTACTTTAGTGTTGACTGCGGTATTTATTCCCATGTCATTTTTTAGTGGTGCGACAGGGATTATTTATCGGCAGTTTTCTGTTACACTCGTTGTTGCAATGGCATTGTCATTACTTGTTGCACTGATTCTGACACCTGCATTGTGTGCTTTGTTGTTACGTCCCGAGAAAAAATCAAAATGGGCGGAGAAATTTAATTCGTGGATTGATCGGTTAAAAAATTATTATTTAAAAATAGCCAATAAAATGATCAATGTTCGCAATATCTCTTTGTTTATATTTGCTATATTGATTGCAGGATTTGTGTGGATTTATCAAAATTTACCAACCAGTTTTTTACCACAAGAAGATCAAGGTTTGCTCAGTGTTCAATTTAGCTTACCAGAAGGTACGCCACTTCGAGAAACTGAAAAAATTGGTTTAGAGATTTATAAATATTTTAATGAACAAGAAAAAAATACCTTAAATGGCATTATGGTGATTCATGGTAGAAACTTTTCAGGCAATGGACAGAATCTTGGTCAAGCTTTTGTTTCCTTTAAAGATTGGAGTGAGCGCAAAGGCGCAGACAATACAACCGATGCAATACGTCAACGTGCCAATAAATACTTTAGCGCAAAAACCGATGCAAATGTACGCGTGATTGCGCCGTCTGTGATTCGTGGGCTAGGGAATTCGGATAAGGTTGAGTTTTGGCTACAGGATAATCGTGGACTTGGGCAACAAGGATTACTTGAGAAGTTTGCCGAATTACAACAACTTGCGGGTGCAAGTGGTGTGATTGCCAATATCGAAAAAGAAAGTAATGACAATCAAGCGGTACTCAGCGTTGATATTGATCATAAAGCAGCAATGGTTAACGGTGTTGCTGTCAATGCGATTAATAGTACCTTATCAACTGCATGGAGTGGCAGTTATATCAATGACTTTATTGATCGTGGACGGATTAAACGTGTTTATCTACAAGGTGATGCACCGTATCGCTCAAAGCCTGAAGATTTAAGTTATTGGTATATCAAAAATGATCTTGGTCAGATGATTCCGTTTAGTCAATTTAGTTCGGTTTCATGGCAAGGCGCACCGCCAACGCTTGAGCGTTTTGCAGGGTATGCAGGCATGGAAATGGAGGCTGAACCAGCGACAGGAGTTAGTAGCGGTCAAGTGATGCAGAAATTAACTGAATTAGTCCAAAAAATCGATGGTGTTGATCTCGCTTGGAGTGGCTTGTCTTATCAAGAGCAACAATCCAGTAATCAGACGATTTGGCTATATCTAGTATCAGTCGCCTTTATCTTCTTATGTCTTGCTGCGCTTTATGAAAGTTGGTCGATTCCAACAGCAGTCATGGCGGCGATTCCCTTGGGGATTGGTGGTACGATTGTATTTAGTTTTGTGTTTGGTTTTGCCAACGATATTTATTTCCAAATTGCTTTACTCACGACGATTGGATTGTCCTGTAAAAATGCCATTCTCATGGTCGAGTATGCGGCAAGCTTACAAGAGCAAGGTCGATCAGCGACTGATGCTGCTTTGCACGCTGCTGAGTTACGTTTACGCCCGATTTTGATGACGTCGATTGCTTTTGGTGCAGGTGTGATTCCGTTGATGTTTTCCTCAGGTGCAGGTGCGATCAGTCGTCAGTCGATTGGTTACAGCGTATTTGGTGGGGTATTGTTCGGTACGGTTTTGGTCTTGCTATTTATTCCATTGATGTATGTGTTGATACGAAAATCGAAACTGAAGTTTACTCAGTGATCTAAATAAAATAATGATCCTGTTGCTTACAACGCAAACAGCTAAACGATACATATTCTTCAGTCGAATACTCAATGGTTAAATCACGGCTACCACATTGGATACAATGACACTCTGCGAAGAAACGTAGCTTCGGCGAGATCAGTTGCCATGATTTCCACAGTGGTTGTTGATAGACCTTGTCATCAAGTTTTAAAAACCGATGTAGGAAAATTTCTGTCATCTGTGAGCGTGGCATATCTTGCGGACGTGGTAAGTTTTGCGTTTCCCAGTGCTGTTCGATACCACGTTGCCGATATTCAGCTAAGGTTTTGCGTAGTCGGTTGGTATTGACGTAGTTTTGATTAGACGGTTGTAATAGCTTCTTTTCTGCTAAATAATTCAGTGCACGATCAATCAGAAAGTAGATTTGTGTTACAGCAAGTTCATTCAGTAAATTTTGAAATTGATCAATCAAAGCTTGATTACCATAAAACTGCACATGTAAAGCCTGACAGCGATATTGGCAAAAATGCAACAGTTCATGTGCCAAGATCAATTGCAAAGTCTGTTTCACTTCACTACTACTTCGAAATGGCAAGCCTTGACAAAAATCACGATAAAACCATGCTCGAAGTTGTTCCGTGATACTGAGTAGGCTTGGCTCTCGATAGCCCTGCAATTTCAAATTGGTATAATATTGTTCTACATTTTCCGAGTGTTGTTTTTCTAAAAGCGGTTTTTCTAGCACATAGTCATTATGGATTAATTGCTGTTTCAGCATTTTAAACAGTTGATAGCTTGGTGCGATATGCGTTGAACGATAACGTGAAAAATCAACAAACTGATCATGCACACGATGATCATCCACCGTACCATCAAGTAAACTGAGTAAAAATAATTTCTCTAATAAACTCAAATCATCAAGTAAATATTCCAAATTGTCTTCGGCACGTTGCTTTTTGCGTTGTTGTTCTTTGCGTTCGGTATATAAACTGCTTTGGATGGATTTTTTGCGTTGTTTTAGACAGTATTCGCAGTGACAGTTTTGTCCTGCATTTTGTACGAACTGACAATGATCACAGTGTGAACATTGGTGGTAGCTCATCGCTTGGTGGTAATACTCTGCCTCAACCCAATACATCGCCGCCTGACAGACAGGGCAATACTGACTGGCATCCAATTGTTTTTGGAAAATTTGACTGACTTCGGGCATGATTTGAGCTTAAACAAGATGTGAAAATGGCGATGAAGTATTGTAAAGCATCAGCACAATTTTATCGTGTGAATTTTCAATCGAATGGTATTATCACTTTAAAATTCATTTATAATTTATTCACTTAACAATGGTTTTAATGGGTGAGTGATGTTAAAAAGCTATTTTATTCTTGCCTTTGCGATTGTTTGTGAAGTGATTGCAACCACAGCGTTGGTTCGCTCAGAAGGCTTTACCAAGATGATGCCAACCTTAATCATGGCAGTTGGGTATGGTATTGCATTTTATTGTTTAAGCATCGTCAGTAAAAGTATTCCGATTGGGATTACTTATGCCTTGTGGAGTGGTTTGGGCATTGTGCTGATTTCGATTGTGGGGTGGATTTATTTGAATCAACGGCTTGATCTACCTGCACAGATTGGCATTGCCTTGATTATTGTTGGTGTGATCGTGATTAATTTGTTTTCAAAATCAGTTTCACATTAAGCACAAATGTTGACCAAGCTTGGTATCAGGAAGCTTTAAAATAAATAATTCGCCATTACTTATATCAATTGATCTGAATTGAATGAAACTGTACTCAAATTAAAGGAAAAAAACATGAATATTGCTGTTGATACCCCGAGCGTCCCTGAAACCGTCTATTTAAAAGATTACACGCCCCCTGCCTTTGCGGTGAACAGCATCGACTTGGATATTCGTGTATTTGATACATACAGTGAAGTCACTGCCAAACTGGACATGCGACGCCAGCATGCAGGGGATTTGGTACTACTTGGGCGAGATTTAGAATTAAAATCAATCAAAATCAATGGTCAAGTGCTTAGTCCTGAACAATATCAACTCGATAGCGAACAACTGACCATTGCTAATGCGTCTGATCAAGCAATTGTTGAAACCGTAGTGATCATTCACCCTGAATCAAATACACAGCTCGAAGGTCTGTACAAAGCGGGTGATGACCTTTTTGTTACTCAAAACGAGCCTGAAGGCTTCCGTAAAATCACTTTTTATCCTGATCGTCCAGATGTGTTGTCAGTATTTACTACGCGTGTCGAAGCGGACAAAAAATTTCCAGTCTTACTTGCTAATGGGAACTTGATTGAAAAAGGTGAGTTAGACGGCGGTCGTCATTATACGGTTTGGCAAGATCCAACCAAGAAGCCAAGCTATTTATTTGCTTGTGTGATCGGTGATTTACAGGTGCTCAAAGACAGTTACACCACCATTGAAGGGCGTAATGTGGCGCTGGAAATCTACGCCGAAGCCAAAGACATTCCGAAATGTCATATCGCCATGCAAGCGCTGAAAGATTCGATGAAATGGGACGAAGTCCATTATGGTCGCCCGTATGATTTGGACAACTATATGATCGTGGCGACCAGTGCCTTCAACATGGGTGCAATGGAAAATAAAGGCTTAAATATTTTCAATACTTCGTGTGTGCTCGCTGATCCTGAATACACCACTGATGCCTCGATCATGCGGGTGCAGTCGGTGATTGCCCATGAATATTTCCATAACTGGACAGGCAATCGCATTACTTGCCGTGATTGGTTTCAACTCTGTCTAAAAGAAGGCTTAACCGTTTTCCGTGATCAATCTTTTTCCGAAGATTTACAGTCGGCTGCGGTTCAGCGCATTGATGATGTGTCGGTATTAAAATCACACCAATTCCCAGAAGATGCAGGACCGTTATCACATCCTGCACGTCCTGATCATTTTGTGGAGATTAATAATTTCTACACCGCAACCGTCTATGAAAAAGGTGCGGAAATCTCTCGCATGATGGCGACTTTGCTTGGTAAAGAAAAATTCCGCCTGGGTACAGACGAATATTTCAAACGTCATGATGGGCAAGCCGTGACGGTCGAGGATTGGGTCGCTGCACTCAGCGCAGGTTCTGGTGTGGATTTATCGGCATTTCTGACGTGGTACAACCAACCGGGTACGCCAACGCTCGAAGTCAATGAAGAATATGACGCAACCACGCATGTCTATACTTTGCGTTTAAAACAAAGTGTCAAGCCACATGCGAAATACCCAAATCTTAAAGCGGTTCCGATTCCTGTTGCGATTGCGCTATTCGATGCCGAAACAGGCGAGCAGTGTGAACTCGACAGCGAGTCATTGACCGAAAACCATGTCAAAGATGGTATGATTTTATTTGATCAAGATGAGGCGACGGTTCACTTTAACAACGTGACGAATCGCCCTGTGGTGTCATTATTGCGTAATTTCTCAGCACCAGTAAATCTTGAATTTGCCTATAACGATGCCGAGCTTGCGTTCCTGCTTCAACATGAAACCAGTGGCTTTAACCAATGGCAAGCAGCGCAGACTTTATTGGAAAATATACTGCTCAAAGATCACGATGCGACCGTGTATTTAGATGTGATCACCAATGTAAAACTATTGCCTGAGCTGATTAAAACTGATCCAAATCTTGCTTCTCGATTACTCGATGTGCCGTCAGAAAGCTATCTGGCAAGTCGTATAGATAACGACTATCGTCCTGAAATTGTGGAAATCAAACGTGAAGCCTTGCTGAATGATTTGGCAAAACAATTTGGTGAATTTTGGAAAGCCATTTACACAACACTTGATCCAAAGTCGCAAACCGAATTTAGCCAAGCAATGGGCATTCGTGCATTAAGAAATATTGCACTCACCATGATGGCTCGACAAGGCTCTACGGAAGTGTTTGATCTAGCCTATCAGCAGTATCAAACGACTGACAATATGACCGAACGTCTTGGTGCGCTTCGTGTCCTCGTCTGGTTTGATGCACCGCAAGCGTCTGATGCGTTGCAGGATTTTTATGATCGTTTTAAAGATGAAGATTTGGCGATTGATCAATGGTTTATGATCCAAGCGGCGCATCCTCGTGCCGATCAATCACGCATTGCGCAATTGGTGGCACATCCTGATTATGATCTCGGTACACCGAATCGTATTCGAGCAATCACAGGCGGGATCGGTTCACGTCCAGTCAACCTCTGGGGAGATGTTGGGACGGCGCACTTTATCAACTTGGCAAAAAATATGGATCAGAAAAATCCAATCGTTGGCTCTCGCATGATCCAAGCCTTGTCACGTTGGTATACCCTGAGTGAGCCTAGACGTACTGAGCTTAAAGAAAAACTGCAAACGCTACAAGGTCAAGCCAAGTCGAAAAATGTGGTGGAAACCATTAATAGTATGCTGAGTGTATAAATCGACTCACAAAAGATATTACAAAGAAAAATTTTTCTTGAGCAAGTACGGTAACTTACACAGTAACTTAGCACTTTTAATAAGAATATTTTTCAAATAGAATAAAACCAGTTAAGTTTTACGGCATCGTAGAGTTTTAACTGGTTTTTTATGATTAAATTAAATATAAAGTGAGTATAAACAATGTCTGGACAATACCAATACGCAGGATTCTGGATTCGACTAGCGGCGGTGATCATCGACACCATTATTTTAATGATTATCTTTACTCCAATTGGCTTTTTATTCGCATCAGAAGCGGATATGCAAAATCCATTTGCATGGACGAAAGCAGATTGGATTATGCAAGCAATTGGCATTATCTTTATCGTGTTCTGTTGGGTGAAGTTTGCAGGAACACCTGGTAAGCGATTGCTTAAATTAAAAGTTTTAGACGAAGCTACAGGCAACAACCTCAGTATTGGGCAAGCGATCCTTCGTTATATCGGTTATATCCCTTCTACGTTGGTATTTTTTCTCGGTTACTTTTGGATGATTTGGGACGGCAAAAAGCAAGGTTGGCATGACAAGATTGCTAAGTCTGTCGTGGTCAAAGAAGTGTCCTAAGATGCTTTGCAACGAATAATTAAGTGACGCCTAGTGCGTCATTTTTTTTATGCGAATTTTTGGTTCAAAGATTTTTTAAATGTTTTTAGCGAGCTGTTGTTGCAACGCCCAATGTTGATGTTCAAGCACGATGTCTTGATGTTGCTGATTATCTTGCATTGAAAGCTGTTGAATAATGTCTTTAGAGTGCGAGGCATTACCCAAAGCGATGGCAATATTGCGTTTAAAACTCTGAAAACCTGTTCGACGAATTGGACTACCTTCGGTTTTTGCTAAAAAGGTCGCTTCATCCCATTGCCAAAATTCAAGTAGCGACGTTTGGTCTAAGCCATGGCGAGGTAAGAAGTCATCAATGGTCGTGACATGTGCATAACGATTCCACGGACAGACCAACTGACAATCATCACAGCCGAAAATTCGATTGCCGATTTGTGGACGCAGTTCGAGAGGAATACTGCCTTTATATTCAATGGTTAAGTAAGCGATACATTTGCGTGCATCAAGCTGATAAGGCGCAACGATGGCTTGGGTTGGACAAATATCAATACAGGCGGAGCAACTGCCACAGTGCGCCGTGGTTGGCTCATCAAAAGGCAAGGGCAAGCCACAAAACAGCTCACCCAATACAAAAAATGAGCCTGAATCTCGATTGATGAGTAAAGTGTGTTTGCCTGTCCAACCCATGCCTGCATTTTCGGCGAGGGCTTTTTCGAAGATCGGTGCAGAGTCGCTAAATGGACGATTGGAAAATTGCCCAACTTTGGCTTCGATGCGTTGAGCCAATTGTTTTAATCGTCCGCGCATGATCTTGTGATAATCACGCCCGCGCGCATAACGTGCAATGATGCCGACATCAGGCTGTTCTGGTACATAGCGACCTTGTGGTTTTTCTTGTAGATAGTTGAGTCTGACGCAAAGAATACATTCTGTACCTTCAACCAAGAGTTTTGGATTGGCACGTTTATCCAAGTTCTCAGCCAAATAGTGCATATCGGCGTGATAGCCTTTGTCCAAATAGCCTTGTAGATGCTGCAATTGATCTTGTGCATCAGGACGAGCCACCACACAGTCGGCAAAACCTAGGTCTTGCGCCTCTGCTTTGATCCATGCTTTGAGTGCTATGGGATCGTTACGAAGCTGTAGGTCGATATTGGGAATGGCTTTGGACATGGAGGGTCAATGTGAATTGAAAAAACAGATAAGAAACTGAAAGTATAACAGAATCAATAGGCTTTCACTTTGTTGAGAGATTCTGATGACTTTTAAATTTAGGTGCTTGATGCGTGAAAAAATCTACGTAGCGAATTTGTAATTTTTAAACGATACATGTTGAAATGAATAAGAAAAATACCATTTATTATTAATAGGTAATTCAATTGTTTGTTGTTAACGTGTAGTTTGCAATCTATAGATTCTAAGGCATTTGGGGGTGAAGCTCATTTGGGTATTTCGTTTAAGCGATCGCGTCGAATAGACAAAAAGTCTGATGAAAAAAATGTACATGATTTAAACCCAGTAAATCATGCAAATGGCGTTGATCAATCTCAATCAGACCAATCAGCAGTTATCGCCATTCAACGAGATATTCTTACGCCAATACTCAATGATCCTTCTAAGCTCAGTAATTATGCAGATGCGATTATTCAAGATCAGCATTGCCTTTTGTCACAAGCAAATATTGCGCATTCTGCCGAACTTGGACGACTGATCAAAAATATCATTGCTCAGCTGAATCAATCGAAAAAAATCTTTAGCGCCAAGAAATATCATTTCCTACATCGCTGGTTTGGTGTCGATTTAGAGCATCAGGCAGGTTCGATTAACTTCTTAAAAAATCTTGAAAAAAGTATTGAGCAAGCCACGGTTTTAAGCCAATGTGTCTATGGTGAGATCATGCAATCGCAACAAAATTTCCAAGCCTTAGAAAATAAACAGGTGGAAATGTCCCAATATATTGAGGCAGGCGAACAGTTTTTACAGCAAGCTCAGCAGTTTGCATCGAGTGCTCAATATGAGTCATTTTCAATGCGATTGGATAAAAAAATTAATATGCTCATGACTTCACAGCATGCCACCGACCTCGCCATGGCGCAGATTCAGCTCAATCAAAATGTGGCGATGAGCATTTTAGATCGTTTTAATGAGGCGAAAAATGTATTGATTCCACTGTGGTATCAACAGATTCGGGCGAGTCATGCAGGGCAAAGTCCTGCAGAATTGGAAAAACTCAATCGACTGCGTGAGCAATTGATTCGGACTTTAGATATTGAGCATTCGCAATCCCAGTCAATACAAGCACAGCAAAGCTCAAATGCAACAAACATCAAATAAATTCTGAGAAAAAGCGATCTTTAGGAAAACAATCATGAGCAATTCAAACCCATCGTCTTCTGACCCGAAAAACCAAATCATTCAGACGGAAAATAAAATCAGCCAATCCGAATTTGAGCAACTAGATTTACAGTCTTTGGGATTATCTGCGCAAGACTTTGTACAAGTACAAGAAGTCAGTCATGAACTTGACGAATTAGGTCAGCAGAGTGTGGCGGAATATGGCAAAAATATTGCTTCAAACACCTCTAGCTATACCGATGAATTGCTACAAATGGTGCAAAGTAAAGATTTAGATGAAACAGGACAAAAGCTCAACCAAGTGGTGCAAGTCGCTCAACAACTCAACAGTGAAAATGTGCTTGCTGAAAATAAAAAGAAAGGGCTGATCGGCTCGATTTTATCGAAATTTAGTGGGGCAAAGCAAAGTTTTCAACTGCGATTTAATGATAGCAAAGCGCAAATTGATACCTTGGTCAAAGAGATTGAAACCACACAAGGCGGTCTAAAACAACGTGTGGATATGCTGGATAAAATGCACGACGCGATTCAAGATGAGTACCGTCAGCTTGGCATATATGTCGCCTCTGGACAGCTCAAGAAAAAGCAGATTGCCAATCAAATCAGTCAATTAAGCAGTCAAAGCAATGACCAAAGCAATCAACAGATTGTCAGTCAGATTTATGACCTAAATCATCATGCCAATAATTTGGAAAAGCGTGTGCATGATCTGCGCACACTACAACAGTCTGCACTGCAAACGTTACCGATGATTCGGATTATCCAATCCAATAATCTGATGCTGGTCGATAAGTTTTATGCGATTAAAAACATCACCTTACCTGCATGGAAAAATCAGATCAGTTTGGCACTGTCCTTAAATGAGCAGAAAAATAGCGTGGAATTGGCAAATACCATTGATGATGCCACCAATGAATTATTGCGTCGCAATGCGGAACTTTTACATGATAATTCGGTAAAAACTGCAAGGGCGAATCAACGTGCAGTGATCGACGTAGAAACCTTAGAGCATGTGCAGAATACCTTGATCAAAACCGTCAATGATGTGATTCAGATTCAAAAAGAGGGCATGCAACAACGTGTCCAAGCCACTGAAAAACTGAAATCTTTACAGTCTAATTTAAATCAATTGGTGATCGAAGATAGTCAGTATGAGATGAAAAAGTCTTAATCTCAACTTATTCAATTTTGAGCATAAATACATATGAGCAAATTAAAAGATAGGTCTTCAGTACATCTATCGGTGCAACAGCAGGTTGAGTTTGAGCAAGGTTTGGTGCAACTCAAAGCTCGCCGTAACAAAATGCGTGCCTCGATGATGCTGTCTTTATTGCTTGGCATCATGGCGCTGGTGGCTTTGTATTTTAATCAACAACTGGTCTATGCCATATTTGAGATTTCACCAACTTTGCAACAGCTCCATGTACCATTTAGTGCGCAATCGGTTCAAGATCGTATCGGCGGACAAAACGATTATTTCAGCCATTTGATTCAGTGGATTTTATGGCTCGGACTCAAGCTCAGTATGTCTTTTGTTGGCGCGATTTTACTGATTTTCTACGCCAAAAAACTTTCTTTTTTTAAGCAAAAATTTAAAGGCTTTGTACAAACCACTTTGGCATTTGTGATTAGTTTTATCTTGTTATGGGCAGGGTTGAGCTTTGCTCAGTACGAATGGGTTGGTGATGATCCTCAGCAAGAACAGTATCTTAAAGCTGTTGAATATCAAACTAATATTCAGCAAAGTGACGTTTATCGTTATATTCAGCAAAGTAAGATTGATGAACCTGTTGCAGATTACCTTTTAGCACAAACTGCTATTTTACATCGCCCAATAGATCGTGAAGTGGCACTGGCTTATTTATCCAAGCTTGCCAAAGTTGAACAAAATGATGCAAGTCAAATGGTAGCGAATGGTTTTAAGCCTGAACAATTGTGGATGATGCAGCATCAAATCTACGGCAAAGCAGTCACACCTTTTGCCGAAACTGTGCAAACTCAAGTCAATGAAGCGAATCGTATTGTGCAAATCATGCGATTAATATTGATCGCTTTGATTATTAGCTTTGCTGTGTTGATGGTGATCTTTTATCTGCTGAATTGGCGATTGAGCAAACGGCTTGAGCGAATTGAACAGCAGTTGTTACATTGAGTGCTTGATGGGCGACTACTAATCAATAAAAAGTTATTCATTGCAATAAATTACCCATATAAAAAGGAATAACATGAGTAAATTAAATGAAGCATTACTCGACATTGAAAAATTTTGGCCTGAACCTGATCCCAAACTGGTCGGGCATGAATGGTATGAAGGTGTTTATCAAGAATTTACCATGCAAGGCAAGCACGATAACAGCGAAGAACTCAAGCGGATTCAATCAGAGTTTGCTGATCCATTTCCAAGCGAGTTGCAAGACTATATCGTCCAAGTCTGCGATCAAAAAGGTGTCACCTTAGATACTGTCGGTAATCCGCTGAGTTTATTGCCGTTACATGAGTTGAAATTTATTCAGGATGGATATAACTATAATCCAGTGCTCAAAGAAGATATTGCAGGTTGGCCAGCGAATTATTTTATGATTGCAAATGAGGGAGGCGATCCCTATTTTATTGATTTGAAAAGTGGCACGACCCAAGTGGAAATGCGCATACACGGCTCGGGCAGTTGGGATTATGGGGACACGGTGGCGGATAATATTGCACAGTTTTTGCTATGCGCTTGCTATCAACATGCCATACTCAATCATCCAGACTTTGAAATCATTGATGATGAGCGTGGTTTCAACTTGGTGGATAGTGTCGCCAAGTGGTATTTCCCACAGATGAAAAAATATGCAGGACAGTATTATTCATTTTGGTGTGAATCTTTTCAAAATGCTTAGTGGCTTAGTTAGTATGATTATTCTTATACAACTCAAAACTCACAAAGAGAACTGATGAACACAGCGCGTAAAGGTGCAAGAAGCACCAAAGATATTTCACAAAGCATTTTAGAACAGCTTAATCGTGGTGAAATCGAATCGGCGAATTTGGTGGACAGTTTAACTTTTGACTAAAATGCGTTTTACAAATACTTATAATTCAAGTTAAATAGACCCTTCAATAAAAAACCTAACTATGGAAATGAAATTTATGGCACATCAGTTTACAGTCGATGCAACGATTACTGGGGTTTCACTTGAGCAGTTTAAAACTTTGGTTAAAGACACCGAATTACATGAAGCCGTGTGTCGCCGTATCCCGGGGGAAAAGCTTGAGATTCTTGAATCAAATTTGAATGGCAATATTTACACCTTGCGCCGTGAATATAACCTTGATGTGAATATTCCTGAAGTAGCTAAAAAACTACTCAAAGATGCCTTTCGTCTAAAGCGTAGTGATGTGACCAATGTAGAGCAACTCACTTCGACAGTTGAGCTTGGTGCAAATCTTCCACTACAAGCGACCAGTCAACGTACAGTGACAGGCGACGAAAACCAAGTGAATTTTAAGCTGAATTGGACGGTTAAGGTGAAAGTTCCACTTATCGGCGGTATGCTTGAAAAACATGCAGAAGGTGAGATTCGTCGTTTTAGCGATTTAGAATTTTCAATCATTGAAGACGAAATTAAAAAGAAATTGTCGACAGCTTAAGCATTAGGGATTTTTATTTAAAAAATTTCTAATGTGTTTTCCAGATGCAACTTTCTGATAGTTCAGCATATATTTTTTTGATCTGACTGTGCTTTCACTAAAGTTGCATGTTTATCCCACTCGGTCTGTTATACTATTTTACACAGTTGTATAAATACTTTATCTCCTATGAATACTTTCCATACCGTCGAAGTGCTTTCTCCTGCTACCCGTTACCAAAATGCTTTAGATTCAGGTCAGTTTAGTCCTGATATTGAACAAGCCAAAGCAGTAGAAAACCTAGAACGAGTTTGGGAAGAGCTGATTCAACGCTACAAATCTTCAAAAAAAGCATTTCGCCGTTTCCGTCGTCAGGATTCACCTGATGGTGTCTACATGTGGGGCGGCGTAGGGCGTGGTAAAACGTGGTTGATGGATCAGTTTTACGATGCTGTACCATTTCGCCGTAAGATGCGCATGCACTTTCACCACTTTATGCAACACGTACATCTAGAGCTCAATAAACTTTCAGGTCAGCGTAATCCGCTCGATATCGTTGCCGATCAGATTTATCGTGATGCGGTGGTGATTTGCTTCGATGAATTTTTTGTATCGAATGTTACTGATGCGATGATTTTGGGTGATCTATTCCAAAAGCTATTTAGTCGTGGCGTGACGTTGGTTGCGACGTCAAATATTGCACCTGATGGTCTATATAAAAATGGCATTCATCGTGATCGTTTTTTACCAACCATTGAATTGGTGAAAAAGAATTGTACCGTGCTTAATGTTGATTCGGGTGTGGATTATCGTCTACGTGTTCTCAAGCAATCGCAACTGTTTAAATATCCGCTGCATCGTGAGCATGAAGCGTGGATTGAAGAACGCTTTCATAGTTTAACGACCAATCAAGTCAAATCACCAGAACCGATTTTGGTCAACAATCGTGTGGTCGTAACACGCATGCACACAGAGGATGTATTATGGTGTGACTTTTCTGAGCTATGTTTGAAACCTCGTAGTCCTGCGGATTTTATCGAGATTGCGAATACTTACAATACAGTGCTTGTGAGCCATATTCCACATCTCAATGATCATTTGGCAGATGGCACACGTCGATTTATTTATTTAGTAGATGAGTTTTATGATCGCCGTGTGAAGTTGATTTTGACCTCAGAAGACTCCATTATCCAATTGTATAAAGGTGAACGCCTTGCATTTGAGATTGAACGAACTCGTTCACGTTTACTTGAGATGCAGTCGGAAGATTACCTCAATACGGAACATCGTTTGAATGAATCGACCAATCCGACACAGCGTGAGTTAATCTAAAGAAAGTCAGTTGATCAATTGAATTGATTGCAGAATGGTTCGATTGATCAGCTTTTTTGTGTAAAAGCATTACAGGCTTGAGAAAAGACTATTATTTTCTCAAAACATGTTTATTATTTTACGTGGTAATAGAGGTATGCAGATGATTTTTCATCAGTATACTAGTCGTTTAATTGAATTTTGCGTCTATTGAGTTTGCATCTACATCTATTTATGTATGTAAGCTGAACTGAACCTTAATCAAAAATTCAAAGTATCCAAAAGTTAGGAAGTACAATGACTCAACGTATTCAACAGGGCAAACTTGCGATTGCCAAAGAACTTTATGATTTTATTGAAAATGAAGCACTCCCAGGCAGTGGCATCGACAGTGCAACATACTGGAAAAACTTTGAACAAGTCGTTGTCGATCTTAGCCCAAAAAATAAAGCCTTATTAGAAAAACGTGATGCTTTGCAAAAGCAAATTGATGAATGGCATCGTAATAACAAGTTTGAACTTGAAGCGTACAAAGCATTCTTAACAGAGATCGGTTATTTAGAGCCTGAAGTTGCAGACTTCCAAATCACTACTGAAAATGTTGATGAAGAGATTGCACTTCTTGCAGGTGCGCAATTGGTTGTACCTGTACGTAATGCACGTTATTGCTTGAATGCGGCGAATGCACGTTGGGGTTCATTGTACGATGCCTTGTATGGCTTCGACGTGATCTCTGATGAAGATGGCGCAGAAAAAGGCGTAGGCTACAATCCTGCACGTGGTGCAAAAGTTATCGCATTTGCGAAGAACTTCTTAAATGAAACATTCCCATTGGCACAAGGTACACACGATGATGTGACCAAATATGCTGTGGCATCAAATGCTTTAGTTGTTACGCTCAAAGATGGCTTAACCACGACGTTGAAAAATGAAGCGCAATTCGTTGGCTTCAATGGCGAAACGTCTGCACCGACAGAAATCGTTCTTCTAAACAACGGTCTTCATGTGATCATTGAAGTAGATGCGTCTAGCCCAATCGGTCAAGCGGATTCTGCAGGCGTAAAAGATCTCATCATGGAAGCTGCAATCACGACCATTCAAGATTTGGAAGATTCGGTTGCTGCAGTAGATGCAGAAGAGAAAGTTGAAGGCTATCGCAACTGGTTAGGTTTGATGCGTGGTACCCTTCAAGAATCAATTGCCAAAGGTGATCAAGTCATCACTCGTACTTTGAATGCGGATCGTACTTGCAAAAACTTGATCGGTGGTGAAACGACGCTTCACGGTCGTTCATTGATGTTGCTTCGTAATGTTGGTCATTTGATGACAAACCCTGCGATCTTAGTGGATGGTCAAGAAATCTTTGAAGGCATCATGGACGCATTGGTGACACCTTTGCTGACGATTGCAGACATCAAAGGTCAAAACGAACTCAAGAACTCTCGTAAAGGTTCGATGTACATCGTAAAACCGAAAATGCACGGTCCAGAAGAAGTTGCATTTACGGTTGAGTTGTTCGGTCGTGTAGAGAAAGCTTTAGGTCTTCCTGATAAGACGTTGAAAGTCGGTATCATGGACGAAGAGCGTCGTACTTCTGTGAACTTGAAGAACTGTATTGCGGAAGCAAAAGATCGTACCATCTTCATCAACACAGGCTTTATGGATCGTACAGGTGATGAAATCCATACTTCAATGGAAGCTGCGCCAGTCGTTCGTAAAGAAGCTGTGAAAACACAAAAATGGATTGCAGCTTACGAAAACCGTAACGTTGCAATCGGTCTTGCATGTGGTCTACAAGGCAAAGCGCAAATCGGTAAAGGCATGTGGCCAAAACCTGACAGCATGAAAGACATGCTTGCGACGAAGACAGCACATCCAAATGCAGGTGCAAGCTGTGCATGGGTACCGTCACCGACGGGTGCAGCACTTCACGCAATGCACTATCATCAAATCAACGTCAAAGCACGTCAAGATCAGTTGAAAACTGAGCAAATGTTGTCTTTAGATGATCTATTGACACCACCATTTGGTCCAGAAGTTAACTGGTCAGAAGCTGAAATTAACAACGAACTTGAAAATAACTGTCAAGGTATCTTGGGTTATGTTGTACGTTGGGTTGACTTGGGTGTAGGTTGTTCAAAAGTACCAGACATTAACAATGTTGGCTTGATGGAAGACCGTGCAACATTGCGTATTTCATCTCAACACGTTGCCAACTGGTTGCGTCACGGTATCGTGACTCAAGCGCAAGTGGAAGAAGTATTGAAGCGCATGGCGAAAATCGTCGATGAGCAAAATGCCAATGATCCGCTATACACGCCTATGGCGCCAAACTTTGACGGTATTGCGTTCCAAGCCGCATCTGACTTGATCTTGAAAGGCGCAGAGCAACCATCGGGCTATACAGAGCCACTATTGCACGCTGCACGTTTGAAGCTAAAAGGTTATCAAGGCGACTAATCATTTCGATGATACCGCTTTAAAAAGAAAGACTCAGTTTTTACTGAGTCTTTTTTTGATGTTTAACAAGATAAGATTACGAACTTATTTGCTAAATCGACTGATGCAAGTTCAAAACTAACCCTATATTTTTGTGTATAGTTCACGTAAACTATTTGGCGAATTTTTCAATAAAATACCTGTCAAATCGCAATGTTATATTCCTTAGCTCGCCCATTGTTGTTTAAGCTCGAAGCCGAACGTGCTCATGAAGTGACTTTATCTTCACTGAAAATCGCTCACAAGCTTGGCTTGGTCCAAAATATTTATAAACAATATCAAAAGCCTGTGACCTGTATGGGTATTCAATTCACAAATCCAGTTGGACTTGCCGCAGGTTTGGATAAAAATGGCGACTACATCGATGCGTTAGCAGCTTTAGGTTTTGGCTTTATTGAGATTGGTACAATCACTCCACGTCCACAATCAGGCAATCCACATCCACGCTTGTTTCGTCTACCTGATGCCAAAGCGATCATTAACCGTATGGGCTTCAATAATGATGGTGTAGATAAGCTCGTTGAAAATGTTAAAAGTGCAAAATATCAAGGTGTACTTGGCATTAACATCGGTAAAAATGCTGATACACCAGTGGAAAATGCCACAGAAGACTATTTGATTTGCTTAGAAAAAGTCTATCAATATGCGTCCTATGTCACGGTCAATATTTCCTCACCAAATACCAAAGGTTTGCGTAGTTTACAAAGTGGTCATGCGCTGACTGAACTCTTAGAAACTTTAAAAAATAAACAATTAGAGCTTGCAAAACAATTTAGCTTTTATGTACCTTTAGTGCTCAAAGTTGCACCTGATTTAACGACTGAAGATATTGAGTTTATTGCAGATCAATTGCGCAAGTTTAAAATTGATGGTTTGATTGTCACCAATACGACATTAGGACGAGAAGGTGTCGAAGGGATGCTTCATGGCGATGAACAGGGTGGATTATCAGGTGAGCCTGTCTTCACAAAAAGTACCAAATGCCTGAGTCAGTTTTCCAAAATATTACAAGATCAAATCCCATTGATTGGTGTCGGTGGTATTCTGTCGGGTGAACAAGCAGCACTGAAACGTGCTTCAGGTGCAAGCTTAGTGCAGATTTATAGTGGTTTGATTTATACAGGTCCGAATCTGATTGCAGATTGTGTTGAATCTTTTTAAATCTGATTTTTAAATCAATATTTTTAATCCAATTAAAGTACTGATTAAAGGTTGAATATTGTTGAGTAGAAGCGCATGAATACCCTTGATATTATCATGATCATTCTTATCTTGATCAGTACCATGAACGGTCTGCGTCAAGGTTTGATTCATGCTTTAGCCAATCTGATTGGTTGGGTATTTGCATTAGTCTGTGCAACGAAATTTAGTGAATCTCTGCGACCGCTGATGGGTATCATCAGCCAAGATCAGACAGTTCAACATATTGCTGCCTTTATTGCGATTGTTTTGGTTGTTGTGATTTTAACGTGGACACTGGGGTATTTGTTGCATCAAGTAGTCAAAAAGTTGAAATTGTCTTGGTTTAATCGCTTGGCAGGCGGTGCATTTGGTTTTGCAAAAATGGCTGTGGTATTTTTGATTGCGATACATATCTTGCAAGGTTGGTTTGCGCAAACCAAAATGTGGCAAGATTCAAAAGTGATCGAATGGCTTCAACCTTATGCCTCACAAACCATTGAATATTCACAACAGATTGTACAAAAAACGACTGCTGAGATAGAAAGCTTCAATTCTGATGATCATTCTAAAGCGCAAGATGATATAATATTGCCCTCGAATGGGGAAAATCAGTCTAAGACTGCCAATCCATTTTTATAAAACAATTTGAAAGGCTATTTCGTATCAATTCGAAGAGATGTTCAAATGGTTTTATGTTTTTGTTTTAACACTCGTTTTATCTATAAAGTTCCTAGCCAGTCTGCGAGGTCTCTATGTGTGGTGTGGTTGGTATAGCTGCGAAGTCGCCAGTAAATCAAATGTTATATGATGCGTTAACCATGTTACAGCATCGTGGACAGGACGCAGCAGGGATCATTACCTGCCATGATGGGCGTCTATATCTCCGTAAAGACAATGGCATGGTACGAGATGTATTTCACACACGTCACATGCGTGCATTAGTCGGCAACTATGGTATCGGTCATGTTCGTTACCCGACGGCAGGCTCATCAAGTAGTGCAGAAGCACAGCCGTTTTATGTCAATTCACCGTATGGCATTTCCCTTGCGCATAATGGCAATCTGACCAATGCGGCAGATATTCATAAAGATTTATTTAGCGCAGATTTGCGTCATATCAATACTGATTCCGACTCAGAAGTTTTGCTCAATGTCTTTGCGCATGAATTGCAAAAATGTGGCAAGGTCAACCCAAGTGAAAAAGATATTTTTACCGCAGTAGCAAGCGTGCATGAGCGTTGTAAGGGTGCTTATGGCGTGGTGGCATTGATCACAGGTCATGGCTTGGTTGGCTTTCGTGATCCGAATGGTATTCGTCCTTTGGTTTATGGTTCTCGTGAAACTGATACAGGTATGGAATATATTATTGCGTCTGAATCAGTTGCGATTACTTCTCTAGGCTTTAAGGTTGAGCGTGACCTCGAACCGGGTGAAGCGATGTTTGTAGATAGCAAAGGCAATCTTTTCCTACAACAATGTGCGTCTGCACCATTACATCGTCCATGTATTTTTGAATATGTATATTTTGCTCGTCCAGATGCGACGCTTGATGGAATTTCTGTCTATAAAGCTCGCTTAAAAATGGGCAAAAAGCTCGCGCATAAAATCCTCAAAGAGTGGGGCAAAGATCACGAGATTGATGTGGTCATTCCAATTCCAGATACTAGCCGTACATCTGCGCTTGAGCTTGCCAATTATCTTGGTGTGAAGTTCCGTGAAGGTTTTATGAAAAACCGTTATATCGGTCGTACCTTCATCATGCCAGGTCAGCAACAACGTAAAAAATCAGTCCGTCAAAAGCTCAACCCTGTAGAGCTTGAGTTTAAAGACAAGAATGTATTACTCGTCGATGACTCCATTGTACGTGGTACGACCTGTGAAGAAATCATTCAAATGGCACGTGACTCGGGTGCGAAACAGGTGTTTTTTGCCTCTGCTGCGCCAATGATTAAATTTCCCAATGTCTATGGTATAGATATGCCTGCAAAGTCTGAGTTGATTGCAGCAGATCGTACTGTGGATGAAGTTCGTCAAATGATCGGTGCAGATCGCTTGATTTTCCAAGATTTGGAAGACTTAAAAGCTGCTGTACGTACTAAGAAAATTCCAAAAATCACTGAGTTTGAGTGTGCGGTATTTGATGGTCACTATGTGACTGAAGGCATTGATACTGAGTATCTAAAACGTCTTGAACAGAGTCGTAATGACACTGCCAAGAAGAAAAAAGATGGCTACATTGATGTCAATGCTGATGCGGCATCGGTTGATCTTACTGGCATCAAAGAAGACGCTTAATATCCATAGTGCTTGTTTAGTGCTAATAAAAAGACGTTTAGGCCAAATGGTTTAAACGTCTTTTTTACATCTTAAATTTTAAGATATTTTTAATTTCTTAGATTAGCATTTGAAATCCCACCATTTCGTCGCATTATTCTAACGGACAAGCTTGCGATACGATTCAAAATGAGTTATCACTTAGAAATTATTGGATAAAACACAGTATTGATATGCTTTTTAGCACTTACATTTCGGTCTAAATATGATCACTTTTCGGCTTCATCAGTTCAAACTTCCTTTGGTTTATGCGCTTGCATTGATCATAGTGATTGCTGTGATCAATTTTATTCTTGGGCTGATTGTTCATTTTTTTGATACGACGCAATTAATTTGGTGGCATGTTCTTAGTCCCGCAGTGATTATTGGGATTTTTTTGTTGTGTGGTCTAAATATTATTTATCGCCAGATTATGTACAAAGGTGATGGGCGACTCATTGCACGGCATCTTCGAGCAAAAAGTATAGAGCGTCTAAATGCAGTTCCGAATGAGAGTATCGCACTAAAAATTAATAATGAGATTGCAGGTCTTTGCAGGGTAAAACCTGCCTATTTATTTGTATTGCCTGATGAACTCGGTGTGAATGCGTTTACTGTTGGTTTTTCCGAAAAAGATGCCAGTATCGTATTGACTTGGGGTGCTTTACAGGCGATGGACTATACTGAAATTAAAGCAATCATTGCACAGCAATATGTACATATCCAATCTCGTGCATTTGTTGAACATACTCGATTACTCATTTGGTGCAGTGGTTTTTTATTTTTTTCACAGCTTGGTAGTTTGTTTGTTGTAAAAGGCACGAAACGTAAATCGTTGGTCATGGATAGTAAGTTTGCAGCGATCTATGTGGCATGGGGTGGATTTATTTGGCTCTTGGGCAGTCTTGGGGTGCTTACTAGTCGTTTGGTGAAATTTCTACTTTATGTGCGCCGTGAATATCGAGTTGATCAGCAAACTTTAAGCTTCGTTACTGAAGAGGACTTGTTACACGCACTCAGTCGTATCTATGTTCATACCTACGGCTCACAACTTTTTCGAGTAGAAAGTGAAGCACTTGCACATATGTGCTTTGCTAATGCGTTGACTGAACAAAGTTGGTTTCGTGTGCATGCGATTTTGAGTGATCGTATTGACCAGTTGCATGATTTGCATAGTCAAATTCTTAAATATAAAAATAATGGTAATGTGATTGATTGGAAAAAACTTGCCACACGATTCTTATTACCAACCAATGAGAATCGCGTGCTTGAGATTTTTGATACGTCCAATCAATTCTCAATACAACCATCGCCTGTGCTTCGACTTTCACCGATTAGCTTTGCAACTAAAGATGCGATGAAACCGCTTAGTCTTGAGCTTAGACAAGGTTGGCAACGCCCCGATGTGATTATCCGTGCAATGCAAACTGCGACAGGTAGCCGAGAAGTAATTTTGGCAATATTTATGATTCGCCAATACCGTGAATTTATTCCTGAAGATGCAGAAGTGAGTAGGGCAATTGTTGAGGCGTTATTAAAGCTTGATGGTCGTATTCATTTGCAAATTTTTGATGAAGCATTGCAATATATAGATCGGATGCCTAATATTATCAGTCATCATTATTTGAAAAAAATTGCGTCAATCATTCAGGCGGATGGGGAAATTGGCTTGCTAGACAGTTTGCTCTTTGATCGAGTAAAGTCTACGCAATCTTTGCTTGAGCCTGCACTCCCTGTAATTCGTGAAAATTGTTTAACTGAGCTTGTCGTTGTGGTCGATGCGATCCTTCATGTACAACAAATTGATAGTCTTAGGCAAGTGAAAGTCAGGCAACGGATTTTAAAAAAAATTCTTAAACATCATGAGTTGCAAGCCTATACTCGGATTACAGAACATGAGATAGATTTGGGGCAGTGTATTCAAAGCATCTCAGGGCTTTTGTATCGTCAGAGAATGTATTTGCTTTCTGTGATTGAACGAGAAATGTGGTCAAGTCGAATCATCAGCCAAGATGAGCTCGATGTGTTAGAATTACTCTATTGGCGCTTTGGCTTTGAATCAGATACGATTGTCGATCGGATGCTTAAGCACAATAGTTTAATGTTTTAAGTGCCTATAGCTCTTGTTCCATTAATGCTTTTGGGTATATACGCTATCCCATTAGAGCCATGAGATTTCAATAAAAATGATTTTAAAATTGGCTGGAAATGGTTTAGAAATGTGCAGTCGAACAAAGGGTTGTTGTATTGAGCGAAGGGCTATGTTATCTTTCGCATCGTCTTGAGAGATCAGACAGATAAAGAGGATTGGTGTAATGGTAGCATGACGGTCTCCAAAACCGTTCGTCAAGGTTCGAATCCTTGATCCTCTGCCAAATTCTGAAAAGCCTGCTAATATTTAGCAGGTTTTTTTATGTCTTATTTATACCTTATGTCTTATTTATACCTTATGTCTTTTTATAGCTTTAGCATTCATTTATATCTACAGCGCTAAAATTTTCTTTTCGACCTATTCCAGTCATTAATTTACGACTTGCAAATGAATGAAATCCTCATCGGCTATATCAGTTTATTTTTAAGTGCATTTGGCGCAGCTACGCTACTTCCACTGCAGTCAGAAGCTTTGCTACTTGCATTATTGATTTCTGAAAAATACTCGGCTGTTTTGCTATTAATGATCGTAACATTTGGCAATGTCTTAGGTTCATGTGTGAATTGGTGGTTGGGTATAAAAATTGAAAAATATAGAGATCGAAATTGGTTTCCGATCTCCAAGCAAAAGCTAGATCAGGCTCAAAAGTTATACGCCAAATATGGCTCGCCGATTTTACTACTCAGTTGGGTGCCGATCATTGGTGATCCGATCACTTTAGTCAGTGGTGTATTAAAAGAGAGGTTTTTAAGATTTTTATGCTTTGTCGCATTGGCAAAATTTTCAAGGTACTTAGTGATCTATCTTGTGTATAGCCTATATTAAAGCAATAAAAAAATCCCTCAGAAAGAGGGATTTAATTTTATACAAGACTTTTTAGCCTAGGAATTAACGAAACGATTTAAAACGCTCGCTATCATTCATAAATGTTTTCTCACCTGCAGGTGCTTCGATCGAGCCAAATACCAACTGCGCACGAAGTTTCCAGTTTGCAGGAATGTCAAAAGTCTGTGCAACTTCTTCATCAACGATCGGATTGTAATGTTGCAATGAAGCGCCGATGTTGATTTCCGCAAGGGCAGTCCATGTTGCAAACTGTGCAATTGCAGAAGAATGCTCAGACCACACTGGAAAGTTGTCTGAATAAAGTGGAAATTGTTCTTGCAAGTCTTTGATCACATTTTGATCTTCATAAAATAATACTGTGCCATAACCTGCTGCAAAGCTATCAATTTTTTGACTGGTTGATTCAAAGTTTTCCGTAGGCACCATTTTTCGCAATGTTTCACGCACGATTTCCCAAAACTTAGCATGCGAGTCGCCGTATAAAGTCACTGCACGAGAAGATTGAGAGTTAAACGAAGATGGCGATTGTTTGATGGCTTCCTGAATCACAGCATCAAGCTGTTCAGGCGTTTGGCTGACGTTTTTGCCAATGGCGTAGATAGAACGACGTTGCTTGATTTGTTCAATAAAAGACATGGTGATATTCCTTCAAGCTGTACTGATTGTTCAGTTAATTTAACAAGACAAGCGCAGTATAAAGTTGAATGAAATATCTTGCAGTAGTGTATTTACAATACACTGTTTTATATTTGCAACAAAAAATTCAATAGATTGAAAAAACTAACTTGAAGCCCATAGTTGGTATGGCTTCAATCAAGTCATGGCAATTTCACATTCTTGGGTTAATTTTTCTGACAAAAAGTCAATCAATACACGTACCGCAGGTAAAACACCTTTGCGACTTGGGTAGACCATATGGAAAATACCATGTTGCGCATGATAATCAGGCAAGACATAGACCAACTCACCTGAGACAATTTTTTCCGAAGTTACAGAATCGGGAAGTAGGGCAATTCCACAATCTTTGGCAGCCAATTCTGCGAGCATGATCAAGTCTGAACCTAACAATATCGGTTTAATCTGCACTTTCTCCAAAGAGCCATCGGTACATTTTAGTTCAATATTTTGCTGAATAAATTGATCTGACATACTCAAGATACGGTGTGATGCAAGTTCATCAGGGCTGTTTGGCGTACCATATTGATTGAGATAAGCTTGGCTTGCACATAGATGTTGTTCGCTGATGCCAAAGCAACGAATAATCAAATTACTATCTTCATCAAGCTGTGTGCGGACACGAACTGCCAAATCGATGCCTTCATTGATCAGATCAACACGTCGATTGCTAATTAAAAGCTGTAATCGTACTTCAGGATAACGTGCCAAAAACTCAGGCAGAATTTTTGCAAATTCATTCTGTGCCATTGATGTAGGAATACTGACTTTGACCGTACCACGTGGCGTATCACTCAGGTTTTGTACCAAATCTTCGGCAGACTTGGCAGCTTCAATCATGACTTTTGCACGTTCATAGACTTGCATGCCCATGTCTGTCACGGAGAACTGTCTTGAATTGCGATGAATGAGGCGAATATCTAAATATTCTTCAAGCTTTTGTATACGACGGCTAAGTTTTGATTTTGGAATATCTGTAGCACGTTCGGCTGCACTAAAGCCACCGAGTTCGACGACCATGGCAAAGCAGTAATAATCATCTAAATGTGAAAACATACATGAAAAAATAAAAGTAACAGTTAGCAATGAGTGTAAAAGGAAAACAAAGATTTAAAAAGCTAAAATTATAAAAAGAGCAATTGCGGCACATTCAATGAAATTGATTAGAAAGGAAAAAATAAAAAGAGAGAAAATTTATAAGAATAATGGCGTCCCTACGGGGATTCGAACCCCGGTTACCGCCGTGAAAGGGCGATGTCCTAGGCCTCTAGACGATAGGGACGTTGTGAGGTGTGCGTATAATATAGAGCTGTCGTGTTGATGTCAAATATATTTCAGCCTTTTAATTGAATTGTCCTTCAATTCAATTATTGCTTTTTCGCAAAACATCTTGAATGTATTGCATGCCTTTGCTTGCTGTCATATTGATACGTTGATATTGCGGAGGCAGTTGCATAGGTGCGTGATAATCTGCCTTTGGATCAATATAAAACGCTTGGCAATGCGCAGGAATCTCATGAACTAAGGCCGCCACAGGATAGACTGCTAGACTTGTCCCAATCACAATAAAAATATCAGCCTCATTAGCCATACGAATTGCTTGTTCATATGCAGGAACGGCTTCTCCAAACCACACCACATGAGGGCGAAGCGGATAGTCTTGTGGGCAAAGGTCACGTTTTAAATCAAGCTCCCAACCTTCGATTGGATAATAGGTTTCTTCTTGATTTAATGACAGTTTAGAGGATTTGGCGAGTCGAATATTCCCATGCAAATGCAATACATTTTGGCTGCCTGCACGCTCATGTAAATCATCAATATTCTGTGTGATTACTTGCACTGAAAAATCATTTTCTAATTCAGCAATGGCGAGATGTGCGCTGTTTGGCTGTGCTTCGATGATTTGTTTACGACGTTGATTATAAAACTGCTGAACAAGTTTAGGGTTCTTCGCCCAAGCTTCAGGTGTGGCAACGTCCTCGATACGATAGTTTTCCCAGAGTCCGTCACTATCTCGAAAGGTATTAATACCACTTTCGGCACTCATGCCTGCGCCTGAAAACACCACCAATTTTTTCATCAGCTTTTGCTCAAATTTTAAAAAATTATTCTTCGAGTTTAATGCGTTTGGCTTTAGACATACAGTTTTGGTAACGACCGTTTACACGTTCAGCAAACCAGTTGGTATTGTAGTCACGGCTGAGCTTTGGTCCTGAGATCACGACTTTTGGCATGATGGCATAGGGTGCATCACTACCAGTCTTTTCTTCAAACTTTGCTTTAATCAGCAGATAGGTTTCAGTTTGTTCAAAGTCTTGTTGTTTCTCTTTTTTCAAATCAGCACGAATCTTACGTGGTGATGGCGCAGTGGGATTGGTTGAGAAATACTCGATCAGCGCTTTTTCAGAGCTACTTTTTTGCATGCGGACATCGTTGTCTTTGTTGTATAGCAACAAATCACCATCAAGATCGAGGTCGGCATCAGTGAGTCGATTCAACATTTTTTGGAAAGCGGCATTACGACTAGAGTACATGCCAGAGTTGTAATCTGCGAAGCGGTACAATGGTTTTTCATAATTCGCAGGGTACATCATCAGGCGGTGAATGCCATAGTACAAACCACCTTGTTGCGTATATAGATCATCACGGAGCTGATTGATGGTCATAAAACTGCGCTTATTTGCTTTCGCGTAGCGGATATGCACTTGCATTGAGCCGAGTGTGGTAATTGGGTTGAAGCTTTCGGCAATATCCTGACCAACAAGTTTGGCTGCACCAGCCACAACGCTGACATGATAATGCACAGCAAAATATTCAAACATCTCACGATAGAGCTGATCGAGCTCACGTTCAGTCTGTACATTTTCCAATTTCATCAGATAATTATCTTCAGCTGTCGGCTTGGTTTTGAGCATATTCTCAAAATACTTTGCCATCGTTTTGCCCAGCTTATCTTCCAATCGCTCATTGATTTCTTGTACTGCTTTCCGACCGAGATTCGGTACATGAGGATCGGCAATAAAGTTGGACTCTTGATCAATGACTGCGATCATGGTGCAGACATTTTCTTTATCACGAACAATGTTTAATTCTTCACTAATGGCAAAAATATCATCCGCCCAACTTTGGCTGTCTTTCACTCGATTGGGAATCAGTTTGTTGATTTGCTCTGCATCGAGCTGTGGTTCTTGATCACGGTTAAACCAACTGCCATCACATGCCGTCAAAAACATGGTCGCAGAAAGTGATAGACAGAAAACATTGCGCTTAAAAGCGTTCGACATCTTGAATGTAGAATGGGAATGAGACATAGATTTTCGTTGATTGAATGAGCGACTCTAAAATAGAAATCAATGATCAAAGCGGAAAGATAAAGCAGACCTAGTGAATTATAGAATAAATTTGTGCTTAGCGTATACTATGCGGCAATTGAAATTGTTTTGACGATAAAGTTCAACATTGAATTTTATTAGAAATATTTTGTATTTTTGAGGTTTGTTTCAAACACTATATGCGTATCGGTCCTTATCAACTAGACAATGCTTTGATCGTCGCTCCGATGGCGGGCGTTACAGACCGTCCATTTCGCACGCTGTGTAAGCACTTTGGTGCAGGGCATGCGGTCAGTGAAATGATGACCTCAGATAAGACATTACGCATGTCTAAGAAAAGCCTGTATCGTGCAAACTTTGACGGTGAGCTTGCGCCAATCTCTGCGCAAATCGCAGGCTCAGACCCCGAGCAACTTGCCGAAGCGGCACGTTATCAAGTCGCCAATGGTGCGCAAATCGTTGATATTAATATGGGGTGTCCAGCGAAAAAAGTTTGCAATAAACTTGCAGGATCGGCACTACTCCAAGATGAAGATTTGGTACAACGCATCTTAAATGCAGTCGTTGAAGCGGTTGATGTACCTGTTACTTTAAAGACTAGACTTGGCTTTAAAAATGGTGAAGAAAATATTCTAAAAGTTGCCAAATATGCAGAGCAGGCGGGGATTGCGGCTTTAGCTTTACACGGTCGGACTCGGGAAGATATGTATCTCAATACCGCTCGCTACGAACTCATCAAAGCAGTCAAGCAGTCGATTAATATTCCTGTGATCGCCAATGGCGATATTGATAGCCCTGAAAAAGCCAAATATGTATTGGACTACACAGGTGCCGATGCAATCATGATTGGTCGAGCTGCGCAAGGTCGTCCGTGGATTTTCCGTGAGATACAGCATTACTTAAAAACTGGAACGTATTTAGATGCGCCTGGAATTACTGAAATCCGAGAAGTGCTGATAGGGCATTTGTCAGAGTTGTATCAATTTTACGGTGAATATTCAGGTTGTCGTATCGCTCGGAAACATATTGCGTGGTACACCAAAGGCTTACGTGATAGTAATGCGTTTCGTCAAGCCATGTACAAGGTCGAATCGACTGCTGAGCAAGCGCAAGTGGTGTCAGCGTATTTCGAGCAACTGTTACATCATGGGCAAAGTCTTGCAGATGTACAGGTTGAGCAAGTCAATTTGTTAGCAACCCATTAACGTATTTGGGATGATTATTAGCGTAATAGTAGTTTAAGTTATTTCACTTGAATCACATAAGAAGTGATCGACTGTATCAATGTCGATTTGGTATTTTTAAAAAGATAAAAGTCTGCAAAGGCATATTGCTCGCCATTCTTCAAAGTGATTAAGCCGTTCACCGCACCTTCTTTACCATGCGAAATGACTTGATCAATCGTGATTTCAGTGACTTTTGTGGTAGATGCCATGTCTTGAATATTTTTTTGAAAATCTTCAATGCCATCAATGATTTTGTCACCCAAAATTTGCCAATGAATATCATCAGTCACATTGGCAATAATCAATTCGGCGTCGCCTGTGCCAAACGCCACATTAAAGTCTTTTAAAAACTCTCGCTTAGGCGAATTGGCACAACTCGTTTGAATCGTCACTTTGGTCATATTGATCTTGTCCTGATTTGATCATCGCTTCAATGAAAATAAACTCAAACAATCTTGTTTAACTTGATTGATGCTTAATCACTAATACTGGAATTGGTGATTGGGTCAAAACCGACTGCGCCACACTTCCTAAAACTAACTTTTTCACACCTGTTCGACCGTGTGAGCCCATGACGATCAAGTCCGCACTAACTTCATCTGCTACATAAATAATGCCTTCTGAGGCGCTGCCATGAAAGACTTTGGATTGCGCTGTAATGCCTTCATTTTTAAATGTTTGTGCAATTTCTTGTAACCGAGATTTTGCCGATGCTTCTGCTTCCATAAAGTGATCGGTGATCATTGGTGCAACTTGATAAAAATCCACGCCAACATAAGGATCAATCGATACCACACTCAACAAAGTCACTTGTGAGTGACATAGTTTGGCAAGTGTGATGGCATGATCAACAGCAGCATACGAGATTGGTGAGTCGTCAACTGGAACGAGAATGTGTTGGTAGCTCATGGTGCAACTCCTTTTTTATCATTTCTATATAAAATTTACTTTCAAACTTACTTTAAAACTTACTATAAAATCACGCTACATCTATTTTAATTGAAACATAGGATAGCGTTGCTTTCAATTTGCAAATTTTTTAAATTGTATTGCTGTGTAAGTGTGCGAAATCAACCATTTTTTGCTAGAATAGCGCACTTTCAAATTTTTCATTCTCTTAGATATCGAGGCAAAGATGACGCAAAATAACGCTCAATCGACTTCCGAACCACAAATTTCTGAAAACGATTTAATCGCACAGCGTCATGCCAAATTAAAACAGCTCCAAGAAAAGGCTGAACAGACTAATCTCAGCGTCTATCCAAATGCCTTTAAACGTGAACATTATGCAGGGGACTTGCAAGCCCAGTTCTTAGAGCAAACTAAAGAACAAATCGAAGCGGCAGAGCATGTCTATGTCAAAGTCGCAGGGCGTGTCATGCTTAATCGTGGCTCGTTCATGGTGATTCAAGACATGACAGGGCGTATTCAACTCTATGTCGCACGTAAAGAGCTTGATGAAGATACACTGGCAACGATTAAAGGCTTAGATTTGGGGGACATTATTGCGGTGTCTGGCTACATCGGTCGTTCGGGTAAAGGCGATTTGTATGTGCATATCGAACAATTTGAGTTACTGACTAAATCATTGCGCCCACTACCTGATAAATTCCACGGCTTATCAGATACCGAAGCGAAATATCGTAAGCGTTATCTTGATTTGATCGTCAATGAAGAAACTCGTAAGACCTTTGAAATCCGTGCCAAAGTCGTTGCAGGTATTCGTCAGTTCTTGACTGAACAGCGTTATATGGAAGTTGAAACACCCATGATGCACGTCATTCCAGGTGGTGCGGCAGCAAAACCATTTGAAACGCATCATAATGCGTTGGACATGCCATTATTCTTGCGTATTGCGCCTGAGTTGTATTTAAAACGTCTTGTGGTTGGCGGTTTTGAGCGTGTGTTTGAGATTAACCGTAACTTCCGTAACGAAGGCGTATCGACTCGCCACAATCCTGAATTCACCATGATTGAATTCTATCAAGCCTATGCAGATTATAAGGATTTGATGGAATTGACCGAGAATATGCTAGAGAAATTAGCACTCGACATTTTGGGTTCGACAGATGTGCCGTATGGTGAAGAAGTGTTTAGCTTCAAAGGCCCATTTAAGAAAATCTCAATGCTCGATGCGATCTTAGAACATAATCCAGAATTTACCGCTGAAAATGTCGGTGATCGTGAGTTCTTAGCGGATTATGTGAAAAATACGCTAAAAGAACAAGTCAAACCGTTCTTTGGCTTAGGCAAGTTGCAAACGATCGTGTTTGAAGAAACGGTTGAAACTAAACTTCGACAACCAACTTTCATCACGGAATATCCTGCAGAAACCTCACCGCTGGCACGTCGTAATGATCACAATCCACACATTACCGATCGTTTTGAATTCTTTATCGGTGGGCGTGAGCTTGCCAATGGTTTCTCGGAGTTGAATGATCCAATCGACCAAGCAGAGCGTTTCCAAGCGCAAGTGGTAGAAAAAGATGCAGGTGATGATGAAGCAATGCACTACGATGCAGACTTTATTGAAGCGCTTGAATATGGTTTGCCACCGACCGCAGGTGAAGGGATTGGGATTGACCGTTTGGTAATGATTTTTGCCAATGCGCCTAGTATCCGTGATGTGATCCTGTTTCCGCATATGCGTCGTAAAGATGTTTAATTCTTGATACAAATGCGTAAAAAAGCCTTCATTTGAAGGCTTTTCTGATTTATGAGTTGCATAGTTTACAAAAGTTTAAGCGACTTGCTCATCACGTTTAAACACCAACTCCTGCGCATCTGAGTTTTCTTTATCGAAGTAATAGCCATCGACATTAAACTCTTTAAGTTGTTCAACTTTTTGGATTTTATGTTCAATGATAAAGCGTGACATCAGCCCTCGTGCTTTTTTTGCATAGAAGCTGATCACTTTGTATTTACCATTCTTCTGATCGAGAAATACAGGTTTGATAATTTCACAATCCAATAGTTCTTCATTGACAGATTTATAGTATTCATCAGACGCAAGATTGACCAAAATTTTAGACTTTTCCGCTTTCATATCTTCACGAAGCAATTCGCTGATCTGATCGCCCCAAAATTGATAAAGATTAGTACCACGATCATTTTTGAGTTTTGTACCCATTTCCAAACGATACGGCATCATCAGATCTAGCGGACGAAGTAACCCATACAAGCCTGACAACATGCGCAAATGTTTTTGTGCATAGTTGATTTGAGTTTGATTTAAAGTCGTTGCGTCCAGTCCAGTGTAGACATCACCTGTAAACGCATATATCGCTTGGCGCGCATTATGTAGATCAAAGTCCTTTTGCCAATCTTTAAAACGATCGACATTCAGCTGAGAGAGCTTTTCGCTAATACTCATCAATTGACCGAGTTGCGAAGCGGATAATTTTCGAGCTTCATGGATCAGTTCAAAAGAATTATCTAAAAGACGAGGTTGAGTAAATTTTTCAGTCGGTAATTCTGATTCGTAGTCTAAGGATTTCGCAGGGGAAAGTACGACAAACATAAGATTTTAATTCATAGTGATCATTGGTACTTAGCTTAACAAAGCAAAATCAAACTGCAAATGGAAATCTGCGATGAGTTTTATGGGTAAATTCTTTTTCGATTTGAACAATCCTTTTGGATGATACTTAAAACAACATATTGCTCAAATTATTAGAGTAAAGATTGCTACAATAAGTTCAACAAACACAGGTGAATTATGACTGAAAAAATCTATCTGCAATGTGAAGCAGGGCAAGTGCAAGTCTATGAAGATCGCCCAGAAACTATCAAAGCCATTGCCTTAGTTACACATCCACATCCGTTGATGGGTGGCAATCCAAAACATAAAATTCCTCAGCTGATGGCAGAGATTTTTGCTGAGCATGGTTGTTTAGTTTGGCGACCAAGCTTTCGTGGTTCTGGGGATTCACATGGTGAGCATGACGATGGCAATGGTGAGAGCAAAGACATTGCCAATATTGCCATGCAGATGCAGGAGAAGTATCCAAACTTGCCATTTTATGCAGGTGGATTTTCTTTTGGCTCACATGTTTGGGCGAAAAGTTTTCATTTATTAGATCAAGCACATCGACCAAAACAGATGGTTTTGGCAGGGCTTCCTGCAGGTCGTGTTCGAGATTTGATTGACTATCACACACCTGAGATTGATCACGATATTTTACTGATTCACGGTGAGCAAGATGAGATTACGCCACTTGCAGATGTCGTGGCTTGGGCAAAACCTCAACGACACCCAATCACCATCATGCCAGGTGCAAATCACTTCTTTACAGGCTATTTAAAACCACTAAGAACAGTGATTGAGCGCTTTTTAGTTTTTGATCCTGACTAACTAAGCTGACTATAAAATCAGTAATTACAAATCGACGTAGCACTAGAATGATCAGGTCCCCAAGTACGATAACCCTGTGTGTCTATATGAATCTGACCTGAGGCATAGACGCCAAGTCCCATATTCAAGCTTTGTCCATGCTGACGCCAAAAGTTGCAAAGTTTGATCTTGGTATCTTCGATCAAGATCAAGTCTTGTGCAGATGTGGTGTACGCAGAACCTAAGCGAAAATCCACCGCCGAGTTGTAGACGTGCTTCGAACCCGCTGCACCGCCTGCGCAAATATTCAATGAATAATCACGATAGGCAGAAGTTACCTCAAAGTCACGCAGTACATTGGTATCGACCAAATATTGAATGATTTTTAAGGTTGGAATCGCATTGCCCCATAGCTCTGGACTTGGCACCGCATACGGATACGAGCGACCACATTTTTGCCAATCTCTTGCACTGCGTAAGAGTTGATGAGTGGGAACGGCAGTATGTACCCGATTGTCTTTTAAGTATTGTTCATATTGGGCAACACGTTGCTTAATCCCATAATTATTTAGCCACACAACATAGTCGGCAGGAGGTTGTTGCACCCAAATTCGTCTATGCGGTGTTTGAGGCGCTTGTTGTGGATTGAGATTCACTTTAGGCGCTTGAGGTTGAGGGAGTCTATACGTGGTTTTTTGTGGCGTCGTGGTACAACCCGATAAGATAAAAGGGAGTGAGCTGAGTAGCAAAAAGCATTGAGCAGTACGACGCATATAGAGGTTTTTTTTAGCATTCATATTTTTGATTTTAACATTTTGCTGTAATGACGACAAAATGACTTTGCAATGATTTGTAGGGGAATAGTGACAAAGTATGTGTTAAGTTTATTAAAAGTTTTATCTTTTTTACCAATCAAACTAAAATTTTCCTAAAGCTTTAAAATTGAAAAAGGGTTAATTTGCTTAACCCTTTCGCATTCAATCTTTTTATAACTTTTTGTTCGCTAAGAATCTTAGCGTTCTAAGTATTGCAACTTATCAGGTTTACCATTCCAGTCTTCACGATCTTCTGGTTGATCGCCAATTTGGGTAATGTTGTTGTCAGCCCATTTTT
Source organism: Acinetobacter sp. (assembly GCF_041911495.1). Lineage (GTDB taxonomy): Bacteria > Pseudomonadota > Gammaproteobacteria > Pseudomonadales > Moraxellaceae > Acinetobacter. Next base: position 16,205 of record NZ_JAYROT010000075.1, on the reverse strand, counting down.
CAGAAAGTTCAGCATTGATCTCAATAAACTTTTCTTGACCTTCAGGTAACTCATCTTCTGAGAAAATCGCATTGGCAGGACATTCAGGTTCGCACAGCGCACAGTCGATACATTCATCAGGATTGATGACCAAGAAGTTCGGACCTTCGTAAAAGCAATCTACAGGACATACTTCAACGCAGTCTTGATATTTACATTTAATACAGTTTTCAGTTACAACAAAGGTCATGGCGACAGCTACCTTATGGTCAAATCTTAAAAATTGCGCCTATTCTAAGGAAAAAAATATAAAAGTACCAATTTCTTTTATTGATATCCTTTATAAAAACAATGGAAAAGCATCAGAATTTCTGTCATACGATGAAAATTTGAGTATAAACAGTTGCTTGAATGCTTTTGATCACTGCATTTTGTTGAAAATTGAATCTTTTAGATGCAATTAATCATCTTTCTTCGCTAAAAGCACGACAGCAGATGCAAAAATGCCTTCTTGACGACCAGTAAATCCAAGCTTTTCTGTAGTGGTTGCTTTGACACTGACTTGCGTCAGTTCAACATCTAAATCATCTGCAATATTTTGACGCATCTCAAGATTGTATGGTGCAAGTTTTGGTCGTTCACAAGCGACTGTAATATCAGCATTTTGTAGCTTATAGCCACGATCTTGGATCAATGTATAGACATGACGTAGTAGCACACGACTATCAGCACCTTTAAACTCAGGATCAGTATCAGGGAAGTGATGACCTATATCGCCCATTGCAAGTGCACCAAGTAAAGCATCAGACAGGGCATGTAATATCACATCACCATCTGAGTGGGCTTTTAAGCCGTGTGTATGTGGAATTTTCACGCCTGCAAGGGTAACAAAATCGCCATTTTCGAATGCCTGATCTTCAAATGCATGGACGTCTAAGCCTTGACCAATACGAATCATAAAATGCTCTATCAAGAAAATTAATTTGTGAACTTTATAGTTGAAGTAATTTAATGGCCACTACAAGGCAACCGAGTGATGCTGTACATAGCGTACATCAAGCGAGTTTAACAAAGTAGTGGATTTAAAGTGCTTTCATTATATTTAAGCATTTAAATGCTTTGTATCCAAGTAACATCTTTCACTGCATCACGTTGTTGAATGATTTTAAGGAAAGGCTTAAAGGCTTCATCATCAGCAATAATCTTCAAGCTAATCCCAAAACCTAAAAGTCAGCCAATAAGTAAGGTATAAATCTGTAACAGTGATGTGTTCACTCCATACTCATGATTAGCTTGGCATTATAGATTTGCAAATTTGTTAAAATTAATACTTGTCTAATAAATGGTTTGCCACGTATAGTTAGATTATTATTGGTTTAGAAAACTGTCATAATAAGCAACCTAAGTATATATTGTTTATGAAATTATATTTTGAAGATATTTCTATGAAAGCTCGAATTTTATCGGCAAAAAACGTTATAAAATATGTCGGTACGAACATAGCAACCTTATGTGTCATAGTGGGATTGACGAATATGGCGCATGCAAATTCGCAGTCGATATTGCCAGACTGCGATCAAGAGTTTCATCAAAAATTCGCATCAAAAAGATTATACAAACTAGTTTGCCAAGATGAACAACTGAAAGAACACAACGAAGAAATTAAAGCACAATATCTACAAGCACAGCTGATGTCTAACGCACCACTCAAGCTACTATTGCTATCACAACAGCAGTGGGAAAATTTCGTCAATAAATGCAAAACGAAAGCATGTATTTCACAGCAATTTGAGCAACGTGTAGATGAATTGGTATATTTAACCAGTATGAATCAAAGCCTTACACAGCATTTTGTACGTTATGTGAATGGCAAAGTTGATCCGCAATTCACCTCATTGCAAATACAACAACTCGATCGCAATCGCATCAAAATCGAAGCAAAACAATTTCGCAATCCTAATAATAGCGACACAGCACGTTATGCACATTTACGCTCTTATACTACGGCGGATGCTTTGCAAGAAATTAGTGATTTGGATAGTCGTTGTCAGTACAAAATTGAGCGTAAATTTTCGATTCTAAAGCTTGAATCTGATGAGGAAAATTGTAAGCGGTTTACTGGAATTTATAAGCTTTACGATTAATTTTATCAGATGATTGGTTTATAAAGACGCTGGATTTTAAAGCAGCTACTCACTTCAATTTGAAATTAAAACCGAATCAAACGTGTTGGTGTGCAGACTAGATCTAGATTCTGATCCCAAACTTGTACTTCCAAAACGCCATCGACCTCCTGAAAATCATGCGCTAATCCAACTCGAATAGGGTGATATGAATGCTTTGCCAGTGTTCGATCATAAAAACCACCACCCATACCGACACGATGTCCAAACCGATCAAAAAGTACCAATGGCATGATCACCACATCAAGCCTAGCCATATCAAAAGCACGACTTGCCATGATTTGTTGCATACCTAGTCGATGTCTTGCCAAACGATTAGATTTTAAATGATTTAACGTCAGCTCCGTCCAAACAAGTCGCTGATTCATATTACAAATCATTGGAATATAAACTTTCTTATTCTGTTGAATGAGTTTTTGGATTAAAGCTTGTGTCGGCACTTCGCCAAAATCACTGAGATAAAGTCCAATTTTTTTTGCCTTTTTAATTTCTGCGACGTTAAGCAATTTTTGCACTACGGCAGTTTCCGCTTGTCGAAGTTGACGCTTTGAAAGCTGACGACGTTGTTTACGGATTTGTTTACGACGTGCAGGAATTTGATTGATTGCAATTTTATCTAGAGCAATTTGATCTGAACGAATACTACCCATGACTATTCTTTATTTCGCTGTTTTGTCGTCGCACGGCGATTAGAAGGTTTTGGGCTATTTGTATTTCGTCGTCCTGACGATGGATTACCGCTCTTTTGACGAGAATCTGATTTTTCAGTTTGAGAATTTTTTGTTTTAGCTTTGTTTGGTTTAAAGCCATTGTTGTTATGGTCTTTTGAATTTTGATTTTTTCTCTGTTGATCTTTCGCTTTTTGATCTTTCCAACTCAAACCACTTTTAGCATGATCTTGAGTTTTATTCTTTTGCTTTAAGAGGTGTCGAAACTCATCATAAAACAAAGCTTCTAATGGCGTAGATTCTCCAAGTACTAAACCAAGATCAATCAGATTGACTGAACCAATTTGGGTGCGAATTAACCGTAGCGTTGGAAAGCCAATCGCAGCCGTCATACGGCGTACTTGCCGATTCTTGCCTTCACAGATTTGGATTTCAATCCATGAGGTTGGAATATTGGCACGATGGCGTATCGGTGGGTCACGCTCCCAAAGCCATTTAGGTTCTGTTATTTTTTCGGCTTTTGCAGGGAGTGTCATACCGTCTTTTAGCATCACACCACGACGCAATTGTTCAATTGCATTTTCTGAAACGTCACCTTCGACTTGCACGACATAGCTTTTATATTGTTTATGTTTTGGATGAGTGATTTGTTGATTGAGCTGTCCATCATCAGTCAGCAGTAATAAACCTTCGGAATCTCGATCAAGCCGTCCAGCAATTCTCAAACTTGGATCATGGATAAAATCAGACAAAGTGATCTGCAGTTCTTCTGAACGAAATTGGGAATGTACGTTAAATGGTTTATTGAAAGCGACGATTTTTACCATGAACTTCTACTTTATTTGAATCAATAGCTTAGCGAGTATTGTAACCATCATTTTGGGAAATATTGCTATTTATGAGATAAATTACAAAACTATTCTACATTCTTTAGTATATAGGCGTTAAAAAAGTTTTAGTGTCGTTCAAGACATTTATACAGCATTGCCAATTATAAGAAGGGAGCATCTTTACAATGGGTTATCAGAAGATCGTAGTTCCTGCAGATGGTGATAAAATCACCGTAAATGCAGACCTGTCACTGAATGTTCCAAACCATCCAATCATTCCTTTTATCGAAGGAGATGGGATTGGTGTGGATATTACACCTGTAATGAAGACGGTGGTCGATGCTGCGATTCTTAAAGCATATGGTGGCAAGCGTTCGATCGAATGGATGGAAGTATATTGCGGCGAAAAAGCAGATAAAATCTATGGCACGTATATGCCTGAAGAAACCTTTGATGCGCTACGTGAATTTATCGTGTCGATTAAAGGGCCGCTTACCACACCAGTTGGTGGTGGTATTCGTTCGCTCAACGTCGCACTTCGACAAGAATTAGACTTGTATGTTTGTGTGCGTCCAGTGCGATGGTTTGAAGGCGTGCCTTCGCCGATGCAACACCCTGAGCTTACTGATATGGTCATCTTCCGTGAAAACTCAGAAGACATCTATGCAGGGATCGAGTGGAAAGCAGATTCTGATGAAGCCAAGAAAGTTATTAAATTTCTCAAAGAAGAAATGGGCGTGACCAAGATTCGCTTTGAAGAAGGTTGTGGTATTGGGATCAAGCCAGTATCTAAAGAAGGAACACAGCGTCTAGTACGAAAAGCGATTCAGTTTGCGATTGATAATGATAAGCCTTCGGTGACTTTGGTTCACAAAGGTAATATCATGAAATATACCGAAGGGGCGTTCAAAGAGTGGGGCTATGAGCTTGCAATTGATCGTTTTGGCGGTGAGTTGTTAGATGGCGGTCCTTGGGTCAAAATTAAAAATCCGAAAACAGGGAAAGATATCATTATTAAGGATGTCATTGCTGATGCGTTCTTACAACAAATCTTGATGCGTCCAGCGGATTATTCTGTGATCGCAACTTTAAACCTAAATGGTGACTATATCTCTGATGCACTTGCAGCAGAAGTCGGTGGTATTGGTATTGCGCCAGGTGCAAATATCGGTGGGGCGATCGCTGTGTATGAAGCAACACATGGTACAGCACCAAAATATGCAGGTCAGGATAAAGTCAATCCAGGTTCTATCATTCTCTCTGCGGAAATGATGCTACGTGATATGGGTTGGATTGAAGCAGCGGATCTCATCATTCGTGGTGTATCTGGTGCGATCAAAGCCAAAACGGTGACTTACGACTTTGAGCGTTTGATGCCAAATGCAACTTTACTTCGTTGTTCTGAATTTGGTAAAGCGATTATTCAACACATGGAAGATTGAGCGAGCTTTCTTAAGCTATAAAGTTTTGTTAGAAAGAGCAGATTAGTTTGCTCTTTTTTATATGAATCATAAAACTAAAGCACAATAGCTGAATAATAAAACTTAAAAAATCATTATAAAGTTCTGTTTACAAAATACAAAACCATAAAATAATATGATTTATCACCTAAATTCCGCTCCAGTTACAAAAAAATTGCCCTTCTTAAATATTTTTTGTGATACATGTTGCATTATTGTACCGTAAATGTTGTATATTAAGCGCTAAATAATCTCAGATTGTGAATTTAGTTTCGAGGATGACTATGGTGCTTTCTAAACAATTCGTGAAAACTGCTTTGATTAGCTCTGCTTTGATTCTATTGGCACCTAGCGTGCTTGCAAATACTCAAGCTGCAAAAGAGCCTGTATCAGTAGATCTAAAAACATATCTCATTGCACAAAATGCTGAAGGTAAAATTACGGAACAAGTAGCTTCAGAAGTGAAACCGGGGCAGGTGGTTGAGTATCGTGCAGTATATACAAATAACACAGCAGGGACGATCAAAAACTTGGTAGCAACTTTACCAATTCCTGCTGAAACGCAATTCCTTGCTAAGTCTGCTCCAACAAAGGCTCAAGCAAGTACTGATGGTGTGAATTTTGCACCAATGCCACTGAAGAAAAAGGTTGGCGATCAGGTAGTGAATGTTCCACTAGCAGACTATCGTGCTCTGCGTTGGACCATCGCAGAGCTTCCTGCTGGGAAGTCAATTGCTGTTTCTGCGCAAACACGCATTAATAGTACAGCTGTAAGTAATTAATCTTAAATATGCTCTTTATGAGGAAGGTAAAAATGTCTCAAAATTTTAAATTACCGCGCATTACCCAGCTAGCAACTTCGATTGCACTAGCTCTAGGTGGTGTTGCTGTAGCGCAAACAACCCAAGCGGCCGCTCCTGCAGCTGGATCAAACATCAATAACATTGCATCTGCAACGTATAATGATGCAAGTGGTAACCCACAATCTGTTACATCTAACCAAGTAACAACTACAGTACTACAAGTGGGTAGCTTTACTTTGGTTGATAATCGTACAGCATCTGCGAATCCAAATGGTTCGGTAAGCTTGTCGCATACATTAACAAATACAGGTAATGGTTCAGATACATATACACTTGCACTTGCACAGTTAACAACTGATGCCTTTAACTTGAATAATCTACAAGTATATTTAGATGCTAACAATGATGGTGTTAAAGATAGTAATACTCCTGTAACTTCAGTAACTTTAGCACCAGGTGCATCAGTTGGTTTGATTATTGAATCAACTGTACCGAGTACAGTCACTACAGGTCAGGCACAGTACACTATCACTGCGACCAGTGCATTTGATAGCGCAACTGATACAGATACAGATACTGTTGTTGTAACGAACGGTGCGGTATTACGTATTGAGAAAGCTGCAAGTGTATCTAGCGTCAGCGCAAATGGTGAAATCGAATATACATTGACATATCGTAACACTGGTAATGCTGCGGCGGCTAATGTATCTATTACAGATAACATTGATGTTACTAAAGTTGCTTATGTACCAAATTCTGGTCGTTGGAATGGTTCTGCAACCCCTTTAACTGATGGAGCTTTTGGTGATCCTGCAGGCATTAACTATCAAGTTAATGCTACAACTGGTGTAATGTTAATTTCATTGGATAACGTTCCTGCAAACTCAACAGGCACGATCAAATTTAAAGTCCAAGCAAATACAACGAACACTGCAAACATTCTCAACACCGCATCTGTCTTTGATGATAATGATAATGATGCAAGCACAACCCCAAATGGCGTAACACCGACTAACTCTAACCAAACTGTCGTGACCGTGACTAGAACCTATTCGGGTACTGTCAATGAAAGGACAAACAACGATTACGCAGATGCTGCAACAGTGCCAAGTGATGTCAACCAAGATAACACTGTTAAAGAAAATGCAACCATTGGTACACCAGTAGTATTTGGTAACAATACAGGCTCAGCAGATCAAGGCCCAGATCAAATTGTGATCCACAATACAGGTACTGGTGTAGAAACATATAACGTCACTGTAAATCAGGCTGATCTTCCAGCAGGTAGTACCGTTGAACTGTTTAAATCTGATGGTGCAACACCTTTAACAGATACAAATGGCGATGGTATCGTGGATACAGGTCCTATCGCGGCTGGTTCAACTGCAAACATCGTTGCAAAAGTAACTTTGCCATCAAACTACTCAACGCCTATAAATTCAGCGACTACGGATGATGTGATCTTAACAATTGATCCTGTAAATAATCCGTCTGCATCTGCAAATGATACATTGAAGCTTAGCATCGTGGATGTATTGGCACGTGATATTGACTTCCTTGCAGACCAACAAGGTCAGATTCAACCAGGTGGTACAATCCTTTATACACATACTTTGACCAACAACGGTGGTTTTGATGAAGGTGTTGGCTCAAGTGTATTAACACTTACTGATCCATCAACGACTCACGCGGGTACAATGGCTGGTGCAGTGACATCGGTATATGTAGATTTAGATAATGATGGTGTTGCAGATATTAATGAACTTGTAACTAACTTTTCAGGTACAGGTGCAGGTTCTTTACAGGACTTGTTATCACAGACTGGTACAGCAGGTTTACAACCAGGTGAATCTGTGAGTATCTTGGTGAAAGTTGAAGCGCCGTTGAATGCAACAGCTGGTCAATATGATCTTTCTACAATTACCATTACGCCAACAGGTACATTGGGTGGCTTGAATGCGCCTGCAGCAGTTCAAGTCGTTGACCGTACAGTGGTAAATATTGGTCAATTGCGTCTTGAGAAATTCCAAGGTTTAGATATTAACTGTGATGGCGATTTGACTGATACAGATGAAATTTCGTTCACCAAAGGTACTTTACAAGCAAAACCAGGACAATGTATTCAGTATCGCATTGTTGCAACCAATGATGGTAATCAACAAGTGACTAATGTCGTAATGAGTGACCCAGTACCAGCATATACTACTGTTTCGACAGCTCCTGCACCAGCGTTTACCACTGGTTATACACCAGTACAAGCTGCATTAGGTAACCCTAGTGTGACAGTGTCTAATGGTAGTAATGGTAGTGTTATTACTTCTCCAGGATTTGCAGTAGATCCATTAAAACAAGTAGTGATTGAATTCGCTGTCAAAGTGGACGCAAACTAATCTAAAGTTTTGGTATAAGCAATACAGCCTCTAGAAGGCTGTATTGTGAGATGCTTATATCTAAATATAAGCATCTCATTATCTCAAATTATCTATTTAAGGTCATCGCAGTGTTGCAATCGACAAAACTACAGACTTGCCAAAAAACGACATTTGTACTGTCGGCGTTGACAATGTCTATGTTGTTAGCGCAATATGGCAATGCAGCCATGCCTAGTGCAAATAGTACGATTCAGAACATTGCATATGCAACATACTTTGTAGATAGTTCAGGTGTTGAGCAAACAGTTACTTCTAATGCAGTAGAAATTAATGTTTCCGCACTATATGCAATTCACTTAACCACGCCAATTGCTCAAGAGATTGAGCCAAGTCAATTGGTGATTTGGTCTAACACACTTACAAATAATAGTAATACACCTGCACGTGTTAGTTTAGATACGGTTGATATTACTGGTTTAAGTAATGTCAAAATATATATCGATTCAAACAAAAACGGTCAATTTGACTCTAGCGACCCTGAGTTTACGCAATACATTCTCCTTCAACCGGGAGAGAGTGTTGATTTATGGGTGGTTGCTACAGCAAGTTCATCACTGACAAATGGTCAGAAGCTTGATTTACCGATTAATGCAGTAGTTGTTGAAGATACTGATGCTACAGCAAGTGCGATTGATAGTGCAAATGTCGTTATTCCAGAACTTGTTGCGACTAAAGAAGTACAGCAACAGTCGTTTGATCCTGATAACGCATCAGATTTCGATCTTGACTACACGTTGCGCATTCAAAATAATGCTTCAAAAGCAGCTACGCCAATTGATGTGACAATTGATGGTCAAACACAACAAATGGTCTTATTGGTCGATGATATTCCTGCCAATACAACATTTAAATCTGCTCGCCCTACGAATTCTCAAGCAAAAGTACTTTATAAAACTGGTGCAAATAATTATAGCACAACAGCGCCAACTGACTTATCAACGATTGATCAGCTTGTTGTGGGTTTTCCGACGATTGCTGCAAAGACGACAGAGCAAGTTGATTTCGTCGTTACGATGAATAGTGGTATTGCACAAACAATTGTAAAGAATGTTTTTAATGTTGAATACGCAACCACTGGTGGACAAAAAGTCACACCATCAAACCAAGTATCAACAGCGATATCTGGTAGTTCAAAAATCTTCAATAAATCCAGCGATTTCAGTACCATACTTGGCTCAGGCACTGCAGAGCGTCCTTTGTATATTGAATCTCGTAGTGCAACATGTAATGCCGATCGTTATACAGTTGATCGTGTTAAGATTCGTGTTCAATCTAGCAAAACTGGTGATTTGGAAGAAATTATCGGTGTGGAAACTGGTGCAAACACTGGTCTATTCCGCTACGAGTTGCCAACAACACGTTCAGACGTTGCGATCAATCAAGATGATATTTTGCAAACAGTGAAGCGTGATCAAGTTGCGATTAACTTGACCGATTGTTTGGATGCAAACAATCAATCCACGCAAACATTTGATAATGTCGATACGCAAGTATTAATGGATAACTATGGTACGGTTTTTGATGCAAAAACAGGTTTACCAGTTGCAGGTGCTACGGTTACACTGATTGATGCTACTACAGGTCAACCTATTGGTAACAATGTTGCTTATCGTATCGACCCTGTAACTGGTGCGATGATTTCGATCTCTGCGACTCAGCTAACAAATAGCGACGGTGAATTTGTTTACCCACACGTTAATGCAGGTCGCTATATAATTGATGTAGATACAAGCACGATTCCTAGCAATACAGAATATAAGTTTACTAGTGACAAATCTGTATATCCAATTTCAGGTTTTTCATCTGACAAAATTGTTAATCCAGAATGGTCATATGCTGGTGAATTCGATATTGGTCAAGGTGAAACCGTACTCAATATTGATATTCCAATTGACCCATTGTCAGATGAAAGTCGCTCGAACTTATTTGTGAAAAAAGTTGCGACCGATAACGAAGCGGAAATTGGTGATTTTGAAGAATATACAGTTACGGTAGCTAACCGTGGCAATGTTGATGCGACTGATGTTTCGATCAAAGATACCTTACCACGTGGTTTTATCTACGTTGAAGGATCAATGCGAGTTGATGGCACGAAAGTTGACGATCCATACGGTGGCAAAGGACCTTACTTAACATTGGGTCTTGGAACTTTAAAAGCTAATGAAGAAGTTAAAGTTCAATATAGAGTTTATATTGGTCCAAACGCATTAAATGGTGATGGGATCAACCGTGTCCGTGCAAAAGATTCAACAGGCAAAGAGTCAAATGAGGCTTCTGCTAAAGTTGAAGTAACCCCAGGTGCGATGATCTCCGAAGGCTTTATCGTTGGTAAGATCTTCACAGATTGCAATCGTAATGGCGTACAAGACTTCGGCGAAATCGGTGTACCGGGTGTACGTGTTTATCTTGAAGATGGTAGCTATGCGATTACCGATAGCGAAGGTAAATACGATTTCTATGGTATTTCAGCTAAAACTCACGTTTTAAAAGTTGACCGTATTACGTTGCCATCAGAAGCAGAATTGCTTTTGATTAGTAATCGCCAAGCTGGTGATCCGAACAGCCGTTTCGTCGATTTGAAACGTGGTGAATTGCATCGTGCTGATTTTGCGATCTCTAGTGGTGCGGCTGGTACTTGTTCTGAAACTTTGATTGATCAAGTCCTTAAGCGTAAAGAATCAATTGAATTAAAAAATTCAAAGCTTGAGCAAATCCTACGCACAGACTTAACGATTGATCCATTAAACTTCCGTGTATCTGATGCACGTGGTCAGCCTGCAAGTGGTTGTATTTCTGCACAAGGCATTAGCTCGAATTGTGCTGTTGACTATTCTAAAGAAAAGTTGATGGACTTGAAGCCAGTTCAGTTTGAACCTAAAAAAGTTGAAACTACGGTTAGTCTTGAAAAAGCCTTAGAAAATGCAACAGATAATAAACTTGAAATCCTAAACTTACGTGAAGGTCAAGTGTTGGCCTATCCGCAAGCCACTATTCAGATCAAAGGTACAGCTGGTACGAACCAACAGCTTTGGGTAAATGGCGAACAAGTTGGCGAAAAGCGTATCGGTAAACGTGCAGTATTGCCTGATTTCCAAGTGTCTGGTTTGGACTTTATTGGTGTAGCGCTTAAACCGGGTAAAAATACGATCGAAGCACGTCAGCTTGATATGATGGGTAATCTTCGTGAATCTAAAAAGATCGAAGTGATTGCACCTGATCAACTTGACAAGATTGTACTGAATGCAACTGCTCAAATGGCACAAGCGAATGGTACAGATCGTTTGAATGTTGAGTTAAAAATCGTAGACCGTTTTGGTACTGTGGTATCTAGCCGCACGCCACTCACTGTACAATCAAATATTGGTACAGTAGAACTAGAAGATTTAGATAAAAAAGAACCGGGCATTCAAGTATTCGTTGAAGGTGGTACTTTAATTGTACCAATTCAATCTCCAAATGATGCAGGTGAAGGTATCCTTTCTGTTGAAAGTGGTATCTTTCATGCAAGTACGCCTGTACGTTTTTTGCCAAATCTTCGCCCGATTATTGCAACGGGTATCATCGAAGGTGCAATTTCATTTAAAGACTTTAACCCAAGTGAACTCAACAAAGTTGATTCTAATGATGGTTTTGAAGAAGAGTTAAAAGAAATATCTAGCGCTGACGATGGTAAACTGAAAACCACTGGTCGTGCTGCGATGTTCTTAAAAGGTAAGGTAAAAGGCGAATACCTACTTACTTTGGCTTATGACTCTGATAAAGATAATAGTCAGCGTTTGTTCCGTGATATCCGTCCAGATGAATACTATCCAGTGTACGGTGATTCTGCGGCAAAAGGTTTTGAAGCTCAGTCAACAAGTAAGCTTTATATTCGTGTGGACAAAGGTCGCTCACATGTCATGTATGGCGACTATGTAACACGCACAGAAAATGATGAAGGCTTGTCGCTCGGTCAATACAACCGTTCTTTGACTGGTGTACGTGGTGTCATCGAAGGTGATAAATATAAAGTTTCAGCATTTGCTGCAGAAACAAATACTGAGCAAGTCGTTACTGAACAGCGTGCATTAGGTATCTCAGGTCCATATAGCTTAGGTAATGTTGACACTGATGACATTCTAGAAAATAGTGAAAAAGTTGAAATCTTAGTCCGTGATCGTAACAATCCAGGACTGATCATTTCTACTGAAACATTGACTCGTTTTACTGATTATGAAGTAGATACTTTTAGTAATAGTATTTATTTAAAAGATCCAGTACCAAGTGTCGATGCAAATTTAAACCCAATGTATATTCGTATCACAGTTGAGTCAGATCAGGGTGGCGAAGAGTATATTGTTGGTGGTGTATCAGGCTCATACAAAATCACTGATAGCGTTAAAGTTGGTGCTTCACACGTTCAAAGTGACAATCCTTTGAATGAAGAACAACTAAGCAGTGCGAATACTGTGGTTAATCTTGGCAAATCAGGTAAGTTGGTTGCTGAGTTTGCAACATCTGAAGTAAATGTGAGCGATGTCAATATATTGACACAGATCAATGTCGATCCATCAGAAACAGGTGAGATCTCAGGTGATGCTTACCGCATTGAGCTTGATTATGCTTATAAGAATATGGACTTCCGTGCATATCACAATAATGCAGATGAAGGCTTCTACAATACGTCATCACCGATCTCATCAGGTCGTAGTGAAAGCGGGATCAAAGCACGTGCCAACATTAACAATGTTGGTTTGGTAAATATCGAATTTATCCGTACAGAAGATTTAAACAACGGCGTAAATCAAGGTGTATCTGCAAGTATTCAACGTGCAATTAATAAGATTCTAGCAATTGAGTTTGGCTTGCGTTATTACGACGAGTCTGAGCCTGCAACTGCAAATACTAATCAAATTGCACCGTATAGTGGTACGACTGTTCGTACAAAATTGACAGGTCAATTGCCATGGGCAGGTTCAAGTGCCTTCATCGAATATGAGCAAGATATTGAAGAATCTGATCGTCAAGTATTTGCTGTAGGTGCAGACTACCAAATCAATACTAAGCTACGTGCTTATGGTCGTCACGAGTTGGTTTCAAGTATTAGCGGTTTGTACGAATTGAATGATACACAACGTCGTAACGTCACTGTATTTGGTTTAGAAAGCCGTTATAACAACGACTCTACAGCATTCAGTGAGTATCGTGTACGTGATGGTATCAGCGCTCGCGAAGCAGAAGCAGCGATTGGTTTGCGTAACCGTTGGGAGCTTGAAGAAGGCTTCTATGTCAATGCAGGCTTTGAGCAAGTTAAAGCAGTATCTGGTGCAAACAATCTGAGTGCAGACAATACAGCGGTAAGTCTTGGAGCAGAATATTTAGCACCTGAAAACTGGAAAGCGGTAGGTCGTATTGAAGCACGTTGGGCTGATCAATCGGATACAGTATTGAACAACCTCGGCGTAGCGTATAAGTATTCTGATGATGTGACTTTACTTGCGAAGAATGTAATCAGCTTCACTGACAATAAGAGTGAAAATAGTGGGAATCGTCTTGTCGATCGCTTCCAACTTGGTGCAGCTTATCGTGATACAGATACCAATCGTTTTGATGCGTTGACTAAAGTTGAGTATCGTTATGACAAGAACGAATCTGACTTAAGCAATAAATTCTTGAAGAATGTGTATATCTTCTCGACACATATGAACTATCATCCAACTCGTGCAATGACCTTGTCTGGTCAGTATGCAATGAAAAAAGTTGATACGACATTCTCAGGCCTACAATCAGACGGTACAACATACCTCGTTTCAGGTCGTGCAATGTACGATATTAATGAGCGTTGGGATGCTGGAATCCACAGTGGTCTATTGTGGTCTGATGTAAGTGAAGGAAAACGCTTGCTCGTAGGTGGGGAAGTTGGTTATCTTGTTGCAGCAAACCTATGGTTGTCAGGTGGTTATAACTTCTCTGGTTATGACGATGAAGATCTTGTTGATAGTGACACCACGGTAAAAGGACCTTATTTACGTATGCGCTTCAAGTTTGATGAAAACTTGTTTAAACGTAAAGATTCATCTGTTAATGCTTCGAGAGAGCCATAGTTATGAATAAGCAAGCTATGAATAGTAAAGCGATGAAGCAAAAAAATATTAACCAAGTCAGTACAGATCGGACTTGGAGAGGCTTTCAACGCCCTGCATTAATTGTTGCGATGTCTTTGGGTTTAATCACCTTAAATACGACTGTAACTTTTGCAGTCGAGCTTGATTCGATTCCACAAGAGGCTGTTGCAAGTCTACCATCTCAGCCAGAGCAGATGAGTAATCCAGTTCAACCATCTGCACCTGTAGTTACTGCTGAAAAGAAACTTACAACAAGTTTAGCTCGACCAACGATTGACGAATCTACGTATATTGCCAATCCACAAGACAAAGACGTTGCTGAGATGCAACGACGTCTTTTACCATTTTTTGCCAATAAACAAAGTATTCAATATTATCATGCGAAAAAAGCAGCAACGTGGCTCACTTATGCAGCTCACGAAGGTGGCGAACGTGGTTTTATTAAAAATACTCGCAAAGAAGCACTTGCTGAAGCAGATCGTATCATCAGCGCATTAGAGCAAGGTCAAGCAGAAGAATTAAGCTTGACGACCAATGTATTGTCAATGTCAGGTGTGATGCGTCGTGATTTGTGGGCAACTGCTGAAGTATTAAAGCACCATGAAGGATTTAATACGAGTTATGCAGAAACTGCGCAAGCCGAAGTCATTTTGGTTTGGGCGGTTGCAGAGCATTGCGAACTCGGATGGCGTCATTCTCGTGAAAAGTTTTTATCGGCGCAGCGTCTTTTAGATCGTGCAACTTACCAGGTGTTGACTGTCAATCCAAATGCACCACAAGAATTACCTAAAGTGACTTACCCATCACTAGAAGAATTAAATGGTGGTGAAAAAGCGTGTAATGGTGTGAAAGGGCAATGGCCAATTTGGACGCCTGCGGTAGTTGCGCCTGTGGTCATTCCTGAGCCTGAACCAACGGTGCTTGATGAGTTTGAAACCGAAGAAGCCATTAAGTTTGGTAAGATTCCAAATGTCGTTCATTTCGGTTTAGATCAATCAAATATCACCGATGAAAGTGCGGTGATTTTGAATAAGATTATTCGGTTCATGAATAAATATCCTGACCATACCATGACTTTGTACGGCTTTACTGATCTTCGTGCCAGTGTAGCTTACAACTTACGTTTATCGAAAAAGCGTGCTGATGCGGTTGCAAGCTATCTGATACAGCATGGTATTACCGAAAGTCGTATTGCGATGGAAGCAGAAGGCTAAACTCAGTTGATTGCTAATGATGAAGCGAAAATGGGACATGCTTTGAGCCGTCGGGTTGAGCTCGTTTATGTCGATCCTGAAGGCAAAGAAGTGAAAACCTATCGTCAGACTACTGATCTTCAGTTAGAAGATTAAGTCAGATAACCTAAATCAGTTAATTTAAGTCAGATAAACAAGGCTAGGTATTACAAATAATAGTTAGCCTTTTTCTTTTAGTTTTACCATATCGTGAGATCAAATTGCATGTGGTGACATACCGCTCCATCGTTTGAAAGCACGTCTAAAATTATTCGCATCATTGATTTGAAGATACTCAGACACTTGTTCGGTCTTATAGCCATAAATGCGATATAGCTTGATTGCAGTATGTAGACGGCATTGGTCAAGCTGAGCTTGAAAATGGGTGTGGTGCTTTTTTAGTTTACGCTTCAAGCTCGCTGGGCTCATTCCAAAATATTCTGCAGTATGTTCAAGTTGAATATTATGCTGAATGTTTTGCATCAAATATTGATACAACACTACTAAAAAAGAT
>NZ_JAYROT010000074.1:0-13243 GCF_041911495.1 Acinetobacter sp. | reverse complement strand
GTGTATGACCGAGTTTGCGGCTGACAAATGGTTTTGCTTACTTTTCCCGAAAGAAAAGTGAGTCGAACCGAAGGTTAATCCCGAAATATGAGTATACACCGCAAGACCTTGTCTAAAATGCTTTTCCTTTTCAATGCTGTGCAATACAAACTTCACCGAACTCAAGTTAGACATAAAAAAAGCTCAATCGAAATAAAGTCCTCGATTGAGCTCGACCACCAAATTGAAAATTAATATTTTAAAGCAAAATCAGCAATATACTGTGCAATACGTTGCGGTTGGCTCAAGATCGCCCAATGATCCGCATCCACCTCAACACGACTAAAATCATCTGCCCAATGTTGTACTTCATCAATATATCCAGGACTGACAAAACGGTCACACTTCAATACGATCGCTTGTACAGGACACTGTGCATAGCGCTTTCTTGGCCTAAGCATGGTTGGAATGAAGTTGGCACGATATAGCGCAATACCATGCTGACCATCTTGTAACACCGCTTGGCTCACTGGTAGCCCTTTGGTTTTTTCCAAATTGTTTAAAAACTTTTGCCACTGATTCACCGAGCTGATACGCCAATAGGTCGGCGCCAATAATGGCAAATGAAATACAGCGATATACCAAGACTTACTGAGCATTTTCAGCGCATTCAGTGGTTGAGCCGTTTTTGCCTTTTGCAGATAGTGCTGAGCATGATCTAGGCAAGGTCCTGAAATAGTCGAATAGGATAAAATTTTTCCACGAAAACTTTCTTCTGTGACCGATTCCCATGTTTGAATCGACCCCCAATCATGCGCTGCGAGGTGAAATTGACGATTTGGAATGACATGCTCCACCACTGCATTTAAATCTTTAGAGAGCTGTGGCAATCGATAGCTTGATACTTTCTTCGGAATAGTCGAACGCCCTGCACCACGTACATCGTAACTAATCACATAGAAATCATTGAGTAAATGCGGAATCATCAAATCCCACACTTCTTGATTGTCAGGATAGCCATGTACGAGCACCATCGCAGGCTTACTTGCATCACCGAAGCTTTGCGCAAAGAGTTGCTCGCCGTCTGTGGTTTTGACCCAGTATTGTTGAGCTTGCTGTTGTAGTTGCTGTTTTGATTGCTGTAATGCTTGCATAGTTCTTCCCAAATAATCCTGAAGATATCGTTTACCCACGTTCAATACACAATCGACGAGATAAACCGACTGAGTAAAATCCTATCGGCATAGGATTGTAGTCAATCTGTGCTTGTTTTTCCTCAAACTCCGATTAGTATGGAGTAAAAGATGAAGAGATAAATTGACTTTATGGACATACGTACAGTAATTAATCGTCTACCGAGTGTAGCCAAGTTTATTTTGAATTTTTATTCACCGTTTCGTGGCGCAGGTATCGAAGTCGAAAAAATGCACCTCGATGAGGGCTTTATTCGAGTCAAAATGCCACTCACTCGCAAAAATCGAAATATTGTCGGTGTGCACTTTGGTGGTAGCTTATATGCGATGGTTGACCCATTTTATATGTTGATTTTGATGCATCAACTGGGTGAGAAATATATCGTTTGGGATAAAGCTGCGACGATTCAATTCCTTTCACCTGGGCGTGGTACAGTCTATGCGGATGTCCGAATCAATCCTGATGAGCTCACAGAAATTCGTCAGCTTGCTTTGAATCATGAACCTGTGTTCCGCACCTATCATCTCGACATTATTGATGAACAAGGACAACGGATCGCCGCTGTAGAAAAAGTCGTCTATATCCGCCTTAAAAAGCCAAAAGGTACACGATCGCTGTTTCGTTCTAAACAATAAAAACGTGTAATCAAAACGACCACTACAACATCTTGGTGTTGAGGATTTTTATGAAATTCGCTCTGAATACCATGAGTTTGCGGATCAACGCCATCAACATTCTTTGGAGAATGCAAAATTTCAAACCATAGAAATGGCTAAAAAACTGACTTCATCAGATTGACCGAGTTCAATTACACATAAAATTTTGCACATAAAAAAGTTGCGCCAATGACGCAACTTTTTTTGATTCAATCGAGGTTGTTAAATCAAGGCTTGGCGATTAGCGACCTTCACCAATCGCAGCACCTGCGCCACCACCGATCGCACCACCAACTGCAGCACCTTCTGCACCACCGATGACTTTTTCACCGATGATCGCACCAACAGCACCACCAATCGCACTTGAGGTAGAACCTGTGCCACTACTGCCTTGACTATTTGAACCAAGACCTGCACCCGCTGCTGCACCAACACCTGCACCGGTACGACCTCCAGCCTTTTGACCGACTGCACCACCTACTGCACCACCGACTGCTGCTGCGCCGATACGATTTTGTGATGGTGTTGCATTCGCACAGCCAACTAATAATGCGGCACTCATCGCCAAACTTGCAAATACAGCTGTGGTTTTATGCGTTTGCTTCGACATTGTTTGTTTTAACATGGTTATATCCTCTTCTTCCTAAAAAATGAACTGTATAAGTATGCAAAATCAATGCGCACGAATCTTGCGCTTATCGTTATCGAATTGTGTCGAATGTAACCGACTTGTCACATTTCTTTAAAAGCTAAAATCAAAAAAAACGTAGTCTTATCGGAAGTACGTTTTTTTTCAAACACATCAGGTGAATTTCAACTACATGCCATTTCTATGTTATTGAAACCATGTTTCCAAACGAAGTAATGCACCAACATGATGGTCTCGATCCAAATTATCATCATTGTAATAATTCACTTCTGTTTGAATGAATAGCCATTCACGTAAAAACGGCTGCCGCCAACCGATGAACGGTCCATAGCTATCTAGCTCAGGTTGATTGTCATCAATATCACCACCTGTGTACACGCCATAGTTAAACCAGTGATCATGGAAAAACTGGTGTTGTCGATAGAGTCGATTGTCCCAGTGGAAGTTCTGCTCAAAATCATCATCGATATAGGTCAGACTCAACTGATTGCTCAAGAAAGCCTCTTGAGGGCGAGCATGACGAATCTCTAAGTTGGTTCTCAGATAATCTTTACTATCTAATCCATAGCGATAAATCTGTTCGGCATGCGTACTAAAATTATTGTTTAAATCCCAGTCTTTAGACACTTTTAGACGTGCGTACACATCATCGCCAGAGCGCACACCAAGATCGGCATCAGTATCTACACCCCACGGATTTTTCCACTGTGACCATCGTAGTGCTAATGATGAGTTGTCGTCTTTGACCTGCTTTCCATCTAAGGTTTCGTCAGGGTTTCCACGAGGGTTTTCATTATTAATCGCAACACTATCTCGGATTTCATTATCCAAACTATCATCACCGAAGACTACACTCAGCTTATTCTCAAGGGTCGGTAGCTTAATCTTGCCTCGTACACGTGGTTTCACCGAAAAATCATCATACTCATCCCAGCGTGTATCCACGATCAATCGTAGCGTCGCCCATGCAGGCTCATTTGGATCAGGCTCCCCAAACCAGTCATTGATACTATGCGCACGCTTTTGCAAGCTATTGCTAAACTTATCTTGAGTACGATCCCACCATGAATCTTCTTTAGTCTGCTCCGTCGGAGGAACAATCTTATGATTGGACTGCTCAGGTAAAATCGTTGGTGCACTATCAATGGTTTCGGGAATAATATCTAAAACCGTCCCTGTCGGTGGCTCGATCAATACTGATGGCGCATCGCTTGCTGCTTCCATCTGCGTCGTTGCAGCATCAACATCAACGGCATGTACTGTCTGATTGGCATAGCTTAAGCTCGTAAAATAGAACCCAAACATGGCGACTGTCAGAGATTTAAGTTTCATAGGCACTACCCCAAAAGCGATGACATCTAATGCGTTTATAAATTGTTGGCAGTATCATGCGATGCGCTTGCTCTAATATCCTGATTTGGATGTTCAGATTTGAATATACTGACTTTTGAATTTTCTAACTAGGTTTTTTTATGCCTATATCAAAAACTCAGCATCAGTTTCAAATAAAAGCTACAATCAACACGACTGTTCATTTGTCATAAAATATTAGCACTATTTTTATAAAGCGGTGCGATTGTTTTGACCTTCATGGACGTTGTTGAGCAGTTTTTTTGAATAATTTTCAAATGGATAGAATGTATAATTATGGATTATCGTGTAATTGATCTCACGCTAGCGTCTGGGATTGCCATCGTTGCTAGCGGTATTTTTCTTCTAATTGGTATGCTCACAGGCGTATGGAAATATCTACAAATTCGCCAATCTGAACATGCTCGTGCGCATTATTATGTCGATATCGCACATCGCTCTGCATTACTTTATGCACCTGCATCGTTGATTCTAGCTGTCTTGGCGAGTTTCTCAAATTTATCTGCAACGACTTTGCTGTGGTGCGTGATTGCCAATTTATTATTTTTCTTTGCATCGGTATTTAGCTATGTGTTGCATGGTTTCTTACAAGATACGCACAATCAATTCCAAAAACCACATCGCCTCGGCAAAACAGGGCAGCTCCCTGCGTTCTTAGTTTCGGGATTTATGTGGGCATTGATCATTGCCGAAGTTGGCGCAACGACGCTTTTAGTACTCGGTACAATAAGCTACTTTTTCTGAGCCTGATTTTTTTGAATAATACAAAACGCTGATATACGACGAATAGTGTCTGTTGTCAGCATTTTAGGAAACCGATAAAGCCAAGAAAATGGATTCGCTCAACACACTATGATTAACCGAATTGCGACTATACGAACCGTGATTAAGCAAACTGCGACTAAACGAACTGCGATGAAACGAGCTACGATAAAAAAAGTATGTACGCTCGCTTTGGGGATTTCACTCTGCAATGCGACATGGGCAATTGACCTAGTGCAATCGTATCAACGTGCGCTTTCACATGATGCAACATGGCAAGCGGATCAATTACGTTTTCAAATCGAACAGCAGAATCTCGGTATCGCCAAAGCAGCAGCTCTACCGACTGTTGGTGTCAACGCATCTATTTATAAGCAATATCAAGATTTGGATGATTCAAGCAATTCAACTACAGGTGGTACTGGTGCAGGGACGGTGACACCAAGCTTTAACTTTTATAATGATGAATCGACCACTCGACAAGTCGGGCTCAGTATCCGCCAGCCGTTGTTCCGTTGGGATGTTTGGCAAACTTATAAACAAGTCAAAATCTCAACACAACTCGCTGAGGTCAAACTGTTGTCACAACAGCAAGATTTGATGCTGAATGTCGCTGAAAAATATTTCAATGTCTTACGCCAAACACGCTTAGTCGAGGTCAATCAACAAGAAGTGAATAGCCTTGCCAAGCAAGCCGACATGATTCGTGCGCAGTACCGTGAAGGCTTAGTTGCCAAGATAGATGTCAGCGAGGCAGAAGCACAGCATCAAAGTGCGATTGCCAAAAAAGTAGCCAGTGACATTCAATATCAGCTTGCATTAGAAGAGCTTGAACAATTGGTCGGTGATATTGAAACACCTTTGGCACGTTTGGATGCAGGATTTCAATATCAAAACCCGATTCCAAATGATCTCAATGCTTGGCTTGACATGGCAGAGCGGAATAATCTTAATCTCACTCAAAGCCGTCTTGCACACAAAGTCGCAGAGCAAAAAGTCAATGTGGAAAAAGCGGATTATTTTCCACAAGTCGAAGCTGTTGCAAGTACAGGTTGGAATAAGCAAAGCCCTGAAACCATTATTAGCAGTACTGGTCGCACAGATAAGATTGGTATTGAGCTAAACTGGACGCCTTACACTGGCACACGTAATGCCTTAATTAAAAAGTCACAAATCGAAGCCAATACAGCACTCGCAGATGTCGATACAACACGCCGTCAAATCCAAACAGAGATTAAGCGGTCATTCTTGCAAGTCAGTAGTGCCTACAGCCAGTTGAATGCCTATCACAGTGCATTAAAATCCGCACAGCAAGTCGCCGATGCATCTTCTGCAAGCTACCGTGAAGGTATCAAAACAATGGTTGACGTCTTACTTGCACAGCGCAATGCTTTTTCTGCACAGCACGATTATGTCAATGCACAGTATGATTATATTCTGAGTGCCTTACAGCTTAAGGCACAAGCAGGACAGCTGAGCGAACAAGACTTAATCGACTTTAACCAATGGCTGAAATAAAAATAAACACTATTTCAAATCAAGATGATGCTGTTTCAAACAGATAAAATTTGTAGCCACATCACCTTTTGTCATAAATATTTCATAAAAGCGCTATTTAATACTGGCTAAAAAGTTTACAATTTTTAGGAGTGCTCACCTTGGAACCATCTACTTCTGTGTTTAGTCATCATATCTCTTCACAATTCAACGAAAACCTCGAGGACGTCAACGCAAAGTTTATGGCGATGGGCGGACTGGTTGAACAACAGGTTGCCAATGCAATCCATGCCTTGCTAGATACCAATCTTGATTTGGCTGTGAAGGTGCAAGAGGCTGATAACAACGTCAATCAACACGAACGTGATATTGATGAAGCCTTGACGCTAATCTTGGCACGTCGCCATCCTGCTGCCAGTGACTTACGTATGGTCTTGGCGATGAGTAAAGCCAATACCGACCTTGAGCGTATCGGCGATGAAGCAGCGAAAATCGCACGTATCGCCCAAGCCCTTTCAGAAGATGGTGAATCACCACGTGGCTATATGGAAACACGTCATATCGGCAATCAAGTGCGTATCATGATTCGTGAAGCCTTAGATGCTTTTGCTCGCCTTGATGCAGAAGCCGCACTACAAGTCATGCGTGCCGATGCAGATATTGACCGTGAGTATTCTTCTGCGATGCGTGCGCTCATGACTTATATGATCGAAGATCCCCGCCATATCAGCCGTGTCATCAACGTGATGTGGGTACTCCGTTCTCTCGAACGTATCGGCGATCATGCACGAAACATTTCTGAACAGGTAATCTATATGGTGAAAGGTTTAGACGTTCGCCACACCGACTTTGAACAAATTGAAGAAACTGTTCAGGGTAAATCCAAGCCTAAGAATGACTAAATAAGATTACTTAGCAAAACTTTATTCTCGTCAATTCTATTTCACAAAAATTGACAATAATGGGCACTGCGTATTTCAATTTGCAATACTCAGTGCCTTATTTTTTGACTATACTGTACGCCCAAAGACAAATAGATTGAGTTAAAAATCATGCGTGTACTGGTAGTCATGGATCCTATTGAACAAGTCAATCTAAAAAAAGATTCCACCATGGCAATGCTTTGGGCTGCAACTCGTCGTGGGCATACGCTTAGCTATGCACTACAATACGATTTATATATTGATCAAGGCAAAGCGTTTGGTTTAGTTGCACCACTTCAAGTCTTTGAAGATTACAAACATTACTATGAACTCGGTGAAAAGTCTGCACAGTCTTTGGCAGATTTCGACGTGATCTTGATGCGTAAAGATCCACCTTTTGACATGAATTTTGTCTACACGACTTACATTCTTGAGCAAGCAGAACGTGAAGGTGCTTGGATTATTAACAAGCCTCAATCGCTACGTGACTGCAATGAAAAATTATTTGCGACACAATTTCCAGAGTTACAAGTGCCAACTTTGGTGACTTCACAGCAGTCGTTAATACGTGAATTTCTCAAAATCCATCAAGACGTGATCGTCAAGCCATTAGATGGCATGGGCGGTATGGGCATTTTCCGTCTGACTGCTGACGGTGCAAATATTGGCTCAACCTTAGAAATGCTTACTGAAAATGGCAAGCTACCGATCATGGCACAGCGCTATATTCCAGAAATCGTCGATGGGGATAAACGTATTCTGATGATCAACGGTGAACCTGTGCCATACTGCCTTGCACGCATTCCACAAAATGGCGAAACACGAGGCAACCTTGCCGCTGGCGGACGTGGTGAAGCTCGACCACTCACAGAGAATGACCGTAAAATCGCTGAAAAAGTAGGACCATTCCTACGTGAAAAAGGCTTGGTCTTTGTCGGGCTAGATGTGATTGGCGACTATGTGACGGAGATCAATGTCACCAGTCCAACCTGCATCCGTGAGATAGATGATCAATTCGGCACATCAATAGCCGATGATTTGTTCTCCTTTTTTGAGAAGGCTGTGCTTGAAGCTGGCCTAGCACGCTCATAAAAGGCACATCAAAAAAGATCATCTATGATAAATAAGCTTAAGAAAGTACAGCAATTTTGGCAAAGCAAGCAAACTCAGCAAGCCTTGCATGAGCTCAAACACATTGCCAAATCTGACCCGATGAAATTTCCGTGGTGGCTTGCCTCTACGCTATCGACTTCAAGCTCTTTTGTCGATCATCCGATTTTAGGTAACCAACAGTTGAATGAGATGGGCTTGCATGAGTTCCGAGTAAAGCAAGCCTTTACCCTCGCCCAAGCTCGCCGTGAGAAATTGGCGCAATTTCTCAGCGTCGAAGATATTGCGCAATACCAACAAAATGGCTTTATTCTCAAAGAAAACTTCTTACCTGATGCCGAGTTTAAAGCCTTAAAAAAAGAACTCACCGAAACTCCACTCCCTACACGTGAAACCTTACAAGGTGACACCGTAACAAGGCGTATGGCGCTCGATTTTCGCACTTTGCCGAACTTACCCCACACCAAGAAGCTCCTTGCGTCTAGCTATTGGCAACATCTGATTCACTATGTTGCAAGCTTCAAACTACAGCCGTTGTACTATGTGCAAGTGATCATTTCACAAGTACGCAAATCCAGCCCTGATCCACAAACTGCACTACATAGTGACACTTTCCACCCGAGTATGAAAGCGTGGTTATTCTTTACTGATGTGGCGGAAGATGAAGGTCCTTTTGTCTATGTACCTGGCTCGCATCTGCTCAATGAAAAGCGATTGGCTTGGGAGCGTGAACGTGCGCTCAATATCCAAGACAGTGATCGTATGTCACAGCGTGGTTCATTCCGTATCCAAGAAAGTGAGCTTGCAGATTTGGGCTATGGCGCACCGAAGAAGTTTGCTGTCCCTGCCAATACTTTAGTGATTGCCGATACTTATGGCTTCCACGCACGTGGACTGAGCGCACGCCCTTCGATGCGTATCGAGCTATGGGCATTTGCACGTCGTAATCCATTTTTACCGTGGGCAGGTCTTGATGTGACACGCTTGCCATTGATCAAAACCAGATTGATCCCTGCTCTATGGTGGGGTTTAGATCAGTTGGAAGAACACGGTATGAAAAAAAATCCGTGGCGCAAAGTCGGTAAAAAAGTGGCGACCGACCCTGCGCAGATTACATCTAAATAATGACTACGCTGACAAATCTAAATTTAAAATTTATATCATTTGTTCTGAATATTGACGCATCATATTGATTGCACTTTCAATATCTGCAATGCTTTTTGCATTACCACCACTTAAAGCCTGTCGCCACTTACGTGCACCTGCAAGATGCTGAAATAAACCTAAAATATGTCGTGTCAGTACCGACATCGGTGCGCCTTGTGCAAGACGTTGCTCAAAGTACGGCATCATCTGCGCCATGATCTCAAAACGATTTGGCGCGTCCAGTTGCCACAGCTCGCCCAACTCTGCCAAGAGATACGGATTGTGATAAGCCTCTCGACCAATCATCACGCCATCTACATGTTCAAGATGTGCTTTGGTTTCTTCAAGCGTTTTAATACCACCATTAATCTCAATGGTGAGATGTGGGCGTTCTCTTTTTAAACGATAGACATCCCCATAACGAAGTGGCGGCACTTCACGATTTTCTTTGGGTGATAAGCCTTGCAAAATGGCAATCCGTGCATGTACCACAAAGTGCGTGCACCCTGTCTGCGCTACTGTATCGACGAAGTGCAACATCTCTTCATAGGACTGCATCTCATCAATACCGATACGATGCTTCACCGTCACTGGAATCGTGACCGCCTTTTGCATGGCATGAATACATTCTGCGACTAGGTTTGGCTCTGCCATCAGACATGCGCCGATTTTATTATTCTGTACACGATCGCTTGGACAGCCGACATTAAGGTTGACCTCATCGTAACCCCAATCCTCAGCCATCTTGGTGCAAGTCGCCAAATCTTGTGGATTTGAGCCACCGAGTTGCAGAACGATCGGATGCTCTTGTGCGCTAAAATCAAGGTGGCGAGTAGCATCACCGTGAATAATCGCCCCTGTCGTGACCATTTCGGTATAGAGCACAATATTGGGATTAAACAGACGTGCGAAATAACGATAATCTCGTGTCGTCCAATCCATCATTGGAGCGACAGAAATACGGGGAGAAACTATTCCAGGTGAAGCGACCTTCGTAGGTTGCAGATTTAAAGCATCCATATTTATGACTTATGAACGGTTTGAAATATGAGGGCGCATAGTATAGTCGATTGGTGATATTTTCCAAATATCGCCGATGTAATCAATATAGTTTATTGCGATTTCTTCATATTCGGCATATCTATCAGACACAATACACCACTGAGTAATCCCAAGATCAGCCCCACCACGCACGCCATCGTCCAACCGCCATAGTTCCACGCCACCGCACCTAGTGACGAGCCAGACGCCGCACCGATAAAATATAGCGTCATATAGATTGAGTTGATTCTCGATTTTGCATCATCACGCAGTTGATAGACGATATTCATATTGGTGACATGAAGCATATTATTGGACAACATCACCAAACAGAAACCAATCACGCATGCGATGATATACCAATGTGCAAAGTACAGCGTCACCCAACTCAGTAGCATCCCAATAAAGCCAACAATGGTCAACTGCCTTGCAAAATTACGGTCTGCTAATTTTCCTGCGTACTGCGCAAACACCGCACCGACGATACCCGATAGCCCGATCAAGCCAATCTGAAAATCACTGAGGAAAAATGGCGACTTTGCCATGAGTAATGCCATCGTGGAAAATAAAACACTCATCGAACCAAATGCCAAAGCGCCAATTCCTGAACGAATTAACAGTCTTTTTTCAGTGCGCATTAAGTCAAACATGCTACGAAATAAAGCAAAATAATTTAGATTCAAGGTCGGAAGTTTTGGCAGGCGTGGCTGTAGCAATGCCATCAGGATCAATAGCACAATGGCACTCACCCAATACACCGTATTCCATGCGAACAGCTGTGAGAACAAGCCTGCTATCGTCGTCGCAAATAGTATCCCAATGAGCAAGCCACTCATCAAGAAACCGACCACTTGACCCATTTTTTTCGGCTCGACCAATGCCGTTGCCAAAGGTATCAACACTTGTGCCACCACACTAAACAAACCTGCCATGATCGTGCCCAACCACAACATATAAATATTCTGCGCAAAAGCACTGATCATCAAACCGATCGCCGTTAAGATCATCAGTACAGGAATCAGATATTGCCGTTTTAGCAAATCACCCAAAGGCACAAGAAATAATAATCCAACAGCATAGGACACTTGCGCACATGTCACGGTGAGCTGTGCCATTGCAGCATCGACTTGGAAATGCGTTTGAATCGAGTGCAATAAGGGTTGATTAAAATAATTTCCCCCTGCGCACAGTCCACAAATCATCGCCATCAACCATAAGGTCGAGTTGGCAAGCTGTGGTTTGCTGGATGCAGCTTGGGAGGAGGATTGATCGGACATAAAGCTAAAACGCTAATAAAATTCAGAGCATAGAGACAACTACACTGATCTGATGAAGCGGAAAAATCAGGAGTGCAACATTTAATTGCCCATTGTACAGTTTCAGCGTCTATAATACTTGCCATTCTGATTTTTTAAGCACTGCAATGTTCGGATCAAAGAACGCACTGCTTTATCACGCTCTTGATGCCAAAGGAAAATACGATGTCGAACTGGTTAGATGAAGTCAAATTTGATCAAAATGGATTAATTCCTGCGATTGCACAACATCATCAAACTGGTCGTATCCTCATGGTGGCGTGGATGAACCGTGAGTCTTTGGCACTGACTGCTGAGAAAAATCAAGCGGTGTACTACTCTCGTTCACGTCAAAAACTATGGCACAAAGGCGAAGAGTCCGGACACTTTCAAACCGTCTATGAAATTCGCTTAGACTGCGATGCAGATGTAATCACCTTGCAAGTTGAACAGCACGGCGGGATTGCTTGCCATACAGGTCGTGAATCCTGCTTCTACCGCAAACTCACGCCAAATGGGTGGGAAATTGTCGATGCACAGCTTAAAGACCCAAATGAAATTTATCACAAAGATGAACAAGCCAAAGCAACTGAAACAAAAGCAAGTGCAGGCCATGAATTTGAACTCGCAACGTATGGTGAGCAAAGCGATGTCCTCGCCTATCTCGGCGCGCTGATGCGTGAGCGCAAATCAGCCAATGCCGATCGTTCATATGTGGCGAATCTCTACGAAAAAGGCATCAATAAAATCTTGGAAAAAGTCGGTGAAGAAAGTATCGAAACCATCATCGCTGCCAAAGATTATGATGCTAGTGCAACTGAAGAAAATAAAAATGACTTGATCTATGAAACTGCCGATCTGTGGTTCCATAGCATTGTCATGCTCGGCTATTTTGATATTGATCCAAACATTATCATTGAAGAATTGGCACGTCGTCAGGGCTTATCAGGATTGGTGGAAAAAGCCCACCGTACACAATCTTAAGTTTTTAACAATTAATGTACGCCACCAAAGAACAAGCCCTTGCCATCGATACCGCACGCGAAGGTGATTCATTTAAAATCATCGCCTATGCAGGTACGGGTAAAACCACCACGCTAGAGATGATCAGCCAAGCCATGCCGGAACGTCGTGGTTTGTATTTGGCATTTAACAAAGCCATTGCCACCCATGCACAGCAAAAGTTTCAGCAAAATGTTGATTGCCGAACTTTTCACTCTTTGGCGTATCGTAGCGTGCCTCGCAACATCACCGACAAATTACGCCTACCTCGTTTAAGCCCAAGCTATCTTGCCAAAGAATATCAACTGCAACCGATCAATGTCCGTCGACTGATGGGTAGTCGTTATGAGCCGTGTCTGATGATGCCCAACCGCTTGGCGAACTTGGTGGCAAATGGTGTCAGTGGCTTCTGCTCAACCAATGCACAATATCCTGCGCCACGGCATATTCCTGTGCCTGAATGGTTGCATCCTGATGATGCGGGGAATCTACAAAACTCGCTCTACCCTGCACTGGAACGGCGTTGGCTCGATTCGATCCACCCACAGCATCAGGCAGGTATCGGGCATGATGTGTATTTGAAATTGTGGGCGCTGTCTGAGCCGAATATTCCGAGTG
>NZ_JAYROT010000073.1:0-7055 GCF_041911495.1 Acinetobacter sp. | reverse complement strand
TAAAAAAGGGCAATTATTGGATAAACAAGGCAAGCCAATTCAGTTTGAATTATTGATTCATCAAGATGGCTTACAACGTACCTTGATGCCTTTTGTGCGCAATGCCAAAAAACTCGGTATTGATATTACCGTGCGTCAAGTCGATGTTCCGCAATATATCGAGCGGAAGCGTAATTATGACTTTGATATGACTACAGATGTGTTGCCACAATCCTTAAATCCGGGCAATGAGCAAGGACGGTTTTGGAGCAGTACAGCAGCCGATGAAGTGGGTAATTATAACTTTGCAGGGATAAAGAATCCTGCGATAGATGCACAGATAGATCGTTTAATTCGCTCGCCAAATCGTGAGCAACTCGTGACCAATACACGTGTCTTAGATCGTATGCTCCGTGCAGGCTATTATCATATTCTTAGCTACGGGAAGGGCAGTGAGTGGTATGCGGTTTGGGATATGTTTGAACGACCAAAACGTGAACCAAAGCTAAATGTTGGTATGCAATATTGGTGGATTGATGCGAAAAAAGCAGAAAAAGTCCAACAGTATCTGCGTCGACAGTCTTAATCACACAGACATAAAAACTTAAGGAATTGAGCATGGATTTTATAGTCAGAGAACTTAAGTTCTGCTACATCGTTAACCTCGCTCGCAGTACTATTTGTACACCTTCGCTCGGTTGCCTTGTATCAGAAATCAATTTCTTCGACTATAGAAAGGAATCGCAATGACTACCTATATTTTAAAGCGTCTGTTACTGATTATCCCGACCTTGTTTTTGATCTTGTTGATCAATTTTGCCATCGTGCAAATTGCTCCTGGCGGACCTGTCGAACAAGCCATTCAACAAGCGGAAAACATGCAAGGCATGGGCATACAGGGCGGTGCAGAAACGGCATCAGTGGATAGCAACTATCAAGGTGCACGTGGATTAAGTCCTGAAATGGTCGAAGAAATCAAGCGTCAATATGGCTTCGATAAACCTGCGCATGAACGCTTTTGGTTGATGCTCAAAGGCTATTTGACCTTTGATTTCGGTACCAGTTTTTTTAAAGATAAACCTGTCACACAGCTCCTTTATGAGAAGTTACCTGTCACGATTTCGCTAGGATTGTGGAGCACCTTGCTAATTTATTTGGTGTCGATTCCACTTGGGATTAAAAAAGCCAAACAGCACGGCATGATCTTTGATAAAAGTACCTCACTATTACTTGCGGTGGGCTATGCGATCCCGACTTTTGCTTTTGGCGTATTACTGCTTGTATTTTTTGCAGGGGGGAGTTATTGGCAATGGTTTCCGCTACAAGGTTTGGTGTCTGAAAATTTTGCACAACTTGGCTTTTTTGACAAAATTAAAGATTATTTTTGGCATATGGCATTGCCACTGTTAACCATGGTGTTGGGTGGTTTTGCAGGATTAACTTATTTAACAAAGTATTCCTTTATGGAAGAACTCAATCGACAATATGTGCTCGCCGCTCGTGCCAAAGGTTTAAGTGAAAATCGGGTGCTGTATGGTCATGTATTTCGTAATGCGATGCTCATCGTGATTGCGGGGTTACCTGAGGCGTTGATTGGTATTTTCTTTGTTGGGAATTTATTTATCGAAATTATTTTTAATCTGGATGGCATTGGACTACTTGGGTTTGAAGCGATTACACAGCGTGATTATCCTGTGATTTTTGGCACGTTGTTTTTGTTTACTTTGCTCGGTTTAGTCTTGCGTTTAATTAGTGATGTGATGTATCAAGTGATTGATCCTCGAATCGACTTTGAAACACGAGGAGCGAAATAATGTCTCCACTGATGCAACAGCGTTGGGCTCGTTTTAAGAAAAATAAATTGGGTATGTTTTGTTTGGTTGCCTTTGGCATTATTTTTGGATTATCGCTGTGTGCAGAGCTGATTGCCAATGATAAGCCGATCGTGGTGTCCTACAAAAGCGATATATATTTCCCTGTGTTTAAGCAATATCCCGAGACCACTTTTGGTGGCGTTTTTGAAACCGAAGCGGATTATAAAGATCCCGTGGTGCAGAACTTGATTTTGTCTGATGGCTGGATGCTCAATCCTGTGATTCCATTTTCTGCCAAAAGTCCAAATATGGATTTGACCATGCCTGTACCGTCTGCGCCGACCAGTCAAAATTGGCTCGGTACGGATGAGCAAGGGCGTGATGTATTGGCACTGATTATTTACGGTTTACGAATTTGTTTGTTGTTTGGCATTTGTCTGACGGCAGCATCGGCAGTGCTTGGTATTGCGGTGGGTGCGATTCAAGGTTACTACGGTGGTTGGATTGATTTGCTCGGACAGCGTGTCCTTGAAGTGTGGGGTGGTTTGCCAGTGCTATTCATGGTGATTATTCTGGTCAGTATGTTTAGCCCGAGCGTGTATTGGCTATTTGCGATTATGCTGTTTTTTGGTTGGACGGCATTGGTGGGCTTGGTGCGTGCAGAGTTTTTACGCGCACGGAATTTTGATTATGTGCGTTCGGCTCGTGCGCTCGGTGTGTCAGATCGCAAGATTATTTTTCGGCATATTTTACCCAATGCGCTCAGCTCGACCATGTCACAGCTACCGTTTATTTTGACCGCAAATATTACGGCACTGACGGCGTTGGATTTCTTGGGTTATGGCTTGCCACCTGATAGTGCATCGCTAGGACAACTGCTTGAGCAAGGCAAGACTTATTTAGATGCACCGTGGCTTGCGATTTCAGGCTTTGCGACCTTAGCGATTGTGTTGTCATTACTGATTTATATCGGCGAAGCGACCCGTGACGCATTCGACCCTAGACAGCACTGAGGACTTCACCTGATGACAAATACAACTGAAGTGAATCGTGATGATTTAAAAAAGGATCATCTAAAATCAGATGATCTTAAAAATAATGATCTAAAAACGGATGCTCTAAACGCTGACAGCCGTGTGCTACTACTCGATGTGCAACAACTGACCATTCAAACTGAGCAGGGCAAGCAAACGCAGACCTTAGTTGAAGATTTAAACTTACAACTGCATGCAGGCGAAACCATTGCCTTAGTCGGAGAAAGTGGCTCGGGTAAATCCATCAGTAGCCTTGCTATGATTGGTTTATTGCCTGATCAACTCAAAGTCACAGGCAAAGTGAATTTGCATCAAACTGATTTTTCTCACAGTAAAAATCTCCTGCAACTGAGCGACAAACAGCTTCAACAGATTCGTGGTCGAAATATTGCCATGATTTTCCAAGAGCCCATGACCGCACTGAATCCTTTGCACTGTGTAGAAAAATTGGTCGGGGAAATTTTACATCTGCGTGGTTTATCCAAAGCTGAAGTGCGTGAGCGAGTTTTAGCATTACTCACCGATGTCGGGATTAAAGAGCCTGAACAAAAGCTACGTCGCTTCCCCCATGAGCTGTCTGGCGGACAACGGCAACGTGTGATGATTGCTATGGCATTGGCGCAAGACCCAGCCATTCTCATTGCCGATGAACCGACCACAGCACTCGATGTTACCCTGCAAGAGCAAGTGCTGAAACTGCTCAAAGATTTACAAGCAAAGCGTCAGATGGCAATGATTTTGATTAGTCATGACTTAAAACTCATCGGGCGTTATTCTGATCAAGTGATCGTGATGCAAAAAGGGCAAGTTAAAGAACAAGGTGCAACGGCAGAGATTTTCACCAATCCGCAAGATGATTATACCCAAAATCTTTTAGATCACGATTTTGGTACAGCCTTAAAAAGTGAAAATGAAAATACCGTGCTCACGCTAAAGGATGTACAAGTCCGCTTCCCGATCAAAGCAGGTTTGCTGAATCGAGTGAAAGACTATGTGGTGGCGGTCGAGCCATTGTCATTACAACTCAAACAAGGTGAATGTATTGGTATCGTCGGTGAAAGTGGCTCAGGCAAAACCTCATTGGCGCTCGCCATTGCTCGCTTGATTGATAGCGAAGGGCAAATTCAGCTCGATGAGTTACAACTCGATCAACTCTCTGAAAAGAAACTGCGTCCATATCGCCATCAATTCCAAATCGTGTTCCAAGATCCGTTTAGTAGTCTGAATCCTCGCTTGAGCGTGGGGCAGATCATTGGTGAAGGCTTAGAAATTCAAGGTTTAGCCAAGTCAGATATTCAGCAACGTGTGGCGCACGTATTAACCCAAGTCGATTTGCCGACGGAGTTTGCCGAGCGTTACCCACATGCTTTATCAGGTGGTCAACGTCAACGTGTTTCTCTAGCACGTGCACTGATCCTTGAGCCGAAGTTAATCATTCTGGATGAGCCAACCTCGGCACTAGATCGCACCACACAACGTGCCATGGTGAAATTGTTACGAGATTTGCAAGAAAAAATGAATCTCAGCTATTTATTTATTAGCCATGATTTGGCGGTAGTACGTGCGTTGTCACAGCGAATCTTGGTCTTGCATCATGGCAAAGTGGTCGAGTTTCAAGAAACAAATCAACTGTTTGCCAATCCACAGACGGATTACACCAAAGCATTGTTAGATGCAAGTTTGCTCACTCATTAATAAGATCAATGTGCTGTATTTGATGACCAATATCATTGCGATGACGCTGACGTTCAAGTGAACGTCTTAAAATGATATTGACATTATTGCTGCTTATCTGTAGTTTTTGACATACTAAATTGTCAACTTTATAGTCGAAGTAATTGATTTCTGATACAAGGCAACCGAGCGAAGGTGCACGAGTTGTACTGCGAGTGAGGTTAACGAAGTAGCAGATTCTAAGTACTTTGACTATACGATATAAATTTTTGAAAGGATTTCCCATGAGCACGCAAGTTCAGCTACAAGACCGTTTAACTATTCGTGGCATCGAGTTTAAAAACCGTATTATCAAAGGTGCGATGAGTGAAGCACTTGCCAATGACGCAGGGCAACCGAATCAAGACCTCGTGTCACTCTATGATCAATGGGGCAAAGGTGGTTTGGGCTGTGCGATCACAGGTAACGTCATGGTCGATGCACGTGCCAAGAATGAACCGGGTGTCGTTGTCCTTGAGAATGAGCGTGATTTGACTGTAATGAAACAATGGGCAGACGTTGGCAGGCGTCACGGTATGGTGCAATTGATCCAACTGTCGCATCCAGGTCGTCAGTGTCCGCGTGGCTTGAATAAAGAAACGGTTGCGCCATCTGCTGTGCCATTTAGTTCGGCGTTATCGACTACATTCGGTACGCCACGTGCGCTCAGCGAAGTTGAGATTTTAGATATTATTCGTCGCTTCGGTGAGTCGGCTCGTCTTGCCAAGAAAGCAGGTTTTGAAGGTGTGCAATTGCACGGTGCGCATGGTTATTTGATTAGCCAATTCTTATCACCATTGACCAATCAACGTCAAGATCAGTGGGGCGGAAGTATTGAAAACCGTATGCGTTTCTTGCTTGAAATCTATAAAGAAGTGCGTCAACAGACTGGTGATGACTTTATCATTGCAGTAAAAATGAACTCAGCAGACTTCCAACGTGGTGGCTTTAGCGAAGAAGATGCGATTACTGTGGCAAAGGCTGTAGCTGATGCAGGGATGGATTTGATTGAAATCTCAGGTGGTACCTATGAAGCGCCTGCAATGGCGGGTGCCAAAGCCAAACAGCGTAAAGAAAGCACTATTGCACGTGAGGCATATTTCTTAGAATTTGCGGAAACCATTCGTGAGCATGTCAGTTGCCCATTAATGGTGACTGGTGGCTTCCGTACTGTCAAAGGTATGAATGATGCACTGGCAAGCGGTGCATGTGACTTTGTTGGGATTGCTCGTCCGCTTGCAGTTGAACCTTATTTGCCAAACCAATTGATGCGTGGAGAAGATGTAAAATACGCAGTGAAACCGATTAAAACAGGGATTAAGCCTTTGGATAAAATGGCAATCATGGAAATCGTTTGGTACGCAGCGCAGTTTAAAACCATTGCAGATGGCAAACAGCCAAATCCAAACTTATCACCACTGAAAGTGTTATTTAACTATTCACGTCGGAATATTAAAACCGTGCTCACTGGTAAGCTAAACTCACGTAAATCGGCTTAATTTTAAGGGATTGTGGTACATAAGGTTAAATCGTAGTCCATTACAACAAGGTATTGAATTATTGTTTTGGACTACCATATTCAATCTGAACCTTGCGAAGCAGTACATCTCATCTTCAATAAACAAAGGAAGGCATTTCGGTCGATACTATTGTATCTTATTAACACTCTTTTCGCCTAATTCTAGTAATTTTCTATTCCATTAATGTGATTTTACCCATCTGCAAAATGATTAAAATCTACCACATCAAGTGCATTATAACTGTGCCATTGATCTGTATACTTAATGCTGTCAGGTGGTATTTTATTTGAAATTACAGGTATTAACCTAATGGACTTTGTATCGAAATAATTACTGTATACAGTTTGCTACTTCACTTTAATAAGCAAGAT
Organism: Acinetobacter sp.; assembly: GCF_041911495.1. Lineage (GTDB taxonomy): Bacteria > Pseudomonadota > Gammaproteobacteria > Pseudomonadales > Moraxellaceae > Acinetobacter. The sequence goes on along the minus strand of NZ_JAYROT010000073.1, from coordinate 624 downwards.
AAAATGGTTTTCACTTGTATAGCAGTGCTATTCACACCATGCTAACGCTTTCTTTTATGGGCACCTCTGAAATAACATTCATAGAATGCAATCTGACGATCAATAAACTCTTTGGCATCATTGGTCAAGGTAATACACGATTACTTGGCGAACTTTTCTATAAAACAAAGTAACAGAAATAGGTTGAACACTTAATGGATTAGTTGTTGTCCTACCGTGTATGCAGTGCTTCCACTCTTAGCAACAAAAAGACTCTAGTAACTTTATTTGAGTTTTACTTAATTTACATCGAGTTATCTTTATAAATGTAGATTATCATAGTGCTAATCAACTACAGCCTTAATTTAATTAGCATTGTTACTATAAATACAGCAACTATTCGCCGTATTTTATGCTATTAGACTCATAGGATAAGAAATAGAGATGATTAAAAATTATACATTTAACTTTTTAAAACATACTTATATCTTGTAAAGTAGCTGAGATGGTGTAGAATGCGCACCTACCGGCGGGGATGCGGATAAAAACTTGTTGATTAACAGTTATTTAGCTTGATGGTTAAATTTTTTGGTTGATTGGATGGGTTTAAAAATTATCTGTAATTTCAGTTGACTTTTTAGAGAT
>NZ_JAYROT010000072.1:0-2679 GCF_041911495.1 Acinetobacter sp. | reverse complement strand
GTAGAGCGACGGACTGTTAATCCGCAGGTCCCTGGTTCGAGCCCAGGTGGGAGAGCCAAAATACGAAAAAGCCTAGATCATTGATCTAGGCTTTTTTGTATGAGATAACAACATTAAGTAAAAAAATAGCACCTGTCAAAGGTGCTATTTTATCTACTCTATCCATTAGAAAGCTTATAAAACTTTCGCAATCGACTCAGCCACATAGTCAATATTACGCTGATTCAAACCAGACACACAAATACGCCCAGAACGCACCAAATACACGCCAAATTCTTCTTTTAAACGATCCACTTGCTCAGCAGACAACCCTGTATAACTAAACATGCCCTGCTGTGCTGTGAGATAGTCAAAGTTGCCATTTGGTACAAGTTCAAGTAAACGACGACGCAACTGATCACGTACCGCAAAAATACGTGTACGCATTTGTTCTAACTCATCCAACCACATTTGCTTTAAGTTTTCATCATTCAAAATGATGTTCACTAAGCCAGCACCAGTAGTTGGTGGGCTAGAATAGTTACGACGTACAGTCGCTTTGAGTTGACCTAAAACACGTGATGCTTCTTCTGCATCTTGGCAGACAAAAGACAATCCACCGACACGCTCACCATACAATGAGAAGATTTTTGAGAATGAATTACTCACCACATATTTCACATCGGTATTTGCCAACGCACGAATCAGATAAGTATCTTGCTCTACACCCTGACCAAAGCCTTGATAGGCAATATCCAAAAACGGAATCAGTTGTTTTGCTTTGAGAATCTCGATCACTTGATCCCACTGTTCAGGGCTTAAATCCGCACCCGTTGGATTGTGACAACATGGATGAAGTAAAACGATGCTTTGTGGTGACAACGTGTTTAAATCTTCGCACATCGCTTCGAAGTTCACTTGGCGAGTATCATGATCAAAATAACGGTAGGTATGCGTCTTAAAGCCTGCGCCTGAGAAAATCGCAACGTGGTTATCCCAAGTTGGATTACTCACCCAAACTTCTGACTGTGGAAAATAATTTTTAAGGAAATCCGCACCGACTTTCAGCGCACCAGAGCCACCTAAAGTTTGAATGGTTGCAATGCGCTTTGCTTGAATCGCTTGACTATCTGCACCAAACAATAAAGCTTGAATCGCTTGGCGATAGCCTGCCATGCCTTCCATTGGAAGGTACAACTTTGCTTCATCATTATGCGTTGCATATTGCTTTTGCGCTTCACGAACCGCTTGTAGCTGTGGCACAACGCTTTGCTCATCGTAATACAAACCAATGCTCAGGTTGACTTTATGCGTACGTGGATCGACTTTGAAATCTTCCATCAATGACAGAATCGGATCGCCTGCATAGGCAGGAACTTGTTCAAACATATCTATTCCTTAAACAACTCATTATTACAATGCTTATTTTCAAATTGACTATTCTAAGCACTAAACCACGTAGCGATCTGGACGATGATTGATCGTCAAAATCAAATTCAATACCACCGCACCCAAGATCGAAATCACAAGTAATGGCACACTAATAAACATGGTCGATGCCAACAATACACTGATATCTAAACCCATTTGCACCTTACCCGCCGAGATACCATAACGCTCTTGTAGATATAGCGCCAACAGATTAAAGCCGCCGAGGCTTGAGCGATGGCGAAATAATATCAAAAATCCGATTCCAATCAAGAGATTGGCGAGTACCGTACCATAAACTGGCGTAATGCCATCAAGATGAATAAAGTGCGGATGGAGCTCTGTTAAGAGAGATAATAAACCTACAGCAATCATCGTCTTAATCACCATCTGCATACCTAGACGTTTATATGCAAGATAATAAAAAGGAATATTGATCAAAAAGAAAATCACACCGAACTTAATCCCAGTCGCATAATGCACCAACAATGCAAAACCCGCTGTACCACCTGTCAAAGTATGCGCTTGTTGCATCAAAAGCATGGCAAACGAAATAAGAAAAGTACCAATGACCATCGCCATAGCATCTTCCAAATGCGAATGTTTAGGCTTGCTCTGAGCTTCATCTTGCATCGTTAAAGATTGCTCTACAGTATCTATAGCAATATTAGTCAAGTTCAACTCCTCTCACAATGTGGCTCATCATTTGGTGATTTTCTTTAATACGTTCAAGCACAATCGAGGTATGGAAATTCCCAATCCCCAAGTCAAGTGCAGTGATTTTATTGATCAACACACTCATTTGCGCCAAATCTTCAGCGGTCACTTTCAGCAGATAATCGTAGCTTCCTGTGAGCTTATAGACATCACGAATCATCGGTTCATGTTCGATAAATGCTAAAAACTGATCAAGCACAGCTTGGCTATATTGCGTCAACTTAATCTCGAGCATCCCGACAATTGGATGGCGTTCTGCTTCAGGGTGTAATTGCGCAAAATAACCCACAATCATGCCCTTTTGCTCAAGTGCCATACGACGACGTGAACATTGTGACATTGATAAACCCACAATCTCAGCAAGCTCTTGATTGCTTAAACGACCATTCATCTGTAGTTGTTGCAGTATCTTATTGTAATGGTCTAATGAAATCAGACAGTGAGATAGAGATATAATTTCACTGAAACGAGGATTTCAACATGAGCAAAACCAAACGTACATTCGATGCAAATTACAAACTACATATCTGTGAGTTAATTCGCAAACAAGGACTG
>NZ_JAYROT010000071.1:0-27776 GCF_041911495.1 Acinetobacter sp. | reverse complement strand
CGGCAGCATCTTCAACACTCATCTGTGCGGTGTAGGTATACGGCATCATCACTGCTTGTACACGATCCGCACCTAAGGCATCAACAGCGATTGCCAAAGTCAATGCTGAATCAATACCGCCAGAAAGCCCAAGTACCACACCTGGAAAGCCTGAATTATTGACATAATCACGAACAGCCATGACCAAAAGCTGATAAATCTCAGGAATGGTATCTAATGCAGGCTCAAATTTTTGCTGTAGATAGTGTTTTTTCTCAGCGTCAAAGTCAACTATGAGCAAATCGGATTCGGTGAGTTTGGCACGTGCCGCCACATCACCATTTTGATTAATGACTGTTGAAGCACCGTCAAAAATCAAATCATCCTGCCCGCCGACTTGGTTGACATAAACGATGCATAGATCATTTTCGGCAGCAAGTTTGCTGACCAATTGTTGACGTTGTTGAGGTTTACCAGCTTCATATGGTGAAGCATTAAGTACCAAGATCGTTTCAGCACCGAGTGATTTGAGTTGCTTGGTGTTTTTCTCAACCCAAATATCTTCGCAGATGAGAACGCCGAATTTGTGACCTTGATGTTCAAAGATCAGATATTGATGACCGATTTCAAAATATCGTTGTTCATCGAATACGCTATAGTTCGGCAAATTCTGTTTGTGATAGCGACCGATGATTTGACCATGATGTAACAAGGCCGCAGCGTTGTAGCGCTTACCTTCTTCATCAACATGCACATAGCCAACAACGATCAAAATATTATTCGCCTGAGCAAGATGCATTAGACCTTGTTCGATACGTCCTGCTAAACTTGGGCGCAGTAATAAATCTTCAGGCGGATAGCCGATCAAAGCAAGTTCAGGGAAAACTATGATGTTTGCACCTTGCTCGGCAGCTTGACGTGCTTGTTGCAACATCTTTTCAGCATTTTGTTGAATATCACCGACCAGTGGAGAGAACTGGGCGAGAGCAATTTTAAAATTACGCATTCTAAAAAGTTTCCTATTTTTCAGGATGATTATTTGTGGTTTGGACAAATTTTCTTATCTTGTATTGTCCTAAAACCACCTTAGCAAAAAAATAAAACATGGTACTAAGCATATCTAAGTAAAATGGATACGCAAATAGTGTACAGTTTAATCATTAAAATGCATGCTATTGTATGAGAAAATTCACTGTAAATCCTAGTGTTTTAGGTGGTTTTTTGTTTAAACCAACTATCATTTCGAAAAAATAGCAAAACTTAAGTGGAATACAATTTTACGATGTCAACAATGTTTAGTCAGTGGTTTGTGAGTAAGCGACGAAAACTTACTGCTGGTGAAATTGATTTTGCCAAAACGATTTTTGGCAATCACATAGATTATGCAAAGGTAGAGATCGTCGTGCATCGTTTGGTGATGCCACATTATGCAATTAGCCCAAATGGTCATATTTATTTTAATCGCCAGGACTGGAAAGCTGATTTTTCACAGGAAAGTCTTGAGCTGCAATCTTGGTTGATTCATGAATTAACGCATGTATGGCAAGTGCAACAGGGCATTTCCGTCATCAAAAAAGCACTATTCGATCGTCGCTATCAATATGTGATCAAGCTTGGTAAATCATTTCTTAATTATGGTATTGAACAACAAGCACAAATGGTACAGGATTATTTTATGCGGATACACCGAGGAGAGGAGTGCGAATCACTTCGACAATGTATCCCTTTTTTACCAAGCTCCCCTAATATTAATTCGAAAAAATGAAAACTAAAGAAGCGCCAAAAATCATTTTGAATGAGATTTGAGCATAAAAAAAGCGCCCTTATTGGACGCTTTTTTAATTCACTGTACAGCTATAACTTAGATGTCACGCTGCGCAGGACCAGTGTACAACTGACGTGGACGACCGATCTTGTATGGTGCAGAGTGCATTTCTAACCAGTGGCTGATCCAACCAACTGTACGTGCAAGTGCAAAGATTACGGTGAACATTTCTGTTGGAATACCGATGGCTTTCAAGATGATACCTGAATAGAAGTCAACGTTTGGATAAAGTTTACGTTCTGCGAAGTACGGATCGTTAAGTGCAATACGCTCAAGTTCCATCGCCAATTCAAGTTGTGGATCATTGATGCCAAGCGCTTCAAGTACTTCGTCACACGTTTGTTTCATGACTTTAGCACGTGGGTCAAAGTTTTTGTAAACGCGGTGACCGAAGCCCATCAATTTCACTTCTTTGCGTTTCACTTTTTCCATGAATTCCGCAACATTGTCTTTCGTGCCGATTTCATCAAGCATACGAAGCACAGCTTCGTTTGCACCACCGTGCGCAGGTCCCCAAAGTGCAGCAATACCAGAAGCGATACACGCATATGGGTTTGCACCAGTTGAACCGGCTAGACGTACAGTCGAAGTTGACGCATTTTGCTCATGGTCAGCATGCAAAGTAAAGATACGATCCATTGCTTTAGCAAGCACAGGATTTACCTTGTAGTCTTTATCAGCAGGGGTAGAGAACATCATGTATAGGAAGTTCTCAGCGTAGTTCAAGTCATTGTTTGGATAAACAAATGGTTGACCAATCGTATATTTGTAGCTCCACGCTGCCAAAGTTGGAATTTTAGCAACAAGGCGTACCGCTGTAATATCACGGTGGTCGATATTTTCGATATCCAAGCTGTTGTGATAGAACGCAGAAAGCGCACCAACAACACCAACCATAATCGCCATTGGATGTGCATCACGGCGGAAACCATTGAAGAAACGGCTAACTTGGTCGTGAACCATCGTGTGGTTACGGATTTTCTTTTCAAAAGATTGCTTTTGCTCAGCAGTTGGGAGTTCACCATTAAGCAAGAGATAGCAAGTATCTAGGTAATCAGCTTTAGTTGCCAATTGGTCAATTGGGTAACCACGGTGTAGGAGAACACCTTTGTCACCATCAATGTATGTAATTTTAGATTCGCAGGCTGAAGTTGCCATGAAACCAGGATCAAAAGTGAAATGACCTTCTTTCAAAATACCGCTTACATCAATGACATCGGGACCTAATGTACCGCTGTAAATTGGAAGTTCAATTTTTTTGCCATCAAGCTCTAATATGGCTTTTTTGCCAGTAGTTTCAGACATTCAAAATCTCTCCTGTCCTGGTGAAAGTATAAAATCTGATCCGAAATGTGCGTTGTTATACAAAGTCAATCAGACTGTTGCAAAAAACAGTATAAGCTTAGTGAGTGTTCACATTTTGTCAATTCTCAATACATAGAAAATATGACAATTTCATCTCAAAAATGGTTATTTTGTCTAAAAAAAACACAAATAAGAGCGTACTTGAACAGATTAGTCACTTCGCTTGCTTACTTTTTTGGGTGCTGTTTGTACATTTGCAGTAGGTAAGCTTACTGCAAAATGCCAAGAATTGATTCAAACAATTGTAAGGAGATTTATCCTGATTAAAAGCTACTGATCAATATAAAAGCATAAAACAAACAAGTTTATACCGAAAAAGTAGCACATTAAAACATTCAACTTTTGTCTAGGGTATATGTATTTTGAAATGTGCAAATTTAGCCATAAAATGTGGAATTTAATGCAATTTATAATAATGAAAATAATTCTCAATACGGTAATTTTAAACAAGTTTTTCGTTTGTTCGTTTGTATTTTTATGTCCTGCGTTCTATAATTCCCTGTCGTTTAGATGTGGCAAGCTTTGCCTTAAAAATGCCAGCTTTCCTTTGGAATTACTTCAACTAACTCCACTTTTGTAATTGAATTATTAATGTGGGGTGTTTACTTACAGGATGCCCGCTGTGAAAAGCAACAGACCTGTCAATTTGTCCATGGGTCAAGTTTTAGCTGTAAACTTAAAATCACCCGTGGCTATTGCATCAATTTTACACCGTCTATCAGGTGTCATCGTATTTTTACTGGTACCAGTTCTACTTTGGATCTTGGATAAATCACTTTCATCCCCAGAAGGATTTGACTACGTGAAGAATGTTGTTTTCGGCAACATCTTTGTACGTTTGATTGTATGGGTGTTTGCTGCAGGTCTAATTTTTCACTTTATCGCTGGCGTTAAGCATTTGCTTGCCGATCTTGGCGTGGCTGAAGAGCTAAAAAGTGGTCGTATTGCAGCGACAATCGCTTTAATTTTGTCTGTGATTGGAATTCTCGCAGCATTTGTATGGATTGTGATCTAATATGAAAAGTGCTACAGGTTTAACAGGCTCAGGCTCTCGAGATTGGTTTATCCAACGTGTGAGTGCCGTAATTTTGGCAATCTATACGGTTGTGATGTTTGGTTGGATTCTCTGCAATGGCGGATTCAGCTATGAGCAATGGTCTGGATTTATGATGACACTGCCGATGAAGATTTTATCTTTATTGTCGATTTTGGCATTGGTTGCTCATGCTTGGATCGGGATGTGGCAGGTTTTTACGGACTATGTCACGACTCGTCAAATGGGTCCATCTGCATCAGGTTTACGCCTCGTATTGACGTCTGCAGTGATTATTGCAGTATTTGTATATGCGATCTGGGGTATCCAGATTTTCTGGGCGAATTGATAGGAAGAGATCATGGGCGCAAATACCCCTAAAATAGATTATTCAAATATTCAAACACTATCTTTCGATGCAGTCATCGTTGGTGGTGGTGGTTCTGGTATGCGTGCTTCTTATCAGCTTGCTCAAGCAGGTTTGAAAGTTGCCGTTTTGACCAAAGTTTTCCCAACACGTTCACATACAGTCGCCGCTCAGGGTGGTATCGGTGCATCTCTTGGTAATATGCAAGAAGATAATTGGCACTATCACTTCTATGACACGGTCAAAGGTTCTGACTGGTTAGGTGACCAAGATGCGATCGAGTTTATGTGTCGTGAAGCACCGCATGTTGTGTATGAGTTAGAGCATCTTGGTATGCCTTTTGACCGTAATGAAGATGGCACGATTTATCAACGTCCATTCGGTGGTCACTCTGCAAACTATGGTGAAAAAGCTGTACCACGTGCATGTGCTGCAGCCGACCGTACAGGTCACGCACTTCTTCATACGCTATATCAAAGCAATGTGAAAATGGGTACACAATTCTTCGTTGAATGGATCGCACTTGATTTGATCCGTAATGAAGATGGTGATGTACTTGGTGTGACTGCGTACGATCAAGAAACTGGTAATATTGCGGTATTCCAAGCCAAAGCAACATTGTTTGCAACTGGTGGTGCAGGTCGTGTATACCGTGCATCTACCAATGCCTATATCAATACGGGTGACGGTCTAGGTATGGCTGCACGTGCAGGTATTCCATTGCAAGATATGGAATTCTGGCAGTTCCACCCGACAGGTGTAGCAGGCGCAGGCGTACTGTTGACAGAAGGTTGTCGTGGTGAGGGTGGTGTACTTCGTAATGACTCTGGTGAGCCGTTCATGGAGCGTTATGCACCGACACTGAAAGACTTGGCGCCACGTGACTTCGTATCACGTTCTATGGACCAAGAGATCAAAGAAGGTCGTGGTTGTGGTCCAAATAAAGACTACATCTTGCTTGATTTGACGCACTTGGGCGCAGATACCATCATGAAGCGTCTACCATCTGTATTTGAGATTGGTAAAAAATTCGCAAACGTGGACTGTACTAAAGAGCCAATCCCTGTTGTACCAACCATTCACTATCAAATGGGTGGTATTCCGACCAATAAACACGGTCAAGTGGTTGTGCCTCATGGTGTTGAAGAGGGTGAATTCTCTGCACACTATAATAAAGAAACCAAAGAATATACTTACAAAGGTACACGTGATTACGTGAAACCTGTAAAAGGTCTTTATGCGATCGGTGAGTGTTCTTGTGTATCTGTACATGGTGCAAACCGTCTAGGTACCAACTCATTGCTTGACCTTGTGGTATTTGGTAAAGCTGCGGGTGAAACCATCATTGAATACGTGACTAAGCATCACGGTGATGAGTATACGCCACTGCCTAATGATGTTTTAGAACAAACTTTGGCACGTGTACGTAAGCTAGATGAGTCAACTGAAGGTGAAAATGCACAAGAAGTTGCCGATGCGATTCGTAAAATCGTTCAAGAACATGCTGGTGTATTCCGTACCCAAGCCTTGCTAGATGAAGGTGTGCGTCAGATTCTTGCGCTAGAATCTCGTGTTCGCAACATCCATTTGAAAGACAAATCAAAAGTATTTAACACAGCACGTGTCGAAGCTTTAGAAGTTGAAAACTTGTATGAAGTGGCGAAAGCGACTTTGATCTCTGCTGCAGCTCGCAAAGAATGTCGTGGTGCACATACAGTGGTTGACTATGAACTTCCTGCTGATCACCCAGACTATTCTTATGGTCGTCGTGATGATGAGTGGATGAAGCATACTTTATGGTATTCGTCTGACAATCGTCTAGAGTACAAGCCAGTTCGTTTTACCCCATTGTCGGTTGAAGCGATTGAACCTAAGCCACGTACATTCTAATTGGGAGAATTCAGATGAGTAGAGGTACACGTACATTTCATATCTACCGCTATGATCCTGATAAGGATAAAGCACCATACATGCAAACCTTTAAGCTTGAGCTTTTAGATAGTCACCGTATGTTGCTTGACGCCTTGTTGGCGCTGAAAGTACAAGATGAAACTTTGACTTTCCGCCGTTCATGCCGTGAAGGGATTTGTGGTTCTGATGGTGTCAATATCAATGGTAAAAATGGTTTGGCTTGTCTTTGGAACTTGAATGATCTACCAAATGAGATCACGATTCGTCCATTGCCAGGTTTGCCAGTGGTCAAAGATCTTGTTGTGGATATGAATCAGTTCTACGATCAATACAACAAAATTCAGCCATTCTTGATCAATGATCAACCTGCACCACCGAAAGAGCGTCTACAATCTCAAGCAGATCGTGAGCATCTTGATGGTCTATACGAATGTATTCTTTGTGCATGTTGTTCAACAGCTTGCCCATCGTTCTGGTGGAATCCTGACAAGTTCTTAGGTCCTTCGGCATTGTTGAATGCGTACCGCTTTATCATTGACTCTCGTGATACAGCGACTCAAGATCGTTTGTCACGTCTTGATGATCCATTCAGCTTGTTCCGTTGTAAGGGCATCATGAACTGCGTGTCAGTCTGTCCTAAAGGCTTGAATCCAACTAAAGCGATCGGTCATATCCGTAGCATGTTGCTTGATCAAGCAGGTTAAGATTGTAATTAATATCTTAAAAACGCATCTTCGGATGCGTTTTTTTTGTTTTGAGATAGTCTTAATGTGAATTTCTGTGAGCTGTGTGGTATGAAAGATCAAAGCGAAAAGGTTGAAAATGCCAATCGCAAGGCGCAATATATTTATTAACTTAATGAAATTTCTGTAAAAAGTTTATCATTTTAAAATTTAAGCTAGAATTAGAAGCTTAAAAACCAATTATTTTGCACATTCTTGTCTAGATTTAACCGATGTAAAACATCATTTCCGTCATCCTCATTTTTCTTTCTCTGTGACAAAATGATTGCTGAAAGATTAAAGCAAAATGGAAGTATTGATGAGTATTCGTATCACAGGGACTGGAGTGTATACACCAAAAGATCAGATCAGTAATGAGGAGTTGGTCGAAAGCCTGAATACTTATGTCGCACGATATAATCAGCAATATGCAGTCGAGATAGCGCAGGGAACAAAAAAAGAATTATTGCCCTCGACTGTGGAGTTTATTGAAAAAGCATCAGGGATAAAATTTCGTTATGTGGTCGAAAAGTCAGGCATTTTAGATATTGATCGTATGATGCCAGTGCTAACTGAACGTGACAATGAAGAACTTTCATTGCAAGCAGAAATGGGCGTTGAAGCAGCAAAACAAGCCATGAAAAATGCCAATATCTCAGCTGATGAGATAGATGTGGTGATCTTTGCAAGTTTGAGTATTCAACGTGCTTATCCTGCGATCGCCATCGAAATTCAAAATGCTTTAGGGATCAAAGGCTATGCTTTTGATATGAATGTTGCCTGTGCATCGGCGACTTTTGCGATCAAGCAAGCCGTTGATGCGTTGAAAAATGGCTCAAAAGCTGTGCTTATGGTCAATGTTGAAGTGATGTCAGGGCAGGTGGATTTTAGTGCGAGAGATAGCCATTTTATCTTTGGCGATGTGGCAACAGCAGCGATCATTGAGCAGACAACGCATAAGAGTGGCTTTGAGGTTTTAGATTGTTATTTAGAAACGATATATTCCAATAATATTCGCAATAATTTTGGTTATTTAAATGTTAGTGAAGATGCGGTACGCGATGATCGTGTTTTCCGCCAAGATGGTCGTAAAGTCTTTAAAGATGTTGTGCCAATGGTTGCAGATCGTATTGCAATGCAATTGCAACGTCATGGTTTGTCGGTAGATCAAATCAAGCGCTTTTGGTTACATCAAGCCAATATTAATATGAATAACTTGATGCTGAAAATGCTCGCAGGAAAAGCCGTTGATCCTGCACGAATGCCCATGGTATTGGCTGAATATGCCAATACCTCATCTGCAGGAGTGATCATTGCCATGCACCAAAGTGCCAGTCAAGTGGATGTCGGCGAGTATGCACTATTAAGTTCGTTCGGTGCTGGTTATGCGATGGGTTCTGTGATTGTTAAAAAAGTATAGAAAAACCTTGCAGTAGCAAGGTTTATTCGTGGTTTACTGCAATGAGTCTTTCTAGCGAGTAGGCATGTAGTTTTATGGTTTTAGTTTAGCTCGCAATATAATTCTGCAATTGCTCGATCAATGATTGCTGATCTTGAATAATACCTTTGACCAAATCACCAATAGATACCAAACCGATCAATTGCTCATTTTCAACGACAGGTAAATGACGCAAATGTCGATCGGTCATCAGATTTAAGCATTCTTGGACAGTATTTTTACGCTCAATAGTCAGTACTTTGCTTGTCATGATATCTGCTACGCAGGTGTCATAGGATGAGCGCTCCATTAAGGCGACTTTACGTGCATAGTCACGTTCGGACACGATGCCGACTACACGATCTTGTTCGGTAACGATTAATGCGCCAATGCCTTTGTCTGCCATCAGGCTAATCGCCTCTAATACAGTGGCTTCGGGAGTAATGGTAAAAGTGACGTGTTGTGGTTTACTTTGTAAGATGTGTTCTACGGTAAGCATGATCCTGCAATCCCTCATTTAATGTCTTGTTATGACATAGCTATAACGTAATTTGGGAAACTTGCAAAGCAATTAATTATGAAAATTTATTTCTGTAGAGAAGTATTTTGAGAACAATCTGAATTTGTAGACAATAAAAAAGTGAGCGATATGCTCACTTTTTAATGTTCTTGACTCAAAGCCAAGCTATCAAAGCGATTAGTGGTGATGACCACCTTCGCCATGAACATGACCGTGATCAAGTTCTTCTTGAGTCGCTACACGTACTTCGACGATTTCAACATCAAAAGTCAAATCTTGACCTGCAAGCGGGTGATTACCATCAATGATTACAACGTCATCTTCTACTGATTTTACGACAACGAATTGTACGCCACCATCTTGAGCTTGCGCTTGGAACTGCATACCAGGCTCGACATTGTCTACGCCTTGGAACATTTCACGTGGTACTTCTTGAACCATCTCTGCAACGTATTCACCGTAGCCTTCAGCTGCAGGTACGTTTACAACAAGTTTTTCCCCAGCACTTTTACCTGTAAGCGCATTTTCTAGACCTGGAATAATGTTGCCAGCGCCATGAAGATAAGCAAGGGGATGGGCAGCGTCTGATTGATCTAGTACTTGACCTTCACCATTGGTTAGTGTGTAGCTGAATTTTACTACGTGGTCATTTGCAATAACTGTCATTGTCGGTCTATCCGCTTGTTAAGTTGTAAAGCTCATCATTTTAAAGCCTTAAATGTAAAAAGGCGAAGAAATTTACATAAAAAATCAAGATTTGTGCAAGGAAGTGTAAAAAAACACCAAAATGGTTTGGTGCTTTTCAATGGGTTGGAATGTTTAAGCTTGCGTTTAGTGCAATTTCACCAATGGTGCAGTGCCTTTGCCAAACAAGTCACGTGCAGTCAACAAGCCTGCTTTGGTATAGCCATAAATCGCTGCTTGATGGACACGATACAGCGAGTGGTACATGGTTTTTGCGACCAAACCTTCGACATGAATGCTACCCAACAATTCACCTACAGCAGTGTTTTGTGTCAATGAGACCAATGAACCTTTGTCATTGAACTGGAACATTGGTAACTGACGACCATGGACTTTGGCAATGATCGCATCGACGAGGAAAGCTGCTTGTTGACTGGCAACTTGCGCACGTGGTGCAAGTACAGGTTTATTGGCAAGTGGTTGACAATGCGCACAGTCACCAAAGGCAAAAATACTTGAATCATCAATGCTTTGTAATGTGGCATAAACTTTGATACGACCGATACGATCGAGGCTAACACCGAAGTTTTGTGTCACTGCAGGCGCTTTAATCCCTGCTGCCCAAACTTTCAGATTGGCATCGAATACCATACCGTCATGGCAGTAAACATGATCTGCATCAATCTTTTTCACACGATGCTTAGTGAGCACTTCAATGCCATATTTTTGCAATTGTTTCAGCGCACCATCTGCAACTTTTTCAGAAAGTGCAGGGAGGATACGATCGGCCGCTTCGATGACGTTGATCTTTACTTTATTTGGATCAATTCCATCTAAGCCATAGCGGTGGAAATCTTGTGCTGCTTGGTGTAATTCCGCAGCCAGTTCGACACCAGTCGCACCTGCACCAATGATGGTAATGTTGAGTGGCTTCTCACGTGGCATTGCATGTGCTTGCAAGTACAAGTTCAACAAATCACGTTGGAAAGCATCAGCTTGGGCACGATTGTCTAAGAAATGACAATGTTCTTTTGCGCCTGCAGTGCCAAAGTCATTTGAAGTTGAACCGATCGAAAGCACTAAAGTGTCATAGCTAATACGACGCTCATCAGCCAGTTTCATATTGCCTTGCGTCAGTGGTGCAAGGACGATCTCTTTACGGTCACGGTCAACAGATTGCAAATAGCCAAGTTGAAATTTGTAATGATTTTTCTTGGCATGTGCAAAATAATTCACTTCTTCATTGGCAGGATTGAGCGTCCCTGCAGCGATTTCATGAAGTAATGGTTTCCAAATATGGGTAAGGTTTGCATCAACCAAAGTGATTTGAATACGCTTTTTGCGACCAATGCGTTGTCCGAGTTGCGTTGCAAGCTCTAAACCGCCTGCGCCACCACCGACGATGACAATACGATGTTTTTCAGCCATTGTTATAGCTCCGAGAGAGTTAAAAATTCGAATAAAAAAGTAAATTCAGAGAGATTGAATCCCGACAGTATTAGGGTCTGTTGACATTTCACAGATGCTTGCGACTGCGGATGTTTTTTAGGCGGTACAAGGCAGGAATGAGGAAGTTTAGTTATTCTAAATGACTCTTTCCTAACGACGTAGCGTCAAAAAACATCCTTGACCTGAAAGGTTATCGCTAAAACTGCCATAAACTTCGTTATGAAACTTGGCAAGGGAGTGCCATTCCCTTCGTTTCATGCCTCGTTTCTGTAGTTTTAGCTGATAACGCAATGCATGGTTGAAATGTCAACAGACCCTAGGATTAAAAATTAACTCATAATGGCATGGAACGTAGCGATTGTCATTTACTGATTGGTCAGTATTTTGATGTGAAAATTGCCAACCTTTTCACACATGACAAATCGCTAGAAGAAGTATTCATTTACTTGTTCTGTATTGGAATTATTCAGTATTTTAAAGTGATTCAATTATGGCAATTGGATTGGGTAGGTGACTGCTTTCGGTATATCTGTTTGCCATGCAGAAAATAAATTTTCAAACCAAGTTAAAAGTTTTTGCCACCATGTTGCCTCTTCGATCTCGACCATTTCCGTGACAGGAATATCCTGAATCGTCTGTCCAAAT
The DNA here is from genome assembly GCF_041911495.1 of Acinetobacter sp. Lineage (GTDB taxonomy): Bacteria > Pseudomonadota > Gammaproteobacteria > Pseudomonadales > Moraxellaceae > Acinetobacter. Next base: position 15,838 of record NZ_JAYROT010000071.1, on the reverse strand, counting down.
TGTTGCACTTCGATATTTGCAAGTGCGAGGGCTTGACTCGAAATTGGTGCATTGAGGTGAGGTTGTAACAGCTTAATTTGATAATTGAGTTGCTGTGGTGTATTCATCGGCTCTAGGGTGGATTGACCAATATGGTCAGTCCCAAGATGTGTTAAATGATGCTGATTAATCGTATCTTGATCAACGATGAAACGAAGCGCACTATTATTAAACTGGCGTAAGTCCAATGTAATTGCGGATTGCTCAAGCAAACTCAGTGTATGTGCATTAGATGCAGGCATTTTGACTGGATAATTGGTGACGACACCATTACTCACTGGAATATCAGCAATGATACGATTTAAGCCTAAATTTGCTTTTGTTGGAATGGTGGTTTCTAGTGTGCGATTTTGCGTATAGATAAATCCTGCATTGAGCAATTTATACGCTTCATCTGCACGTGCCTGTTTTGATGGCGTGCCCATCACCACGACGACTAAGCGACGATCAAGTAAATTGTTCATATCTTTGCGTTGTGCTGTGAGTGCCAAGTTGTAGCCAGCAGCTTTGGTATAGCCAGTTTTTAAACCATCAACACTCAGGTCTTTTTTCAGCAGAATATTGGTGGCTTCATGATAAATATCTTTGTAGCGAAACTCGGGTTGTTTGGAATATTGCAAAAACTCAGGCGTATCATTAACAATCGCCGAAGACAAGATCGCCATATCATGCGCAGAGGACAAATGATCTTGCATGGTAATGCCTGATGGATTGCTAAAATGAGTGTGTTGCATCCCAAGCTGATTTGCCATGACATTCATCTGATCGAGAAAGCTTGTTACATCACCTGCGATCAATGAGGCAAGGGTAAGTGCTGCATCATTCGCCGACATGATAATCAAACCTGCCAAAAGCTCATGTACACTAATCTGCTGATTTGGCTCCAGTTTGAGTTGTGATTCATCCCATTGCACGGTATTAACGATTTCAGGGACGGTGACTTGTTGATTGAGCTGAATTTGCCCATTTTCAATGGCTTTTAAAGTCAGATAAGCAACCATCATCTTAGTCAATGATGCAGGTGCTCGTGGTACATCGGCATTGTGCTGTGCAATGATTTGTTTGGATTGTGGATCGTAAATCATCCATGCTTCTGCATTGACGGTTTTAGGATCAATATTAAGAATATCTGCCCAAGCAAATTGGCTAAATTGTGCGCTAAACACAATAGTCGTGATTTGAAGCAATTTACCCCACCGACTGTGTTGTTTGTGCTGATTTGGATTTTCTATTTCCACCTTCTTATTATTTTTTAAATGAAAGCGATGCGAAAGCGTAAAAATAGAATCAGTAAACACGAAACAATCCAGAGTATTGAGGATAAAAATATGCGCCCAATCCTAGCCCTTTTTGATAGATAGAGCTAGTGATTCTTTATAATTATTGAATAGGCATAGTACAAATATTCATTATCTGAAAAAGATGAAAAGGAAAAGTGAGGCTTATTCCGCCACACGTTTGCGTAAATAATGCACCTCGTCAATCAAATCAAGCATGAGTGCAACCGCAGTTAAACTGGCATTAAAATCACGTTGCAAACGAAAAGCGCGTCGGGCACGAAGCAAATCTTCGCCAAGATAACGATGCTGTCGTGGGCTGACATTGACTGATTGTAGAATGTCATGTTCAAACAGTGCCAAAACCCAGCCGTCGTTTTGACCGCAAGCCTGCACGAACTGATGAAAGTCTAAAGCCTGATCGTGTTCAACGATCTCGCAATCACAAGTTTCTAAGATATGAATGTCTTGAATTTGAATATTTGCCATGGTTCACCTCAAATTTCTAAATAACTTCTCTAAATATCAATCAGTTTAAGCTCTCGGCTGAAAGTCTTTAAAGGCTTCAGCAAAGGCTTGATAGGCTTCACGTTGTGCATCTGTGATGGCTTCAGGTGTAACTATATTTAGAATTAAATATAAGTTGCCCGCACCTTGTGCATTCGGAATACCTTTGTCTTTTAAACGTAGCTTTTGTCCATTTCGAGCATCTTTGGGAATACCGATTTGAATCCGTCCAGCAGGCGTATTCACTTCAATTTTTTCTCCAAGCGCTGCTTCCCACGGTGTAATATCTACCGTGCTATACACATCCGCACCTTCAACATATTTGCGCTGGTCTTCTTGGTAGCTGATTTCGATATAGAGGTCGCCATTCTTGCCACCATTCACGCCAGCCTGTCCTTGACCAGAGAGGCGGATTTGTTGACCTTCTTTCATGCCCTTTGGGATTTTGACATTCAAAGTTTTGCGCTGAATTTCAGGTTGACCTTGTGCATTGAACCCTTGAATCTGCAAACTGATTTGTTGTGTTGAACCAGTATAAGCAACCTCCAAAGGCACTTCGATTTTGGCATGTTGATCTTCACCTTGAAAATTAGTTTGCTGACGACGACCGCCACCAAAGCCTGCACCAAAGCGACCAAAAATATCTTCAAAGCCTGAAAATTGCTCTGCGCCACCGCCATCATTGCCATTAAAATCATAGTAGTAGGACTGACCGTCCGCACCACGGAAGCCATTCGCTCCTGCAAAGTCTGAATAAGCGTTTTGGTTAAAGCCGTTTTGACCAAAACCACCTTGTCCAAATCCATGCGAATTATCGAGCATCTGATCATATTCAGTCCGTTTTTCGGCATTGCTCAGCGTATCGTAGGCAACATTAATCGCCTGCATTTTTGCTTCGGCATCGGCTTCTTTGCTGACATCAGGATGGTATTTACGAGCGAGTTTGCGATAGCTTTTTTTGATCTCATCCGCAGTCGCAGAACGCTCTACACCGAGGGCTTGATAGTAGTTTTCTGTCATCTATAGGGTTCTCTTAAATTATTATCTGTTGCTGCAGTATATCGGGATGTTTACTTATTTTTAAAGCGAAATTTTTAGAGAAAAAGAATTTCTACATGCAAACACGCAAGGCAATGTTAAACTCGTTGCTTACACAGAAGGACAGAGCAAAAATGATCCACTACCAACTTGAGTTTGATGATTTTTCACAACATTTAATCCATGTCACCATTCGCTTTCTTGCCAATCCACAGCAACAGCTTTGGCTTCCAACGTGGATTCCAGGTAGTTATTTGGTGCGTGAATTTTCCAAACATATCGAGTCGGTCAATGCCTATGATGAAGATGGTCGCCTGCTCAAAATTTCAAAAACTCATAAAAATAAATGGCAACTGTTCAATAGCGATCATGAGTTGATCACGGTGGAATATAAAGTCTACGCCTATGATTTGTCAGTGCGTGGCAGTTATGTCGATCAAACACGGCTCTATGTCAATCCTACCACGGTATGCTTAGGATTGACTGATCAGGAACATGTACCGCATGAATTAGAATTGTTTATTCCTGAATCTTTGCAACATTTCACTTATGCAGGGGCATTGCCTTCTAAGTCCTTGATCAAAGGGCGTTATACCTTAAAAGCCAAAGATTATGCGCATTTGATCGATAGTCCATTTGAGCTTGCGGTACAAGACCGTTTTGAATTTGAAGCGGGTGGGATCAAACATGATTTTGTCATTTCAGGAAAGCACACTGCCAATGTAGAACGGTTAAAAACTGATGTGGAGAAAATTTGCCAAACCGAAATTGATATGTTTGGCTCTGCGCCATTTCAGCATTACACCTTTCTCACTATGACTACAGGTAATCTATACGGTGGCTTGGAGCATTGCGAAAGTACCAGTCTGATTTGCCCACGGGATGATTTGCCTAAAGCTGATGAAGCGGAACAACCGAGCAAGGACTATCAGCGCTATTTAGGTCTATGCAGTCATGAATATTTTCATTCGTGGCTGGTGAAATTTATCCGTCCTGACAACTATACCAACCCTGATCTGCATCAAGAGGGCTACACCTCGCTATTATGGGTATTTGAAGGGTTTACTTCCTATTATGATGATCTGATTTTGTTGCGTAGCGGTGTAATTTCTCAAGCAGACTATCTGAAATTACTCACTGAACAAATCAACCGTTATCTACAAAACCCAGGTCGAAAAATCCAATCGGTGAGTGAGTCGAGCTTTGATGCGTGGATTAAGTTTTATCGTCAGGATGAAAATAGCAATAATGCAGGCACGAGTTACTACAACAAAGGTGCATTGGTTGCACTTTGCTTAGATTTAGGTCTGCGCAGTCATGGATCAAGTCTGGATGAGTTAATGCGTGCGTTATATGCCAAAACGCAACAAGATCGTAATCTCGCCAGTAACCAAGTCAATGAAAGAACCATTTTTGAGCTGTGCAAAACATTGACAGGGCAAGACTGGTCAGATCGTTTAGGTTTCTTGATTAATAGTACCGAAGAATTACCACTACAAGAAGTATTGGCGGAGTTTGGTGTCGATTTACAAACAATAGATCAGAATAGCAAAGACTGCAAAACTTTGCCGTTTGGTGCAAAAGTGCAAGAAAAACTTGAAGGACTATTACTACAGCAAGTTTTGCGTGATTCAAGCTGTGCTCAAGCAGGATTGTCTGCGCAAGATGTGGTGATTGCGATTGATGGTATCAAAGCCACTGCCAAAGTGTGGTCGGCAAAAGCCAAGACAAATAAAGCGATGCAATGCCATGCTTTCCGCCGAGATGAGTTCATGACGTTTGAACTGACTGCACAAGATTATCCATTGCCGCAAGTTGAGTTAAAAGTCAGTGATCAAACCAAAGCGGATGCGTGGTTGATGAATCAAAAATAGTCTAAATGGTTTCGTGCAAAGCGTTGTGAAATTGTTGTACAAAGATAGGAATAGCCCATGACTGAGGTGTATACCGCCGAAGATGGCTTGCCACGTTGTAACTGGTGTAGCCAAGTACCTGAATTTTTGGCATATCATGATGAGGAGTGGGGCTTTCCTGTGGCAGATGATCGTCGGCTATTTGAAAAAGTCTGTTTGGAGAGTTTCCAGTCGGGACTCAGTTGGCGCACCATCTTGATTAAACGTGAAAATTTTCGACAAGCATTTTGCAATTTTGATTATCAGCAAGTGGCGAAGTTTACCGACCAAGATGTGGAAAGACTATTGCAAAATGCAGGTATTATTCGACATCGAGGCAAGATCGAAGCGACGATCAATAATGCCAAGCAGGTGCAAGCGATCATTGATGAATTTGGCTCATTGGCAAGTTATTTTTGGCAATACGAAGTCAAACTTGACCGTGCAATATCACCACAAAATCAAAGTACCAGTAGTGAATCCATTGCGTTGTCCAAAGATTTAAAAAAACGTGGCTGGAAGTTTGTTGGCGCAACCACTATGTATGCGCTGATGCAGGCGATGGGCTTGGTTAATGATCATGTTGAAGGATGTCACAGCCGTGCCAAAGTCGCAGAAGCTCGCCGTGCATTTGTAAAGCCATAAGATTGTAAAACGATAAGATCATCAAAACATGACTGACCAAATCGAAACTCATCCGCTTGAACCTTTTCTACCAAACAATGCTAGGCTACTGATGTTGGGCAGTTTTCCACCACCGAAAACTCGTTGGGAAATGGATTTTTATTATCCAAACTTTCAAAATGATATGAGGCGAATTGTGGGTACGGTGTTTTTTGATGACAAAGACTATTTCATTGATCTTGAAAACAAAGCATTCAAAGAACAACTGCTGAAAGACTTTTTGAATGAAAAGGGCATTGCGATTTTCGATACAGCCTATCAAGTGATCAGGCAGAAAAATAATGCTTCGGATAAATTTTTAGAAATCGTACAAGCGACGGATTTAGGCGAGTTATTAAGCCAAATTCCACAGTGTAACAACATTGTGACGACAGGGGAAAAAGCGACTGTAACTTTATTGACACAATTTTCAGTGCAGACTCAAGCACCTAAAATTGGACAAATGAGTATTGGGGAGATCAGCGTAGGAAACGCGATTAGAAATATGGCGCTGTACCGATTACCCTCGACATCGAGGGCATATCCATTACCATTTACACAGAAAGTAGAGCATTATCGCCAGTTTTTTCAGCAAATCGGAATGCTTTAAAAAAAACCGACATTAGATTAGTTATGCAGGTTCTTCACAGTACAAATCATAGAATGTTTGCATCAATACCAATACTTTTGGATCAGCGATTTGATAAAAAATCTGCTTTCCATCACGACGAGTACTCACCATTTCAGACTTGCGCAATACGGTAAGCTGTTGCGAAAGCGTAGGTTGGTGAATTTTAGTCAATTTTTCAATGGTTTGTACGTTAATTTCACCATCGATCAAGTGGCGTAAAATCTTTAAGCGATCAGGGTTTGATAACACTTTTAAATGATTGGTTACCACTTCTATGTCTTGGTCGGTTACATCAAAATGGATATCAGGCATCAAAGTTTCAAATTCCTCTTTTAAATGTGAATGAATTATAAGTAGGCTCAAAATTCATATAGATAAAGCGACATTTTGGGCAGTTAGGAGTGATGCATGAGAAAGCCTCATGGAATTGAAATTCATCTAAAAAGCCGAGATCACAATCAAATAATAGTTGCGATCTGCATAATATGCTTACACTAATATTAAAGCCCGAGGTTACCTGAAAATAAGCAGTAGATTGGTTTTGCTTGGTGTGCTTCTTGTTAATGAATTGTTTCAAAAGATGTTCAAGGTTAATGCAAGGTAATCAAAAAAAATCATAATTGTGAAAGTTGTCAAATTTTCTATTCATAAAAATTGAAATTGCAAATGCTTGTTCTTATAAGAAAAGATTTTCAACTCTATGTTCTTAAGGTAGACTTAGAATCAACTTGTAATGTTAATTTTAAGTTTAAAAGCAAAAATAAGGATATAACATGTCTTCACTGACGCAGACTACGACTAATCAAAAATCAGCCACAAACAAAACCCCAATTATTTTGATTCCAGGGACATGGTGTACCGCAAAGATTTGGGGTGATTTTGTCCCTGCATTGGAAGCATTGGGTTTGCAGGTGTTGACTCCAAATTTACGTTATCACGGTTTACCTTACGACGAAGTGGCAAAGAAAGTTGGTAATGTGAGTCTGACGGATTTTGTTGATGATCTGAGTGAGTTGTTACTTTCATTGGATACACCACCAATTATCTTGGGGCATTCTTTGGGAGGATTGTTGGCGCAGTTACTTGCGGCTAGACATCCTGATAAGCATCGAGGTGTTATTTTATTAGGTACTGCACCGATGGCTGGTATCTTCGCTTTCTATCCTGAAACGACAGCGGTGTTTTATAAACATTATATGAAATGGAAATTTTGGGAAAAAACGCTGTACGCAGAAAAATCAAAGTTTGAAAAATATGTGATGAACAATCAAACCCAAGAAGATGTAGATGCGACTTTTGCACAGCTTGTCCCAGAGTCAGGGCGTGTCTATTATGAAATGGGTTTTTGGTACTTAGATAGTAAAAATGCATCGACAGTCGATACAGATCAAATTCAAACGCCTGTACTCGTCATCACAGGTACCGACGATAAAATCGTGAATGCTAATGTTTCTCGTGCCACTGCAAAACGATATGCAAATTCAACGTTGTGTGTATTTGAAGGTTCAGATCATATGTATGCGATGGGCGAGTTTATGCCGATCACTGTCAATACAATTAAGTCATGGATTGATGAAAATCATTTGCTGTAAATTGCAAAACTATATTTTGGTAAAGACTAAGCATAAAAATAGCCAGTATCAAGCTGGCTATTTTGTCGTTAATCTTGCTAGATTATGCTGAATTTAATCAGCACGTAATAAATCATTCAAACTGGTTTTGGCGCGAGTTTGCGCATCAACTTTCTTCACGATAATCGCAGCATATAAGCTATACGTACCGCATTTTGACGGCAAGCTACCAGAAACAACCACTGATCCAGCAGGTACACGACCATAGTGGATTTCGCCAGTTTCACGGTCATAGATACGAGTAGATTGACCGATATAAACGCCCATCGAAATCACTGAACCTTCTTCAACGATTACACCTTCAACGATTTCAGAACGTGCACCAATAAAGCAATTGTCTTCAATAATCGTTGGATTAGCTTGTAGTGGCTCAAGTACACCACCGATACCTACACCACCAGATAAATGCACATTTTTACCGATTTGCGCACATGAACCGACAGTTGCCCATGTATCAACCATTGTGCCTTCATCAACGTAAGCACCAATATTGACATAAGAAGGCATCAAAACCACATTTTTGGCTTGGAAAGAACCTTTACGTGCAACAGCAGGTGGGACTACACGGACACCTGCTTGTTGGAATTGTGCTTCTGTCCAACTTTTAAACTTGGTATCCACTTTGTCATAGAATTGCAGATCACAAGATTCGATTGGCTTGTTATCGTTGAGTTTGAAAGAAAGCAATACCGCTTTTTTTAACCATTGATTGACAACCCACTCACCATTTTTCTTTTCTGCAACACGCAGGCTACCGTTATCCAATCCCGCAAGTGCTTCATTTACTGCATTGCGAATGTCTTCAGGACAGTTCGTACTTGAGTAATTTGCACGGTCTTCAAAAGCTTGTTCAATGATTGTTGCAAGTTGCGACATTATAATTTCCTTTAACTAAAGTTAAAAAATCAAGGCTAAAAAATGATGGGCATAGTGTACACTAAGCAACAAAGCGGGCATAGCTTAAATATTTTGTTCAAATTTATTACAATGAAAACATAATGTTAAAACAAATGTGTCAAAAGATTACAAAGAGAAACACAACTCATCTATGAATTTGCACTTCAATTTGTGATTATTGTAAGCAATTTCAAACAATCTTTTATAGTTTGAGTTTTTGAGGAGTGTAAATATGAAAATGTTTAAAATTTTAGCTGTAACCGCTTTGGCTGGAACTGCAACTTTCGCATTCGCTGATGAGAAAGTAGTGACTGAAGACGGTATAGCGACTTTTTCTACGTTTAAACCTGCTGCTGTTCGTGCTGAAGTTGGTACGACTGGTTACGGCGGTGCGATCTCTTGGAGCCCGAACCCATACGTTGGCGTGACTTTAGGTTATAACGGTGGCGACATTTCTTGGTCTGATAATGTTGAAGTTGACGATGTGAACTATGATGTTGACATGGAAAATAACTTGACTTATTTGAATGCTGAGATCCGTCCTTGGGCAAACTGGTTCTATGTTGCTGCAGGTGTAGGTTATGTTGACCAAGAATATGGTCTACAAGCTCGCGCAGATGGTGGCAATATTGAAATCGAAGGTGTAGATACTGGTCTTTCACAATTAAGCTATGACCTTGATTATGATAACAAGATTGCACCTTACCTAGGTCTAGGTTTCTCTCCTGCGATCACAAACCGTTGGGGCGTATTTGGTGAGGTTGGTGCATACTACACAGGCAACCCAACTGTGAGCAATGTAGATTATCACGGTGGTACACCATCTGATGCTGCACTTGTTGAAGATCACATGAATGAAGTTGCAAACGATGATAAATATGAGTGGATGCCAGTGGCTAAACTTGGTGTATCTTACCGCTTCTAATTGAGATTGCTACCTTGTAGCATGATCAAAAAAAACGAGCTTCGGCTCGTTTTTTTGTTGAGTACTTTGATAAAGTAACCAAGAAGTTTTATATTGCTTGGCTACTATAAACTTAAAAGCATTTAGGATTCACAGTATAAATGAGTTGTTAAAACTTATTAGCATCCGCAATATTCCAAATTCGATAATAAAAGTTTTCATCCTCATCTAAGTTGTCTTGTAGTAATGAGTTTTTTTCTAAGAAAAAGTATATCTGCGCAAAGTTTTTAATCTCATTGTGATTGACACGTTGTACAAGATGGTGCGCCTTAATCTCACGTGGATGTTCTAAACCCACCGCTGCAATCATCTCGGCAAGTGCATGCAATGTGTTGTGGTGAAAGTTGGCGACACGTGTTGATTTCAGATCGACGTTGAGTGCGGATTGACGTTGTTTACTTTGCGTCGCAATCCCAACAGGGCATAGATTGGTGTGACAGCTTTGCGCCTGAATGCAACCGATGGCGAACATAAACCCTCGAGCGCAATTGACCCAGTCCGCACCGAGCGCAAAAGTGCTGGCAATATCAAAGGCGCTGATAATTTTGCCACTTGCACCAATTTTAATACGATCACGGATGCCTGCGCCGACCAATGTATTGTGCACAAACAATAAACCCTCACGCAGTGGCGTACCGATATGATCACTAAACTCGATTGGTGATGCACCAGTCCCACCTTCGCTACCATCTACCACAATAAAGTCGGGAAATACTTGCTTTTCCAACATTGCTTTGACAATGCCCATAAACTGCCACGGTTGACCAATACAGAGTTTGATACCCACAGGTTTGCCGTTGGATAAAGTGCGAATTTGTTCAATAAAATCCATCAGCTCCAGTGGTGTATGAAAAGCAGAATGCGCAGGCGGTGAAACACAATCTTGGTCTCGTGGTACACCACGAATTTGTGAAATTTCCTCACTGATTTTATGCTTGGGTAAAATCCCACCGTGACCTGGCTTTGCACCTTGAGAAAGCTTAATTTCAATCATCTTCACTTGTGGAAGTTTTGCTTGATGCTTGAATTTTTCAGGATCAAATTTACCATCGGCTGTTCGACAACCAAAATAGCCACTGGCGATTTGCCAAACCAGATCACCACCATTTTCAAGGTGATAGGGGCTTATGCTGCCTTCGCCTGTGTCATGATAAAAATTGCCCAATTTTGCGCCAGCATTGAGTGCTCGAATGGCATTGGCACTCAAACTCCCAAAGCTCATCGCTGAAATATTCATGATTGAAGCAGAATAGGGCTGTGCACACTGTGTATTGCCTATGGTGATGCGAAAAGTATTGTGGTCGCTTGGTGACTTCGGGCTGAGCGAATGTGCCATAAAGCGGTAATCATCTTCATAGGCATCAATGATTGAGCCAAACGGTTTATCGGCATTTTGATTTTTTGCGCGTTGATAAACGAGGTTGCGCTGTACTCTAGAAAATGGCAACGCATCACGGTCGCCTTCAATAAAATACTGACGAATTTCAGGGCGGAAATATTCAAAAATAAAGCGAAAATGCCCCATAATTGGATAATTTCTTAAGATGCTATGATTGCGCTGAAGTACATCATATAAGCCCAATAGGCTAAGTAATGTGGCGATCACGAACAAGCTATTGAGTACACTATCGGCAAAAAAATAATTCAGATAATGGCGTTTACCTAGCAAAATGACATAGCCAAGAAAAAGGCTACTGGCAATGCAGAAATACCATAGCAAATAGCGTGAAATATAGGTGTTGAGCAGCTTATTACGAACTTGCTGTGCTGGGTTTTGCATTTTAATTCAATTCCTTGCAGTGCTTGCTATTCTTAACACTGTGCGTGATTGGCAATAAAATCTCAAGCATTGAATTGTTTAAAGCTCGCTTACAAAGTGGTATATTTTTTATGTCGATATATAATCTGAAATTTTAGCCCGAATTAGTCTGTCTTGAATGCTGTCAGGCTGACAATGATCAGGTATACTTGAGTAAAATTGGTAAAGGCAAAATGGCAACATGCAACACGACCCACAATATAAAGATCAGCAAAATAGTCAAAGTTTAAACTTACAAGATATTCGCCAACAGATTGATTCTGTCGATGAGCAAATACATTATCTGATCAATCAACGTGCCAAACTTGCTGAAACCGTTGCTAAAGCCAAATTTTCTCAAGATGAAAATCCAGTGTTTTACCGCCCAGAGCGTGAAGCGCAAGTACTTCGTAATGTCATGGCACGCAATCAAGGACCATTGTCGAATGAAACCGTTGCACGCCTGTTCCGTGAAATTATGTCGGCATGTCTTGCGCTAGAAGCACCACAGTCGATTGCTTTTTTAGGACCTGAGGGAACCTATACCCAAGCGGCGGCGATTAAACATTTTGGGCAAGATGCGATTACTCGTCCGATCACCACCATTGAAGAAGTATTCCGTGAAGTCGAGTCAGGCTCAGCGCATTATGGTGTAGTGCCTGTTGAGAACTCATCGGAAGGTATTGTCAATCATACACTCGATTGTTTCAAAGCCTCAAAATTGCATGTCATCGGTGAAGTCGAATTGCCAATTCACCATCAATTTTTAATTTCGCACAATACCCGTAAAGACAGCATCAAACAGATTTATGCGCATCAACAAGCCTTGGCGCAATGCCGAAAATGGCTCGATGTGAATTATCCAGGTGTAGAACGCATTGCACTGAACTCAAATGCTGAAGCGGCTCGCCGTATTCGTAATGAGTGGCATTCAGCAGCGATTGCAGGCGATGTAGCAGCACAAATTTATGATTTGGAAATTTTGCATGCCAATATCGAAGATAATCCTGATAATACCACTCGGTTCTTGGTGATCGGTCGTGAAAAGTCTTCTCGTAGCGGTCATGACAAAACCTCATTGCTAATTGCTGCACATGATAAAGCAGGGGCGTTGATCGAGATCCTTTCGCCGATTGCTAAGCATAATTTGACCATGACCAGTATCGAAACCCGTCCATCATTGCCTGAAAAATGGACCTATGTGTTCTTTATTGATCTCAAAGGGCATATCGAAGATGACGATGTGCGTCAGGCGATTGAAGAAATTCGCCCACATGTCAAAGAGCTTCGTGTACTTGGTTCATATCCGCTGGCAGTGTTGTAATGACTGACTCTGTTTTTACTTCAAATATGAGTGCCAATAATAAGCCATTATTTGAAAAAGTCGCTTTTATCGGACTGGGTTTAATCGGTTCAAGCCTAGCTCGTGTCATCAAAGCACATTATTTGGCAGGTGAAGTCGTTGCCTCGACACGCTCTGAAAAAACCTTAGCTGATGCCAAACAACTTGGTTTAATTGATCAAGGATTTAGTTCAGCAAGTGAAGCAGTGCATGGCGCTGATCTAATCGTGTTAGCTTTACCTGTACAAGCCACAGAAACTGCTTTGACGCAAATTAAACCCGATCTCCGTTCTGATGCAATTATTACCGATGTGGGGAGTACCAAAGGTAATGTGGTACAAGCCGCTCAAAATGTCTTTGGGGAAAATTTACCCAAAGGTTTCGTGCCCGGTCATCCGATCGCAGGCAGTGAACACAGTGGCGTGCATGCAGGGAAAATTGATCTTTTTGCTAATCATAAAGTGATTTTGACGCCACTTGCGTCAAGCGATCCAATCGCTGTACAAAAGCTGATTCAACTATGGCAAACCGCTCAAGCCGAAGTGATTTGTATGGATGTGGCGCAGCACGATGAGGTGCTTGCGCACACCAGTCATTTACCGCATTTGATGGCGTTTAATTTGGTCGAGCAACTGGCTAATCGCCAAGATAATTTAGATATTTTTCGCTATGCTGCGGGTGGCTTTCGAGATTTTTCTCGCATCGCAGCCAGTGATCCGCAGATGTGGCACGACATTTTTTTTGCCAATAAACAGGCGATTTTGAGTGCGGTTACAGGCTTTGAAGATCAATTACAACGCTTTAAACAAGTCATTCAATCCGAAGATTCCCATGCGCTCATGGGCATGCTTGGACATGCCAAAGCTGCTCGACAACATTTTAACCATATGCTCGCCAATACACCTTTGATGGAGAACAACGCTGTGACGCAACAATTTACCATTTCACCGGGAAGCCAACAATTTTCAGGGCAATTTTCAGTGCCGGGTGATAAGTCGGTGTCACATCGCTCGATCATGTTCGGCGCAATCGCAGAAGGCACAACGCATGTCACAGGATTTTTGGAAGGTGAGGATGCGTTGGCGACCTTGCAAGCCTTCCGTGATATGGGGGTGTCGATCGAAGGTCCGAAAAATGGTGAAGTGACGATTCATGGTGTCGGCATGCACGGTCTGAAAAAACCTGCAAGTGCGCTGTATATGGGCAACTCAGGCACCAGTATGCGTTTGCTTTCAGGCATGCTCTCTGCCCAATCCTTTGATACGGTGATGACAGGTGATGCGTCGCTTTCCAAACGCCCGATGGAGCGTATCGCCAAACCATTGCGTGTGATGGGTGCAAAAATCCAAACCACAGGTGAAAAAGGTACACCGCCTGTCAGCATCACAGGTGCTCAAGGCTTAAAAGGCATTCATTATGATTTGCCTATGGCTTCGGCACAGGTCAAATCAGGCATTTTATTGGCAGGGCTGTGGGCAGAGGGCGCAACATCGGTCACTGAACCTGAACCGACACGTGATCACACCGAGCGTATGCTTCGTGCATTTGGTTACGACGTAAAAACCCAAAAGCAAGATCATGGTAACCAAATTACGCTTCAGGGTGGCGGAAAGCTCGTGGGTACAAATATCCAAGTGCCATCGGATATTTCGAGTGCGGCGTTCTTTATGGTCGGTGCGGCGATTAGCCAAAATGCCGATCTGACTTTAGAAGCTGTTGGGATTAATCCAACGCGTACAGGTGTGATTGAAATCCTCAAGCAAATGGGCGCAGACATTAACGTACTGAATGAACGCATCGCAGGTGGCGAACCGATTGCAGATATTCACATTCGTGGTGGCAAAAGCCTAAAAGGCATTCATATGCCTGAAGACCAAGTCCCACTGGCGATTGATGAATTTCCTGCGTTATTCATTGCTGCTGCATGCGCAGAGGGTGAAACGATTTTGACTGGAGCGACGGAGCTTCGTGTCAAAGAGTCTGATCGTATCCAAGTGATGGCAGATGGATTAATTGCGCTAGGTATTCAATGTCAACCTACAGATGACGGCATCATCATTCAAGGTAAAGGCAAAACAGGTGAGTGGTCGCCGATCTTCACAGGTGGACAGATCGAATCGCATCATGACCATCGTATCGCCATGAGCTTTAGTATAGCGGGATTGCGCTGTGCAGAGCCGATCACCATTCACGGCACAGAAACTGTAGCAACCAGTTTTCCGACTTTTACTGAGCTTGCGCAAAAAGCAGGGATGTTGATTGAGCAGTCTGATGTTTAATAGCGCAAAATAAAAAGAAAGCCGCAGTTCAGGTGAGTTGCGGTTTTTTTATGACTAGAATTTAAAAAGTTTATTTCTGATAATTTTCTAAGACTTCCAAAGCAGCACGAAAGGCTTCTTGTGTCGTTGGCGCACCACAATACGGCAAGCTATGTAGAATACTTCTTGAATTTCTTCGACGCTTGCACCATTATTCAATGCACCACGGATATGACCTTTGAGTTCTGTCGGTGCTTTTTGTGCAACTAAAAAGGCAATGGTAATTAATGAACGATATTTACGTGGCAATACACCTTCACGTTGCTAAGTTGATCCCCACGCATGCTCATTAATCCAGTCTTGCAGTGGTTCGGTAAACGGTACAGTGTTGTCTTGAGCACGTTTAACAAAATGTTCGCCCATCACTTCGGTGCGCACTTTCAATCCATTTTCATAATCTTGTTTTGACATATTTTCATCTGATTTTTGCAGTGCATCTATTATACGCTTAAAACGGTCATTGCCCTAAAACTATGGGAATTATCCACTGAAATCTGCTGGGATATAAAAATAATCAATAAATTTTGCAGAAATACTCACTGCATTTATGGCATAAACCATGCTATTTAATTATTGAATCACTTTAAAAATTATTTGAAATAAAGGAGGAGCGTTGCCGAGATCAACTCATCAATACGTCGATTCTTCATGATGTTTTATTTCAGAAAGTGGGAATCTGCGTCATTTCATTTTAGTGAGGTGTAATGGTCTAATGAAATCAGACAGTGAGATAGAGATATAATTTCACTGAAACGAGGATTTCAACATGAGCAAAACCAAACGTACATTCGATGCAAATTACAAACTACATATCTGTGAGTTAATTCGCAAACAAGGACTG
>NZ_JAYROT010000070.1:0-41444 GCF_041911495.1 Acinetobacter sp. | reverse complement strand
GAGCGGATCTTTGAAAATGTATATCGTTGGCAGAAGAAATTATTTAGACCAATCATCAAAGACTTCATTGATGACTTTATTCTCGATAAAAATCATCTCCTACCACAGAGAATCTATAAATAATAGTGCGTAAGTCCTATATGTGTTTACGCTATAGATCTCCATTTTTTAAGCCCTATCCTTTGCTAAATTCATTTCCATCAAAACATTTTGACATACTTTGTCAAAAAGACTCAAAAAAGATGGCTTAAATAGAAGCTTATAAGGAGAGCACAATGATACATTATGCATATATCTTAACTGGAGTTTTGGCGAGTTCGATCATTGCAACACCTGCGATGGCGGATAGTACTACACGTGTGGCAGCAGCGAGTGCACTTGGTAGCGTCGTGGGTAATGTCATCGGTAAACAAGTTGGCGGATCAAACGGTGCAGACTTAGGTGCTGCGATCGGTGGGGCTGGTGGGGCTGCAGCGGCAAGTAGCAAATCAAGTCGCACTGAATCAGCAATTGGTGGTGGTTTAGGCTCTTATGCAGGCTCTGCATTGGGTAAAAACTATGGTTCAAATGGTCAACTCATCGGTGCAGCGCTTGGTGCAGCAGGTGGCGCAGCACTTGGTAATAAAATCAGTGATGATAAAGATGCCGACAACCGCAAATACAACAACTCTCGCAAATACAAGCGTAACCAATGGAAACGCTCACGTTATAACCGTTATCGTGACTAATTTACACTTAATTCAGCTCAAGAAAGCACCTCAGGGTGCTTTTTTTATCACCTTCACCACAAGACTTCGATAATTTTAAATAATTGATTTTAAAGGGAGGCTTGGAGGGCGATAGCCCTCCAAACACCACAAAAAATCGCTTTCGCTTGCGAAAGCGATTTTTTGCTTTTAAATGACAAACCATGTGCTAATTTTATAAATTATTTTTGGATATTCACACTATCCAAAAATTGATGAAGTTTATAGACACAGATCCAAGAGTTGCGACACTATCATTTTCAAAATTAAAATCAGCTTATTTATAACCTTATGAAAAAACTAAAAGATAAAAATTGATTTTATCCGAATCAACCTTATATTAGCACGACATGATTTTTAAAACGAGGTGGCTTAGTGTCCAAAGCCGATACAGCGTTCAATGAAAACGCATCATCCAATCTGAAAGATGTAAAATTCTCCATTTTAGAACTTGCACCGATTCGTGATGATGGTACCGCTAAAGATGCTTTAGAAAATGCAAAACAACTTGCACAACATGCTGAGAAGCTGGGCTATCATCGTCTTTGGGTCGCCGAACATCACAATATGAAAGGCATTGCCAGCTCGGCAACCAGTGTGTTGCTTGGTTATCTTGCTGCCAATACGTCAACACTGCGATTAGGTTCGGGTGGCATCATGTTACCAAATCATGCCCCACTTGTGGTTGCTGAGCAATTCGGTACTTTAGCGACACTCTACCCTGATCGGATTGATCTCGGATTAGGTCGTGCACCGGGTACAGATCAGAGCACAATGCGAGCTTTGCGTCGTGGACGTTTTGAAACTGAGGAGCAATTCCCGCAAGATGTAAGTGAAATTTTAACTTATTTCGATGATGCTAAAGCAGGACAACAAATCATTGCTGTTCCAGGGCAAGGTTCAAAAGTGCCTGTTTACCTACTCGGTTCAAGTTTATTTAGTGCACAGCTTGCTGCACGACTCGGCTTACCTTATGCCTTTGCTTCACACTTTGCGCCACGGATGATGATGCAAGCCATCGCGTTGTATCGTGAAAACTTCCAAGCCTCGGCTTATTTGGATAAACCTTATGTGATAATTGGTGTGCCAAGTCTTGTTGCAGAGAGTGATGAAGAAGCAAAATATCTTGCCACGACCAATTATCAGCGCATCCTTGCACTATTTCGTGGTCAACCAACCAATCTTGTGCCACCTGTAGCGTCGATGGATGGTTTATGGTCTGAAGTAGAAAAACGTGGTGTTGAAGGTTTCTTTGGTGTTGAGCAGATTGGCTCAAAAGAAACCGTGAAACACGGCTTAGAGGAATTACTACAGCGTACTCAGGCAGATGAATTCATCTTCACTTGTGATGTGTATGATCCTGAAAAACGGCTCAAAAGCTTTGAATTATTGAAACAAATTCAAGGTGAATCTCAATAATTTAGATTGAAAAACGCCAAGTTGCTTATGAACTTGCCGTTTTATTATTTGCTTTTTGATATTTCCGTTTCGAAAAAATCAATTTTTCAAATTAAAGAAAATCCTAGCCAATCCGACGCTTTAAACCTGTCGTTTGCAAAATTCGTGTCGAAATTTCTTCGATCGACATTTCTGATACATTCAAATATGGAATACCTTCGGAAATATAAATCCCTTCGATTGCTCGAAGCTCCATCTGACATTGACTAAAGCTTGCATAACGACTATTTGCTTTGCGTTCGCTACGAATTGCTACCAAACGCTCCGCATCAATCATTAAGCCAAATAGTTTGCTTTTATGTGGTTTGAGTACCGCAGGCAAGCGATTGTCATCAAGATCATCTTCGGTCAATGGATAGTTTGCCACACGAATACCAAATTGTAATGACAAATAAATCGACGTTGGTGTTTTCCCTGAGCGAGATACACCGATCAAAATCAAATCCGCCTGATCATAATGACGAGTACGTGCACCATCATCATTATCAAGGGCAAAATGAACCGCATCAATCCTTGCTTTATAATACTCTGAGTCTGTTACTGCATGAGTCTGACCGACTAATGTGGTCGCTTTGGTATCCAACTCTGTTTCAAGCTTACTGATGATGCCTTCAAACACATCAAGGTTAATCGCATTGGCTGTATTGATGATGTCACGGACTTTTGGATCGACTAAAGTATCAAATACAATCGGTAAACATCCATCACCAGCTGCGATATTATTAATCTTCATGACCACATTCATTGCGCTTTCTTCGCTATCAATATAAGGCATGATATGAATGTCAAATTTTACGTTTGGAAATTGTGCTAAAAGTGAATGCCCTAAGGTTTCCGCTGTAATCGCTGTACCATCGGAAATAAAGAATACACTTCGATGGATCATGTTACTTTCTGACATGTTTTTTTCACCTTTAGCATTTGTTTTCATAGCACATAATCTTTATAGTAAACGCATGTTGATCTCCTGTCGCCTATTATTGCTGTATTCGCTGATAAAACGTGCAAACTGTGCAAAATAGTAAAAAATAATATGCCACTAGGGGTGGAAATTTGAATCATTGGTACGCATATCACAACTTAGATTTTCGTATAGATTGACGACATCGATTTATGAAATACGTTTTCGAGATTTTTTGATTTAGACTTGGATGTAGACGTTCGAAAGAAATTTTCGAATCAGTTAAATTTTTAATGAAGCACACAGTGGAGTAACGATTTTGGAAGCACGCGTTATTGGTCTGGAAAAATTAGGCAAGCATGATGTAGATAAAGTAGGCGGAAAAAATGCCTCTTTAGGTGAAATGATTAGTCACCTCTCTAATGCTGGAGTTTCAGTCCCAGGTGGATTTGCCACAACTGCTGAAGCGTATCGTGAATTCCTTGATAAAAGCGGTCTAAAAGAAAAAATCTCCAATGAACTCAAACAGCTGAATGTTGATGACATCTCAGCCCTTACTGAAACTGGTGCAAAAATCCGCCAATGGATCATCGACTCTCCGCTGACACCTGAGCTTGAGCAAGAAGTACGTAGTGCTTTTGAAACCATGTCAAATGGTAATCCTGAGATTGCTGTTGCTGTGCGCTCTTCTGCAACAGCGGAAGATTTACCTGATGCTTCATTCGCAGGTCAACAAGAAACTTTCCTCAATATTCGAGGTATCGACAATATCTTAGTTGCGATCAAAGAAGTCTTTGCTTCACTGTATAATGACCGTGCGATTGCTTACCGTGTTCATCAAGGCTTTGAGCATGACATCGTTGCCCTCTCTGCGGGTGTTCAACGTATGGTTCGCTCTGAAACCGGGGCAGCAGGCGTGATGTTTACCCTTGATACCGAGTCAGGCTTCCGTGATGTGGTATTTATCACTGCGGCGTATGGTTTGGGTGAAATGGTCGTGCAAGGTGCGGTCAATCCTGACGAATTTTATCTATCTAAACCATTATTAAATAACAGTAAACATGCTGTACTGCGTCGTAATCTTGGCTCTAAACATAAAAAAATGATCTATAGCGCAGACGGTGCAGCGGGTCGTTCTGTAGAGATCGTTGATGTGGATAAAGCTGATCGTCAACACTTTGCCTTAAATGATCATGAGCTCACCGAACTTGCGAAACAAGCCCTGATCATTGAAAAGCACTACGGTGCGCCAATGGATATCGAATGGGCAAAAGATGGTGATGATGAGCAAATCTATATTGTTCAAGCACGTCCAGAAACCGTCAAAAGCCGTCAAAATGTCGGCACAATGGAACGCTACTTACTCAAGCAAAAAGGTACTGTTCTTTGCGAAGGTCGTTCGATCGGTCAACGTATTGGTTCAGGTAAAGTACGTGTCGTCAACTCAATTAAAGAGATGGACAAAGTCCAAACTGGCGACGTGCTTGTTTCAGACATGACTGACCCAGATTGGGAACCAGTGATGAAGCGTGCGGCTGCGATCGTCACCAATCGTGGTGGGCGTACTTGTCACGCAGCGATTATTGCACGTGAGCTTGGTGTCCCTGCGATCGTCGGTACAGGTAACGCCACAGAGATTTTGTCTGATGGTCAAGAAGTCACTGTATCTTGTGCAGAGGGTGATACAGGCTTTATTTATGAAGGTGCTTTGGACTTCGAAGTACAACGCAACTCAATTTCTTCAATGCCACCACTACCATTCAAAATCATGATGAACGTTGGAAACCCTGACCGTGCATTTGACTTTGCGCAAATTCCAAATGAAGGGATTGGCTTGGCACGTCTTGAGTTCATCATCAACCGTATGATCGGCGTGCATCCAAAAGCATTATTAAATATCGACAGTCTACCTCGTGAAACACGTGCTGCGGTTGCGACACGTACCGCAGGTTATACTTCTCCAGTCGATTTCTATGTGGAGAAATTGGTTGAGGGAATTACCACGCTTGCAGCGGCATTTGCTGATAAGCCAGTGATCGTACGTATGTCGGACTTCAAGTCGAATGAGTATGCAAACTTGATCGGTGGTAAGCTCTACGAGCCTGAAGAAGAAAATCCAATGCTTGGCTTCCGTGGCGCAAGTCGTTATGTATCTGATAACTTCCGTGACTGTTTCGAGCTTGAATGTCGTGCCTTGAAAAAAGCACGTGATGAAATGGGTCTGACCAATATTCAAATCATGATTCCATTTGTACGCACTGTAAACGAAGCAAAGCGTGTGATTGAACTCCTTGCTGCAAATGGTTTAAAACGTGGTGAAAATGGCTTAAAAGTCATCATGATGTGTGAATTGCCAACCAATGCGCTATTGGCTGATCAATTCCTCGAACACTTTGACGGCTTCTCGATTGGTTCAAACGACTTAACCCAATTAACACTTGGACTTGATCGTGACTCAGGGATTGTTTCGCACCTCTTTGATGAGCGTGACGAAGCAGTGAAAACATTGCTTTCCATGGCGATCAATGCGTGCCGTAAAGCAGGAAAATATGTCGGGATTTGTGGTCAAGGACCTTCCGACCACCCTGATCTTGCGTTTTGGCTCATGGAACAAGGCATTGACTCTGTGTCATTGAATCCTGATTCTGTGCTCGATACGTGGTTCTATCTGTCAGACAACCAAAATAAAAAGTAAACGACATAATGTGATAAAATGTTCGCATTATGTCCATAAAAAAGACCCGCTCATGGGTCTTTTTTATAACAACTTTTTATTGACGGCAATTTTTAAAAATCATCAAGATTGCATTTGAGGTTATACATTGGATATTTATTTAGCTCGAAATAATGAACAAGCAGGCCCATATACTTTGGCGCAAGTTCATCAAATGATTGAAAGCCAACAAGTCGTTGCAACAGATTTGATTTGGTTCAAAGGCATGTCTGAATGGAAAACCATTGGCGAAGTCAAACAAAGTGGTCAACTTCCGCCTGCTGTAGATGAGGCAAATAATAGTGACTCAAAATGGGCAACGCCTGCATCTACTACACAGCAATATGACTGGAAAAATAACATTCAGGTTAATAAAAATGAAAACACCGATGGTGGCTTAGCACCATTTTCAAAACGTATTTTTGCCAAAATTATTGATTTGTTGTTATGGCTTCCTGCATTTTTATTTTTAACTGCATTTATGTCACCTGCGCAACATGCAGAGCTTGCCAAGCTTCAAGCACAAGGTATGTTGCCATCGCCTGAAACTCAAGAAGCGCTGTTTAGCCTTATTCCACAGATTGGTTGGATTGGCATGGGCGTGTATCTCATTTTGATGTTGACTGCACAAGCCGTTTTACTGACACGTAGCGGTCAAAGTATCGGTAAAAAAATCATGAAAATACAAATCGTAGATGCCGAAAGTAAAGAAACTGTAAGTTTCGGACGTGTATTTGTGATGCGTAGTGCATTGTTTATTATTTTGAATGTATTGTTTATGCCATTTAGCACCATTATCGACCTTGCATTTTCTGCATCGAAAAAGCGTCAAACCTTGCATGACAAAGTTGCAAAAACCATTGTCATTGAAAAATAATTCAGTATATGAATGACTCGCTATTCATTTATTTTATAGTGAACCTTTAGCCACAAAATAAACCATTTTGTGGCTATATTTTAATCAAATACATACAAAAAATATTTATTCTTCAAAGAATTATTAAAAATTTGTGCCTTTTGGTTTTAAACCATTACTTTTTTCATGGAATTAATTGTGTTTTATCAGAGTTTTGTTATAGCTTCGTGTCGATGAATCAGGCATAATGCCCTATAAAGTAGCGGTGCCACATGTTTGGCTAGAAAATAGCCTATTTGCTAATCAAATATCTAATCAATCATGCAGCACTCAAATCGCTATCCCATATTTTTTTGAAAATGGGTCTCTTCACCGAGGTTGTATTATGAGACAAACGACTATAACAGTATTGTCTTTATTAGTCGCAGCTATTGCCCTAACAGGCTGTGGCGGTGATATGGTTCTTCTTACTTCAGCAGGTCCTGTTGCCGAAGGATTGTCGAAATTAATGATGACTGCCATCTATGTGATGTTGCTTGTTGTTATTCCTTCAATCATTATGGCAATTTGGTTTGGTTGGAAATACCGTAAGTCTAATAAAGATGCAGACTATCAACCACATTGGGCGCATTCTACAGCGATCGAAATCGTTGTTTGGGGTGTTCCAATTATCATTATTGCTTACCTAGCATATCTAGCATGGTGGGGCTCGCATGAATACGATCCTTATAAACCACGCTCAGAAAATCCGACAGAGCAATTAACTATTCAGGTAATCGCTGAACAGTTCAAATGGGTATTTATCTACCCAGAACAAAACATTGCAACGGTCAATGAAGTTCGCTTCCCTGAAAACCAACAAGTTGCTTTTCGCGTTACTTCAAACTTCACGATGAACTCTTTCTTCATTCCGAAGCTTGCAGGTCAAATCTATGCGATGGCAGGTATGCAAACTCAATTGCATTTAAGTGCAACTGAGACTGGTAAGTATCGCGGATTCTCAGCCAACTATAGTGGTTATGGCTTCTCCCAAATGCGCTTCCTTGCACACAGTGTGACTGCACCTGAATTTGAACAATGGGTTCAAACGATCAAAAGTGGTCAAGGCAATACTGTTATCGTTGATGACAAAGGCACCACTGCAGTTCAAAAAGGCTTGCTTGACCAAGCAGAATTGAAATCACTTCGTGATGGTAACCGTGCTCAATTCCAAATTGATGCAATGGTGAAAACAGCACGTACAGAAGCTGAGAAAAAAGCGGCTGCAATTGCACAAGCGGAAGGTCCTTACCCTCATCACCCTCACCCAGTGACTTATTACTCATCGGTTGAAGCAGGTTTATTTGAAACTGTGATTAATACATATATGAGTAATTACCATGGTGATAAACATCATGGCGAGCACGTAGTTGAAACAACTACTACACCAAGTCATCAGCCTGAAGCTGTAGCGCATGATGCGACTACACCTGCTACCACAGGAGAATAATGATGTCTACACTTTTATTAGGCAAGTTAGGCCCTGAAGCAATTCCACATGATCCAATCGTATTGGTCACAGTTGCTGCCATGGTTTTAGGTGGTATCGCCGTTTTTGGTGCGATTACCTATTTCAAACTATGGGGCTACTTGTGGAAAGAATGGTTTACTACTGTTGATCATAAAAAAATCGGTATTATGTATTTCTTAGTATCGGTAATTATGTTAGTCCGTGGTTTTGCCGATGCACTCATGATGCGTTTGCAAATGTTCCTCGCAGGACCAGGTGGCGAAGGCTATCTGCATCCCGAGCACTATGATCAGATCTTTTCCGCCCACGGCGTGATTATGATCTTCTTCGTGGCAATGGGTCTTGTTGTTGGTATGTGGAACATTACAGTACCGCTTCAAATCGGTGCGCGTGACGTTGCATTCCCACTGCTCAACTCTTTGAGCTTCTGGTTATTCGCTGGTGCTGCGGGGCTAATGATGGCTTCACTTGCTATTGGTGAGTTTGCAGCAACGGGATGGTTAGCCTATCCTCCACTATCTGGCATTGAATATAGTCCAGGCGTTGGTGTGGATTATTATATTTGGGCACTACAGATCTCTGGTTTAGGTTCACTGTTGTCAGGTGTTAACTTCTTCGTCACCATCATCAAGATGCGTGCACCGGGTATGAAGTTAATGGATATGCCTGTATCAACTTGGACTACCTTGTGTGCCTGTGCATTAATCATTGCAACATTCCCTGTATTGACAGCAACTTTGGCAATGTTAACACTTGATCGTTACTTCGGTTTCCACTTCTTCACCAACGAGCTTGGCGGTAGCCCAATGCTATATGTGAACTTGATTTGGACCTGGGGTCACCCAGAAGTATATATCTTGGTATTGCCTGCATTTGGTTTATATTCTGAGATTGTTGCGACATTTAGCCGTAAGACACTATTCGGTTACAAATCTATGGTTTATGCGACGATCGCAATTACCATCTTGTCTTTAATCGTTTGGTTACACCACTTCTTCACCATGGGTGCAGGTGCAAACGTCAATGCCTTCTTCGGTATTATGACGATGATCATCGCCATTCCTACTGGTGTGAAGATGTTCTCATGGTTATTCACCATGTATCGTGGTCAGATCACGTTCACCTCTCCAATGTATTGGACAATGGGCTTCTTAGTTACCTTTGGTATCGGTGGTTTGACTGGTGTACTCATGGCGATCCCACCTGCTGACTTCCTTGTACACAACTCATTGTTCTTGATTGCGCATTTCCATAACGTGATCATCGGTGGTGTGGTATTTGGCTTCTTTGCAGGACTTGCATTCTACTGGCCAAAAATGTTTGGGTGGAAGTTAAACGAGTTTTGGGGTAAAGCAGCATTTTGGTTTTGGTTCTTCGGTTTCTATTTTGCATTCATGCCACTTTATATCCTTGGTTTCATGGGGATGACTCGTCGTCTGAATACATATGACAATCCTGAATGGACGCCTTATCTTAATGTAGCAATGATCGGTGCAGTGATGGTTGCCATCGGTATCGCATGTTGGTTGCTTTCTGTTGGTGTAGGTTTCTTAAAACGTCAAGAAACAATGGACTATACAGGTGATGCTTGGAATGCTGGTCGTACTTTTGAGTGGTCTACTTCGTCACCTGCACCATTTTATAACTTTGCACATGACTTAGATGGTGCTGGTATTGATCGCTTTTATTCAGACAAAGAAAATGGCGTCGCTTACCAACGTCCGACGAAATATGAAGACATTCATATGCCGACCAATCGTGCAGCTGGTTTTGTGATTGCGATTATTATTACAGTCATGGGCTTTGCATTGATCTGGCATATTTGGTGGTTAGCGCTTGTTACTTTCGTAATTGCGATCATCAGCTTCATTCGTAGTTCATTTACTAAAGAAGTGGATTACTACGTCCCTGCTGCCGAAGTAGAACGTATCGAAAACGAACGTTATGCTTTGTTAGAAAAACATTTGAAGAAGGACTAAGACAATGGCTGAAGTACTTCATCACGACAACCACGGACACGATGATCATCACGAACATGATGATACTGATCTAACGGTCTTTGGTTTCTGGACTTACTTGATGAGTGACTTGATCTTATTCGGCACACTCTTCATCGCTTTTGCTGTATTGAGCACACACATTCCACCTGGTACACCAAGTGCGAAGGATTTGTTCGGTGACTCTTTAGGATTTGTATTGACTGAAACTATGGCACTTTTGATTTCATCAGTGACCTTTGGTTTTGCAGTATTGGCTCGCTACCGTAATGATGTTGGCGGTGTATTGAAGTGGTTAATGATCACATTCTTCTTTGGTGCAGCGTTCATTGGCATGGAGCTTTATGAGTTCAATCACTTAGTACATGCAGGTCATGGTCCGAGCACAAGTGCATTCTTATCTGCATTCTTTACTCTAGTTGGTACACACGGTATTCACGTGACTTCTGGCTTGGTGTGGATGTTGGTCTTAATGTACCAAATCAAAAAGAACGGTTTGACATTACCAAACACACGTCGTTTGGCATGCTTAAGCTTGTTCTGGCACTTCCTTGATATCGTATGGATTTGTGTGTTTAGCTTAGTTTACTTAGGAGGCGTTCTCGCATGAGTCATGATGTGAATAATCCTGGTGCTGCGCACGGTAGCTTTAAGCAATATACAATCGGGTTTATCTTGTCTATCATCCTGACCCTTATCCCTTTTGGGATGGTCATGGCTGGTATGACTGGTGGTCTTGTCATTGCGACGATTGCGATTACTGCGATTGCTCAGGTACTCGTCCAGTTGGTGTTCTTCCTTCACTTGAATGGTTCTGAACAACAGCGTTGGGATTCGATTGCCTTTATCTATACGATTTTGACCATTGCAATTTTGCTCATTGGTTCAGTATGGGTAATGACTAATCTACATGCGAACATGATGATCTAAACGCTTGTCATGTTTAAAAAGTATTTATTCCTGACCAAACCAGGGATTCTATTTGGTAATTTCATTACCACTTTGGGCGGCTTCTTTTTAGCCGCCCAAGGTTCAATTGATCTCCCCCTTTTGCTCCTTACGCTACTTGGTACGACCCTTGTCGTGGCATCTGGCTGTGTCTTTAATAATATTATCGACCAAGATATTGACCAAAAAATGCAGCGTACTCAAAATCGTGCTTTGGTCACCAAAGCGATTTCTGTGCCTATTGCATTTATTTACGGCTGTGTACTTGGCGTACTTGGCTTTGTGATTTTGTATTTTTTGGTCAATCCATTGGCTTGCTTATTCGCAGGTATTGGTTTTATCGTTTATGTTTTTTTATATAGCCTATGGACGAAGCGTAGTAGCATCCATCAAACAGTCATTGGCAGTATCTCTGGTGCTTGCCCGCCTGTGATCGGTTATACAGCGATTACTGAGCAGTTCGATTTTGCAGCTTTAATCTTATTACTTGGTTACGCATTTTGGCAGATGCCACACTCGTGGGGCATTGCGATTTATCGTTTTCAAGATTATGCCAATGCCAATATTCCAATCTTACCTGTCGCACGTACTATCAAACGTACTAAAGTTGAATCGTTAATTTATGTGGTTTTATTTTTAGTCACGATGAATTTGCTTTATGTCTTTGGCTATACAAATATTTGCTTCGCAATTGCTTTAAATGCGATCGGCTTATATTGGATCTATCTCAGCATCAAAGGCTTTAAAGCTGATGATGATCAAGTTTGGGCAAAACATTATTTCTTATTTTCAGTTCAGTTTATCACTGTATTGAGTCTGAGCTTTTACTTTACAGCGATCTCCCCTGCACCGCATTTACCAATATTTTAAGTCGTATCTTTTTAGATTAGATGCTTGATGGCTAAGTTTTAGTGTGGGAATTTTCTTGTATTTTTTATTGCGAAGCAGTAAAATTTGCGCTTCGCAATTTGCGACATAACATGTCAAACACTATGTTTGAAAGTTATGACTCCTTGCTTCTAAGCGTTTTAAAAATTCTTTTGAACGGATTAGGGGCTGTTTAAACCGTAAGGAGCTGACATGCGTCACTACGAAATCGTGATCTTGGTTCATCCAGATCAAAGCGATCAAGTTGTTGGTATGGTTGAACGCTATATCGCACAGATCAAAGAAGCTGGTGGTCAAATCCACCGTCTAGAAGATTGGGGCCGTCGCCAATTGGCTTACCCAATTAACAAAATTCATAAAGCGCACTACATTTTGATGAATGTTGAATGTGGTCAAACTACGCTTGACGAATTAGAAGAATTGTTCCGTTACAACGATGCAATCATCCGTAACTTGATCATCCGTCGTGATGAAGCAATCACTGAAGAATCTTTGCTTGCTAAGAGTGCTGAAGAAAAACGTGCTCGTAAAGCGCAACGTGAAGACAATCAGCCGTCTCATCAAGACGAATCTGTTGAAGGATAAGGAGAACACACATGGCACGTTTTTACCGTCGTCGTAAGTTCTGCCGCTTCACAGCTGAGAACGTTACATATATCGACTACAAAGATATCGATACTCTAAAACAGTACATTACTGAAAACGGCAAGATTGTTCCCAGCCGTATCACTGGTACTCGTGCTCGTTATCAACGTCAATTGGCGCTTGCGATCAAGCAAGCTCGCTACTTGTCTTTGATTCCATACACTGACAACCATAAGTGAGGTGATCTGTGGACGTTATCTTATTACAACGTATTGTTAACCTTGGGAAGCTTGGCGACAAAGTATCAGTAAAAGCTGGTTACGGTCGTAACTTTTTGATTCCTCAAGGTAAAGCTGTTGCTGCAACTGAAGCAAATACTGCTGCATTTGAAGCACGTCGTGCGGAACTTGAAAAGCAAGAAGCTGAAGTATTGGCTACTGCTCAAGCTCGTGCTGACCAATTGAACGAAGTAAATATCGTGATCACTGCGAAAGCTGGTGATGAAGGTAAACTATTCGGTTCTATCGGTACGCGTGATATCGCAGATGCTTTGACAGCTGCTGGTCTTGAAGTAGATCGTACTGAAATTCGCTTGCCAAATGGCGCACTTCGCCACACTGGTGAGTTCCACATCGCAGTTCAATTGCACCACGATGTGACTTCTGAAATTTTAGTAACAATCGTTTCTGAATAATTTGTTTATTCCTAAATGATTGACCAAAAGACATATGCTTGCATATGTCTTTTTTGTTGCTTAATTCTCGAGTTTTGCTAAAGTTTTGTTTGTAAAAGCATACATAGTAAAAACCCAAAACCATTACCATGATTTTGGGTTTTATTTTTGAATTACTTTTTACCAAACACTCAGTGCAATATTACTGCCCTGAACGAATCATATAGTCAAAGGCGCTGAGTGACGCTTTAGCACCTTCACCAGTCGCAATGATGATTTGCTTATAAGGCACCGTAGTACAGTCCCCTGCGGCAAATACACCTTGCACATTGGTTTCGTTACGGTCATTGACCACGATCTCACCACGCGGGCTAAGCTCGACCGCACTGTCTTTTAAGAAGTCAGTATTTGGCAACAAGCCGATCTGTACAAAAATACCTGCAAGCTCCACGCTATGCTCTTGATCTGTAGCACGATCTTGGTATTTCAAAGCCGTCACTTGTTGCCCATCACCGATCACTTCTGTACTCAGCGCATTCAAAATGACTTCGGTATTTGGCAAGCTATTGAGCTTATTTTGCAAGACTTGATCAGCACGGAGTTTGGTATCAAACTCGATCAAGGTCACATGCTCAACAATTCCTGCAAGGTCAATCGCAGCTTCCACACCAGAGTTACCACCACCAATCACCGCAACACGTTTACCTTTGAACAATGGCCCATCACAGTGTGGGCAGTACGCCACGCCACGAGTCGCATATTCATTCTCACCTGGGACACCCATCTTTCTCCAACGTGCGCCTGTCGCCAAGATCACGGTTTTTGATTCCAGTTTTGCGCCATTTTCAAGCTCGACTTCAACCATGCCATAGGTAGTTTGATCGGCACCTTTGATTTTGCTGACTTTTTGCAAATTCATGATATCGACATCATAGTCTTTGACGTGTGCTTCGATATCGGCTGCGAATTTCGGCCCTTGGGTTTTCTGTACTGACGTAAAGTTTTCAATGTCCATGGTATCCATGACCTGACCACCGAAGCGTTCAGACACGATCCCTGTCGCAATGCCTTTACGTGCTGCGTAGATCGCCGCTGTTGCGCCCGCAGGACCACCACCGATCACCAACACATCAAAAGTATCTTTGGCGTTGATCTTCTCGGCGTATTTACTGGCAGAGTCGGTATCCAATTTCGCCACGATCTCTTCCAAGGTCATACGACCTTGACCGAACTGTTCTTCACCTACGAAGACCATTGGCACAGCCATGATTTTGCGTTGCTCTACTTCATCTTGGAAAAATGCACCATCGATCATGGTGGTGGTAGCATCTGGATTGTAGATTGCAATCAAGTTCAACGCCTGCACCACATCTGGACAGTTGTGACAGCTTAATGATACGAACACATCAAAGTCACCTTTCAAATTCAAACCTTTGATTTGATTTAAAATTTCATCAGACACTTTTGGCGCATAACCAGAGACTTGCAATAATGCCAAGATCAATGAAGTAAACTCATGACCCATCGGCAAACCAGCAAAGTGCACACGTGGTTGTTCACCGACTTTAGCAATGGCAAAACTCGGACGACGTGTATGTGTCCCATCAAATCGTGCGGTCACTTGATCTGACAGCTCAGCAATCTCAGTCACGAGCTCTTTGATTTTGGCTGCATTATTTGATTCATCGAGTGAAGCAATAATTTCAATCGGTGCTTCTAAACGCTCTAAATAAGTTTTTAATTGTGCTTTAATGTTTTGCTCTAACATCGTCAAACTCTCCAAATGTCTAAAATGTATAGGGTTAAAACTTTTCAATGAGGCTATAATATGCTGTTTTTGATGATTGGTAAAACAGAATGATTTTATCAATACAATCGGTTTTTTAGATTTTTATAAAAATAACGATGAAATAACCAATTAATGTTGAATACCCCATTTTACGATGATTTCTCTACATTTGCACAAACGAGCAGATACTTTTAGAATAGCGCCCACTTATCGTTAGTCATTAGCGCACCTTTTCCATGTCAGATCAAAATACCTCACCACTTATGCCGCAAAGTGCGCCACCTGTTTCCAACACACCACAAAATGCGCTAGAAATTCGTGATCAAATCGCAGCGATTCAAAATCTCGATGAACTCACCGAGCATCGTGAGATCGTCACCTTTATGCGTCGTTCTTCACCGCTGAATACCTCACAGCGTACAGCACTGGAGGATTATCAACATTTAATCCTTGATAGTAATGCTGAAGCGTTAAAGTCAGGTGATCTACGTCAGGCTTTTACGCATCCTGAACGCCCATTAACGGTGGAAATTGGTTTTGGTATGGGGCGCTCGCTGGTAGAGATGGCGAAAGCCAATCCCGAACGTAACTATATCGGCATCGAAGTGCATGTGCCTGGTATTGCGCAATGTGTTTATGAGGCAGGACTTTCGGAAATTGACAATCTACGTGTCATAGATGGCGATGCAATTAAAATTCTGACGGCAATGCCTGACAATAGCATCAACTGCATCCAACTGTATTTCCCTGATCCGTGGCAGAAAAAACGTCATTACAAACGTCGTTTTGTCGTTCCAAAACGTATGGCATTGGTGGAGGAAAAATTGGAAATTGGCGGAACTTTCCACTCTGCAACAGATTGGGAGCATTATGCGGCATGGATGCTTGAAGTGCTATCAAACCGTGAACGTCTGAAGAATCTTGCAGGCGAAGGAAATGCTTACCCACGTCCAGATTGGCGACCGATGACCAAGTTTGAACGTCGTGGACTGGAAGAAGGTCACGTGATTAATGATTTTATTTTTGAGAAAATCAATTAAAAACCACAATCGATCTTTGAAATTCCGAAAATCAAAGGGAATATCACGCAGAAAACTCGATATTTTCTTAATTTTTGTCACTTTATCACATTGCTTAATACAGATTAGGCGCATGATAATATTCACGAACTCTACTTTGTATTGTGTATATCAATGAAAAAATGGATTGGAAAAACGATCTTTAAACTTGCAGGATGGCAGTATCAAGTCGATGAAAGTCTACTTGAAGATAAACAAGTAATCATCGGATTTGAACATACCTCAAACTTAGATGCGATACTCGCCTACTCGATTTTTGGGATTCTCGATCTCAAAGCACACGGCTTAATCAAACAAGATTGGTTTCGCGGTCCCATGAAGCCTATCATGACAAAGCTCGGTGGCATTCCAGTCGATCGCAGTAATAATAAAGATGTCGTCGGTCAAATGGTCGATGTCTTTGCACAACATGAAAAGTTTACTTTAGTGATCGCACCAGAAGCGACTCGTGCCAAGAATGGTGTAGAACGCAAACCGATTCGTACTGGATTTTGGCATATTGCCAAAGCAGCCAATGTACCGATTGTATTGATTTACGCACATGCCAAAACCAAGAAAGGCGGACTATTTGCCAAGATTTATCCCACAGATTTAAAAAGTGATTTGATCAAAATCAAACAACTTTATGCAGAACTTGGGATAGATGTGCGGATTGAGTAATCCGCACTGTTTTAAATCTGAATTTAAATTTCAACTTAAATTTCAAAAGAACACTGGCGAATTAAATATTCGCCTTTTGTTTTTTCGCTCGAATCACTCGAAAAATAATATAAATCACCAATAGCACCACATACGCAGGCCAAATATAAAATAGCCACAGAATGAGTGCTTTAAACATTTCAAATCCATCTTGTAAGGCATACCAAATCCGATGATGGAAAGCATCTTGATGCTCTGCCACCACCTCATCGAGATTCATATCTTGACGTTGGCGTAGTTCAGGCATTTGGAAATAAGTTAGATGAATCGTGCTATATTGCAATCGGTCTTTTGCTTCTGATTCAGTCAGTTGCTGTAATTGTCGATCAGTCTGTTCCGATACATTATTAGCACGATCTGCTGTATTTAGACGTTGTTCTAAAAGTTTTAATTGATAGCGTTTTGCCTCATATGACTGCGCATCAAAATATTTCATCATCGCTGGCAAGGTATTTAAAAAGTTTGCCACCTCAGCATTCGGCACACGTACTGTAATACTTGTCGTTGGGACAATCTTCTCAAAAATCGTCACTGTACCGTCTTTATGATTTTTACGGCGATAATCATTCACTTCATAGCGTAGCTCTCTTGCTTCGATATAGCCCTTGTGGCTTGCGAGTTGTTGTTCAATTTTCGCTGTAGTGCTTTGAATATTCTCTACTTCAAAACGTACCGTCGCCGACTTCACCAATTGTCGTGATTGTTCGAGCTGTTGTTGTGTATCGGAAACCAGTTGCTCAGGATTCTCTATATTTTCTCGGTTCATGTCCGTAGCGGATACCGCCGAAGCTGCTGACTCTGAAACCGCATCGCCACTCGCATATTCACTAGGCTTACTACACGCCGAAAGGATCAGTACCGTACTTAATGTAGCGACAGTCAACGCATTAGTCGTTTTAATCGTATTCATCATTTTTCTCTTTTATAAATTTTGGCTTTTATAAACCATCTAGGAAAACACTTTAATTGTCATAGCAATGCTTTTCAATGTAATCCGTCATACAGAAATGGCTAATGCTTTTTGCACCGCTTCTCGTGCGTAGATACGTTCAAAATAACTTTTCACATTTACAAAATCATTGAGATCAATATTTTGCCATTCATGCGTCAACATCCACGGAAAGATCGCCATATCCGCAATCGAATACTCGCCTTGACCTTGTCCTGCCACAAATTCACGATTTTGCAAATGTGTATTTAACACACCATACAAACGTTTGGTTTCTGCTTGATAACGCTTGGTTGGGTATTCAAGTCGTTCAGGTGCAAATTTTGAAAAGTGATGATTTTGCCCAAGCATTGGACCAAAACCACCCATTTGCCACATCAACCATTGTTCAACTTGAATCCGTTCACGTTCATTTTGCGGATAAAACTGCCCTGTTTTCCGACCTAGATATTGTAAGATCGCACCCGATTCAAAGATTGAGATCGGCTGACCATCAAAGGTATCATGATCAACAATCGCTGGAATTTTATTGTTTGGGGAAATTTTTAAATAGTCAGGATCAAATTGATCATTTGCGAGAATGTTGATTGGATGGACAGTGTAAGCCAAATTCATTTCTTCTAAAGCAATGGAAATTTTATGTCCATTTGGCGTACCCCAATAATATAAGTCGATCACAAGATTGCTCCATCTAAGTTTTATCCAAATGTTCTCAGCAATTTATAGCATGCAGTATTGAGCCACACAATTTTCACTACAAAACTGCTATACAACTTTTTCGATGAGAACTCCTGTAACCACAGCGAATAAAACAACAGCGCAATATTTTCAAAAATCCTGCGCTATGCTAAGATTTCGCCACATTTTTTATTTAACATTTTTATTCAGTAATGGATTTAGCGTCGGAGTACTTTTCACATGGCGGGTCATTCAAAATGGGCAAATATCAAGCATCGTAAAGCAAAACAAGATGCGAGCCGTGGCAAGGTGTTTACCAAATATATTCGTGAGATTGTCACTGCTGCAAAGCTTGGCGGTGCTGACGCTGCGAGCAACCCTCGTCTACGTGCTGTAGTGGAAAAAGCCCTCTCTGTGAATATGACACGTGATGTCATTAACCGTGCCATTCAGCGTGGTGCAGGTGGCGAAGACAATGACGACTTAAAAGAAGTGACCTACGAAGGTTATGGCGTTGGTGGTGTTGCTGTGATTGTCGAAACCATGACGGATAACCTGAATCGTACTGTGCCTGATGTACGTCACTGTTTCTCTAAGACAGATGGTAATCTAGGTACGAACGGTTCAGTATCATTCTTATTTACCAAGCGTGGTGAGATCAGCTTTGAAGATGTATCGCTTGAAGATCAAATCATGGACGTGGCTTTAGAAGCAGGCGCAGAAGACATCGAAGTGTCTGAAGATGGCATCCTCGTCATCACGACTCCTGAAACATTTGGTACAGTACAAGATGCCTTAACTGAAGCAGGCTTAAAATCTGACAACGCCGAAGTGGTAATGAATCCTTCGACTAAAGCTGAAATCACTGACATTGATCAAGCGAAAAAAATCATGAAAATGATTGATATGCTTGAAGATTTGGATGATGTACAGAACGTCTATACCAATGTTGAGTTTAGCGATGACGTGATGGCTGAGCTTGAATAATTTGTTCTATTGATTTTAAATATCTATTGATTTTAATATCATTGATTGAAATAAATGAAACGTCACACAGGTGGCGTTTTTTTATCGAGTGATTAAAGTAAATCTTTACACAGCTCTGTATGACTATTTTCTTAATATTGATAAAATAAATAAAGAACTATAAATTCACCCTGTGTAGACAATGTAATGACAATATTTAAAAATTTTCCTCGGTACATTCTATTTTTGAGTCTGACGTGCTTGAGTTTGATTTTAAGCACTTTCAGCTATGCAATCTCTGCAAATCAATTGGTCAAAGATGCACGCAGTCAAATTGGTCAAACTTTAACTTATGATCCTGCTTATACACGTTTAAGCTATCCGATGGGCGATGTGCCAATACAAAAAGGTGTCTGTACTGATGTCGTGATTCGTGCTTTACGCAAGCAAAATATTGATCTGCAAAAAGTCATTCATGAAGATATGAAGCGAAATTTTAAAGCCTATCCACAGCTTTGGGGTTTAAAAAATACCGATCGTAATATTGATCATCGCCGTGTTCCAAATATCGCCAAATATATGACACGTCAAGGTTATAGCGTACAGAAAAGCCCTTTCAAAACCGCATTATTTAAAGCGGGTGATATCGTCACTTGGGATTTAGGTCGTGGTTTGGTACACATCGGTATCGTGTCAGATCGAAAATCTATAAGCCAAGTACCATTGATTATTCATAATATTGGGCGTGGTACGCAGGAAGAAGATATTTTATTGCAGTATAAAATCACAGGACATTATCGTATCCCATAGATTGAATCTGAATAACATTGAATGAAGCATTGAGTGAATTCAACTCATGACTATTATGCTAAGATGAATATTATTAAATATAAATTTTATCTGTTGAATTTTTATCATGTTAGAACTTCGTCATCTGCGCACACTGAGCGCTCTACGCTATCACGGTTCATTGGTTGCCGCAGCCAATGAGCTGAACCTTACACCATCTGCGATCTCACATCAGCTGAAAGAACTTGAGCATTGGTACGATGTAGAAATCGTGAATCGGCGCAGTCGTCCCCTACAATTCTCTACGGTTGGTTTGCGACTGCTTCAACTTGCCGATGATATTTTACCGCAAGTACAACTCACTCAATCTGATATTACTCGTATTGTACATGGGCAAACTGGACGAATTATTTTGTCTTCCGAATGTCATAGTTGTTTTGATTGGCTCATGCCACTGCTCAATCAATATCGACTGAACTATCCCGATGTGGATTTGGACTTTGCTTCGGCTTTTGAGGTGAATCCGCATGAGCTATTGCAAAATAGCGAATTTGACCTACTCATCACCGCTGATCCAATTGCATTGAAAGGCATTGAGTATTTCCCCATATTTGAATATGAATCTCGGCTCGTCTTGGCGCATACACACCCTTTAGCACGTAAGGCTGACATCACGCTACAGGATTTGAGCGAAGAAACACTGATCACCTATCCAGTCGATAAACATCGCTTGGACATCATGGCGCATATTTTCATCCCTGCAAATGTTCTGCCAAAGCAAATCCGTACGACAGAACTCACGCAAATGCTGATCCAATTGGTCGCCAGTGGTCGGGGAATATCTGCTCTACCTGATTGGGTGGTCAATGAATATGAGCAAAAAGGCTGGGTGACAAGTCGCCGTTTTGCCTTTGTATCAGACAACGGCTTGCGTCGTACTTTATATGCAGGCTTTCGCAGTGAAGATAAACATAAAGAATACTTCGCAGGATTTTTACAACAGTTAGAAAAATTCTCGAAAAAACGAGAAAGTTATTATGATTAACTACGCTTTAAGATTGCACTTTTTAACTGTGATATAACATTGATGCTCTAAAGAATAATGGAGATCTACTTACAGCAATCTACTGATTCATCATCATTTTTCATACATGAGCAAGTAAAGCAAACGGCATAATGATGTAAATCAATAAATTTGAAAAAAAATGAGGTATTGCATATGCAAAATTTAGTAAAAGCGCATTCACGCAAATGGATCGTTGGCGCAAGTGTGCTATCAATCATAGCACTCGTTGGCTGTCAAACCACAGAAACCACAACACTTGCAATGCAAAAAGAAAATAATCAATATCAAATCACAGGCATTGGTAAAGATAAACTCACTGCACAAAACAACGCCGTCAAAGCCGCACAAAAAACCTGTAGCCGTGGTACATCACCAGTCGTAACCAACGAAGCTGTGCAATATAACGGTGTTGTTGATGAGAAAACAGGAAAAATGATCAATCAGGCAGGTACGATTGCAGGTGTCTTTTTAGGTAAAGATGTCAACATCAGCCAAGATACCGACTATCACGTGACGCTAGATTTTTATTGTAAGTCTTAAGTGACTTGATTCTCATGGTTGGGTTGGCTAAAGACTTTATAAAAAGAAAAGCGTATTGATTTCAATACGCTTTTCATTAACCCATCAGATAAATATTAACAATACCCATCAAGCCGTGTCAGTGGCAACTTCTGCCCAATCGCTTTTTCAATATTTGGCAAGTTAAAGGCATCATCTTCAGATAAAAAGCTAATACTCACGCCTTGTTCGCCTGCACGACCTGTACGCCCAATACGATGCACATAATCATCCGACTGTTCAGGCAAGGTAAAATTCACCACATGCGACACGCCGTCGACATGAATACCTCGCCCTGCAACATCAGTCGCAATCATGATATTGATACTGCCTTTCTTAAAATTATCAAGCATCTTGGTGCGCTTATCTTGAGAAATTTCACCAGAGAGCATACCGACCTTGTATCCATCTTTTTTCAGACGATCGAATAAACGGCGCACTTGATCACGACGATTGGCAAAGATCATGACTTTTTCGATCGGTTCATTCGCCAAAATGTCTTCTAATAATCGGTATTTATCTGAATTCGATACCATATACACACGTTGTTCAACATCGGCATTGGTTTTCTTTTCAGGTTCAATCTCAACCGTGATTGGTTCAAATAACCAACGATGTGCCAAATTCAACACATCGATATTAAAAGTCGCTGAGAAAAATAAGGTTTGACGGCAATCATTTGGCGGAGAATAACGCACAATGCGTTTCACCGCAGGGATAAAGCCCATATCGAGCATACGATCGGCTTCATCAATCACCAAAAATTCGATTTGATCGAGCCATACTTCTTTTTGCTCAACAAAATCAATCAAACGACCTGGCGTTGCCACCATAATATCGACAAAGTTTTGATCAAGTCGCTTTTTCTGTACGTCAAAATCGACACCACCAAGCAAAGTCACAATGTGTAAATCAGTAAATTTGGTTAGCTCTTTGGCATCACTTTCGATCTGCAAAGCAAGCTCACGAGTAGGTGCAAGAATCAATGCACGAGGTTCACCACGAAAGCGATCTTGTTCGATCGGTTTATTTA
Source organism: Acinetobacter sp. (assembly GCF_041911495.1). Lineage (GTDB taxonomy): Bacteria > Pseudomonadota > Gammaproteobacteria > Pseudomonadales > Moraxellaceae > Acinetobacter. The sequence continues at coordinate 18,563 of NZ_JAYROT010000070.1, read as the reverse complement.
GTAAATCATTAATAATACTAATCAAAAATGCAGCGGTTTTGCCTGTTCCAGTTTGCGCTCGACCAATCGCATCATGACCACCCAAAGTATATTGAAGTACCTTGTCTTGAATCGGCGTCATATGAGTGTAGCCCAACGCATCAATGGCACGTTTGAGTTTTGGGTGTAGCGGTAACTGGTCAAATCCACGGGTCATAATTGAGTGCTTTTGCGACCAATAAAGGTCTTGTCCTTTGACTTAAATCGAAAAAATTCAGAGTGCTTTATTAATGAAGCGTAACGAATGTCATACGCTTTAATAAACTTCGGCATTATACGCTGAAATTTCGCATCATGGGTTTTATTTCAGCGTTAACTTTTCACACACTAAAATGTTCCCTACATTTTTAAAGATGAAATTTAAAGATGGTAGCCTAGGTTTTTAATTTTAAATCAACCAATTCCGCTTGAAATTGCGCTTGCAACTGCTTGACCACATTTTGCGAACGAATCTTTTGTTCCGCCACATCATAAGCGTGTTGTTTACGTTGTTGTTGCAACTGAATCGGGCTATCTGAGTCAAGCACTGTATCGCTCAGTTCAAGTTGTATGTTTGGATTTAAAGCCGTTAACGCATCTTTTAGATCAGGCAGAAAATTTTGCAACATATTTAAGTAGTTGGCTTCGATATGTAGCGTACTTTTGCCTGCAATCTCACCTTGAATCACCCCACGTTGCGCCAATTCTTTGACCGCTGGTGACAATGACGACTGACGAATCCAATAATCCCATTTCGCCACATCCCACTCACCTTCTAAAGTTTGTACTTGAGGTTGTAATAATGTACGTGGATCATCGATATGCTGAGTAGCAATTGGATTTGATACAGAAAATTGTTCTTTTGGTGAAATAGTCTGCTCTTGAATAACTGATTTTTCTGTGGTTGCTTGAACGTCAATTTTTTCTTGAAAATTATCTTGGTGGATTGATTCTGCTTGAGCTGATTCAGGTTGTAAGATTTCTGATTGAACTGATTCTGGTTGATCATCATTTGCTAGAATCTGTTCTTGAGCTATATCTTCTTGCTGAGCCGTTTCTTCAATATTTAATTTAGGTGAGTTTTCAATTAGTGCTTGAAGACTTAATTCTGCTTCACTTTGCATAGTATCAGTAGCATTTTCAATATTCTGTGTTTGTTCAGATTCATTTGAATGATTTTCTAATTGTTGGTTTTGTAATTCATGTTTCACTAATTGTTGGCTTTCTAATTCTACCTGCTCATTTACGGATTCAACATGCTGTTCATGATGAGGCTCATCTCTTAGATTGCGATTCTGTTCGGCAATTTGCGTGTCAGAAATAACATTCTGTGCAATCGTTGTATCCTCAATTGTCGGCTGAATTACTTCATTCACGGACAATGGTCGAAATGCCAAAAGTCGCATGATGCACATTTCAAAGCCTTGCTCTGGTGTCAATGCTAGACTCAGATCAGCTCGACCTTGTACTGCGATTTGATAATACAATTGTAAATCTTGCGCTTGGATTTGCTTTGCCAACTTCATTTTATAATCGGCATTTTGTACGGTCTGTGCATGATTCACATCGCCCAAAATCTGCATGACCGCCAATTCATGCAAAATTGAAATCAGTTGTTCCAAAACATGCTGTACATCAATCGCTTGCTGACGCATATGTTGTACCAACTGCGCCACAACACCTTTTTGATTTTGATGTATCGCATCCAATAGATCAAAGACTAAAGTTTGATCAATCAGACCCAACATGTCGATCACATCTTGCGTTGCCACCTGACCCTGACCATAGGCAATCGCTTGATCGGTCAAAGACAAAGCATCACGGAGCGATCCTTGAGCAGATTCGGCGAGTTGCCACAGTGCATCAGATTCATGTTCGATCTGTTCAGTATTTAGAATTTGATCAAGATGATGGAAAATTTCATCTTTGGCGAGTGGTCGTAAAGTAAATTGCAAACAGCGAGAAATGACCGTAATCGGTAACTTCTGCGGATCGGTGGTTGCAAATAAAAATTTAACGTGTTCAGGCGGTTCTTCTAAGGTTTTTAATAAGGCGTTAAAGCTATGCGTGGACAGCATATGTACTTCGTCAATCAGGTAGACTTTATATCGACCTTGCGTCGGCGCATACGGCACATTTTCAAGCAATTCACGAGTATCTTCGACCCGAGTCCGTGACGCTGCATCAATCTCAATCAGGTCAATAAAACGTCCTGCATTGACAGATTTACAGACATTACATTGCTCGCAAGGCGTTGCCGTTACGCCAGTTTCGCAATTCAGACATTTTGCTAAAATCCGTGCGATGGTCGTTTTACCTACGCCACGAGTCCCAGTAAACAAATACGCATGATGCAAACGACCTCGTGACAAAGCACTACTTAATGCTCTAGAAACGTGGCTTTGTCCAACCAATTGACTAAAATTTTGTGGACGATATTTGCGTGCAAGTACCTGATACATGGGTGATCCTTAATTAAGCCTGCTTAGCATACCTTGTTTTTCATTCGCTTTCATTAACAATGATTTTACTGAAATCAAAATCCAAAATGTAATGACATAATCATATCATTAAAATGACTTTAATGAAGCTAAACTGGATTTGGTAATTCCACATAATGATGCGTCAATTGGAATTGCTCAGCTAAAGCCTTTGCTAATCGCTGTACACCGTAGCGCTCCGTCGCATGATGACCCGCAGCGAAATAATCCACACCATATTCCAAAGCTTCATGATAAGTACGCTCACTCACCTCACCTGAAATATAAGCATCACAATCTAAAGCTGCTGCTTTATAAAGGAAATCTTGTGCACCACCTGTACAAAAGCCAACTTTTTGAATGGTCGATTTGCCTGATGCAATATGAATCGGCTGTTGCCCTAACACGTCGATAATTCGCTGATTAAATTGATCAGGAGTCAATGCCGTTTCTAGTTCACCGACATTCCCGATTGGTAAACGCTCTGAACTATCCAAAGCACCTGTGATGTGAATACCTAATAATTCTGCCAAAGCCGCATTATTACCTAGCGTTGGGTGTGCATCGAGTGGTAGATGATATGCAATTAAAGACACATCCGCTTGCATCAGTTGTTTGATGCGTTTGCCCTTAATTCCTGTCAAAGGGCTTGGTTCGCCTTTCCAAAAATAACCATGATGTACCAAGAGCGCATCAGCATTTAAATCCAGTGCTTGCTCAATCGCTACTTGAGAAGCCGTAACACTACTCACCAAAGTTTGCACTTCAGCTTTGCCCTCGATTTGTAAACCGTTTGGGCAATAGTCTTTAAACTGCGAAACCTGTAAAGTCTGTTCGCACCACGCCAATATTTCTAAAAGTGTTGCCATTTTTTCAATCAAAATATTCATAAAACCTGCTTTCAGTCTAACAAGAATTATCCGAAATGACTGCAAACTTTTCGAACAATACACTTAGGATTTTTAAGGATTTTGCTTTATCATGTGTGCAATCTCATTTGTGGTATGAACGTCTTGGATAGCATCACTATTTTACAACCTGATGATTGGCACGCACATCTTCGTGATGGTGAGTCTTTGAAACGCACAGTTCCCGATCTCGCCCGTCAGTTTAATCGTGTGATTTGTATGCCAAATCTCGTACCACCAGTAAAAACTGTGAGCGAAGCACAAGCTTATCGTGCACGGATCATGGCGCACGTGCCTGAAGGTCAGAGCTTTGATCCACGTATGGTGCTGTATTTCACTGATCATACTGCACCTGAAGAAGTAGCAAAGATTAAAGCTTCAAATGAAGTCAATGCGATTAAACTCTATCCTGCAGGCGCAACAACCAATTCCGACAGCGGTGTCAGTGATATTCGCAAGGTCTATCATGTCATTGAGCAACTTGAAGAGCATCAAGTACCACTTCTACTTCATGGCGAAGTGACACACAACCACGTCGATATCTTTGATCGTGAAAAACGCTTTTTGGATGAAGTATTGACACCTTTATTACGTCAATTCCCAAACTTAAAAATGGTACTTGAACACATTACTACGGCTGATGCAGCCAACTATGTCCTAGAACAAGGCCGTAATGTCGCAGCAACGATCACACCACAGCATTTATTGTTTAATCGTAATGATTTATTGGTCGGTGGCGTGAAACCGCATTTCTATTGCTTACCAATTTTAAAACGTCAAAGTCATCAAACCACCTTGCTTGAAGTGGCAACCAGTGGCAATCCAAAATTTTTCTTAGGCACAGATTCTGCACCACATGCGCAAAGCAAAAAAGAAAATGCCTGTGGCTGTGCAGGTTGTTATAGTGCGCCTTATGCGATTGAACTCTATGCCCAAGCCTTTGATCAAATGGGTAAAATTGAAAAACTTGAAGGTTTTGCTAGTCACTTTGGCGCAGACTTCTATGGTCTAGCTCGCAATACTGATACCATCACTTTAGTGCGTAAATCACAAACGATTGCTGAGCGTATGGATTATTTGCCAAACGATGACATTATTCCGCTCCATTCAGGACAGACGATAGATTGGTCTGTTGTGTCAAGGTGAAGTTAAAATGAGTAATGAAAATCAAGCTGTACAAAGTCAAAACGAAGCTACCAATAACAAATCTAGCAATGAAATCCCTGTGATTGGACAGCGTTTTCGTGGGTTTCTACCAGTTGTTGTCGATGTAGAAACAGCAGGTTTTAACGCACAGACTGATGCACTCTTAGAAATTGCCTGTATTCCAATTGTCTATGATGAACATGGACAATTTACCCAAGGCGAAGCTTTTCAAGCACATATCAATCCTTTTGAAGGCGCAAATCTTGACCGTCGCTCATTGGATTTCACAGGGATTGATCCGTTTAATCCAATGCGAATGGCAATGGCAGAAAATGAACGTGATGCGCTAAAACGTATCTTTAAAGCATTGAATGAAGTACGCCGTGCTCAGCACTGTACCCATTGTGTCCTTGTTGGTCACAATGCGCATTTTGATTTGGGTTTCTTACAAGCAGCAATTGCTCGCACAAGTACGAAGAATCAAAATCCATTTCATAGCTTTTCTGTCTTTGATACGGTATCGCTCAGTGCGGCTGCATTTGGGCAAACTGTTTTAGCACGTGCATGTATTCAAGCAGGGATTGAGTTTGATGGTAAGGAAGCACATTCTGCATTGTACGATACGCAGAAAACCGCCGAGCTGTTCTGTCATTTGATGAATAATGCGATTCAATATACGCCTGCTCAGCATCAAGAAATTTAAAAATAATTTTCACTGTATTTCAAATAATGAATTTTTTTGTCGAAAATTGATCAATACACAGTCAGTTTCGGCAAACTTTCCCATCGAATTGCACTCAAAACTTTATTCTTCATAAAACTGTGCCTACAATAGATTCCTTTTTCGTTTGAATCATAAATGTCGAATACAGCTACTCCACAATTAAAACGTGCCATGCAACGACGTCATTTGGTGATGCTCTCACTGGGCGGTGCGATTGGTACAGGCTTATTTTTAGGTTCTGGTGAAGTGATTTCCCAAACTGGAGCCATCGGTGCAATCATCGCTTATACGCTTGGTGGTTTGATCGCTTATATGGTGATGCTTTGCTTGGGCGAACTTGCGGTACATATGCCTGTGGCAGGTTCATTTGGTGCCTATGCAGATCGTTATATCAATCCAGCCACAGGCTATATGATCACGTGGATGTATTGGCTGACGTGGACAGTGACGCTAGGCACGGAGTTTACTGCTGCAGCACTACTCATGCAGGAATGGTTTCCACATGTGTCGATGTGGATTTGGACGATTATTTTTGCGGCGACGGTCTTTATTTTGAATGTCAGCTCAACACGGTTCTTTGCAGAATCTGAGTTTTGGTTGGCAATGGTCAAAGTTGTCACAGTCATCGTCTTTATTCTGCTTGGCTGTTTGGTGATCTTAGGTATTTTGCCAATGCAAGGCTATGACACCGCACCACTGTTTAGCAATCTAACAGCACATGGTTGGTTTCCTGAAGGTTTATGGCCAATCTTTGCAACCATGCTCGTGGTGAATTTTGCATTCTCAGGCACAGAGCTGATCGGTGTTGCAGCAGGTGAAACTGAGAATCCTGAAAAGAATATTCCTCGGGCGATCAATGCGGCGATTTGGCGATTATTAATTTTCTTTGTTGGGACGATTGTCATTATTAGCGCCCTGTTGCCGTATCAAGCCACTGCTGTCGATAGTGCGCATGGACTAAGTCATAGTCCATTTGTCAGCGTATTTTCACGCATCGGTATTCCTTATGCAGAAGATATTATTCGCTTTGTCATCATCACTGCATTGCTTTCAGCTGCCAACTCAGGGCTTTATGCTGCATCACGTATGCTATGGTCTTTATCCGATCAAAATAAATTACCAAAAGTCTTCTCAAAACTTTCTCGTTCAGGTACACCGTTGATCGCCATTATGGCAACGATGATGGGCGCTCTGCCGGGATTGCTGTCTGAGTTTTTTGCACCTGAAGCGATCTTTGTGAATTTGCTGAACATCGCCGCATTTACCATGGTTATTGTGTGGATTTCAATTTGTATCAGTCAATTCAACTTTCGCCGTCAATGGTATAAAGCAGGTCGAACACGTCAAGACTTGAAGTTTTCAGCACCACTTTATCCAATCGTTCCTATCTTGGGTGGTATCTTCTGTGTGATCACTGGCATGAGTATGGCTGTTGACCCAAGTATGCGTGCAAGCTTCATTGGCTGTCTTGTCATTATGATGCTGTGCTATGTACATTATTACTGGCGCGTTAAGCCACGTCATTAAGTATAGTCAGAGAACTTAAATCCTGCTACAGCGTTAACCTCACTCGCAGTACTATCTGTATACCTTCGTTCGGCGGTTGCCTTGTATCAGAAATTAACTTCTTCGACTATAGTGTTGAACCTAAGTCCTTATAAAAAAATGCGAGTAATATCACTCGCATTTTTTAATTGAATCATTGAAATATTTGAAGTGTGAAGTTACTTCTGACCTAAAAGATACAAACCAAATGCGGTAAAAATACCACCAGAAAAACCATCAATCCATTGTCGTGCTTTTTCATAAGCTTGCTTAAACTTAGGGATTGAGAAGATAAAAGTCACAGCAAAAAACCACAAAAAAGTTTCAACCGCTACAATCACAAAAAGTAAGCCATGCAAATCATCCAAAAAAGGATTATTTAAGAAAAGTGAAAATACACTACCGAAATATATCACTGCTTTTGGATTAAGCAGATTCGTCAAAAAACCTTGTAAAAAGAAGCGCCAAGCAGACTGTGGTAAAGTTGGAATGTGCATTGTGCTTTTCGCATCTTGCTGAGCAAATGCTGAACGAAGCATTTGATAGCCGAGCCAACACAGATATATTCCACCTGCGACAAAGAGTAATCTTTTCAGCCAATGTACTTGTTCGAATAAAATATTTAAACCCAATAATGCCAACATCGCCCAAATCATCACACCCAACGTGATCCCTGCAACAACCATCAGGCTATCACGTCGAAAGCGACTAATCGCCGTCTGAGAGACTAAGAAGAAATCTGGACCGGGAGTAATTAATGCGCAAAAGTGAATAAACACTAAGGTCGCTAAGGCAACAAACATCGCTTTCTCAACACATCTGTAAAATAAAAAATCGTAAAAACAAAACGGTCTAAATGACAAAACTATTCTCTATCATTTAGACCGTTAAATTAAGGCTGATTAGACTAAATAATCAGACTAGAATGTCACGCTTACCATTGGCACCCATTGGGCTAACTAGACCATTTTCTTCCATTTGATCAACAATACGTGCAGCACGGTTATAACCTAAACTGAACTTACGTTGTAATGACGACACAGAAACTTTCCGTGACTCAAGTACGAAGGATACACACTCATCATACAAGGCATCACGATCCGCCGAACCTTCGCCCGAGTCATAACCACCCGCAGAACCACCTTCTTCATCATATGGTGTCAGGATTTCATCGACATAATTAGGTGAACCACGTTCACGCCATGCGTCACAGATGCGATTCACTTCATCATCACTGATAAATGCACCATGCACACGTTCAGGCTCAATTTTCCCAGGTCCTAAGAACAGCATATCGCCGTGACCGAGCAAATCTTCTGCACCACCCGCATCGAGAATAGTTCGCGAGTCAATCTTACTATTTACACGAAGTGCGACACGAGTCGGAATATTGGCTTTGATCAAACCTGTGATGACATCAACCGACGGACGCTGTGTCGCAAGTAATAAGTGAATCCCTGCTGCACGTGATTTCTGCGCAAGGCGTGTGATCATTTCCTCTGCTTTTTTACCCACTTGCATGATCATGTCCGCAAACTCATCGGCAACGATGACGATCATTGGTAGTGGTGTCAAACGTGGTGCACGTTCTTGCGTTGCAGAGTCACTTGGCTTCCACGTTGGATCAATAAGATCTTCGCCACTAATTAATGCCTCTTCGACTTTGCGATTGTAATCCGTGATTTTACGAATCTTCATGAATGACATTAATTTATAACGTCGTTCCATCTCATTCACACACCAGTTCAGCGCACTGACAGCATCTTTCATATCAGTAACGACTGGTGTCAATAGATGTGGAATATCATTGTAGTTGGCAAGTTCAAGCTGTTTCGGATCAATGAGAATTAAACGTAATTGATCAGGTGTATATTTGAGGAGCATCGACAAAATCATGGCATTCACTGCTACAGACTTACCTGAACCTGTCGTTCCTGCGACGAGCATATGTGGTGCTTTGGCAAGGTCTGTCAATACTGGATTGCCGGAAATATCTTTACCCATTGCCATACTGATCAAACCACTTGGATCACGATAAGTTGGCGTTTCCAAAAGCTCGACCAAACGTACCATTTCACGTGCACTATTTGGAATCTCAATACCAATATACGGTTTACCTGGAATCACTTCGACCACACGTACCGATGCCATCGACATAGAACGTGCCAGATCTCGTGAAATATTGGTGACTTTCGAAGCTTTCACACCTGGTGCAAGATCGAGTAAGAATCGTGTTACCACAGGACCTGGCTGTGCTTCCACCACAGTTGCTTTGACATTAAAATCTTGCAATTTGATCTCTAGCAATTCAGACAAACGATCTAATTGTTCTTTGGTAAAATTGACCTTTTTATTCGGATCAACTTTGTCAAGCAATTCCATCTCAGGGAGTTTGGATAAATGCTTACGTTTCTCAACTACTTGCATGGCAGCAGACACAGGACGACCTGACGCATCAGTTAAAGGTGCATCCAAATCATCCCAAAAATCATCACTTTGCTCTTCTTTTGGCTTACCTGCTGTTTCTTGCCAAGCTTCGATGAATTCTTCTTTATTTAAATGATGTAAATCTTTCTGCTCATTTTGCACAAGTTGCTCATGATTTTGCACCGCTTGCGAAAAGCTATCATTCAAATAAGCACGTTGCTCTGCATCCAAGTCTGCTTCTTCAACAGGCTTTTGATCAAATATGGCATGTTTCGCTGTAGCTTGATGATGTTGTGTATCAGGTACAGCAGCAAGAAGTTCATCAAATACTTCATCATCACTCCAATCTAATACTGACTTTTGTGGTTGAGATGAAGCGTGTGAAAAATCTGCTGAATTTGGTCGAGTATGTTGATGTTGTTCTTGCAAATGACGATCTGCTTCTGCAATCAACTGACTGATTTCATCATGCGAAGGATCATTGGGATACGCATCATTGGCGATCTTTTGTTGCGCTTTTGAGGTATTACTATGCTTTAACTGGCTGTTGTTTAAATGATTGTGATTTAAACTCGATGCAAATGCATCATCAAATGAATGCGCATTCGGTTGCGTGGCGATCTTTTTTTCTAATTGATGTTCTGCTACATCGTGTTGAATCTCATCTTGGAACAGCTGATGCAACACACTTTGATCTTCATGAGAATTGCGAACTGCGTGGTGTTCTTCAAACTCATCTAAAGGCTGTACCTTAGATTTTGTATGTGATGAATTGGTTGCAGTGCTCGATGTAGATTGACTACCAAGACTCAGGTCAAAGTCTTCAGCATCAGTAGGTACATTTTTATAAAACAAATCATTCAGATAATCAGGAATATTCTTAATGAGTTGTACTGTTTTCAACCATTCAATTTTAAAAGCAAAAGTCCATAGCGCAATAACAAATAGCACCAAGAAAATGATGGCAATATATAAACCAACCATGCTTGATAAGCTACGCCCTACTTCATAACCGATAATGCCACCAGAGGCATTTACCAGTGAGTCCGTGGGTACTTGCCAAAAGAAGTATAGTAAAGCAGAAGTGGTCAGAATAATAAAAAATTGCGCAGCATAGCGAAATGGACGTGTTAAGTAACTACGAGGCCACCACACTTGGATCGCCTCTATGATCAAGAATAAAGGCAATAGCAATGCTGCCCAGCCAAATAAGCCATACAGCATATCAGCAAGCCAAGCCCCCGCTACGCCACTGGCATTACTGACCTGCTGTGTATCACTCGACACACGCATCCAACCCGGATCAAAAGGTGTATATGTCACCGTCGCCAAAAACAAATAAATACCAAATGATACGAGGAAAATGGTACTAATGACACGATGCGCATATTGACCAGTCGCTACACTCATGAACAATCCTATTATTCTTAAAACCTCTAGCCTAGATACGCTATACAAACGAGATACAACGTAACGATCCGACTATTACCTTGACACTGTAATTCTTTCACATGACAGTTTGAATTGATATTCAGAACAGCACAAAAAACAGCAATTTTATATTATGCACAGCTTTGATGCGAAAATCTTGTCAAATTATGCAAATGTCTTCTATTCAAACAAATCCTTAGAACATTAATAAAAAGTCATATATCTCCGTTTTGCGCATTCGCCTCAGCGTGATAGATTAAGTGCTTCATTTGAATATCGTTATTAGATTCAGGAGCTATGATGTCTATTTCTATTGCGTTCATCGGTTTAGGTGCAATGGGTTATCGTATGGCTTCACATTTGCCGAAGTCATTCGAACAAGTTTTAGTTTGGAATCGTAATTTCGCCAAAGCCGAACAACATGCCTCAGGATACAGCACACAAGCCGTCGATATTGAAACCGCAACACAAGCAGACATTATTTTCTCCTGCTTACCGACCAGTACTGAAGTAGAAACCATCATTACGCAGTACCCACCAAAGTCAGGTGCAATCTGGGTTGATTGTACCAGTGGAGTGCCTGAATCTGCAGTAAAAATGGCGAAGTTTCTGCAAGAACGTGGTGCTTACTTTCTCGATGCGCCTGTATCAGGTCAAACTATTGGTGCAGAAAAAGGCACATTAACGGTCATGATTGGCGGTGATGCAAAAGCTTTTGAGCAAGCTTATTCCGCTATTGAGCCCTTTGGTGGATTGATCAAACATGTGGGTGACTCAGGCGCAGGCTTTGCGGTAAAAGCAGTCAATAATATGCTCCTCGCAGCAAACCTTTGGGCAACCGCAGAAGGCTTTACCACGCTCAAAGCCAATGGTGTTGATCTCAACAATGCACTCGAATGTATTAATGCTTCCAGTGGTAAAAGTGCAGTGACGGAAATGATCCTACCTCAGCGTATTTTAAACCGTGAATTTCCACTGACTTTTGCTCTACCTTTACTCGTAAAAGATACAGGAATTGCCCTATCTTTGGCGCAACAAGCTAAGCTACCCACACCTTTGCTGAGCCTCACCCAAAATCTGATTCAAACTGCAAACTTAACCAGTGATGCTGAAAGTGACTTTTCAAGTGCAGTTAAGCTCTATGAAAGCTGGACAAATATCACCATCGAATAGATGACCTAACACATCATGATCTGCAAATGTGAAGAAAACATGATGAAATTCGCATGAATATTTGCCTTAATTTACACTTGTACAACTTTAAACATTCGAAATAAATTGAAACATATTCGCATCGACACCATATATGTCTTATACTCAACACATGTACTCAGCGAACACAAAAGAGGAATACATATCATGAAACTTAGCCTAAAACGCATCGCTATAAAAAGCATGGTCTTGAAAAGTATCGCTATCTCAAGTCTTGTTCTCGCAGGCTTTGGTAGCGCATATGCAGCCGATGCACAATGTGATCAATTACAAAAGCAAAAAGCGTTGATCCATGCTGCGCACGGCTATTGCTTTAAAGATGAAGACGCCAAAAAGAAATATGGTAATAGTGACTGTCATACCAAAAAGCCTAAATTCAGCGGACCTGAAGCAAAACGTTTAGCGCAAATCGAAGAGAAAGAAAAAGAGCTGAATTGTCCGAAAAAAGACTTGTAATCTGAGTTGCAGTTTCTGAGTCCCAGTCTAAGCTAGTTAAACTCGTCAAAAAGAAAGTCGAATGAGCATTTCATTCGGCTTTTTTTACGTTACACTGTTGGCAATTCATTTTTTTAAGAACAACTGAACAAGGACTAAAGCATCATGGCATATGACGATCAAAATATTTTTGCAAAAATTCTCCGTGGCGAAATCCCTGCGATCAAAGTCTATGAAGATGAAAAAACCCTTGCATTTATGGACATCATGCCACAAGCAGATGGGCACACTTTGGTGATTCCAAAATCCCCTGCGGTCACCCTACTTGATCTCAATCCTGAAGACGCAGCCTATACCATACAAATTGTCCAAAAAGTCGCAAAAGCCATAGAAAAAGCATTAGATCGTAAAGGGATTGTACTCATGCAACTCTCTGGTGAAGAAGCAGGTCAGACTGTGCCACACATTCACTTTCACTTGATTCCATCATCTGTGCATCAGCTTGGTAAACATGCAAGTACAATGGGTGATCAAGAGAAAATCAAAGCTTTAGCAGAAAAGATTAAAGCGTCAATTGAATAAACTATGAAATCTTTGCGCTCATAAATATGGGCGCAAAACGCTATAAATAAATCGAATCAAATTAATCCCTACAACTTAGTCATTCAACTTAAAATATCCTACAAACTATACATATCAACAATTTTCACGGATTGTTCTGAAATTTGAAACTTCACATTAAAATTGGCAAAACTGAGTCCATAGACACGTTCAGGATCCTTCTGATAAGCAGGTTTAGGATTCTGTGCAAGGACTTGTTCTAACTCTTGAAGTATTTGTTCAGTACATACTTTTTCATTGAGTAATTTTTGCTTTTGAAGTAAAGCATCATCAGACCAAATTACCTCTAAAATCTGCGGTGCATCGGGCGCATAACCGCTCATCGCATCAGGAATTGCATCGGCATAAGCGAGATACGGCTTGATATCCACGATCGGCGTGCCATCCAAAATGTCCGCACCTTGTACATACAAACGCAGTTCATTTTTAACTTTTTTAATCTCAAGCAAATGTACTACGGATAGACCAATCTGTGATGGTCGATACATGCTACGACTGGCAAACACGCCGATTTTTTGATTGCCACCTAAGCGGGGAGGACGAATCATCGGCTGAAATGTTCTAGTCTTATTGACAACACTATCATTTTTTTTCACATCGTTAGCATGAAATTGCCAAAGCAACCACAGATGACTAAATTGCTCTATCCCTTGAAAGGCGTTGATATCATCATAAGGCGCAATCAGTTTAATATAACTCGTTGTATTGACAAGATTTGATTGTCTTGGAATGCCAAATTTTTCCACGAATGGCGAACACATATAACCGATTATCGGCATGGAAATCTGATCGTTCATCACTTTTTTTGATAAAGCCCATTAATTATATTCAGTGTATCGAGAATCGTTTTAGATTAGAATAGCAGTCTGTTTTTATTGAGCAATTATTGAGAAGTAAATGGCTGCATTTAATGTAGAACGTATCACTCACGTTCATCACTGGAATGATACTTTATTTAGTTTTAAAACCACTCGTGACACTGCCCTTCGCTTTAAGAATGGTCAGTTTGTAATGATCGGTTTGGAAGTGAATGGCAAACCATTGATGCGTGCCTACTCGATTGCCAGTGCCAACTACGAGGAAGAGTTAGAATTTTTCTCGATCAAGGTTCAAGACGGTCCTTTGACGTCGATCTTGCAAAAAGTCCAAGTCGGTGATGAGATTCTGATCTCGAAAAAACCGACAGGTACGCTGGTACATGATGATTTGTTACCTGGGAAAAATTTGTATTTCCTTTCTTCAGGTACGGGTCTTGCGCCATTTTTATCATTGATCCGTGATCCTGAAACCTATGAAAAATATGAAAAAGTGATCTTGGTACACGGTGTGCGTTATATCAGTGAGTTGGCTTATCAAGATTTGATCTTGGATGAACTACCAAACAATGAATGGTTTGAAGATTTGATGATCAAAGAAAAATTGATCTATTTCCCAACCGTGACGCGTGAGCCGTTCCATACGCAAGGTCGTGTGACGACGCATATCAAAGAAGGTACGCTATTTGAAAAAATCGGTTTGCCAAAATTCAATCGTGAAACTGATCGTGCCATGCTTTGCGGTAGCCCTGCATTCTTAAAAGATGTGGCGGCGTTGCTTGATCAACATGGTTTGGTTGAGTCACCTCGTATGGGTGTAATGGGCGACTATGTGATCGAACGTGCCTTCGTTGAAAAGTAAGTTTTTACTTTAAAAGCGATATATTGAAAAAATCCAAATGCTTCGGCGTTTGGATTTTTTTACTTACTAACAAATTATAATCATAGTACTTCATTTCTAACATAAGGTAACAATATAAAGCTCTAAATAATGATAAATCTAACGATGCTTACATTATCGATGAGTGTTAAGTACTGATACTATCAACTTCTTATGCTTTCCATATTTCCTTTGCTTTATTTAATAGAAATTCAGCTCTTTTTTCAATTTCTGTTTCGTTCCATTCGCTTAATTCAAGATATGGTGCAAGAGTTTCAATTCCGCCCGAATAGTGAGTTAATCCCTCTTTATTTCCGCTTCCTCTTTTCTTGGTTGGCCAATTTGCATCTCGAATAGAAGCATTTAACGACTGTGTAATAATAGCCAAATTGCCCAAAGTCTTTAATTTGAAGTTCCGATAGTCTTTGGCTTCTTTGGTTGAAACACTATTCCATTTATTTTCCCATTTTTTAGGCATTAAATGCTCTAAACTGTATTTTTTAATTCCTAAAAGTTGTGTCGCCTGTTTGTGCCTGTTCCTAATTTTGGATTCAATGAGATAAATAATTCCTGCGGTTTGCATGTTGATTAATACAGAATTTTCAAATCCTTGTTTTAGTTCGGTGTCATTTGGCAGATAGTTTACTTTATCATTTCTTGTTTCGAGGAATTGAATAAACTGTTCCTTGGATAAGATTTTGTTTGATATAAGCCTGTCGGTAAATAGTTGGTTGTAATTTTTCGTTGTAGCCTTAACAACTATTCTTCGCATTACATAGCTCTCGATAAACGCAAATAATTCATTTCTCTGATTTTGGTCATTTACATTTTTAAGAATATAAAGCGTGTAAGGAATTAGAGTAGAAGTGTCAAGCCCAAAAATTACAGCGTTTATACGTTCAATTCCACTTTCATTAGTAAGTTCATTGTTTACAATGTCATAGTCGAAATTGTCTTTAAATAAGATTGCGTATTCTCTGATTTCATCAAGGATTTCAGTTTTATTCAATTTATAATCTCTTATAAACCGCTTATACGATTCAAAAAGACTTTCAACTTTAGAAAACTCGATTTTATCCTCTGTTTTTACTTTTAATTCTGGTTCTTGTATTTTTATTTGAAGATAAGAGTAAAAAAATAGGTCAATGAATGTTCTCTTTAAACGACCTGTTGTGATTTCTCTGTCCCAATAGATTTTTATTTCATCATCTTTCTCAAATATCTTTTTCCAATACTTCTCGTAATTTTCAATTTCATCTCGTTTAAAGAAGTAGTTTTTTAGTAATTCGGCTGTTGTCAATCGAACACCGAGAGAGTTTATGGTGTCGAATATTTGTTGTTCATCTTCTTCATAACCAAGGTCAATACCAACGAATAAGATATTGTCCAAAATATTGAAAAAATCCAAAAAGTTTGTTAAGTCCTCTTCTGTAATATTTTCATTGAAAAAGTTGTAAGCTGCGAGAATGTGGTCGTTTTCGGAAACGTCTTTAAAAAATTGAATTGCCTCAAGATTTACAACTTTATTAAATGAATCTTGGTCATTGTGGTTGTGAAGTAAAATGATTGACTTATCTCTTTGTTTTTTAAAAGTTTCTGTAAAGTCAGAATCAGCATTATTTTTAAGGCACAACACTTTTAAAAAAATGTTTAATGTCGTAAGGCGTTGTTGTCCGTCAATCACGGTCAATATAGAATCCTTATTGGAAGCGGTTTCCTGTTGCTTTAGAATGACAGAGCCCAAAAAGTATGGTCTTTTGGTTATTGAAACCATACGCATATCTTCTAAAAATCTTTGCCATTGTTCGTTATCCCAAACATAAGCTCTTTGAAAAAAAGGAATTTCTAAATTTCTTCCTCTATTGAAAATATCTCTAATTGTTCTTTTTCCTGCTTCCATTAACTTCGCCCTTTTTATTCAATTTTGCTGAGGTTTAACAATTGATTTACCAAATTATCAATCATCATATCCTTAAACCAATTTTCAGATTGAGAATTTTAATACTTTTAAACCTGAAACTCGCCCAACATCTGCAAAAACTCATCTTCATTCATCACCGCCAAACCAAGTTTTTCCGCTTTATCGAGTTTACTGCCTGCTTTCTCACCTGCCACCACACACTTGGTCTTACTCGACACACTCCCCGACACCCTTGCACCAAGTGCCTGCAATCGCTGTGTCGCCTCATCACGCCCCATACTGGCAAGCGTGCCTGTGACTACCCAACTTTCTCCATTCAATGGCTGACGTGTCGGTGCTTGCGGTGCAGCCCAATGAATCCCTGCATCGATCAAGGCCTGAATCACTTCAATATTATGCTCGGCATGGAAGAAGTCAAAAATCCACTCTGCTGTAATGTCGCCAACATCAGGCGTTTTCTTCAACTGTTCTAAATCTGCCGACATCAACGCATCTAAAGTTTGGAATTGATTGGCAAGCATTCGAGCTGTGGTTTCTCCCACACCACGAATACCCAGCGCATAGATGAATCGGTGTAGCTCTGTTTCTTTACTTTGTTCGATCGCATCAATGAGATTCTGAACGGATTTTTCACCCATCTTTTCAATGGTGAGTAATTTTTCACGATGCAGATGCAAACTGTAAATATCAGCGACATTATCCAGTAGTTCAAGATGTAACAACGACTCGACCCAACGATCGCCCAAACCTTCAATATCCATCGCTTTACGAGCCACGAAATGGCGAATCGCTTCGATACGCTGTGCCGCACAGTACAAGCCACCCGAACAACGTGCCAATGCCTCACCTTCAGGCATCACCACAGGCGACTCACAGACTGGACATTGGCTTGGTAATTCAACCACTTGAGCTGTATCAGGACGAAATTCTTGCCAAACTTTTTCGACTTTGGGAATCACATCACCAGTCCGATACACGCTCACCGTATCACCGACTCGCACATCAAGGCGGTGAATTTCACCGATATTATGTAGCGTGACATTGGATACCGTCACACCACCGACGAATACAGGTTTTAGGCGTGCCACAGGCGTCAGCGTACCTGTACGTCCAACTTGCCACTCGATATTATCAACGGTAGTGAGCGCCGCTTGCGCAGGGAATTTATATGCCGTCGCCCAGCGAGGTTCACGACTCAAAAAACCAAGTTGTTTTTGCTGTTGTAAGCTATCAACTTTGATCACCATGCCGTCGATTTCGACGCTTAAATTTGGACGCTCCTGCATGATCTCTTGGTAGCAATTTTCTACATCTTCAATGCTATCCACGAGCCATTGTCGCTCGGCGATTTCAAAACCTAATGTTTTTAACCAATGCAGACTAGCACTCATCGAATCCAACTCATGATGCGGTTCGCACTGCGCAATGCCATAGGCATAAAATGCAAGTGGACGACTTGCAGCAATCTTCGGGTCGAGCTGACGTAGACTACCTGCTGCGGCATTACGTGGATTGACAAAGGTTTTCTCACCTTTTTGCTCTGCTTCACGATTGAGCTTTTCAAAGCCTGATTTTGGAATTAAGACTTCGCCTCGCACTTCTAATAATTTAGGAACTTCGACTTGCGCATCGCTACGCTTGCTATTAGCAAAAAGTTGCAGTGGGATATTGCGCACTGTACGCACATTTTGCGTGATGTCCTCACCTGTTTCACCGTCACCACGGGTCACGCCTTGCACCAGTTGACCGTTTTTGTACCATAATGAAATCGCCAAACCATCAAGTTTGAGTTCAACATCATATTGCACGTTTTGATTAGGCAATCGATCTTGAATACGCTGATCAAAGGCTTTGAGTTCATCAAAATTGAAGACATTACCTAGCGACAACATCGGCACAGCATGTTTGATGGATTGGAATTTCTTTAAGGCCTCACCGCCAACTTTCTGCGTTGGCGAATCATTTTGGATGGATTCAGGATATTGTTGTTCTAAGGCTTT
>NZ_JAYROT010000069.1:0-4313 GCF_041911495.1 Acinetobacter sp. | reverse complement strand
GGTCAGCTTCTGTTTTTAGGTTTTTGGCAAATTCTTTAGCTAATGCCAACATTGCTTCATCTTTCATGGTAAACACCTGTGTTACCCCCAACAACGTTGAGGGATAGTTTAAGCGTTTACACAGTTTTATTTACAGTCTCTAGTTTGCTAAGCAATCTCAACCCATTTATAGGTATAGAAAGAACTTTTGTTTTAAGCATTCGAGCGACTGAAACGCACTACTCACAGTGCGTTTCAGCATTTCCCCACGGTCACTTTTTTTCTTGCACCACTGGCTGACCATATTGATCCGCCATCACCTCGACGAACTGATCGAGTTTGATATATTTTTTGATCGCCGCATTCACATCTTTGACAGTTAGCTTAATGATTTCCTGATCACGCTTGGCACGATCAATCATACTTTGATCATTCTCAAGTTGACCGTTCAGCATCCGATGCACGATACGATCATCCTCTAGCATGGTCACACGTTGCTTCATGATGTCGGCTTTTGCAGATGCAAGCTCTTGTTCGGTAATGCCCTTTTCCAAGAGCTCTTTGAGCACTTGATGCACCGCTTGGCTAACCTGTGCAGAACGCCCTGTAGTATAGTTTGCACTGATGATTAATTCACCATTTTCCTTTTTGCTGTGCAGTTGCAATGGACTGCCAAAGCCATAGACCAAACCATTTTTCTCTCGGAGCTCTTTTGCCAAACGAGAGGACAACTGCGAATCTCCCAAAATATGCGCAAATACGATCAACGCAGGCGCATCTTGATGATAAATCCCCACTGGGACATTGAGGGTACTTTGATAAAAACCAAATTCACGCTGTTCAGACAAGGCATGGACTTGCTGAGCGCTTAACTTTTGATAATCTGGCGCAACCGCTTCAAAAGGTTGTTTGCTTGACCAGTTTTGAAAAGCATCTTTAATATCATCTTGCATTTTCTTGGCATCAAACTCGCCCGTCACCGAGATGCGAGCATGGTTCATGGCAAAGTATTGCTGATAAAATTGTTGGATTTGTGCATTAGTGACTTGTTGAAGCTGCTGCTCAGCAACTTTTGGCTCGAAGTGATAACGCAAATCACCGGCTGGATACTGCTCAGTCAAACGATCTAAAGTCAGGCCTGCCACAACTTCAGGTTCGGTATATGGACGATCTAAAGACTGCAAAGATTGCGCTTTGATCAGATCAAACTCAGTCTGACTAAATGCAGGCTTTTTCAGTAAATCCACGACAAAATCGAAATACTCAGCAAAGTTTTCTTTATTCGCTGAGATGGTGATTTCAAAGCTATTTCTCTGAGCTTGCACATTCGTTTGCCCATCTAGCTCGATGTTTTTATCCATGATCTGTTGCAGGCTATACTCTTTTGAGCCGCGCAAGGCTTTTGAACCACGCAATAATAAATAAGCGGTTAAATCAATCACACTACTTTGATTCATTAAAGAAGTTGCATCACCAAAATCTACATCAATGGTCGCATAGATTCGATCGTCTTTAGTCGTTGTAGGATAGAGCGCATACTCCATACCATTGCGTAATTTTCCACGTTGGATTTTCTTTTCACTGATGCCGAGCTTCTGTGCTGAGGCTTTGACATAGTTGGCGATCTGCGCTTGATAGACACTCGGATCAAGTAGCGCCGTTTCGGCTTCACTGACAGGTGCAAGTGTTTCCACTTTTTCTTCTTTCTTTTCAGCCAATTGCTGTGCTTTCTTTTGATCTTCTGGTGTTGGCAAAATGGATGCGGTCACTCGATGCTTCGGAGTTAAAAACTGAGTCAAAGTTTGATTGACTTGCTCAAGTGTTAAAGCTTGTACCGCTTTTTCATCGACAAAAAGCCGTTGCCAATCGCCACGTTCACTCACGATATAGCTCGTTAAAGCATCACCTAGCTCTGTTGCACTTGCCATCATTTGACGCTGTTCATTTTTCAGCATATTTTTTACCCGTTGCAACTCTGCTTGGGTAAATTGTTTAGGCTTTTCCGCCTCAGCCGTCAGCGTGCTATCGACTTTTTGGGCATCTTGACTCGGAGCATAGACTGCGCCGAGAAAGACCAAATTAAAATCAGGCTCAAGCCATGAGCTCGCAAAGACATCTGTACTGACACCAGTTTTCACCATATTTTGATAGAGCTGTCCACTTGGTTGCATGGTATATAAATACGGTACTAATGCTAAAGCAGGTTGAATCTTTTCATTGGCACCATTTAAGTAAATGTGAAACTGCGCCAAATCACTGCCCTTTTTCACAGCATAATGGCGTGTGGTGATTTGCGTTGAATCTAAAGTGGGTACAGTTGCCGATGGTGCAATCTGCTTGGACTTTAATGGTGAAAAATGCTGATCAATACTGGCTAAGACTTTGTCGCGATCAAACTTACCTGTGATCAATAGCACCGCATTGTTTGGCGCATAATAATCTTGATAAAACTTCTCTAGTTCGGGCATTTTGATCGACTTTAATTCTTCCAAATCCCCAATCGGTAGACGCCCTAAAGACTGATTGCCATAAGCAGATTTCCACATTTGATCAAGCAACACAGAGAATGGTTGATCAAGCCGAATTTCACGCTCACGACGTACGATTGCGATTTCCGCAGGGACGTATTGTTCTTTGAGCACTAGCTTATCCATGCGCTCTGCTTCAAGCTCTAGCACTTTATCTACGGCATTTTGCTCGGGACGTATGTAGTTGGTATAGCGTGTCGAATAGTATTCGGTACTGGCATTATTACTCAGCGTGTATTGATCGAGCTGTCGTTGATAGCTTTCCCCTGCGATGTTCTTTGTCCCTTTAAATGCCAAGTGCTCAAGTAGATGCGCCAAGCCACCTTTACCCTGCGGATCATTCAAAGAACCTGTGAAGTAAATGGTGTTCATATAGACTGTATTTTCTTTTTGATTCGGCCCAAGGACGATCCGCAAACCGTTATCGAGTTTGTATTCGCTGATCTCTTGTTCAGATTTGACTAAAATCGGTTTTGCGAAAAGCTGTTGCCCGATCAAGACTGTCTGTACAAATAAGAATGCGCACGCCAATACTAACTTTCTCGATGAGAATTTCTGCTTCTTGTTTTTTTGGTTTTGCACTGCATTGTGTTGATTATTTTGTTTTGCAGTGCTTGTAGATAGGTTTTGAGTTAATACAGGTTGAGCAGATAAAGTCATAGATCATCCAAAATTTTTAATTACTTACGCAGAATGCCGTCGTGCAATACTTACGACACTAGACATTTGATATTCTTTTTATTATTCAATTTTTTTAAGTGTTTTCAGTAGCTTTTTTGCAATTTATCTTTACGATCAATAAATGTTGATTGCTAAGGTTCCAAATATCACGGATAGATCTTTTTACTGGCAATTTCTTTGAATTTATCTTGATCTACCACATAGTATACCGTTTCACAATGTGCTTGATTGCCATCACGTGTTCCTGTTGCAACGACGAGCCGACTCTTGAGATCAAAGACGATATCATTCGCTGTGTAGCCTTTTGCTTTGTGATAACAATCGCCAAAAGTTTGTCCAAGCATAAAGCTTTGTCCAGTTTTTGCATTGTAGGCAAGCGCGGAGCTACACCCGCCACCACAGCCAAAGACATGCAAGACATATTGCCCTGCAAAGTTTGGCTGTTGCTGTGAGATTTCTTTGAATAAAGTGCGGTATTTTTTGCTTTTGTTGTTCAATTTTAAAGCTTGGTTTTTACCTGTATATTCAACTGTCGAATAATCTTTGGATTGTGGAGTGGCACCAACCATTGAAGATACACCAATCATACCAATGCTCAAAAGATAATAATGCTTTCTCATTCTCTAAACCATGGATCACGACGATCCTCTTCAGATTTGTCACAACGCTCATTCCAATCACGAATCAAGCGATTATAATCGTACAATGCATCTTTATATTCTTGGTAATTGATATTGTAATTCAACTGAGCGGTTTCTCTTGAATATTCTGTACTCGACTGCACGTGATCCGCCCAATAATCTATATCGTCCTTTTCTTCATCTAAAATTTCCTCACTTTGAACTAGCTCACGTTTTAAAGATTCACATGCCTCCATCACTTGCTCAAGCTTCATACTGGCTTGTTTATTTTCCTGATATTCTTCGTTCAAATCCCCAATATCTCTCAAGGCATAACCTTGGCTAAGCCAACGATCAATCATGTCTTGTGTAGGGCTTATCACGCCATATGTTAAGTACTGTCGTGCTTTGACTTTATTAATGGAAGTCCCAAGTAGACCTTCTGAATAAATTTCATACACTTCCGCTTGTGCATCACGGTCACCTCGTATTGCAGCAGCTTCAT
>NZ_JAYROT010000068.1:0-23859 GCF_041911495.1 Acinetobacter sp. | reverse complement strand
TCAAAATGTACAGCTCGACATCTTGGACAATGTTGCCATCGTCGAGTTTGCTAAAAATAACCAAATCGACTTGATCATCGTTGGGCCAGAAGCACCACTCGTAAATGGCGTAGTCGATGCTGCCCGTCTTGCAGGTTTAAAAATTTGGGGACCAACCCAGTACGCTGCACAGCTCGAAGGATCAAAAGCATTTGCCAAGGACTTTTTGAAAAAGCACAACATACCAACGGCTTTTTATGAAGTGTTCACTGAAGTTGCACCTGCTAAAGCCTATGTCGAACAACATGGCGCACCGATCGTGATCAAAGCCGATGGACTTGCAGCAGGTAAAGGTGTGATCGTTGCCATGACGAATGACGAAGCCTTTGCTGCTATTGATGACATGCTTGCAGGCAATAAGTTTGGCGATGCAGGTAGCCGTGTGGTGATTGAGCAATTCTTAGAGGGTGAAGAAGCCTCGTTTATCTGTATGATCGATGGCAACAACATCTTGCCAATGGCAACCTCACAAGATCACAAACGTATTTTTGAAGGTGATCAAGGTCCGAACACTGGCGGGATGGGTGCTTACTCCCCTGCGCCTGTGGTGACTGATGAAGTGTTCCAACGTGCTATGGAACAAGTCATGCGTCCAACCGTAGACGGCATGAAAAAAGACGGTCATGACTATACTGGCTTCCTTTACGCAGGTTTGATGATTGATAGCGACGGACAGCCTCGTGTGATCGAATTTAACTGTCGTTTTGGCGATCCTGAAACTCAGCCGATCATGATGCGTTTGCAATCTTCACTGGTCGATTTGGTTGAAGCAGGTATTGCAGGCAATCTACCCAATGAAGCAAAGTGGGATGAGCGCAAGTCAATCGGTGTGGTCTTAGCTGCCGAAGGCTATCCTGAAAGTGTACGTAAAGGTGATGTGATCTCAGGTCTTGGTCAATCTCCAGAAGACACCAAAATCTTCCATGCAGGTACAGCACTCTCTGAAGATGGTCACGTGATTACGGCAGGTGGTCGTGTTCTGTGCGTGACTGCACTTGGTGAAAGTGTTCTTGAAGCACAAATCAATGCTTTAGAAGTGTGCGGTCAAGTGACTTTTACAGGGATGCAATATCGTAGCGATATTGGCTACCGTGCGATTGCACGTGAGAAAGGCAATTCTTAATCTTTTTGCACTTCATTTCAGAGTCTATAAGTCCTTATAAAACAAATCCCTGCGCTATGCAGGGATTTTTTATGTATTACTTTTCTAATCTAAAAATCTATTTTATGAATTAATTTGATTTATTCGCCTCGGCATTAAACAACTTTGATAAATCGCCAAGCGTGGTTTGCCGAAAGCGCTCAAATAATATCCGTTGTGCTTCAACCACCGCATCATCCATGACTTGATTGACCGCTTTTTCGACCAAGAAGTCTGGATGACTACTTTGATTACCAATCGCAAAAATATTCGGCTCACCCACCGCTTGATAAATATCCATCAATGTCAGCTGTTCAAAGTGTTCGATCAAACTCCATCCACCATTTCGTCCTTTTTCCGATGTGACAAACCCTTCATCGCTTTGCCCAGACATAGTTCGGCGCACCATCACAGGATTAGTCGAGAGCATCTGTGCAAGCTGTTCAGAAGTATAAGATTTTTCGATCATTTGCCATGTGCAAAATGAACCTAGCCAAAATAATGGACAGCACGTCCCTCTAAAGATAACGTAACTTTAATCTTTGGAGACTCAAGAAATGGCTATCTTGCGCAGCAATGCTGCTCAAGTCCTGAATTTAAACAGCAAGCGATTGATTATGCACTTTCAAACTCCCACGAAGCTATAGCTGCAATCGCCCAGAAATTAGGTGTGGGTTATTCAACCTTAGACAAATGGATTCGTGAAGCCAATCCAGTGGGTTCAAGCAAACGTCAACTTTCACCAGAACAACAGCGGATCGTGGAATTAGAGAAAGAAGTCAAACAGCTCAAGGAAGCCAATGACATCTTAAAAAAAGCGCATGTGTACTTTCTGACAGATCATGCCAAGAAAAGTACACGGTAATTCAAGATCTGGATGTGAATGAAGTCACTGTATCTTCTGCCTGTAAATGCCTGGGTGTCAGCACTTCAGGCTATTATGCCTGGCGAAAACGCCAGGCCAATCCAGCGCAGAAATATAATGATTTAAAAGCCGTATATTGGCAGCATCATGTACGATTGGGTGCACCTTCATTGGTACATGACATGCATGATTTAGGTTACAGCATGAGCGAACGAACCGTTGGAAGAATGCTTAAAAAGCTTGGTTTACGTAGCAGGATTGCACGTAAATACAAGCATACGACTGATTCAAACCATCGTTTGCCTACAGCGCCTAACTTGTTGGATCGTCAATTTACGGTCAATGAACCCAATAAGATCTGGACAACGGATATTACCTATATCCGTACTAAGCAAGGTTGGCTGTATTTATGTGTGATGCTGGATCTATTCAGCCGTCGTATTGTCGGTTGGCAAACCAGCCATCGAATAGACCGTCAATTGGTGTGTGATGCGTTTCATTATGCAATGGCTCGTCAGGGGTATCCAATGGGTGTCATGGTGCATTCCCTTGCGAAGCAGTGCTTCTCAGGCTCACAGTAATGTAGTCGTGATTTTAGGGCGCTATTATTGACGAATAACTGCGTTCAAAGTATGTCACGCAGTCTTGCGCAGTATACTGCTCATGTTGGGATAATGCAGTGACCGAAAGCTTCTTTCATACATTGAAAGGTCATGTGGTCCATGGCAGTGTGTTTGCCACTCGAAAAGAAGCGAATACTGTCTTGTTTGACTATATTGAGATTTATTACAATCGGGTCAGAAGGCATTCCGCAAATGGCTGGTTAAGCCCAGAAGCCTTTGAACAGAAATATTTTAAGAATTTAGAGGGATTTGTTGTCCACGATACTGTCTAGGATCAAAAGCACCTGCAACATGCGAGAAAGTTTACTGTCGATTCTCAAGGGATTTCTACAAAATGTATGATGATTTGAATTAATGTAATATTAAAAGTTTCAATTATCAAAATTTATTGGTAACGTAACTTCATATATTACTTATTAAGAAATTTCTCACGCAATATGATGTGGCAATCATTGGTGGACGTTATGCAGGTTTGTACGCAGTTTTGCCTTTAGCACCTGCTCTGCGCAGTGTGGTCGTGATTGATCACGGTCAACGGCGCAATCGTTTTGCGTTGCATTCTCATGGCTTTTTAACCCAAGATGGTACATTAGCGAGCGAGATTGCTGAGATTGCTCGTGAACAAATTGCGCTTTATCCAACGGTAAAGTTTGAAACTGGTCAGGTGCTTGATGTTGCCAAATCAGATGACCTATTCCATGTTTGAATTGATAAAACCCATGTTATTACAGCGAAAGGGATTATTATTGCCACAGGTGTGACGGATCAATTGCCTGATATTAAAGGGCTACGTGTGCGCTGGGGTCAATCTATTTTTCATTGACCTAATTGCCATGGTTATGAGTTGAATCAAGGTCAGATTGCTGTGATTAACAGCTCAGAATTTTCCATTCATCAAGCGATGATGCTACCTGACTGGGGACAAGTGACTTTTCTGAGCAATGGGAAGAACCTGACAGATCAAGATCGCAAACAACTGGCATCAAAAAATATTCCGTTCATTAATGATCAAATCGTAGAGATTACTGAGCATGCGACGATTAATTTGCAAAATAGCACTTCACAACAATTCGATGGCATTTTCGTCAGTAGTGCCACGCAGATTTCACAGGCGTGGATCAAGGCGCTTGGCGCAGAGATCGAAAGCAATGGTATCGGTGAATGGATTAAAACCGATGCCATGAAACAAACCTCGATGGAAGGCGTGTTTGTCTGTGGTGATGTGATTCGATTTGGTGGTTCAGTACCACTCTCTGTGGCAGATGGCAATCTTGCAGGAGTTTCGGCACATCGTTCTTTGATTTTTTAAATATCCTTTCCAAAACAAGATATAAAAAATGCCCACAAATGTGGGCATTTTCAATCATTTAATATGATATTTCAGTCGATCAATCAACGCCCCAAGACATCTCGTGCCACGATCTCTTTCATGATCTCATTGGTACCGCCATAGATACGCTGAATACGTGCATCCACAAAGAAGCGTGAAATTGGATATTCAGTCATATAGCCGTAACCACCAAACAGTTGTAGCAAATTATCCGCCACTTTCATCTGCATATCTGTGGAGAATGCTTTGATCGCCGCCGCAGTTTGTACGGTCATGATGCCTTCCATGTATTCTTCCACACAACGCTCATAGAATGCAGCCACAGCTTGCTCATCAATCTTGGCTTGTGCAATGACAAAACGTGTATTCTGGAACTTGGCAATCGACTGACCAAACGCCTGACGTTCTTGTACATATTTCACCGTCACATCAATTGCACCTCGAATCGCACCCAACGCCGTCGCTGCAATCGCTGTACGTTCACGAGGAAGCTCTTGCATAAGATAAGCAAAACCATGCCCAGCTTGACCGAGCAATTGATTTTTCGGGACTTTGACATTATCAAAGAATAGCTCTGAAGTATCTTGAGAATGTAAGCCGATTTTGTCTAAGTTGGTGCCCTTTTTAAAACCATCCAAATGCGTATCCACTAGCATGAGTGAAACGCCTTTTGCTTTGGCAGCAGGATCAGTTTTCACGGCAAGGACAACTAAATCGGCATGTTGCCCATTAGAGATAAACGTCTTTGAACCATTTAATAAATAGTGATCATCTTGCAAAATCGCATTTGAACGAATCGCTTGCAAGTCCGAACCTGCACCAGGCTCAGTCATACCGATTGCACCAACAACTTCACCTGACACCATTTTTGGGAGCCATTGTTGCTTTTGCTCTTCATTGGCAATGTGCAAAATGTACGGCGCTGCAATTTCAGAGTGACATGAGATCGCAGTCGATAACGCACCATAGCCTGCACGAGATGCTTCTTCTACAAGCATGAGTGAATAATATGTCGGCACACCATAGCCACCATATTCTTCGGGTAAATCGACACAAAGATAGCCATTTTCACCCAAAAGATTCCAAACTTGTCGAGGCATCAAGCCTTCTTTTTCCCAAGTTTCATAATGCGGTGCGATATGCTCCTGCATAAAACGGCGAAAATTGTCACGGAAGAGTTCTAAATCGGCATCGTGCTTTAACATCTGATTTCCCTACGGTATCTAATTGCAGACTTTGAGTCTTTGGTTAAGTCGCTTCATATCACGTTTTAAATATGACGCATTCAAATATGAAGTATTAAATTTCAGTCATCATGCCATTTTCACGCTTTTATTTCGACCAATTTTACGGATAAAGTGTGAACTGATCAGCCAGTTTTAGATTTTTTTCAATACAACATAAAAAGTGAAATTGATTCATGTCAATTTTTTAAAATTTTCAAGACCTTCTGATAAGTGAATTTTACTTAATTTTCAATTGCTTGAATATTCATTATCAGAAGTTTTGATTGAATTGCTTGAGCGCTAATCTGCCATCTCAGTGCAATATGATGTAAGATATCGCCATTTTTAAAATTCAAGAATGGAAGTTTCATGCGCGAATACGCAGTATTTACATCAGAATCGGTAAGTGAAGGTCACCCTGACAAAATGGCTGATCAGATCAGTGATGCGATTCTTGATGCAATTTTAGAACAAGATATTTATGCACGTGTCGCATGCGAAACCTTAGTTAAAACTGGTGCGGTGGTACTTGCAGGGGAAATCACCACGACGGCGAATATTGATTTTGAAAATATTGTCCGTAACACAGTGAATGGTATCGGCTATCATCATTCCGATTTAGGTTTTGATGGTTCGACCTGTGCCGTGATCAACATGATCGGTAAACAATCGCCTGAGATTGCTCAAGGTGTTGATCGCCAAAAGCCTGAAGATCAAGGTGCGGGCGATCAAGGCTTGATGTTTGGTTATGCGAGCCGTGAAACTGATGTGCTCATGCCTGCACCAATCTCATATGCGCACCGCTTGATGGAGCGTCAAGCTGAGCTACGTCGTAACAATAATGGCTTGCCGTGGCTACGCCCTGATGCAAAAAGCCAAGTCACTTTTGCTTATGAAAATGGTAAACCTGTACGTCTGGATGCGGTGGTACTTTCTACCCAGCACGATCCTGAAATCTCACAAGCTGATTTGAAAGAAGCAATCATTGAAGAAATCATCAAACCTGTGATTCCTTCGGAAATGTTCCATGCAGGCACGAAATTCCACATCAATCCAACAGGGATTTTTGTGATCGGTGGTCCAGTCGGTGATTGTGGTTTGACTGGTCGTAAAATCATCGTCGATACCTATGGCGGTATGGCACGTCACGGTGGCGGTGCATTCTCTGGTAAAGATCCATCGAAAGTTGACCGCTCGGCAGCATATGCAGGTCGTTATGTTGCGAAAAATATTGTGGCTGCGGGACTTGCTGATAAATGTGAAATCCAAGTGAGCTATGCCATCGGTGTGGCTGAGCCAACGTCGATCTCGATTAATACGTTTGGTACAGCAAAAATCGCTGAAGAAACCATTATCGAATTGGTACGTGAGCATTTTGACTTACGTCCATTTGGTATCACACGGATGTTGAACTTGTTGCAACCGATGTATAAACAAACGGCAACATATGGTCACTTCGGTCGTGAAGGAAGTAGCACTGCATTTACATGGGAACAAACTGATAAAGCAGAATTGCTTAAAGATGCTGCGGGGCTTTAAGCTGTGCTCTGATATTTTTATATGATACAAATTTGATCTCAAACAAAATAAAGCCTGCACAATACAGGCTTTATTTTTGACATTAGAACTTTGAGAAGATTTTAACTACTGAGTAAATGCGATTTACGCACTTTCTGACAATGCTTTTAAAATATCTAAGCCTTTGGTAAAGCCATTACTCATCATTTCTTCCCATTCTGCATCAGTATCCAGTTCGACTTTGACAATGGTTTGCCCTTGCGTTTTTTCTCTTAAAAAGTACTTTTCCTGTGCACCTTTCATTTTCAAGACTTGTGGACTGTCAAAATCTTCTACCCCATTTTCCATAAAACCAAGATGGTTAAATACAAGAACATTCGGTTCATCCATCTCGCTAATCGTTGAGATCATGCCGTTTTGACTGCCGTCTAAAAATAGCGTCCGACCGTTCACTTGCCAATCCGACTGCATCCGAGAATCAGCACTAAATGCACTGGTCCACTTTGGATAAGTATCTTCGCCCCAAAGCTTTTGCCATACTGTCGCCTGATCTGCATTGATGATTTTTTCAAAAGTAAGCATGATCATTATTCTTTACTCCTGTTATTGTGTTCAGTTCGGTAACTCTGTTTAGATTTATATAATTTCCATTCTGAAAGACTTTACCGAGTTTTTATTGATTTGAATATTGATGTTTTTATAGACAACGTAACAATTTATAACTCATCTTATAGCTCACCCGACGATCATCCAAAATTACTCAGAAAAAATTTATACGATAGAGCTGGATTCGTGTATTTTTATGCCACATCAGGTCTGCGATTAAACTTGATTCGATGGTTAAGTGACTCGCTTTAATTGTCTGAGTGCTGAAATGGCATTTATTTTATCTGCTGTTTCAGTTGATAGAGCATATCTAAGGCTTGACGTGGCGTGAGATCATCCAATTGTAAATTTGATAATTGCTGTTCAATCTCTTGATATTTCTCCAACAGCACTTGATCGGCAATATGATTCTCCGCTAAATCACTTTCCACGAATGATGATTGCTCTGCGAATTGATGTTCTGCAAAAAGATCGCTTTGCACTTGAGGCGGTGCCACATGTGCTTGGTGGATTTCAAGTTCAGAGAGTTTTTTCTGTGCAGATTTGACCACATTTTGTGGAATGCCTGCGAGTTTTGCCACTTGCAAACCATGACTTTTACTGGCTGGCCCATGTTGGACTTTGTGTAATAAAATCAATTGCCCTTTGATCTCTTTTGCCACCACATGATAGTTATCAATCGCAGACTCCGCACCCAACTCAGTCAATTCAAAATAATGCGTGGCAAACATACATAAGCATTTGATACGCTTGGCTAAATCAAGCACACACGCCCACGCCAAAGACAAGCCATCGTATGTACTTGTGCCACGCCCGACCTCATCCATCAAGACCAAAGAATGACTGGTGGCATGATGCAGAATTTGCGCTGTTTCTGTCATCTCCACCATGAAAGTTGACTTGCCTGAGGACAAATCATCAGACGAACCAATCCGAGTAAAGATACGATCAATACTGCTCATTTTCGCCACATCCGCAGGGACAAAGCTCCCACAATGCGCAAGTAGCACAATCAATGCCGTCTGGCGCATATAGGTCGATTTTCCGCCCATATTCGGCCCTGTAATGATCGCTAAACGATGCTGTGCATCAAGATGGGTATCGTTAGCGGTATATGGCGTTTTGATCAAGGCTTCCACCACAGGATGACGACCACCTTGAATATGAATCCCTATTTCAAGCTGAAAATCAGGACGTTGCCAATGGTGCATGCGGGCTTGCGTCGCCCAGTTGGCATAAACATCTAAATCAGCAATCGCTCGACTCATGGTTTGTAGTGGTACAATTTCGTCACGAAGCTCTTGTAGTAGCAATTCATAAAGTTGTTTTTCACGATTCAGCGCACGAGCTTCACTAGATAAGACTTTATCTTCAAAAGATTTGAGCTCTGGCGTGATGTAACGCTCAGCATTTTTTAACGTCTGACGACGGATAAAATGTGCAGGTGCTTGGGCAGCTTGCGCACGAGAGAGTTCGATATAATAGCCACTGACTCGGTTATAGCCAATTTTTAAGTTGGCAATGCCTGAAGCC
This sequence comes from Acinetobacter sp., assembly GCF_041911495.1. Lineage (GTDB taxonomy): Bacteria > Pseudomonadota > Gammaproteobacteria > Pseudomonadales > Moraxellaceae > Acinetobacter. The sequence continues at coordinate 14,978 of NZ_JAYROT010000068.1, read as the reverse complement.
TCACGCTCCTTCACTTCGAGATCAATCAGGAATTGACCTGCATGATCACGAATCTGACGTAGTTCATCCAGTTCATCATCAAAACCTTCAGCGATTACGCCACCTTCACGAAGTAAAACAGGTGGAAGTTCAACAATCGCTTGGTTGAGCCGATCATATATATGTTGAAATTGACCAAGTTCGGTTGCAATTCGAGTCAGCGCAACATCACCATGTTGCAAAGTCGCTTTTAAAGCATGTTGTAAAAATGGCAACTGACCACAGGCTTGACGCAATTGCACAATATCCCGAGGACGCGCCGTGCCTAAACCAATTCGAGAAAGCACTCGTTCAATATCACCAATCTCACGAAGTACCAAACGCAGTGGTTCTTCGTGGAAGCCATCTTTGATGGTTTGTACCGCATTTAGACGTTCATTTAAAACCGCACTATCACGAATCGGCTGTGTGAGATGCCGTGCAAGTAGCCGTGAGCCCATTGCTGTTTTACATTGATTGACCAAATCAAACAGCGATGTACCATGCTCAAACAGTGGCTCGATAATTTCGAGATTGCGCCGTGTGATCGGATCAAGCGCAATAAATTGATCGGATTGCTCCACCTTGATACTCGTGATGTGCGGCAACGCTGTTTTCTGTGTTTCACGAGCATAATGAATCAGCGCCGCCGCTGCCGCTTGTGCAAGCTCCAACTGATCTAAGCCAAAACCTGCTAAAGACTTGACACCAAATTGATCGCATAAGGTTTGATAGGCGTTTTTAATATTAAAATCGACATTCGGACGCAGTGTAGTTGGACAATTTAACTGTTGTTCAATTTGCGAAAATAATTCCCGATCAACCATCGACTCATCGACAATCACTTCATTTGGCGCAATACGTGCCATTTCTAAGATCATTTGATCAGGGTGTAAAGCTTGCTGTTGTACTCGAAATAGGCCAGCGCTTAAGTCTAAAACCGCAATACCAATTTGACCTTGTTTAATCGCAATCGAAACAAGATGATTATTTTTAGCGCTTGAAAGTAAAGCATCATCGGTCAGAGTTCCTGGCGTGAGAACCCGAACGACTTGGCGTTCCACAGGTCCTTTGCCTGTAACCTCACCGACCTGCTCACATATCGCAACGGTTTCCCCAGTTTTGATCAAGCGAGCAAGATAGCCTTCTGCAGCATGATAAGGCACACCCGCCATCGGGATTGGCTCGCCATTTGACTTACCACGATGGGTTAACGTGATGCCAAGAATTTTAACTGCACGCTGAGCATCATCAAAGAACAATTCATAAAAATCGCCCATACGATAGAACAATAACGTCTTGGGATATTGTGCTTTGACTTGCAGAAATTGTTGCATCATCGGCGTATGGGATTCGATATTTTGTAGTGCTTGTTGTATATCCATCAATACGCCCTTGCTCATTTTCTTCAAAAAAATTTAACGGCTCATTATAGCGAAGCCCATACAAAAAACCACGCCCCGCAATATGTAAAATCGCCATTGAATATTGCGCTTTGTGCATAGCTTTTAGTTTTTTTAAACATTCACATTGACTTCACAACGAGCAATATAGTTTATATTCATTGATCGAATTATTTATTTTAATTAGACACTGAGGTCATCATGAAAGCTTTTATTACGTCTGCACTAGGTATTGTTGCACTGCTGAGCTTTAGTGGATGCAATAGCACGGCGAGCTACACGCAAAGTTATAGCCAAGCAAAATCCAAAATCACAGGGGTCAACCTAAACCAACAACAAGCCAATGCGATCGGCGAACGCTTTGTTGCGAGTTTTAATACACTTGGGACAGTGGCATTCGTTGAAAAAGCATCAGCCATGTACGCCGATCAACTGTATATCAATGACACCCTATCGCAGTTTTCCAACAAAAATGATCTGATCGAACACTTCAAAGGCATGAACAACCGTGTCAGCAATGTCGATGTAAAATTACTCAGTTCAACCTATCAAGGCGACACGGCTTATGTGCATTGGTTTATGGGCTATGATTTTAAAATGTTTGGACGCACCAAGACCATGTCGTCTTATGGCATCAGCGAAATTAAAATCAATCAAAATAATCAAATCATTTTCCAACAAGATTATTGGGATCCAGCCAACGGTTTATATCGTAAAATTCCTTTAGTTGGAGGGTTATATCAATGGGTATTGCCATTCAAAAATCCATAATTCTACTGATTGCCAACAGTATTTTCGTTGCTGCCCATTTAGCGCATGCAAGTACGCTTAAAAAATGCGCTGAAGCACCACTTACTGTTAGCGAAAAAAACGTTGGCAAAGTGCAATACGCCGCAGAACAGTGCGGAAAAAGTTGGCAAAACCAAAGCATTGAACTTGAGTTTAGCTACACTGAAAATATCCCTGCTTGGGCATTTCGCCGTGCAGCCAATCATTTTTTGAAGAAAAACATTGCTTCAAAAACTGAGCGCGATGCACTGATGCCAATCAATCGTCATTACAGTCAAGTGAAAAATGGCGATACTTATCGTTTGCGCTATGACCATACAAGTTCGTCTTTGCGTTTGTTTTTAAATGGTCAGCAGATCGCACACATTAAAAATCAATACGCAAATCAGTATTTTAAAATATGGTTTGGTTCTGCGCCTTTTAGTGATACATTAAAACGACAATTACTCAATCCTTAAATTAGGGTCTGTTGATATTTCAACAGACCCTAAAACACTGAAAGTACAGCTATGACGCAACACTTTATTTTGCTCGTCGAGGATCATATCGAGCTGGCATTAACGCTAAGTGAATATTTAGAACAACACCAATTCGTGGTCGATTATGTTCGCAATATTGAGTCAGCAAAAAGTCTGATTGAAAAGAATATTTATCAACTTTTAGTGTTTGATATCAATCTGCCTGATGGCTCAGGCTTTGACCTTTGTCAGTGGCTTCGTAATGATCAATGTAACGATACTCCCGTGATTATGCTCACAGCGAGAGATACTTTGGAAGATAAAATCTGCGGATTTGATCATGGAACCGATGATTATTTGGTCAAACCGTTTGATTTTAAAGAGCTGGTTGCACGTGCCAATGCATTGATCAAGCGGGCATCTGGTGATGTTTCAAAGCACATTTTGCAGATCGAAGATTTGACTTTGGACAGTAGTACACAAACTGTATTCAGAGCAGGACACAGCTTAGAGTTACCACCGATTCAATTTAAATTGCTTAAAATTTTAATGCGTCAAAGCCCCAAGATTGTCACCAAACAAGAGATGATTATGGCAGTTTGGGGCGATGAAGAACCAGAAAGTGATGCGCTGAGATCACATATTTATAATCTCCGCAAACTGGTAGACAAACCTTTTGAGAAAAAGCTGATTCACACCATCTCTGGCGTTGGGTTAAAAATGATTCCCGAACAATCACTTCAATCCTAGAAAATAATTGCATAGAGAATCTAAGCATTAAGTAAAGTAAATCACCACCACCAAGCCACGACTGTGTTGCAAATTCAAACCTTGATGTTGCGCAAGAAAACGATGTCGATCAAATAAGTCAACTCGCCAACCCAATTGTTTACATAATTTATCTACCAATAATAGTCCGATCCCATGCCCTTTGGCAGATTGGGCGAGTAAGCAAGTGATCTGTGGACTGCTGGAATCATTCTGATCCACGATACCTATGCCATTATCCGCAATGATGATCATTTTATCTCTTTGAATCACATCAACTTGTGTTCCTTGCGAATAATTCAACGCATTACGGAGAATATTGCTGAACACCATTTTTGTCATTGCCGAATGTAGCTTACGTCGTTGTTCTTGACCGTCAAGCTGGTATTTGATTGCAATGCCCTTGAAGGTGCTGACATGATCTAAATCCGCAATCAAGCTTTGTACGATGTGAGACAAATATAAAAATTGATAGCTGAGCTGACTGCTTTTATTGCGTGAAATCGCAAGCAATGTATCCACCAAAACTTGCATATCATCAATGGTATTTTCGATAGCAGTCATGGCACGGTCACTGCCGAATTTGGCTTGACTGAGTTGCACATTGCCTTTTAATACGGTTAATGGTGTTCGTAGCTCATGGCTGACATCACTGATAAATTCTCGCTCTCGTAAGATCATTCGGCTCAGCATCAGATGATATTTTTCTAAAGCTTGTTTGAGATCGGCAGCTTCAATATTGTTATTGGTTTGAATCTCTTGAAATGGCGAAGTGTGGGTAGACTGCTTTGCCCAATTGATATTTTCCAAATCTATATCTTCTAAGGTATGCGCCAACCGGGTAATCGGTGAAAAATACCGTTTCGCACGACGATTTGACCACCACAAAAAACTGTATAGCACAAATAAGCTTAGCATTAGCGGTGCTAAACCAAATATCCACACCAGTTGATTGACATTACTTTCACCAAAGACCAACAACACATGCTGATCGCCACGCTCACCATAGACCGTCATGCGCTCTTTACCATCGACATAAATTCGATGTACGCCCGATGTCAGCGACACATTGCGAAACTGATCAGGTGGCACTGTGGTCGTCCAGCGATAACCGTATAGATTTTTGGTATCAGGTAAATTGGCATTGGCATCTCGATCAAGCCGACTCCAATAATGTGCCATTTCTTGTTCTAATGCAGTTTTGAGCAGTGAACCTTTGATCACCCATGCGCTACAAGCAAGTCCGATAAAAATCGACAAGGCAATCAACGCAATCTGTAGCCAATAGTAACGACTAAAAATAACCCCTAAACGATCATTCTTTTGTGGTGTTATCACAGTACGCTCGCTACTCATGCATTATCTCATTACTCTCAACTTTAAACTTAGTCAGATGATTTGAATCATTCAGCTATACACATCATTCAATATTAATGCTTTTTCTGAAACAGATAGTGTCCAATCACCCACTCTTGACCGTCATCTAAACCAAACAACTCCGCACATGCCATAAAGAAGATTCGCCATCTTTGCCACCAAATATTCGCATCCTTGCCGTAGACAGTTTTAAATAATGGTTTTAGCTGTGCCGCTTGATCGTCCATATTTTTTAACCACGCATTGGCAGTATGCTCATAATGCGTTCCATCCCATTGCCAATGATTGATCAGTTGTAAATCATCTTGGAAATGTAAAAATGTCGACACCGCAGGCATCAACCCACCTGAAAAGAAATATTTCGACATCCAATCATACTCATTATTGATTTCAAATGGATAATGCAAAAAACGGTGGCAAAAAATATGACAACACAGCTTGCCGTCTAGTTTTAGCCAAGATTGAATTTTTTGAAACAGACGTTGATAGTTTCGCACATGTTCAAACATTTCCACCGACACCACACGATCAAAATGATTATGCTCCAACTCTAGATCATTGACATCACAAGTGATGATTTCAAGGTTTTTAAATCCTTTCAGCTCGGCCTGATGCAGTATATGCGCACGCTGTGTTTTGGAGTTGGATACAGCGGTGATTTTGGCATTTGGATAATGCTCAGCCATCCACAATGTCAGTGATCCCCAGCCACAGCCTAGCTCTAAAATCTGCTGACTATCCGTCAGCTCGGCTCGCTCGCTATAAATCCGCAATGCTTCAACTTCTGCCTGATCTAAGCTGACCTGATCATTAGCAAAAAAGCAGCCACTATATTTCAGGCGCTCTCCGAGTACCGCTTGGAAAAACGCCGTGGGCAATTCGTAATGTTGCTCATTGGCTTTGTCTGTTTCGATGGCGATTTCACTGGCTTTCAGCATATTTAGCACATCCATATAACGTGCTGCGGCGAGTGTCGGATTGTCCCGTCCTTCTTGTTTCAGTCGCTTTCTACTCAGATGACGGATTGCCGATCGAATCGTAACGTCAGGTAGTACGCCACTTTCGACCACTTTTAAAGCACTTTTAATCATTGTGTCCATCTTATTGATTGCCTTTTTGAGTTCAATGTTGTTGATTTAGGATTTGCTTTTCGGTTTCCATGGAATGAACATTGAGGTGCGTCGTTGATAGTCACGATAATTTTCACCACGATGTTTTAAAGCTTGTTGCTCGCTGAAAGGAATGCCCGTGATGTAATACAAAAATAAAAACATCAAGATCGGATAAATCCACAGCACATAAAGCCCACCCGCAAGTCCGATGATCGGATAGGCAAACCAATGTAACCATTCAAAAAAATAATTGGGATGACGAGAATATGCCCATAAGCCTTGATCCATAGTTCGTCCTCGATTTTCTGGACCTTGTTTAAATCGATACAATTGCTGATCGGCAAGCACTTCTCCAACAAATGCAATCAGCATAATCACTGCAGCCACAATCATGGTCATTGGCAACCAAGCTTGCCACATCGATGCATCGGTATTGAGTAATGCATACATCGGATAAGAAAACAGTATGGCAAGTCCTGCTTGAAAAATAAAAAATAAAAGAAAGCCGATATGCTGAAAGCGTCCCATTGCTCGGCGCATATTAGCGTAGCGCGTGTCTTCTTCAGACTCTGAAAAATAACGACGTGCCAAATGCCAACTCAAGCGCACAAACCAAGCGCTACTCAACACAGCAAGAAAGATGCGTAAGCTTTCAGGTGCGCTGTCAAAAAACCATGCACAAAGTAAAATATTGACACTGATGCAAGCACTCCACGCCACATCGACAATCCCTGCACGACCATTAAATGTTGCGAACAACCACGCCAAAAACATGATGGCAAGATCAATATAAAATAATGTCCATAACACCTGCTTGATCTCCAGTTGAGTAAATCATTTATGATCGTGAATTTATTCGCTTGTATATTAGGGTCTGTTGAGAATGATGATTTTTAATATGCACTCGCTTCAAATAGCAAATGCACATCACTAATTACACCTTCCTCAAAACCACCCTCGCAATAGCACAAATAAAAATCCCACATGCGAATGAAACGCTCGTCAAAGCCCATCGACGAGACCTGCGCTTTAGCTTCAAGAAAACGCTCCCGCCAAATATGAATGGTTTTAGCATAGCTTTGCCCGATATCATCGAGCTGTTTGAGTCGCAGTTGATGATTCGATGCGGTTTGTGTTATCACACTGATACATGGAATAAAACTTCCAGGGAAAATATAACGCTTAATATAATCAACCGTTTTTAAGGCTTTGGCATAGCGTGCATCTTCAATTGTAATCGCTTGAATCAGTGCCAAACCGTTTGGTTTGAGTAGTGAGCGACATTTTTCAAAATAAGTCGAGAGGTAATCCGCCCCGACCGCCTCGATCATCTCGATAGAGACTAATTTGTCAAATTGACCGTTTAAGTGACGATAATCTTTCAGTTGAATATCCACACGATGACTGAGCCCCGCTGCCTTCACTCGTGCCACGGCTTCATCATATTGCGCTTGAGAAATGGTAATACTGGTCACTTGGCAACCGTAATGTTGCGCTGCATAGATGGCAAACCCGCCCCACCCCGTACCAATTTCAACCAAATGATCCATCGGTTGCAGTTGAAGCTTTTCACAGATGATTTTCTTTTTTAAATCTGACGCTTGATCCAAAGTCATCTGATCATCTTCAAAGACTGCACTGGAGTACATCATCGATTGATCGAGAAATAGCTTAAAGAAATCATTACTCAGGTCATAATGTTCAGCGATATTTTTTTGACTACCGCTAATGGAGTTACGACGACTGCGATACCACAGCTTTAAAAGTGACTGACTGGCTTGGCTAAACAGATTGTCATTAATGCTATCAAGCACATTACGATTACGCGCCAATATCCTTACAATCTTCACCAAATCATCGCTCGACCAATAGCCTCGCAAGTAAGCTTCTGCCGCACCAAGCACTCCTTGTTTTAGGATCAACTCAATCACGGCGCTATCATGGATTTCCACCACAGCATGCAAGTTTTCTATTGCGCTATTTGACGCATCTTCATCATATTGAACATCTGTACTTTGTTGACCAACTGTGCCTTGCCACAAACCAGTAAAGGTAATTTGACCATGACGCAGTCGATTCAAACCACGCAAGATAAATGGCAATTGTTTATTTTCACCATACATCAAGGCTTTGATATTATTCATGATCTTTTAATTTCCTGTGTTGTTTGGCGAGGATTTTTTGGGATGCCGATAAAACGGAATGTTTTTCTTCCAAAGTCGAACCGCCTGAAGATAAATCCCAAAAACCATTTTTAACGGTTCAAAAACATGATAGATAGCGTAGCGAGTCTGCTGTGAAGAAAGTGTGATTGGCTCAAGCTCAAAGTGCATCGTGGCATCAAATAACATGTCACCTGCCTCAAAGAGTTTCATATGGATGATATTTTTTTGATTCGACACCCGAAAATGCCATTGATACTGCAAATTCATTGGCATAAATGGCGAGACGTGAAATGCCTTGTCAAACTCAAATCGAACATCCTGATCTGCTAAAAGATTTGGAGATTGTTGTGGTTCATGTGAAATTTGCTTTGCTGATGGAGTAGATTTATTTTGCTTAGCATGTTGCATTTTATCTGCATCGACATCACAGTCATGCACGTAAATTTTTCGCTCATTCCACGGTGTATTGGTGATTTCACTGAGAATAAATTTGAGTTGTGTAGTGGCATCAAACACATAATAAAACACCACGGAATTAAATCGAAAACCTAAAGCGCGAGGCAAAGCAAGTACTCGAATTTGGTCATCTGATGCTAGATTTTTTTTGTTCTGAGTATTCGCATCTTTTTGATAATGAGTAGAAATCGCTTGCTCGACTCTCTCTCGAATCGTCCCCTGATAAGCGGTTAAAAAATCATTGTCGTAAAGATTTAATACATTAAAATGACGATGTGACCACAACGCCGAGCCTTGACTGATCTCTGCCAACTGGTCAGGATCGAAATATAAATAATGCAAAGTCGATTGAAAGTGATGTTCTTTCGGCGCATAACGACGATGACGTATCCATGCTTTGGCAATGGCGACGCGGGATAGCAGATTCAATCGATTAATAGGCACGCTCCTGATCACACATCGCCTCAATGGCATTGACCACGTTCAATGCGCTCTTGGCACCATCTTCATGAAAGCCCCAACCCCAATAAGCACCACAAAATGAACTGCGATGTTTACCGTTGATCTCGTGCCATCTTGATTGTGTGGCGATCGCCGCAGGATCAAATACGGGATGGCGATAATGTCGTTCGACAAAGATTTTTTTTGGATCAATGGCTTGATTAGGATTTAAGGTGGAGAAAATATGCGTTTTGCATTTGAGATTTTGCAGATTATTCATCCAATAGCTATAAGCATAATGAATCGGTGATGTATTTTGTCGATTTGAGTTTGTCTCTTGATCGTTTAAAGCTGAACTAATTTTACCATTGTCATGCTCATTATTTGCAGTGACATGTACATGCCAGCTTGCCCATTGTGAACGCTGTTTGGGCATGATCTGTGTATCAGCATGCACCACCATATGATTATCTTGATATTGAAATTGACCTAAAATCTCTCGCTCTAACTCGCTAGCATCAGCCAGTATCTTTAATGTGTCATCGGCATGACTGGCAAAAATCACCCAATCAAACACAAAATCACCTGCTGATGTGCTAAGTAATGCTTGATCTGCTGATCGTTTGACGGAGTTCACCGCCACATTTTTCCAAAATATCGACGGACATTGCGCTCGGATGGCTTGGATATAACTCGCCGAACCACCTCGCACCGTTTGCCACTGCGGACGATCTTTGAGTGAAAGCATGCGATGATGCTGAAAAAACTGAATCACGAATTGATAAGGAATCTGTGCCACAGACTGCCCAGTACACGACCAAAGCGCTCCACACATTGGATACAAATGTTCATCACGAAAGGCTTGGGAATAGCCATGATCATTCAGATAATCATCAATGGTGTAATCGGGATCGATTTGCGAAACATCACAGTTGACATTGTCTTGATAAAATCGAATCAAATCCTTCAACATAACCCGAAAAGATGCATTGAAAAAATTCTGCGGACGTGCCAACAAATAACGCTTTCTCGATGGGTTGTATTGCAGTCCAGACACCAAATTATTCACAGAAAAGCTCATATTGCTGTGCTGTGACTCCACTCCAAGCTGATTGAGCATTTCTGAAAAAACAGGGTAATTTAAGGCATTAAACACGATAAAACCGCTATCAACAGCGATTTTTTGACCGTCAATATTCAGCTGATGTGTATCGGTATGACCGCCAAAATAGTTATTTTTCTCAAATACTGTCACATCATGCGTTTTGGAAAGTCGCCATGCAGCATACATGCCTGATATGCCAGAGCCAATGACAGCAATCTTCATGGCGATTCCTGCTTTTGTATTGGCTGATGCGGATTTGTTACTTCGTGATCATTGCGATATTGATAAACCTTTTCAGGCACAGGATTCATTGACCACACCAAACCAAAATAAGACATGAGCTTTAAAATATAATAGCTCACATCTATTTGCCACCAATAAAATCCCTGACGCACACTACCCGCATAAAAATGATGATTATTATGCCAACCCTCACCCAAAGTAATAATCGCTAAAAACAGATTATTACGACTTTGATCATCGGTATCAAAATCACGATGACCATAACGATGTGCCAAAGAATTGATACATAAGGTGGCATGAATTAACAGTACCGTTGAAATGACGAAACCCCAAACCAAGAGCTGTGCACCTGAAGTGTTCAGGCTCGGATAAGCCACACTTAACCAATCACCCAGTACATAAATTGCGATCGCCGTCAAAAGAACAATCGGTAAACTAAAGCGATCTAACCAAGTCAACTCAGGATATTTAAGCCAATCTTTGATCAAATCTTTTCGTGTAGAAAAATTCTGCTGATTTAGAAACCAGCCAATATGGCTATACCAAAAACCATGCTGTGAGGAATGTGGATCAATTTCCGTGTCGGTATGACGATGGTGCACACGATGATGCGCCGCCCACCATAGCGGACCACGTTGGGCACTCATGGTGCCAATTAGCAGAAAGAAAAACTGTACAGCTCGAGAGGTTTTAAAGGATTTATGCGCCAAATAACGATGAAAAAATGCAGTAATCGCAAACATTCGAATCATGTAAAACATCAACATAAAGGCGACCGCAAACCATGACACACCCACCCATAACACTGCAAGACAACTGATATGCAACAAGATAAATGGGATTAATCTAAGCCATTGAATATCAGATGACTTTGAAGATACAATTTTCGAGGATGAATTCACTTGCTGATCAGGCATATGCGTACCCGCATCATGTGACCAACTGTCTATCCACCTTAGAAAAAAACGTATCATTAACTGATCCTTGATCCCTTTACTTTAACTGATCCAAAAGCATGCATTTCTCAACACGATTATCCATTGTTAATATAGTCTTGTTATCATGAAATTTGTGTGAAGTCATCCCAAAGCCCTAACAAGATTTTGAAAAAGTGAGTTTCACTCAATTTGATTTGTATTTTGTATCCCTGCGATGAGGATAACTTATGGATACAAAAATAGGATACAGAAACATAAGAAACGACGATTCATAGACAAATAAAAAAGCCTTTAAATATTGTATTTAAAGGCTTTTTATACTTCAGTGAAATTCACTGGAAGGATATGTGGTGGAGGTGGCGGGAGTTGAACCCGCGTCCGCAAGCACTACACTCGAGAATACTACATGCTTAGATATCGTCTATTATTTTAACTCTTTGTGACCCGACGAACAGGGTACAAAGCGCGATCTTCTAAGTTTGGTATAAAGCCCCGAAGCGTGACTTTATACGGACTTGTGTGCGTTCGCTTCAGTCGGGTTCACTGACCACAAGTATTCAGTGAAGCGGACAAGCTGCCCTTAGGCAGCTAGAGCGTAAGTTTCGTCGTTTGCGACTAAAAAATGCAAATTTGATTTACGAGAGGAAATGCGCTCTCGGCATGCATCTATGAGTTTCATCACCAGCGTCGAAGCCAATAACACCCCCAAATGGTCGTGCAGTATAACACTGTTTAGATAATGGGTATAAATCAATTGTTTTTCAAGTGTTAGTTGCCGAATTTTCCACCATGCAACAAAACGACTTCAAATATTTTTATACTATTTTAATTTTACACTTCTAATAATGCAGGCAGTTCTTTACGTGAAATTTCAAAAGCTTCTTTTGCATCTACACCAAGTGCGATCAGCACCAGTTCAGCCATCTCTGAGCCAATAACACGCCATGTTTTATGCCCTTCGAGTACCATGAAAATAGAGGTTAATACACCACCTGCGATCATTGCCATGACCGAGATGAGTTGCTCTTGGCGAAATCTATATCGCTCATGTTCCAAACCTTGCAATACATCAGGTACGGGAGAATCCTGCCCCGCCCACAATCCAAGCATCGCTTTATTGCTAAAAGCAAATTTGCAGATAAATTTCCCCCAATCAGGCTCTTCATGCGCACGGCGTATATACATACGTATACCATTGGCAAGGCGGTAGGCAGGATCTTTTTCATATGCAGAAGTTTTGATCACGCGACTATTCATCTCCTCGCTAAGCTGAGAAGCAATATCTTCGAACAAGCTATCTGGACTTAATCCATTATTATAAATTGTACCCCTTGCAACACGTGCAGCCTCTGCAAGTTCACTCACCGTAATCACGGTTGAACCTCGCTCTGCAAAAAGACGCAATGCAGCTTTATGGATTCTCGACTGGGAAGAACTATGTGCGACCATCAAAACAACCTTGAACATATTATATTTTATTGAACACATCATAGCATGTCTGTTCAAACATTAATGTGTTTTTGACTACTTATTCAACACAGCTTAAATCAACTTTGATCTATATTTACATCGCCTTACTTGAATTCACTTTGAGCTATCTGAATCACAACTTATCTTTTCAAAACCTCACACCCGTTGAAATTCTGTTGCATAAGTCACCGTTCTCCCCACGTTCATCAACAAAACTGTCAAACAACTCGGTGGTTGTTCACAATGTTCTGCTTCAGAATGCGCCTACATTTCAACAAAAAAGGATGAAATTATGAAGCGTTCAGTAATCGCACTTATCGTTGCATCACTCCCTATGGTGGCATTTGCTGCGGATGAATTGAATGGATCAGTGTGGAAGACTGTTGATGACAAAACCAATCAACCTAAAGCATTGGTGAAATTCAAAGAAAATGGTGATGGCACGTTGTCAGGTACGATTCAAAAAGTATTAGCACCTGATGCAAAACAAAAATGTACAGACTGCAAAGGTAAGTTTAAAAATAAACCGCTTGTTGGCGCAACGATCGTCACCGGTTTAAAAAATGTTGCAGATAATCAATATGCAAATGGTTCTATTGTCGATCCTGAAAGCGGCAAAACTTACAAATTCAAAGCAAATCTTTCTGACGATGGTAAGACTTTAAGTGGACGTGGCTTTATCGGTGTTTCTGCGATTGGTCGTGACCAAACTTGGTATCGTGTAAATTAACTTGCTATCGTGTAAGTTAACAGAACATTTGGTTTATTTATTTGATGAAAAGCCCCTTATTTGGGGCTTTTCTGACATTTAAAAGCACGTGAAATACTAGGGTCTGTTGACATTTCACAGATGCTTGCGACTAAGGATGCTTTTTAGGCGATACTAGGCAAGAATGAAGAAATTTAGTCACTCTAAATGATTCATTCTTAACAACGTAGCGTCAAAAAGCACCGTTGTCCCGAAGGGTTATGGCTAAAACTGCCATAACCTTCGTTATGAAACTTGGCAAGGGATTAACCATTCCCTGCGTTACATGCCTCTGTTATATGGTTTTAGCCGATAACGCAATGCATGGCTGAAATGTCAACAGACCCTTTTTCTTACATACTTTGCATCAAGATCAATACAGCGACTATTGCCAACATTCCACCAACAGCACGACTTTGATTAAGTTGTTCTTTAAAGATCAATACCGCTGCCAAAATCCCCAAACACACCACCATAATATTCATCGAAGCGAAGACCAATGCGGGACTATCGCTGAGCTGTCGATGCGCATATAAATAAAATGCAATATTGGCAAAATTCAGCGCACCTAATATCACGCCAGCCAATAATGTATTAATTGTTAAAGCTTGAGCTTGGAATAATGAAGCGAATAAGCACAAGATTGCAGAACACATTAAGATCGCATTCAAACTCATCGCAAACTGCAAGCCTAAACCTGAAGTATATTTAAACAATAAATCTATCACGGCATAGCCAATCCAGACACTCAAAATGCTCAGCCACGCTGCGACCGATTGACTTGATTTGGCACTGCCCTGTCCAATCAACATGATCAGTACAGCAACCACACCAAGCACGATGCCAAAAATTTTAAGTAATGAAAATTGCTCATGGTAAATAAGCGTCGAAACTAAAATCGTTAAGACAACTGATAAGCGCTGTGCGATCTCGGTTTTAATCAGACCTGCATGATGCAAAGCATGATCTAAGCACCAAAAAATACTGGGCAATATCACCGCCAAAGCACCGATCAACCACCAAGAATGTTTAAGCTGAACAACATTGAATGTGGGTTTAAACCATAAAAAGCACAGTACCGATGCAGTGATATAGTTCAGTGTGAGCAAATGGACAATATTGAATCCATACTGTCGATAAAGTTTGAGTGCGATCGACACCGATACACTAAATAAAGCGGCGATAAGGATAAATTGCATATTCAATCCATGAACTAATTTCTAATCCGAAATACTTAATCTCTGAGATCTTTAAAATAAGCGAATTCACATTCGATACAAAGCTTTTGACAATAAAAAACCCATCACATGATGGGTCTTCTATAGGTCAAATCAAATACTGTACAGATTAGGGTCTGTTGACATTTCAACCATGCATTGCGTTATAGGCTAAAATCACATAAACGAGGCATGAAACGCAGAGAATGGTCACTCCCTTGTCAAGTTTCATAACGAAGTTTATGGCAATTTTAGCCATAACCCTTCGGG
>NZ_JAYROT010000067.1:0-20937 GCF_041911495.1 Acinetobacter sp. | reverse complement strand
TTTGGCATTGGTTGATATAACGCAATACGTAAATAATTCGCACCACGTACACTGCGTGTTTCAGGTTGACTTCCCGCAGGCATCACATCGACAAAAGCTTCATTTTGATAAAACTGCTCAAATAAAGCCTGTAAATCAGTTTGCTCACCTTGCTCAGTCAAATTGACATAAATGGTACTGAGCATGCCACGAATCATCGGGACTAAATGCGGTACAAAAGTCAGACTATCAAAAGCATCTTTTTGCCCTGAAATATTTTCTAAAGCTTCAACGATCTCAGGATGATGACGATGTCCTGCCACACCATAAGCTTTGAAGTTGTCAGTATTTTCTGTGTAGATCATGCCCATACTGGCTTTACGACCTGCACCTGATACACCCGACTTGGCATCGACGATGATGTTTTTAAAAGAAATTAAAGCTTGTTCAGACTTTAACAATGGTGCCAAGCCAAGCTGAACCGTCGTTGGATAGCAACCAGGATTGCCGACGACTGACGCATTTTTGATTTTTTCACGATTTAACTCAGATAAACCGTAAGCAGATTGTTTTAATAGTTCAGGACATTCATGTCCCATACCATACCATTTTTCAAATTGCGCTAAATCCTGCAAACGGAAGTCTGCTGCCAAATCAATGACCTTAACTCCTGCATCAACGAGGTCTTGTGCATGTTTCATTGCTACACCATGCGGCGTTGCAAAAAACACCACATCACAAGTCTTCAATTGATCAATATCTAAAGGGCTAAATACCAAGTCTAATACACCACGCAAGCTTGGAAACATATCTGCGACTTTGAGCCCTGCTTCCGTACGTGAAGTCAACATTTTGATTCGAGCTTGTGGATGCTGTAATAACAAACGGATTAACTCAATCCCTGTATAACCTGTACCACCAACAATACCCACGTTAATCACTGTGCTCACCTCACCTTCGTTTTGTAACCGTGCATTTATAAGCTTTCGCTACATCTTTGGCTACTTTGCCTAAAATAAGCCATCTAAAACCATGAAATTTTGAAGCTGAAATCCTGAAAGTTGATAAAAATTCAATGATCCACCTCCCAATCCCCTAGTATGACAAAAAAACTATTGAAACAAAATCGAGGAATGGACTAGACGAATGGTTTTTTTACTTTTTAATACTAGTCTTAGGGATTTTATACATAATAGCAATGGAGTGCGCGGATGCCTTCGATAAAAACAAAAGATGTAATGACACTTTCATCACTTTACAAGATAGGGTTGGCAATTGCTTGTGCGGGATTAGTCGCATGTGGTGGAGGCTCAGGTACATCACGAGGAAGTAACTCAAATACGACTGATGACGATGATACTGATCTCATTTCAATGACTGTCAATATCCCTATGTACGTACAAAACGCCTCTTTAAAAGTAGATCTTGCTGGGCGTGCCGAGCCAATATACACAAATAATGATTTTACAGGTTTTGAAACTGAAGAAATTGAACTAAAGAAAGATGACCTACAAAAAGTTTTGGTTGTAACTCTTTCCAGTAAAACGAATAGTCTTATATTCGATCCCATTCAAGTTAAAAACACTCCGTTCAACGGTAAAATTCACGCCGTAGACACAATGGCAAATGATCTCAATATAAATTTGACACCACTATCAGAGTCAGTTTATCAGCGCACTCTAGTACGTTCAGGGAACTTAGATTTCGAAAACCCTGATCATTCACTGATTAATATTGACCATATTACAAAAGCAAGCACTGAACTCAATAAATTTTTCAATCAAGCTTTCAACTTGAAAGATTTTCCAAAATTTAGTCACAGTCAAAGTATTTCGGCAATTCAATTTGAAGTCCGCAATCAAAAGCAATATATCAATTCTTTTAAGCCTTGGCATGCTTAATCTTTGGCAAAGTAAATTTCCAAATAGCACAAATAGCTATGTAGATCTTTCAACAAATATCGCTATTGACCTTCGTGATGGTTATTTAGATGGTCGAAGCATAGCCGGGGATTCCACGAGCTTTTTGAAACTCGTTACAGCTCCAAAAAATATTGATCCAGCTCTCAACAACTCTTTAGACATTGGGTTACTACAAGAAGAAGTTAGAACGACTTTCGGCGAAGATTTTAAAGCATATACACTTGATATCGCTGAGAAAAGCTATCAAAGCATCCTGAACCCTACGGGACTAAATGCACTCAATCATTATGAATATTACCAAGACTATGCCCAAGCAACTTCGACTTCTACTTTCCGTTGGACTGGTGCAGGAGATTATCGTGCAGCTTTTGGCTTTACGAGTACAGCAACTTGTGAAACAAGCGCTTTACCATGTAAGCAAGGTCTAAATGCAGATGACATCGGCGCACGATTTACGGATATTGAGTATCTCGTAGGCACACATACTGTACAGAATTGTAAGGTCGAGATCCTTGCTAGCGGTGACGTTCGATTAACTAAAGGCAATCAAACCATTGCAGGACAAATTAACCGAGATAAAAGTGACAACCTACTTCGAGTAGATGGTACAACCCACCATTATATTCTGAATGTCGGTTCTGGGGAAATTCGACCACCACATTTTTTACAGTTCGAAGTTAAAAATGCTGAAATCGTTTCTGCTAGAACAGGTAATAGTCAAAACCTTTACCCATCACTTACTGATTTAACTTTTGGCACTGACGATATTCAGTCTTGTATTTAAAAAATCTTTAAGCTTTTTTCATTCAAGCAATCATCAATTCATTGATGATTGCTTTTTTATTTAGCCGTTTATGCGCTCCACCATTGCGGTAAGCGATATTGTTTTAATTGTTTCTGCTTTAGTTTTGCCTGTGGACACCACTGCTCAAGCTGTTGCCAAAAACTAGCTTGATGGTGCATGTGAACAGTATGCGCAAGCTCATGCAAAATTACATATTCTGCACTCTCTAAAGGCATCAGTAATAATCCTGCATGGAGCATAATACGTTGATCACTACTACAACTGCCCCAGCGTGTTTTTGCTTTGCTGATACGCACCGTATTCACCTTTCGCTGATGAACTTTTGCAAAATAATTTAACGGCTCGGGTAAAACCTGCTTGGCAAATTGAAAAACAAACTGTGTTAGAGCCTGCTCTGCTCGCTCAGTATTTATTATTAAATGTAATTTGCTTTCCGACCATGTAAACGCACGTGACATGCGTTTATAATCAACCTGAATGGTCTTTGGGAAAAAGTTTAAATCCAAAGTCGTTGGTAATTCTATTTGCGCAGATTGTTCTGTTTTTTGCGAAATCAGTAATTGTTGTTTTTGCCATGTCTGTTCCAGCCAACTTTGACTCTGCACTAAAAAATCTTGTATCTGCCGTTTGGTTGCATACGGTGGCACAGTCAGCCGAATACCCTGCGCCGAAACGGCAAGTTTTAAACGTTTAGCGCGAGCATGCCTTACCATGTGAATTTCTGGCAAAAGAGGACTGAATTGTTCAGTTTGTTTTAAGATCATTCGAATACAGTCATTATACTAGCTTTCGGATTATTCAGGTTTTCTGACTTCAATGCCATTATCCGTTGCAACAATAGCAATGTTCGCTGCATTTTGCGCAAAGATACCATTGGCCACTACACCTGGAATATTATTCATAGTGCGCTCAAGTTCAAGCGGATTGATGATATTCAGATTAAACACATCCAAAATCACATTGCCATTATCCGTCACCACGCCTTCACGATATGCAGGATCACCACCGAGCGCAACTAACTTGCGAGCCACTGCCGAGCGTGCCATCGGAATGACTTCTACAGGAAGTGGAAACTCACGCCCAAGCTGTGTCACCCATTTTGAATCATCAACGATACAGACAAACTGCTTTGCCGTTGATGCAACGATTTTTTCACGAGTCAAGGCTGCACCGCCACCTTTGATCATATGTAGATGACGATCAATCTCATCAGCACCATCAACATAAGCATCCAAACCACCCACATGATTGAGGTCGACCACTTCGATACCCAATTTTTTAAGGCGCTCTTCGGTCGCTTTCGAGCTCGACACAGCAGCTTCAAGTTGTAACTCTGGAAGTAAATCAATCAAGAAATTGACCGTACTACCTGTGCCCACCCCCAAGATTCCACCTTTTGGTAGATGTTGAATCGCAGCTTCTGCGGCTGCACGTTTTTTGTCATCTTGCGAAGCATATAAAGTCATTGTTCATCTCAATTGAATGATTTGGCGGTTCAGCTCGGAATTCTAGCAAATCTTCAGCGTAATGAATTTTGATTTGCTACAATGGCGCATATTTTACTGTTAAATTTGGAAGAATGTCATGCTGTCTCATTGGGTTAGACAAATTTTACAAGCAACTGTCTATGATGTTGCCATCGAATCCCCACTTGAGATTGCACCAAAAATTAGCCAAAGACTCAATAATAACATTCGCTTTAAACGTGAAGATTTGCAACCTGTTTTTTCATTCAAACTGCGTGGCGCATACAATCGTATTAGCCAGTTACCAAAAGCACAACTTGATAAAGGTGTGATCTGCGCATCCGCAGGCAACCATGCACAAGGCGTTGCACTTTCTGGTCAGAAGCTTGGTATTCCTGCGATCATCGTCATGCCAACCACGACACCTGACATCAAGGTTGAAGCAGTCAAACGTCTTGGTGGCACCGTGGTTTTGCATGGTGATAGCTTTGATATTTCTAATAAATATGCCAAGCAACGTGCGGAAGAGGATGGACTGACCTTTATCCCACCCTATGATGATGAACTGGTCATCGCAGGACAAGGCACCATTGCCAACGAACTGATCCGTCAATGGCGTGATGTGGAATATGTCTTCGTCGCAGTTGGTGGTGGTGGTCTGATCGCAGGTGTGGCGGCCTATCTTGGTGACGTGGCACCGCATGTCAAAGTCGTTGCGGTGGAATATGAAGAGTCTGCATGTTTAAAACTCGCCCTTGAAACAGGTCAACGTGCCATTTTACCGCATGTGGGTTTATTTGCTGATGGTACAGCGGTGGCGCAAATTGGTAAGTTGCCATTTGAAGTATTACAACTAGACAAGTCTGACGGTTCAGGAAAGATCATTGAAGCTGACGTTGTGACCGTAAATACAGATGAAATCTGTGCAGCGATCAAAGATACTTATGATGAAAATCGCAGTATCGTTGAGCCTTCAGGTGCAATGGCGTTAGCTGGGATTAAAAAATACGTCGCACAGCACCATATCGAAAATAAAAATATGGTGTCGATCGTTTGCGGTGCCAATATGAACTTTGATCGCTTACGTTTTATAGCTGAGCGCACTGAGCTTGGTGAACATCGTGAAGCGGTTTATGCCGTGACTTTACCAGAACAAAAAGGCGCATTCCTCGCTTTCTGCCGTGCTTTGCAAGGTCGCAATATTACTGAATTTAACTATCGTTACAATGGCAGTGAAAAGGCGCAAGTCTTCGTCGGGATTAGCCTAAAAAACGGCGATATTGAACGTCAAGAAATCTTCGAGCAACTCCAAGCTGATTATAATGTGGTGGATTTATCCGATGATGAAATTGCCAAATTGCATATTCGTTATTTGATCGGTGGTCATGGTCATTTGCCTGATGAACGCTTATTCCGTGTATCTTTCCCTGAACGCCCTGGTGCTTTACTCCGCTTTTTAGAAAGTCTTGGACCTGAGCACAATATCAGCCTGTTCCACTATCGTAATCATGGAGCAGCTGAAGGACGTGTACTCATGGGGCTTCAAGCAGGTAAAAACTCACAGCAAAGCGCAACTCAAGAAAATGAAGCTCAAGATAGCTTGCTCACGACGTTGGAACAGATTAATTATCCATTCGATGAGATCACCAACAACTTAGGTTATCAGTTGTTTTTAAAATAATTCGAGAAAAATATGACTTCAAACACTCCACAAGCTGGCATTTATCAACACTACAAAGGTCAGCTTTACCAAGTTCTGCATACGGCAAGACATAGTGAAACCGAAGAAACCTTAGTCGTGTATCAATGCCTTTACGGCGATTATTCGATATGGGTGCGTCCTTTAGAGATGTTTAAAGAAACCGTTGAAATAAGTGCTGGACAGATCGCCCCACGATTTAAGTTTTTACATAAAATAAGTTAGCGATTTTCCGATTATTTATAGAGTGCGTTATTTTTGTTCTAAGCCAAATTGATATTCTTCACTGTTGACGATTGCTTTGGCGATGTAATGTGACTCTCGATAATCGACCAATATCACTTTGGATTGTAGTATCAATTCGCCGAATTCAGGCTCAACCTGTACATAATGTAGTCGTCCGAACTGATCACGCACCTTCGCCTGCGCACTTGAGCCTGGACGAGCTGTCCCGCTGACGATCGTGGCAAAACGTCCGAGCAAAAAGACCTGTTGATTAGATTGCGTCGGTTTAATTACTTGATCCAAGCAATGCATCATAAATAAGGTAAAGAACCACGCCATAAGCAAAGCAGGGATCAACACAAAGCCTGTATGTACAAAGCCACCTGAGAATGCAAAAGCACTCAGCTGAATCAAATAGCCTGCAAAACTAAAATTGATCAAGAAGAATAATAAGACAATAAATCGAGAAATTTGAACTTGGAGTAGTGGTGCTTCACGAAGCCATCTAGGTACCATCTGTCGAATCAACTGCGATGGGCGATGCTTGATATAAATCCCAATGGTTTCACCAATGATCAGAATAAAAATCGTCAACACACTCATATGAAAAGGCAATAAAGCACTATGAAAAAATAACGCTGTGGTGATCGTCATCTAGCATTCTCCCCTTTTCATTGCGCCAAAAAAATTCAATCTTTAAGGTATATCCCACCATCGGAATGAATTTCCAAATCAACCTTTGTCAGTGCATCGCCCTGACACGGTCCCCAAATACATTCACCATCTTCGACATTGAACAGTGCACCATGCGTTGAACAGATAATATATTCCTTATCCATATCTAAAAATTGATCTTCCATATATTCAAGATTGACTTGGAGATGCGGACAGATATTTTTGTAGGCGTAGAATGAACCATCACGTTGCGTCACGATCAACTCACCGACAGGCGTTTCAAAGCCACGTGCTTCACGCTCTGGCACATCTTCTGTTTGGCAAATCAAATGCATATTCACTCCACACTTAGATTTTTATAAATCTTTAACAATTGAACTGATTCAAAAATACTGTTTAAAAATTTATAGCAAGGCTTGGTATTGTTCAAGACTTAACCGAGGACCAAATTGGCTGACGACTTTTGATGCGACCAAATTGCCCAAATTCGCGGCTTCTTCTAAAGATTGTCCTTTCACCAACGCAGATAAAAAGCCCCCTGCAAAAGCATCGCCTGCACCATTGGTATCCACAGCCTGCACAGCTTGACCTTGAACAGTAAATGTCGCTTGACCACGACTTGCGATCAATGCACCTTTTGCACCTAAAGTGATGGCAACGGTTTCCGCACGCTCAAGTAACGCCTGTACAGCATCATCGAGATGACTTTTAGCCGTAAACATCAAGGCTTCTTGCTCATTGCAAAACAGCACATCGACACCATCATCAATCAACGCATCCAAACCGACCTTTGCATATTGCACCATCGCAGGGTCAGACAGGGAAATTGCCATTTTCACTTGATGCTTTTTGGCAATGTCACGAGAAAGTTTGACCGCTTCGATCGCACTTGGACTGGTCGCTAGATAGCCTTCGATATACAGCCATTCAGCCGATTTTAACGCATCAAAATGAATCTGATCTGCACTCAGCTCAGCAGTAATACCAAGATGGGTGTACATCGTACGCTCGCCATCTGGGGTGATCAGCACGATGCACGTACCTGTCTGCCCTTCGCTTTTTGATTTTTCGTCGGTCTGCACACCTACGGATGCCAAGTCATTGAGATAAAAACTCGCCAAATCATCATTACCCACACGACAAGCATAAAAACTTGTCCCACCAAGCGCACTGAACGCAACTGTGGTATTCGCCGCCGAGCCACCACTGGCTTGACCTTTGTGCTCCGCATCTGCCAAATATTCCACCAACTTGGCTTGTTGCGCTGCATCACACAGTTGCATGGTGCCTTTATTCAGCTCGGCATGACATAAAAATTCGTCATCGACCAAAAACTCTTGATCGACCAAAGCATTTCCAAGTGAAAACAGTGCAGGCGCAGTCATGTGCAATATTCCAATGTTTTTAAAAAATTGCCTTAGATTACCACAAACAATGGCATGGCTCATTTCGCACGTTCAAAATCAAAGAAAAAACTTCAAGTTTTCCGCTCTCCTCTATTTTTAGGTATACTCCAAAGCTGTTTTGCATTTTTTAGTTGCTTGGATTTGTAAAGCATCTATACCGTTTTTTATTTTGGAGTTCATATGTCGAAGACCAGTTCAAATTCAGTCGCCCCATCTACTCACCCTGCATTTGATTTGGTACGTCAGCAGTTCATCCCTGCGCTTTCCACCACCGTGTTTGAATACCGCCATAAAAAAACCAATGCGGTACATTATCACTTGGGTAATCAGAACCCTGAAAAAGTCTTTTTAGTCGCCTTTCGCACCCAGCCGATGGACTCCAAAGGCACAGCACATATTTTGGAACATACTGCGCTGTGTGGCTCGCAGAAATATCCTGTACGTGATCCATTCTTCTCGATGATTCGCCGTTCGCTGAATACTTTTATGAATGCCTTTACCGCTGCGGATTGGACAGCGTATCCGTTTGCCACGCAGAATGATAAAGATTTTAACAACTTACTTTCGGTGTATTTGGATGCGGCGTTTCATGCCAATTTGAATCCGTTGGACTTTGCTCAAGAAGGCATTCGTATTGAATTGGAAAATGATCGCCCTGTTTATAAAGGTATCGTGTTTAATGAAATGAAAGGCGCAATGAGTGCCGCCACCGATCAGCTTTATCACAAACTCGCACATCATCTGTATCCAAAAACCACTTATCACTACAACTCTGGCGGTGATCCAAAAGATATTCCCGACTTGAGTTATGCGCAACTTAAAGCCTTTTATCAAAGCCATTATCATCCTTCGAATGCGGTGTTGATGAGCTTTGGCGATTTGGATGTGACGGAATTTCATACGCAAGTAGAATCACAAGCTTTACAAGATTTTGAGCAAGGCAACACCATTCATTCTGTACCTGAACAACGTCTAAGCCAACCGATCCAAGTGGTCGAGTCCTATGCGGTCGATGAAGAAGATTTACGCGAAAAAACCTATCATGTGATGGCGTGGTTATTGCCTGAAATGACCAATATCAAACTGCGTCTTGCTATGCGTTTGGTCGAAGGGATTTTGTTGGAAAATTCGGCGTCACCACTGCGCCAATATCTCGAAACTAGCGGGCTTGGTCAGTCTACAGGTCCGATGCTTGGCGTGGATGATAGTAATTTTGAAATGACCTTCTATTGCGGTATTCAAGGTTCAGAAGCAGATCGTGCCGAACAGTTTGAGCAAGGTACGCTTGAGATTCTCAAAAATGTCGCCTCGAAGCCAATTGATCAAACGCAAATCGAAGCGATTTTGCATCAGATCGAATTGCATCAACGTGAGGTTGGCGGTGATGGTGCACCGTATGGTTTGAGTTTGATTTTAAATGGTTTAGGCGCTGCCATTCATCACGGCGATCCTGTGGCGGTATGGGATGTTGATCAAGCCTTGTCGCAAATTCGTGAAGATTTACAAGACCCAATGTGGTTGTCCAATCTGATTCAGACCTATTTGATTGATAATCCGCATCGTGTGCGTATGACGCTCATTCCCGATCAAAATATTTCTGCACAAGAACTAGCGGCGGAGCAAGCTCGACTTGATCACATCAATGAAAAATTGACCGATGCAGATCGAGCGCAATTGATTGAACAAGCCGAAGCATTGAAACAACGTCAAGCCACAGAAGATGATTTGTCGTTATTACCAAAAGTTGGACTGGAAGATATTCCTGCCGATCTCAAACACATCGAGCCGATCGACACTACGATTCAACTGGCAAACCAGCTGGCAAATCGTGAAACACCTGTCAAACTGTATCATGCAGGTACTAACGGTCTGTATTATCAACAAGTATTGATTGAGCTGCCTGATGATGTGGTGCAATCACCATATTTGGGCATTCTCGCTTTGCTGATGGGTGAAGTCGGCGCAGGCGATGATGATTATCTGACCTTGCAACAGCGTCAGACAGAAATCAGTGGCGGTGTCGGCATGGGTGTGAGCTTGCGTAGTCAGGTCGATGATGCTGATCAAATCAGTGCTTTATTGACACTCACCACCAAAGCCTTAAATCGCAACCCTGATGCAATGCAACTGCTTCAACATTCTTTTTGCAATATTCGCTTGGATGAGAAGAGCCGTATCCTCGAACTTCTGCAACAGCGCAAAGCCCGTTGGCAAGCTCGCCTCAGCAATGCAGGACATGGTTATGCCATGCAAACTGCGGCACGCAACATGAGTGCTTATGCCAAACGTGACTATCATGTGACTGGATTGCCTGCCCTGCAATGGCTATCGAAGCTGATTGATGATATCCGTGAAAATGACGTGAATTACACTCAATTTATTACGCAGATTCAGTCTTTACAGCAACGCATTCTCAATCAACCTAAACAATTCTTATTGGTCTGTGAAAAAGAATTTAGCGATGAATTGTTGCAAAAACTTGCTGATGTATGGTCTAAAAATGCTGTAGATACTGAAACCGCACCTTTAAACTTGCCATCTTTTGAAACCAATACTCAAGATCAAGCTTGGCTCATTCAATCTAATGTACAGTTCTGCGCAAGCGTCTACCCTGCGGTAGCGATTGACCATCCTGATGCGGCGGTACTGACCATTCTCGGACCGTATCTACGGGATGGCTTCTTGCACCAAGCAATTCGTGAGCAAGGTGGTGCTTATGGTGGCGGTGCGGGCTATGATGCCAATGCCTGTGCTTTCCGTTTCTTTAGCTATCGCGACCCACGCTTGAGTGAAACTTTTGCTGATTTTGAGCGCTCGATTGATTGGCTCATGAATCATGATGCCAAACCGCATCAGATCGAAGAAGCCATTCTTGGGGTGATTTCTAGCATGGATAAACCTGGTTCACCTGCAGGTGAGGCGATCACCAGTTGCTACGCTGACTTTCATCAGCGTGGTCGTGCTTTCCGCCAAGCGTTTCGTCAGCGACTTTTAGATGTGACGATTGAGGATTTACGTCGTGTCACAGCGCAGTACCTTGTTGATCAAAGCCCATCTCGATCTGTGGTTGCACCGATCGCTCGTCAAAATGACTTGTCTGAGCTTGGTTTTGAAATTAAACGTATTTAGAATTTGTGCATATTTATCATGTTTTGCTTTAAGTGATTTTCTGGAGTTCTTATGTCTACCCCACAGCTTAAACTGCGTTACCCATTGCATGCGACCAATTCAGTGAAATTATTAAAAATGGCGACACTGAGTGTATGTATTAGCTCAAGTTTTGCTTTTGCAGAAGATACGCTACCTGTGGTGAGTGCAGATTCTAGCGATCCAACCCCTGCATCAGCAACTGCATGTGTTGGTTTAACATCGGCGACTGAACGTCTTGCTTGCTATGACTTGGTTTTTAAAGCCACAGAAAATGCAGTGACTGACGCTGCGCCTGAAAATGAAGCAGACAACGTATTAGTAGAAGCAAAGCCTGAACCGCAGACTGTTACAGAACATATTCAACAGAAGGCTGAAGACTTGAAACTGATTGGTGCTGCACCTGCATTTAATCCAAATACGTCACTACTGGATAAGCGTTGGGAGCTGAGCCCTGAAGCAAAACTAGGGACTTGGCAGATTCGTTCATATCAGCCAGTCTATCTCCTGCCTGCAATGTGGACATCAAAAACCAATACCACACCGCATAGCCCAAATCCCTTGTATGATGTCACCCCTGAACAGGATTTGAAAAATACCGAAGCCAAATTCCAACTTTCATTTAAGACCAAAGCACTTCAAGATATTTTTGGGGATACTGGTGACGTATGGATTGGTTATACGCAGTCTTCACGTTGGCAAGTCTATAACGAAGATGAATCTCGTCCATTTCGTGAAACCAACTATGAGCCTGAAGCAAGTTTAATTTTCCGCACCAATTACAACTTACTTGGTCTGCATGGACGTTTGCTCGGTGTAACACTTAATCACCAATCCAATGGTCGCTCTGATCCATTTTCAAGAAGTTGGAACCGTGTCATGCTCAACGTTGGCTTAGAACGTGACAATTTCGCATTGATGATTCGTCCGTGGTATCGCCTTGAAGAAGATGAGTTTGATGACAATAATCCTGACATTACCGACTATCTTGGACATGGTGACATTACTGCCAACTACAAATGGAAAGATCACAACTTTTCACTGATGGCACGTCATAGCTTAAAAGGTGGTGACGATAGTCATGGTGCATTGCAGTTTGATTGGGCATTCCCACTGTCAGGTCCACTTCGTGGGCACTTGCAAATCTTTGATGGCTACGGTGAAAGTCTGATTGATTATAACCACAAAGCGACTTATGTCGGCTTGGGCGTATCGCTAGTGAATTGGTTCTAAATTCAATTCCAATAAGTTTTTTGAAATCCGTTATTCAGTTTGAATAGCGTATTTTTTATGACTTCAAAATTGAATGACTTTGCGGATGTGACCCCGAATCACCTTTGCGACCTTTTTGTTTGAAACATTAGAACTTCATCGTGGTTTGACGGACAAATCAGGCAAGGCGAAAGGCGGTATTATCCGTTTCCCATTGATCCAAGTAACAGGGACATTGATCATGCACCGTGATAAGTTTCCTGCGGGAATGGGACCGATCACACGTGAAATTATTTCTAAGCAATTGCAACCTGCTTTTGATTTTGTCGATAAGCTCGAAGCTCGTATTCCAAAAAAATTTTGGGTAGAACTGCATGAAGATGATAAGCCAAGCTATCTCAAACTGATGAGAGAATCTCGTATCTCGATGACCAAGCAAGGTTATTACAACAAAGATATGATGAATATACTCAAACGTATTCGTTGCTCGCACAATCCATCGAGCTTTGAATGTGCATTAAAAGATGAGTAAAAAAAAGAGTAAAAATTTGCACCTCTCCTCCCTTTGTTAAAGGGAGGTTGGGAGGGATTTTTGGCTTAATGGACTAAAAATCAACTTATACATCAAAATGACGAATCCGCCATGCACGGTGGATTTTTTGATTGCGTTTGAAGTCTGGACCTATCGTCCACTGGGTAATTTCTTCCACATCAAACATCGCTTCAATCTCCTCATCCATCTCAAAACCACGATAGTTATTGGAGAAATACAAAACGCCATCATTACTCAGACGATTCATGGCACGTTTGATCAACGATAAATGATCACGTTGTACATCGAATGTGCCGTAGAATTTTTTAGAATTGGAGAATGTCGGCGGATCAATAAAGATCAAATCGTATTGCTCATGCCCTTCTTTGAGCCATTCAAAACAATCACTGGCGAAGAACTGATGTTGTTCATCAGGATGATCCACCGTCAAGCCATTCAGTACGAAGTTTTCTTTCGCCCAGTTCAAATAAGTATTGGACAGATCGACACTGGTGGTACTCGCCGCACCTGCTAAGGCTGCATGCACACTGGCAGTCGATGTATAACTGTACAGGTTTAAGAAATGTTTATTTCTTGCTTCTTTGGCAATCTGTAACCGAATCTGACGATGGTCTAAGAACAAGCCTGTGTCTAAGTAATCCGTCATATTAATTAGCAGTTTGGCATCACCTTCACGCACGATAAAGCGCTTTGAGGCTTGGCTTTGCTTTTCATATTGCGCTTTACCCGACTGACGAGCACGGGTTTTGATAAAGACTTTTTCACGTGGAATCCCAGTGACCGCACGGATCGCCGCCAATGCAAGATTAAAGCGTTTTTTGGCTTTTTCAGGATCAATTGTTTTCGGTGGCGCATATTCTTGCACATGCAACAGCTCGCCGTACAAATCCACCGCCAAATTAAAATCCGGCAAATCCGCATCATATAAACGCAAGCAATGGACTTGTTCTTTCACTGCCCATTTTTTCAGGCTTTGCATGTTCTTTTGTAGACGATTGGCAAAGTCTTGTGCTTCTTCGATTTCTACTTTTTCAGCTTGCCAATTTTGTAAAAATGGTTGGCGATCGGTCGCTGCTTTGACCTGCCCCATCCGCACGTAGATCGGCAAATTACCATTCATCAAGCGTAAAGTTTCAGGC
This sequence comes from Acinetobacter sp., assembly GCF_041911495.1. Lineage (GTDB taxonomy): Bacteria > Pseudomonadota > Gammaproteobacteria > Pseudomonadales > Moraxellaceae > Acinetobacter. The sequence goes on along the minus strand of NZ_JAYROT010000067.1, from coordinate 6,709 downwards.
TCAGCCAATGCCAATACATCAGCTTGCTCGATATGCGCAGCGATTACCGCAGCATATTGCCCGCTAAATTGTTCCTGCAACAAAATAGACAAGCCTTGATACAAAGCACGATTCGAAGCTTTATCCCCTAGACGTTCGCCATATGGTGGGTTAGTCACGACGAATGCCTTTTGACCATCTGTTAAATTAAAGTTACACCAATCGCCAAGGACACGTTCTTCGATCTGAATTTGATCGAGTACCGATTCAAAACCTGCGGCGATAATATTTTTGCGAGTAGCTTGTACCGCATCCCAATCCGCATCAAACGCATAAAACTTCGGCAATGGTCGCTCCATCGCTGCGTGATGACGTTCAACCGCTTCACGCTTGATGCTTTGCCACAGTTCATGATCGTGCCCATGCCAACCGTTAAAACCAAAACGACGCACCATGCCCGGTGCACGGTCAGTCAAGATCATCAAGGCTTCAATAATAAATGTGCCCGAACCACACATCGGATCAAGAATCATGTCAGGCTTGCGCTCGGTAAGTTGGGCTTTTTGCAAAATCGCAGCGGCAAGGTTTTCTTTGATCGGAGCATCGGTCATATAACGGCGATAGCCACGACGGTGCAAGCTGTCGCCTGACAAATCAAGGCAGAAATGATGCGCTAATTTGCCTGCAAGCACATAAAGGGTAATTTCAGGTTGCTTGGTATCAATGCTTGGACGGCGACCTTGGCTTTCCATAAAGCTATCGACCACACCATCTTTGACACGTAAAGTCGCAAACTGTGTATTGACCTTGATTTCACGTTCGGTATGCAAGCGAATGGCAAAGGTACTTTGCGGTGCAAAGATCAATGACCAATCAAAATTGACTGACGCTTCAAATAGCTCTTCTGCGACATCACGATCATCATAATTTTGTTCAATCTCTTGCGAGAAAATCGGCAACAACACACGTGAGGCAAGGCGTGACCACATGCAAATACGATATGCGGTTTCAAGCTGACCTTGAATAATCAATCGCCCTGCTTTGCGATCGACTACCTCTGCGCCTAATGCAGTGATTTCTTCCTGCAATAGGTTTTCCAAACCATCGGCACAGGTAACCCAATATCGACTCGATGCTTGCTGTTTACTCATCAAATTTCTGCACAATCAAAATGTATAGTTAAAACTTGGCATAGTGTAGCCTATTTTGCACTGCAACATGTGCAAGACTGTCATGACGATGACAGATTTTTTAGACAAACTGTTGTAGCCTACAATGGAATCATTTCGATGCTGTATTGCATGACTTTAATGACATGACTCTAATGAAATGGTTTTTATTGCATCATTATAATTACTCCATTTTAACCACTTGCTTTAAACCGCTTGTAAAGCAAGTAAATTACGCTACACTCAAAATCAATCGCCTAGAATATTCAAGGATGAATAATAATGGATTCCGCATTAGTCACCCTATTTTTACCGATTGCACTCGGTATTGTCATGGCAGGTCTAGGTTTAGAGCTGACACCACAAGACTTTAGCCGTGTTCGAAAACATCCAAAAGCTGTGTTTGTTGCCCTATTTTGCCAACTGGTGCTATTGGTGGGTGTCGCTTTTGCCTTGTGTAAAATCTTTGCCCTTTCACCATTACTTGCAGTCGGTTTGATGCTACTTGCAGCCTCTCCAGGTGGTGCAACTGCCAATTTGCTGAGCTATCTATTTAAAGGCGATATTGCTTTAAATATTACCTTGACGGCGATCAATTCGATCTTGGCTGCCGTCACTTTGCCGATCGTAGTGAACTTTGCCATCAATCACTTTATGCAAGGCGATCAGCAGATTGGGCTACAGTTTGCCAAAGTCGTGCAAGTGTTTGTGATCATTATCGTGCCTGTATTGATCGGGATGTTAATTCGTCATTACTCGCCAAGCACAGCGGATAAGCTCAATAAGCCTACTCGCATTTTTGCCGTGGTATTCCTCGTGATTATCATTCTTGGTGCGATCATGAGCGAGCGTGAAAACCTCGTGAACTACATTGGTGAAGTCGGTGTCGCAACCGCATTATTCTGCGCAATAAGCCTAAGCATTGGCTATTTCGTTCCGAGAATGTTTGGTATCAGCGCACGCCAAGCACGTGCTTCGGCGTTTGAGATCGGTATTCATAATGGCACTCTGGCGATTACCATTGCCATTACCATCATGGCAAGTACCACCATTGCCATGCCTGCGGCGGTGTATTCGATCTTTATGTATTTTTTTGCGGTGGCATTTGGTTTTCTACTCAATCGCATTGCGCCACTACCTGAAGATGCAACAGCTGAGAGTCTCAATCATTAATTCTCGCTAAAAATTCAACCAATCAAAGCGCATTAACAGCCACTGTTGATGCTCTACTTTATTAAGACCCTTATTTTTTTGTGGGAATTTTCACAGTGCCCAATTTTTTATTGTGCTTATCGGCTACAATACATCGCAACAATTGAATTTTTTGGTGACATCTTTTGAACTGGTTGCAAATCCATATCACAGTACAACAATCTCAAGTCGAAATCTGCGAATCGCTACTGTTATCTTTAGGTGCAGTGAGCGTGACTTTAGACGATGCGGAAGATCAAGCTTTGCTTGAACCGCTGCCGGGTGAAACACCGCTTTGGGATAAGGTGATTGTGACTGGTATTTTTCAGCAAGAAGACGATCAACCTTTAGATGCGGATGCGTTATCGCAGTTTATTTCTGCGCAGATCGAGCACACTGCGATCCGCTCGGAAGTCATCGAAGATCAAGTATGGGAACGTGCTTGGATGGATTATTATGAGCCGATCCAAGTCGCAGATAATCTTTGGATCGTCCCTGAATGGCTTGAAGCGCCGAATCCTGAAGTGACCAATATCAAACTTGATCCAGGGCTTGCTTTTGGTACAGGTAACCATGCCAGTACCTTCCTCTGCCTACAGTGGCTTGCAAGAATTGATCTCAAAGATAAAGTGGTGATTGACTACGGCTGTGGCTCAGGGATCTTGGGTGTAGCTGCACTATTACTTGGTGCAAAATATGTCTATGCGACCGATATTGACCCGCAAGCTGTTCTAGCAACCAAGCAAAATGCAGAATTGAATGGTGTAGCAGATCGACTTTGGGTCGGATTACCTGAAGAGTTTGAAGCACATTATCAAGACAAAACAGAAATCTTAGTTGCAAATATCTTAGCCAAACCACTGATGATGCTGGTTGAAACTTTCTACAATCTCACTGTACCGAATGCACAGATTGCCCTTGCAGGATTGATTGAAGAACAGATCGAAGATGTCAAAGCTGCTTACGCACCGTATTTTGAAATCACTGGGCAACAGATGCGTGAAGAAAACTGGTGTCGCCTTTCAGGACATCGAAAGGCTTAACCAACTCGATGTTGAGCTAAAATTGGATTGAGAATCAATGCGCTACTATAGCCAATGTCCAAACTGCCAAAGCACTTATGAACTGACCTTAATGCAACTTAACATAGCTCAGGGCAAAGTGCGCTGTGCAGAATGTCATGCAACATTTGATGCTTTTGCGCATTTTATTCTCGATCCTGATTATCTACCCAACACCAATCCGCAAAACTTTATCCACTACTCTCTACAACACGACACCAAAGATATCCAAACAAACCCATTTGATTTGACGGCACATGCCTCAAAAAATGCAAGTATCATTGATCATGTGATGGATATGATGAATAGTAGTGTGGAGGGCTCAAGACTGAATCTGTACACCTATCTGAATCACCTTGACACCATGAGCCCAAATCAGTTTGGTTTGAAAGCAGTAACGGTCGCAACACCCAAGATTAATCCTAAAAAGAATGAAGTCCGTTATGTCCGTAAGGCGAAAATGACAGATAACCAGCGCAATTATTATGTGACTTGGGGTGTGCTCAATTTTTTACTGGTGCTTCTATTGATTTTTCAAATTTTCTTCTTTCACTACATCTAATCCGTCACATCAACCCGTCTTGTTGTCCAAAATTCCAAATTAATTTGACTTTATTTACAAAAAGCAGCTTTGCATATTTTTTAAACAATTCAGGAAAAACAAAAAGTTGAGGAATATACGCTGAAACTTTCCAAATATACAGCAAAATAATTACGAAAAAATGAACTTTATTTGCTCACTTTGGGCGAGAAAATGCTATGATATGTGCAATTGAAGTTTTAACTTGTCTCCTTTGCTGGTTCTAGCAGTTTGAAAACTATTCCCTTTTAATTGCCAATGTTGGTTGGTGTAGGGTTTTGTTTTTCGTTGTTTTTGACATGTATACTTTTCATACAGTCAAACACGGTTGAGTTGCACCGCAAAATGAATTGTTTGTGCTTCATTTCGGATGAAGCTGTGACTGTTTAAACGATCATTATTTTGATGGTCTTGAATGGGTCACTAGATGCTTAACATATTAACCCACCGCTAAGATAATGTTGATGAACTACATTAATTATCTAGTGGTCAAAATTTTCGGATTTATCGCATGAATAGTAAGTCTCCTATTTTTACTGCACAATCTGACGTTGCGCTACGTATTCACGTAGACCGTGCAGTTCGCCATTACTTCGCTCAATTGCAAGGTGAACAGCCTGCGCAAGTTTACGATATGGTTTTGGCTGAAATGGAGAAACCATTATTATCAGTCGTTCTTGAATATACTCGTGGCAACCAAACACGTGCTGCGGAGATTCTGGGACTTAACCGTGGCACTTTGCGTAAGAAGTTAAAAGCTCACGGTTTAATGGCTGAATAGTTGAATAAATGATAAGATGCCTGCCAACGAGCGGGCATTTTTATGCCTAATTTTTAGATGTTTCCCCTTTCACTTTTGATTTTAAACATACCGCTATGACTGTTTCTCGTGCTTTAATTTCCGTTTCTGATAAGACTGGTATCGTTGAGTTTGCACAATCGCTTGCAAGCTTGAATATTGAAATTCTTTCAACTGGTGGCACTTATAAGCTACTTAAAGACAACCAAGTTCCTGTGATCGAAGTGTCAGAGCACACTGGCTTTCCAGAAATGATGGATGGTCGTGTCAAAACCCTGCATCCAAAGATTCATGGCGGGATTTTGGCGCGTCGAGGGCTTGATGAAGCTGTCATGGCTGAGCACAATATTGATGCAATCGACTTGGTCATTGTCAATCTTTATCCATTTGCTGAAACTGTTGCTAAACCAAATTGCTCTCTTGCAGATGCGATCGAAAACATCGACATCGGTGGTCCAACCATGGTACGTGCTGCGGCTAAAAACCATGCCTCTGTTGGTATTATCGTTAATGCTTCAGACTACGATACCGTAGTGGCTGAGTTAAAAGCTGACGGTACACTTTCACATGCGACTCGTTTTGATTTGGCAGTGAAAGCCTTTGAACATACAGCGCAATATGACGGCATGATTGCGCAATATCTTGGCGCACGTGTGGGCAAAGCAGAAGGCGAAGCAGATCAATTTGCCCGTACTTTCAACGTGCAAATGAACAAATCACAAGATTTACGTTACGGTGAAAACCCACATCAATCCGCAGCGTTCTATGTCGAAAGCACAGCGACTGAGGCGTCGGTATCGACTGCAACGCAATTGCAAGGCAAAGAGCTATCTTATAACAATATCGCCGATACCGATGCTGCTCTTGAATGTGTCAAAACCTTTGCCAAGCCTGCTTGTGTGATTGTAAAACACGCCAATCCGTGCGGCGTAGCAGTATCTTTAGACGGTATTCAAACTGCTTATGATCTTGCTTATGCAACCGATCCTGAGTCTGCATTTGGTGGCATTATCGCCTTCAACCGTGAGTTAGACGTGGCGACTGCACAGGCAATTGTTGATCGTCAATTTGTAGAAGTGATCATTGCACCAAGTATTGCCGATGGTGTCCTTGAAGTGACTGGTGCTAAGAAAAATGTACGTGTTTTGACTTGTGGCGAATTGCCTGCGATTGATGCACGTGCACCACAGTTTGACTTCAAACGTGTCAATGGCGGACTTTTGGTACAAGATCAAGACTTGGGTATGATCAAAGCCTCTGACCTCAAAGTCGTAACTGACCGTGCACCAACCGAGCAAGAAATTGACGATCTAATCTTTGCTTGGAAAGTTGCAAAATACGTGAAATCAAATGCAATTGTCTATGCGAAAAACCGTCAAACCATTGGTGTTGGCGCAGGTCAAATGAGCCGTGTCAACTCCGCTCGTATCGCAGCGATCAAAGCAGAACATGCAGGACTCGTGGTTGAAGGTGCGGTAATGGCTTCGGATGCATTCTTCCCTTTCCGTGATGGTATTGATAATGCAGCCAAAGCGGGCATCAAATGTATTATCCAACCGGGTGGTTCAATGCGTGATGAAGAAACCATCGCAGCAGCCAATGAGCATGGCATTGCCATGGTATTTACAGGCATGCGCCACTTCCGTCACTGATTTTTAAAATCCCTTTGTACAGCTCAACATATGATTTTGGGCTAGTACACAGGGATTTTTTCATTCATAATTTTTGATGAAATTTTTTGCATCACAGCATTTTGATAAATTCGATTTCATTGCGAGATGAAAAGGGAAAATAATTGATGAATATTTTAGTTTTGGGTAGTGGTGGTCGTGAGCATGCCTTGTCTTGGAAAATTGCTCAAGATGCCAAAGTCAGCACGGTATTTGTTGCACCGGGTAATGCAGGCACCGCCAATGAAGACAAATGTCAA
>NZ_JAYROT010000066.1:0-32252 GCF_041911495.1 Acinetobacter sp. | reverse complement strand
GCCAGCTTTTAATTCCTAAACCCCCCACCTAACAGGTGGGGGGTTTTTTATGGCTAGAATTTATTTACAAAGTATAAGGCTTCAACTTTTATTCATTCTAAATTGGGTGTCTAACTTGATCTAGACATAAAAAACCGAGCATTGCGCTCGGTTTTTGAGTTTGTCATGCTTAGTGTTGGTGACCTACGTGACCATTGACTTCAGCATTAACACCGATGCTTGTCGAGCCAGTTGTTGCATTTGATACTTTTGATTTTACAGCATCTTTAGTATCAACTGCTTTGTCTTTTACTGTGTTTGCAACTGATTTTGTTCCATTCACAGTTTTCTTCGTCACTGATTTTGCGCCAACTTTTACATCAGATGCTTTTGATTTTGCTTTATCAGCTGTTTTAGACGTGATCTCTTTTGTTGTATTGAATACTTTCTTAGAAGTATCACCTACAGTATTTACACCACTGCTAATAGTGCCTTTAGTCGCTGTACCAACTTTTGAAGCGGTATTAGAGGTTGTTTCACCAACTTTTCCTACGACATTTTTAGTCGTGTCACCTACTTTTTGTAGAATATTTGGTGTTTCCACTGATACATTTGCAGAAGTGCTTGTATGTGGTGTTTTTACAGATGCATCTACAGCATGTTTCGCTGTGTCGGCAAATACTGAACCTGTTGCCAAAGCCGTAGAAATCGCAAGAATTAGTTTAAGTTGTTTCATAGATCATTACTCGATATTTTCGATGTTGCCTACTTTAACGTTTAAAAATCAATGTAGTGTGTAGGCTTCGTTCGCTAATGGTAAGTAATAGGCATGATTAAAGATTTTTTTGTGTCATAAATATTACAGCGTGTGAGCTAACATTTATTGTTGATCTTGCTTTGCCGATTATCTGTTCCAATTTTCTGAATATAGACGTCCTGATTGAAAGTAATTGGCTACTAAATCAATAAAATGCTTAAAGTCTTTATTCTCGTTTAAAATACGATTAATGGTTTGCCAGTCTGCATCTTGCCTACGCTTGGCAGGCAATAAGATTTCACTTTCTGTTGGATTTTCAGGATTGAGTAAAATCACGCCGATACCATGTAGCGCAGACAGCATTCTTAGTTCTTCCTCAGTATCTTGATTTGAGATAGAGGTCGCAACTAAATAACCCTCATGTGCCCAACTGGAATTACTTACAGCTTGAAAGTAACTACTTCGAATGTTAGCACTAGTAAGTTCTTTCTTTACTTCAAATGACCATAAACGCACATTTTGACCAGAACCATGTTTGACACAGGTTTTGATGTACTCATGCCATGATTTGTCTAATGGTTGCATGGCTACAATGTCAGGGTGTAACCATTGATTGCCATTTTGCCCACGTGAATTGGAGGACTTTTTTTCATTGATTCTTAAGCAATATAGCCCTATTTCTGATTTTAAAAATTCAATCAAAATTGGATACAGGTCATGCTCAGTATAGTCTGGATTCGATATTTGACTGGTTTTCGGAATATCTAAGTCATCTGTTTTTAAAAGGGCTTCATCTTCTGTTTGTAATTGCGCATGATTTTGGTACATAGTATTTGGGTCATACCAAAAAACACGTGGACGAGGTTTGTCCTGAATATGGATGTATGGTGAAACATTCAAAATATTGTCTTTTTGAGCACCAATTTCAGCAAATACTTGATTAATAAAATCATCTTCATTTTGAAACCGTGGATTTTCTCGTTTTTCAACATAATCCTCAGGAAACATCTCAATGATGCCTGTGGTAATGTCTCTGGCTTTAAATTTTTGTAATGAATTCGCCTTTAAAAACTCATGAATACGTTGCGCTTGTGATAGTTTGCTCATCATTTTTCCAAAAATAAACCCCATTCATTTAATAGCAGGGTTTATTTATTTTTTCAATGAAATGAAAGATTAACTTTGCAAAATAGAAATATCCGCCACACTCAAGAATAATCCACGAAGCTGTGCTAATAGCGCCAAACGATTGGCTTTAAGCGCAGGATCATCCGCCATCACCATGACATTATCAAAGAATGCGTCGATCGGTGTGCGAAGCGCAGCAAGCTTTGACAGAGCTTCTGTGTAGTTACGATTATTGAGTAATGGTTGAACTTCTGCAGTCAAAGTTTTCAGCGTTTGATAAAGGTCTTTTTCTGCAGACTCAACTAACGTGGCTTCATTCACTGTATTTTCAGTGACGGTTTCTTTCGCCAAAATATTTGCCACACGCTTATTCGCTGCAGCCAATGCACTGGCTTCATCTAAAGTGCGGAAATGGTTCACCGCTTTGATGCGTTGGTCAAAATCAAGCGGTGACTTTGGCGACAATGCTTGTACAGCTTGGATCACATCAACATCGACACCTTGATCTTCGTATTTAGCACGGTAGCGACCCTCTAAGAAAGCGACTGCATCAGTACGGGTTTTGTCATGATCTTTGATCACATCACCGTAGCCTGCAAGCGCAAGATTTACCAAGTTTTCTAGGCTAATATCCAATTCATTTTCAATGATTAAGCGCAATATACCAATCGCAGAACGACGTAGCGCAAATGGATCCTTTGAACCCGTTGGCGCTTGACCGATACCAAAAATACCGACCAAAGTCACCATGCGATCGGCTAGGGCAAGGGTGGTGCCTGTTTTGCTTTGTGGAAGCGCATCACCTGCAAACTTCGGTAAATATTGCTCACCCAGTGCTTCTGCAACTTCATCATTTTCACCTTCAAGGCGGGCATAATAGGTGCCTGCAATGCCTTGCAGTTCTGGGAATTCACCGACGAGCTCAGAAGTGAGGTCACATTTTGAAAGAAATGCTGCTTTTTCTGCATCCAGAGGAGATGCGCCTGTAAATTGACAGAGTGCGACAGACAACTTTGCCACACGCTCAGTTTTTTCCCACAATGTACCGAGTTGTGCTTGGAACACCATATTTTTCAGCTTGTCTTTACGACTGGCAAGCGGTTGTTTCTGATCTTGTAAGAAAAAGAATTCTGCATCAGACAAACGTGGGCGCACCACTTTTTCATTACCCTCGATGATCTGGGTTGGATCTTTCGATTCAATATTCGATACGGTAATGAAGTACGGTTGCAGTTTGTTATGACCATCGACCAAGCAGAAATATTTTTGATTGTCCTGCATAGTAGTGATCAAGGCTTCTTGTGGTACAGCCAAATAGCGTTCTTCAAAGCTGGCACGAAGCGCAACAGGGAGCTCAACCAAAGCCGTCACTTCATCACGCAAATCCGCAGGGACGATGGCAATCGCACCGACTTCATCGGCAAGGGCTTTGACTTGGCTATCAATCATCGCTTGACGTTCTTCAAAGTCGGCAATGACTTTGGCATTACGGAGCGCATCGAGATAATCATTGGCATGAGCAAGCGTAATCGCCTGTGGTGCATGGAAACGATGCCCGAAAGTTTGATTGCTCGCTAGGATATCTTGAATAGTTGCTTCGATAATTTGCGCATCTTTGAGCAAGACCACCCACTGCACAGGGCGGACAAACTCGGTACGACTTGCCGCTGAGCGCATACGCTTGGCGATCGGGAGATTGTCTAGCGCAGTTTGTAGAATATTCGGCAAAAGCGCATCAAGGCTTTGACCTTTGATATCTTTGAAATAGCAGACTTTTTCTACTTTTCCTGCATTGAAAGTTGATACTTGATCGGCGCTTATGCCTTGACCACGCAAGAAGCCTTCAAGGGCTTTGGTTGGTTTGCCTTCGGCATCATACGCTGCTTGTACCGCAGGACCGTCAAAGCGCTTTTGGCTATCGGCTTGCTGTGCTTCGATTAGATTGATTTTCAATGCCAAACGGCGTGGCGCAGCATAGGCATCAATGCTATCAAAACCAAGTCCTGCATCGTTTAAGCCTTTTTCGACTTCAGTTTTTAGGGCGTCACGTAGCGTTTTTAAGCTCTTTGGTGGCAGTTCTTCACAGCCTAATTCGAATAATACAGTGTGTGTCATGTTCAAATATCTTCTATAAATCGTTTATCTATTGAAAAGTGATGACTTAAACATCAACCTTAAAACCTAAATTTACATCGCAAGCAGCCTGACCGCCACGAATACCCCAATTTTCTAATGGGATATCTCGAACAATAATCGTGACGTATTTCGGAGGAATACCGAGTAATTCAAGATTATTTACAATGCCTTGATAAAGGTTTCGTTTTGCATCTACAGAGCGCCCAGCGAAAGCATCAATACTAACTTGTGTATAAAACTCTGGTTGTTCCTGATGAGGTGGACAAGCAAAGCGATGCGGTAAATGGGCGATCAAACGGATATGTCTGTCTTTTTCAGGAATTTGAAAATGTTCTACCAAAGCAGATTGAACGGCTTCAATAATGGCTATTTCCTGTTCAGAGGTATATTCACGTCTTACTTCAATAACAACACTTGGCATTTTCATTTTCCTAAATAAGATTTTATTTTTCCATTTATGTATCGGATTTGTTCTGTAATGCTTCCGCTTCAACCTGAGCTTTCAATTGCGCCAAGACTTCATCACGTAAATGTGGTTCAGCCATTGGGAAGCCGAGTTTTGCACGAGATTGTACATAGCTTTGCGCAATGGCACGTGCCAAAGTACGAACACGGAGAATATAACGCTGACGTTCAGTGACAGAGATTGCGCCACGTGCATCAAGCAAGTTAAAGGTATGTGATGCTTTGACCACTTGCTCATAGGCAGGTAGTGGTAACTCAGCTTGCATCAAACGGTTTGATTCAGATTCATGAAAATCAAACAGTTCAAATAATTTATCGACTGGTGCATATTCAAAGTTATAGGTTGATTGCTCGACTTCGTTTTGATGGAACACATCGCCATATGTTACCGTACCGAATTGACCTTTCGTCCAGACCAAATCATAGACTGAATCAACTCCTTGCAAATACATCGCAAGACGCTCAAGACCATAAGTGATTTCGCCAGTGACAGGGTAGCACTCGACACCACCGACTTGTTGGAAATAGGTGAACTGCGTCACTTCCATGCCGTTGAGCCAAACTTCCCAACCTAAGCCCCATGCGCCAAGCGTTGGAGATTCCCAATTGTCTTCAACAAAACGGACATCGTGGGTTAAGGTGTCGATGCCGATGGCTTTGAGTGAGTCTAAATAGAGTTGTTGAATATTGCTTGGATTTGGCTTCAATACTACTTGGAATTGATAGTAATGCTGTAAACGGTTTGGGTTTTCCCCATAACGCCCATCTTTCGGACGACGTGACGGCTGTACGTAGGCTGCATTCCATGTTTCAGGACCGAGTGCACGCAAGAAGGTTGCCGTGTGGAATGTACCTGCGCCCATTTCTAAGTCGTAAGGTTGCAGGACGACACAGCCTTGTTCTGCCCAAAAGTTTTGTAGAGCTAAGATCAGCCCTTGAAAGGTATCAATATGCGAGATGGCGCGACTCATGTGGCATCCATTAAAAATATAAGAAAAAATTGTGCTTAAGTATAAGGATTTTCAAGGGACGTGGCAAAGGATTATCGAGTTTGAGTGTTTAACTTTTTGCGACAACTCGTGTCGCACTCTTACCTTGGTTGTATTAAAGCATACTCCACCATGTGCTACATTGAACTCTATATCGATTGCTCGAAAGGCTGACTTTATTATTGAAAGTTATTGAAATGAGAGGCGCACGCCATGTCTGATCGAATCCGTGAAAAACTGCAAATACTCGCTGATGCGGCTAAGTATGATGTGTCCTGTTCATCGAGTGGCAGTCAGCGTAAAAATCAAAATAAAGGTTTGGGTGATGCGACTCAATCAGGGATTTGTCATACCTTCACCGAAGATGGGCGCTGTGTTTCTTTGCTGAAAATCCTATTTAGCAATGTCTGTATTTATGACTGCGCTTATTGTGTGTCAAGGCGCTCGAACGATGTCAAACGAGCAGCCTTCACTGTGCAAGAAGTGGTGGATCTGACCATTAATTTCTATCGTCGTAATTATATCGAAGGACTGTTTCTCAGTTCAGGGATTTTTAAATCGGCGGACTACACCATGGAGCGCATGATGCAAGTGGTGAAGAAGCTACGTCTTGAAGAAAACTTCAATGGCTATATCCATCTAAAAACCATTCCCGGTGCTTCGCCAGAGCTGATTCATGAAGCAGGATTGTATGCCGATCGCATGAGCATCAACCTAGAAATGCCGACAGAAATTGGCTTGAAACAATTCGCACCAGAAAAATCACATCAAGAGGTGCAAAAAGATTTAGGTTTAGTGCGAGATCGCCTGATTCAGCTTAAAGATGAACGACAAATTATCAAACATGTGCCGAAGTATGTACCTGCGGGACAGACTACGCAGATGGTGGTTGGCGCACATCAAGAAACCGATCAAGATGTGTTGCTGATGGCGGATCATCACTACAAAACTTTTCAGCTGAAACGGGTTTATTATTCAGGTTATATCCCGATTAATCAGGAAAATAACACTTTGCCTGCGGTTGGTTCGGCACCGCCACTATTGCGTGAAAATCGACTCTATCAAAGTGATTGGTTGATGCGTTTTTATGGTTTTGAAGTCAATGAAATCGTCGATGAAAAGCATCCGCATTTGGATTTAGATATTGATCCAAAGCTCAGTTGGGCACTACGTCATCCTGAGTCTTTTCCAGTGGATTTGAATCGTGCTGACTATCGGATGATTTTACGTGTTCCAGGGATTGGCGTGAAATCTGCCAAGAAAATCGTCCAAGCACGGCGCTTTGGCAAAATTCACAGTGATTTGCTGAAAAAACTTGGCGTGGCATATAGTCGAGCGCAATATTTTATCCGCTGTGAAGACAGTCCGAGCTTTCAAAAAGAATTACAACCACAGCAGATTCGTCAGCAGATCGTGGAAAAGGGGAACTCCAAATACGTCAAACAATTGTCACCGCAGTTGAGCTTGGGATTCTAGGTGCGCCGAATGAGAGTGAAGTCTCCCCATGTGGCGAATGAACGACCGATTTATTGCTTTGATGGCACATTGACAGGATTGCTATGCTGTGTATTTCGTGCATTTCAATTTCGAGAATATGAGGTTGAGATTCATGCTTACACGTCGAAGCAAAATAGCGCATTCCACCACTCTTTACAGGATAATTTATTTAATGTATCGATTGATGTGGTAAGTGATGAAGCACATGCTCAGCGTGTGTGGACGGCATTAAAACAAAAGCTCTCAAACAATGCACTTCGACAATTGTATTATGCGTTTTTGGCTGAAAATACGGATGCGTATCAGCATATTTTTAACTACTGCATTTATATTTTTCGACATGCACAGACTCAACAGGTTCACTCACTTGAGAAAAACTATACCCATCCAAGTGTACTTGCGATTGCGCAGTGGGCAAAAAAAGTTGGACGAGAAAAGCATCGCATGGAAGCCTTTGTGCGCTTTAAGAAAAGCAGTGATGGTGTGTTTTTGAGTTTGATTGCACCTGATTTTAATGTGTTGCCTTTGATACAGCGCCATTTTCGCAATCGTTATCAAGATCAGCGTTGGTTGATTTATGATGAAAAAAGACACTTCGGAATCTATTACGATTTAGATCAAGTGCAAGAAGTCGATTTATCCGCACAGACCATTGATGCGCAAAAGGAGATAGGCGGTAGTCAGCAGTTTCTGATTGATCTAGATGATCAAGAGGTGCTGTATGATCAATTGTGGAAGGATTATTTTCAGAGTATTAACATCAAAGAACGGCAGAATATCAAGCTCCATGTGCAATGCGTACCAAAACGCTATTGGCGTTATCTGAATGAGAAATCTGTATAAATGCGTCTATATAGCTATTCATTACGATCAAAAACGCTGATAAAGATAAGCTGTAAGTCAAATACATCTCTAAGCAGAATTTGACTATACTGAGCGAGCATTTTGTTCGTTAAGGTTGCATCGTGTCCGCTTCATCACACTCATGGATTGAAATTCTTAAACCCAATTTTAAAGTGCTTTCCTTTAAAGAAAGAGGCTTGAGCGGCATTGGTGCGCTCATTGGTTTGGCAATCTCATCACTGATCAGTTGGTATGCGCTAGACGGCATCAATGCGTGGTATATCGCACCGATGGGCGCGTCGTCTGTTTTACTTTTTGCAGTATCGAGTAGTCCGCTGGCACAGCCGTGGAATATGATCGTTGGGAATCTGATTGCAGCCATTGTTGGGGTCAGTTGCGGTCTATGGATTGCTGATCCGACGTTTTCATTTAGTCTTGCAGTTGGTCTCTCAATATTCTTGATGATGACCACGGATTCACTTCATCCGCCGAGTGGGGCAGTGGCGATTACAGCGGTGCTTGGCGGTGATGCGGTGCATCAGCTTGGCTATTATTTTGTGCTGTATCCTGTATTGCTCAACTCGACCTTATTGATTGCCTTTGCTTTATTTTTTAATCGCATGATTGGTCGGCAATATCCGCAACCTGCACAAGTCAACCAGCGCTCTACGGATCCGACACCAACGCAAAGAGTGACCATTCAACCCAAAGATATTGAGTATGCGTTGGAGCAACACACAGAGTTGCTCGACATCAGCCAATATGATTTGCAAAGTTTGATTTTAGAAGCCCAACAACATGCCAATCATCGCTTGTCTTTGTCAGGGAAATGCGCAGACATCATGACCAAAGATGTGGCGTTTTTAGATGAAAATGACGATATTTTGCATGCCTTAGATCGCTTTAAACAGATGAATATCATGAGTTTGCCAGTGTTAAATGAGGCACAGCAGTTGGTTGGCACGCTGGCATTGTCGGATGTTGTGGAGTGGTTTCGAAGTACTACAGAGATTCGTAGTCCGTGGCAAGATCAGGTCAAACACATCATGCATCGACAAGTGGTAATGGTCAAACCTGAACAGAACATTGCAGATTTGATTCCGTACTTTGTAGAAAAGTCTTTTAATTATTTGCCTGTGGTTGGTGAAGATCGCAAAATTCTCGGAATAATTAGTCGTTCTGATATGATTGCGGTGTTGTATCAGAATTTATTACAGCAAGGTAGTTAATGGCGTTGTCGAGCGAATAATATCGCCCAAAAAATCAATATGTGAAATAAATCTATCTTTTTAAAATAAATGCTGATAGAATGCGCCCACGCACGAATCTTCCGTTCATTACCTGAACATTTATCTATATTTACCTAGTCTGCGCGTTTTGTCCAAAGAGAGGACGTCCCTTCGCGCCGAATCGCATACTGCGATTATTCAGGTTGCGCTCGTAAACATGTGTGCGTTTATAGACCACATCGTCTCAAATCGTAACTTGTCACAGCCAATTAAGCAGAGTTAATTGCTTTGTTGTAGATGCTGTTTTGTCGCCTTTATGCCGATGTATTGAATTAAATATTTTAGAATTGGAGCGCCGATTACTCGGTGAAATCTCTATGAGCAAAACTTTTGCTGATTTTCCTCTCGCAGAGTCATTACAACTTGCACTACAAGACTTAGGTTTTACGACGCCGACGCCTGTACAAGAACAGTCGATTCCAGCGGCATTAGAAGGTAAAGATTTATTGGTATCGAGCCAAACAGGTTCGGGCAAAACTGCAGCATTCCTTTTACCAACGCTCAATGCGTTATCTGAACAAGATACATTGGTGCCATTCAAAGAACGTATGCGTGCTGTGACTACACCAGCGATTCTGGTACTTTGTCCAACACGTGAGTTGGCACAACAAGTTTGCCAAGATGCGATTGCATTTGTACGCAAAATGAAAGGTGTTCGTGTTGCTGCAATCATGGGCGGTATGCCATTTGCAAAACAAATTCAACAGCTGAAAGGCGCACAAGTGGTTGTTGCGACCCCAGGTCGTCTTTTGGACTTGGTGAATCGTCGTCAAATCAAACTCGATAAAGTGAATGCGTTGATCGTTGATGAAGCAGATCGTATGTTGGATCTTGGCTTCTCTGAAGATCTAGAAGCGATTAGCGATCTTGCAGGCAACCGTGAACAAACGTTGATGTTCTCTGCGACGTTTGCAGATCGTATTATTTCACTTGCAGAACGCATGATGAATTCGCCTGAGCGTATTGCGATCGAAACTGGTCATACAACCAATACTGATGTGACGCAAACATTGCATTGGACAGATGGTTTTGAGCACAAGAAAAAATTACTTACGCATTGGTTAAGTGATGAAACTTTAGATCAAGCGGTCGTGTTTGCATCAACGCAAGAAGATACTGATATGTTGGCTGAAGAGTTGGCAGAGTCTGGTCTTTCTGTGGTTGCGCTACACGGTGCAATGCCACAATCTGTACGTAACCGCCGTTTGCGTAGCATTCGTGAAGGTAAAGCACGTATCTTGGTGGCAACTGATGTTGCAGCACGTGGTTTGGACGTCCCAACCATTTCGCATGTCATTAACTTTGGTTTACCAATGAAAAATGAAGACTATGTACACCGTGTAGGTCGTACTGGTCGTGCAGGTCGTACTGGTCAAGCGGTGACTTTGGCGACTTATCGTGAGCGTGGTAAAATCCGTGCCCTCGAAGAATATTTAGAAACTCGTTTGAATGTGTCTGAAATCGAAGGCTTAGAGCCATCTCCACCACCAGCACGTCCAAGCCGTAAAGGCGGAAAATCTGACGGTCGTCGTGGTGGCGGACGTGGTGATCGTGGTTTTGGTGGCGATCGTGGTGGTCGTAGCTTTGGCGGAGATCGTGATCGTGGTTTTGGCGGCGGTGGCAAGCGTCGTATTGAAGGCGAAGGTCATTTCAAACGTGAAGAGCGTTCAGGTCCACGTAAATCGCACAATGACTATATCAATGATGTCGTAGCGAATGCTGACTTTGCTGGCAAGCCACGTTCTGAGCGTCCTCGTTCAGAATTCAAGTCGCATGAAGATGATAACCGTGGTAACCGCAAAGATTACCAACCTCGTTCAGAAAAGCGTTTCTCTGATCGTGGTGGACGTGGTGGCGACAACCGTGGCGAGGGTCGTCGTTTTGATGGCGAGCGTAAGTTCGGTGATCGTTCAGAGCGTGGTGGTCGTGATTTTGGCGGTGATCGTCCAAAGCGTGACTTTGGTGGCGACCGCCCAAGTTATAATGACCGTCAAAAGCGTGATTTTGGAGATCGTCCAGAGCGTTCAGAAGGTCGTCGTTTTGATGGTGAGCGTAAGTTTGGCGATCGTTCTGATCGTGGTGAACGTAATTTTAGCGACCGCCCGAAACGTGATTTTAGTGGTGATCGTCCAAAGCGTGACTTCGGTGGTGACCGCCCAAGTTATAATGATCGTCCAAAACGTGATTTTGGTCGTGATGACAACCGTGGCGAGAGTCGTGAATTCTCGAATGATCGCCCACGTCGTCAAGATGGTGAGCGTCAAGAGCGTCGTTTTGGTCAACATGACAATACTGAAAAGCGTTTTTCACAAGAAGGCCGTGAGCGTCGATATAAAGGAAATGGATCGAGTTTTGGCTCAGACAGTATCCGCAAATGGACAAAGCAATAATCAATTCAAATATATGATTGATTTTTAAATAAAAACAGCACATCGAAAGATGTGCTTTTTTATTGCTCAAATGTAATAAATGGGTGTACAATTGTCACGCAATAGTATTCAAATGTGAATTGATTAACTTTTATTGGTGATGGGTTGGCTTGTGCCATATTTATTTGTGTTTTTGGTGATGATTAATGCACTCTTTTTAGGTGCACAAGTCTATAAACAGTCGCATAAACCGACTGTGTCCATGCACGCCCAAACCATAGATACCGAAAAAGAAACTGATACTGAGTTTAAAGACTAATTTTTAGCAAAACTATAACGCTAATTTGGCTATATTTCTGTAGAATCACTACTTTCCTCAAGGATAAAAAGTATATGGAGTCATCTATGCCAGCGAATGATGCGGCATTGATCGAAGTAAAAAACCTGAGCTTTCAACGTGGCGATCGAGTGATCTATGATGGTATCGATATGCAGATCGCTCGTGGCAAAATTACTGCGATTATGGGGCCATCAGGTACAGGTAAAACCACTTTATTAAGATTGATTGGCGGACAGCTTAAACCTGATCAAGGTCAGATTTTGCTTGATGGGCAGGATATTGCCAAAATGTCACGCAAAGAATTGTTTGATGCACGTGCTCGTATGGGGATGCTTTTTCAAAGTGGTGCATTATTTACAGACATGACCGTGTTTGAAAATGTCGCTTTCCCTATTCGTGCACATCGTCAAATGTCTGAATCAGCGATCCAAGAACGAGTATCGCAAAAGCTCGAATCGGTTGGACTGCGTGGTGCAGAATATTTGATGCCGTCAGAGCTTTCAGGTGGTATGAATCGTCGTGTGGCTTTGGCGAGAGCGATTGCACTTGATCCTGATTTAATTATGTACGATGAACCATTCGCAGGACAAGATCCCATCGTGATGGGCGTATTGACGAGACTTATTCGCTCTTTAAGTGAAGCATTGGATTTGACCACGATCATCGTATCGCATGATGTCGAAGAAACCTTGTCAATTGCGGATTATATTTACATAGTTGCCGAAGGAAAAGTGCAGGGTGAGGGTACGCCTGAGCAATTGCGTCAACATTCATCATCATTTGTACAGCAATTTTTGACGGGCTCAGTTGAAGGTCCTGTGGATTATCAGTTTAGTCGTATGCCTGATGCCATCAAACTTGGAGGTGCGCAATGAACGCAGTTGCGACTTTAGGTCGTCGTTTGATTGGTCGGGTACAAGGTATCGGCTATGCGGCGATGATGTTGATCCAAGTGCTGATGTCTTTACCAACTTGGAAAGGCGTAAAGCTGTTTATTTATCAGATGTACCGTGTTGGCGTACTGTCATTATTGATCATTACAGTTTCGGGTCTATTCATTGGTGCAGTGCTTGGTTTGCAGATGTATAGCATCTTAGTCACCTTTGGTAGCGAAGCCATGCTTGGTACAGCGGTGGCTTTAACTTTGCTTCGTGAGCTTGCACCTGTGGTTGCTGCATTATTATTTGCAGGTCGTGCAGGTTCGGCTTTGACCGCAGAAATTGGTTCAATGAAGCAAACAGAACAGCTTGCCAGTATGGAAATGATCGGTGTTGATCCATTAAAGCAAATCGTGTCACCACGTCTTTGGGCGGGTATTTTTAGCTTGCCAATGTTGACCGTGATTTTTGCTGCCGTTGGTATTTTGGGTGGAAAATTTGTCGGCGTAGATTTCTTGGGCTCGGATGAAGGCTCATTTTGGAATAGCATGCAGTCTTCTGTGGTGTTTTGGAAAGATGTCTTTAATGGCACCATTATCAAGAGCATTGTGTTTGCAGTAATTTGTACGTGGATTGCAGTCTATCAAGGTTATGCCTGCGAGCCGACACCTGAAGGAATTGCCACAGCGATGACACGTACCGTAGTGTACTCGTCGCTCTGTGTTTTAGGATTTGATTTTGTGTTGACTGCGGTCATGTTCGGAGGTTTATGATGAAAACACGTACAGTTGAACTGGCCGTTGGAATATTTGTAATTTTATTTGCAGCAGCATTATTTTTATTGGCGATGCGTGTCAGTGGTTTGGCTGGTAGCACGATGGGCGAAAGCTATAACCTAAGTGCCAAGATCGACAATATTAGTGGCTTGAAAGAACGTGCCAAGGTGACTATTAGTGGTGTAAAAGTTGGGCAAGTCAGCAAGATTGAACTTGATCCATTATCACATCGTGCGGTCGTGACCATTGCGATGGATAAATCACTCACCACCTTTAATGCTGAACAATTTAAGCAAGTTGAAGCCAATGCGATGGAAGATCTGAAATATAGCTATGACTATACAGAAGCATCACCTGAGCAACAAAAGGTAATGGAAAAGCAACTTATTGATAACATGAAGAACATCACGACTATCGATCAAGATGCTTATATAAAGGTCGCAACCAACGGCATTATCGGTGAGAAGTATCTCAAGATTGAGCCAGGTGGTGCATTTACCTATATACCACAAGGTGGCAGTTTCCCTGAAACACAAACTCAAGGTACTGTTGAAATAGAAGACTTGGTGAATAAGTTTATTACAGGTTCTTCACAGTCGAAGTCTACTAGCACAGAGAGTTCAAGTGAAGATGTGGTAAGTGAGGATACAGCAGTTGAAGCAACTGCGAGTCAATCAAGCAATCAAACGGCTACTGAGCCGACAACGAGTCAAGATGAACCATCGTTTATCGATGAGTGATGAATAGTTAGGAGTGAATGAACATGACTTTCATGAAAGCAGTTGTCAAAGAAGCAGTTACAGCAAAAGCAGTGACAATAAAAACAGCGACATTAAGTTTGTCACTCGCAGGTATGTTGGCGAGTTCAATGGCTTTTGCTGCACCATCAGAAGCACCATCAGACTTCGTAAAACGTATTTCTGATAAGCTAATTGTTGAGCTGAAGCAAAACAAAGCAAACCTTAATAATAATACTTTGATCAACAAAATCGTGGCGCAAAATATTGAACCACATGTTGATGTGCAAGGTTTTTCGCGTCTAGTGATGGGGCAATACTATTCAAATCAATACAGTACGGCAGAGCAACGTGGTCGTTTTACCAAAAACTTCCGTGATAGCGTAATTAAGACCTATGCCAAAGGTTTGGCGCAATATAATAATGAAGGTTATACATTGCGTCCATATCGAAATACTGGTGCAAAATATCCTATAGTCACAATGGATTTTAAAGCCAATAATGGCAATAAGATTCCAGTAAGCTTTCAGTTGATCGACAAAAATAATCAATGGAAAATCCGCAACATCAATGTAAGTGGTATTGATATGGCGTTGACTTTCCGTGACCAGTTTAAAGCAAACGTACAGCAAAACGGTGGCAATATTGATAAAGCGATTGCGAGCTTTAAACCAGATGCAGAAGCAGGTAGTAAATAAGCTAAGCGTCAAATAAGCGATTGATATTAAAAAGCCCATTCATATGAATGGGCTTTTTACTGTTGAGGGAAAATGTAAATTCTGATTAGAAGATACTATTTGGATTTGCTTGAGCGTTATTGCCACTATTTTGTTGCGGAGCAGTCGTGCTAGTTGATGGCGAAGCATTACCTGAGTTACTTGGCGGTGTTGCTTGCGTTGACGGTGCTTGAATTGGTGTATTCGGTAAATTTAGCGCAGGAGGTGCGTCACTTTCTGTAGTCAGTGGTTGATCTGTCACATCGTCTTGGAAGTCTTGTTGAAAGCGTGCAATTAATGAATCTAACGTGGTTTGCGGTGCAGGGCGATAAAGTGGTCGAGCAAGTGGTGGAGTTTCACGTTGTTGACGACGTGCTTCTGCAAGATTCCCAGTTTGATCGAATAATTCGCTAACTGTGTCATCTGCGTTTTTATCTAATTTTACCCATGCGTGTGGCTCATTCTTCAAAGCACCTGCCATAAAGTTAATCCAAATCGGTAGTGCAGCAACGCCTCCGTATTCACGACGTCCCAGTGTGCTTGGTGCATCAAAACCAACCCATGCAACAGCAACTAAATTGCCATTAAATCCTGCAAACCAAGCATCTTTTGCATCATTGGTGGTACCAGTTTTTCCGCCCAAATCACTTCGACCAATACGAAGTGCAGCACGACCAGTACCGTGTTGGATGACATCACGTAAAATGTTAGCCATATCAAATGCTGAGCTTGATTTTAGAATACGATCGGCTTGGCGATATTGACCTGCAAATTGATTGCTTTGTGTGGTGGTTGGTGCAGTCGTTTGATTATTGGTAATTTGACCAAATGAATCATTGATGATCTCAGTAACTTCTTCTGCAACGAGATTATTTTCATCGACCTCTACTTGCGGTTTTGTACTTGATGAATCAGAAACACAGGTGATACATGCGTATGCAGGATCTGCCTTAAATATTGTTTCACCAAAATCGTCTTCGATGCGATCAATAAAATAGGGTTGTACTCGATAGCCACCATTAGCAAATGCTGCATAGCCTGTTGCCATTTGAAGCGGTAAAACCTGTGGTGTACCAAGCGCAATAGTATAGTTGCGTGGAATTTGATCATCATGTAGACCAATGTCCATCAAAAATTGACGTGTGCGCTCAATACCTACATTTTGTAGCAATCTGACAGAAACCGTGTTTCGAGATAGGTATAAAGCACGGCGTAAAGCAATACGTCCGAGGTAACGACCATCTGAGTTGCGAGGTGACCATTTTCCAATGCGAATTGGGTTGTCGTCTACCATCGTGTATGGTGTCATGCCGCGTTCAAGTGCAAGCGCATATACGAAAGGCTTAATGGTAGATCCTGGTTGACGCCAGCCTTGGGTTGCGCGGTTGAATTTTGAATAATAAAAATTATAGCCACCAACGACGGCTTCGAGTGCGCCATTGTTTGGGTTGATCGCCACCAACTGCCCTTGTACTTTTGGAATTTGTGTTAAGCGCCAAGCACTTTTATCCGCATTGGGGCGAAGTCGAACAATATCATTGACTTTGACGATTTGCGAAGCATTTCCTGCGGCAGGTCCTGGATTGTTGGCATTACGATATAGGCGCACCCAATTCATACCAGACCAAGGGATCGTGACCGTTTTGCCATCTTTGAGCATTGCTTCAAAGCTACTATTATTCACTTTAATAACTTGGGCAGGTTGCATGTCGCCGACGATAAAAAAGTCTTTTAATGGTTTGTCGTGCGCTTCCGCACCACGCCAGCCATGACGGCGATCATAAGCTTCTAGTCCATCTCGGACAGCTTCTTCGGCTGTTTCTTGGCGGTAGCTCGTGACAGTGGTATAGACTTTAAATCCTGAGTTAATGACATGTTTGCCAAAGCGATCTACCAATTCACGGCGAGTCAGTTCTGCAAGATAAGGATATTTGGTTTGAACTTTTCGATCTAGGAGCTTGAGTCGAATCGGCTCGGCAATTGCAATCTCGTATTGCTTTTGGTTGATATAACCGAGTTGCAACATGCGTCCTAAAATCCAATTGCGTCGTTCAAGAGCACGTTCAGGATTGGCAACTGGATTGTATTTTGAGGGTGCTTTGGGTAAGCCAGCAATCATGGCTTTTTCAGCCAGAGTAAGTTGTTCCAAGCTTTTGTTGTAATAAATTCGAGCAGCGGCTTGAATACCGTAAGCGTTTTTTCCTAAGAAAATTTTATTGACATATAAAGTGAGGATTTCTTCTTTAGTTAGATTTTGTTCAATTTTTCGTGCTAAAAAAATCTCAGTCAATTTACGACGCAGTGTGCGTTCAGGAGATAAGTAATAATTTTTAGCCACCTGCATGGTAATGGTTGAGCCACCAGTTTGTGATGCGCCACTGACGGTTTCGCTGACAGCACGGCCAAGTCCTTTTAAACTCACGCCACTGTGTTCAAAAAATGCTGAATCTTCTGCAGCAAGAAATGCATAAATCACATCTTGGGGAATATCTTCATACTTCACAGGAATTGAAAGTCGATCGCCAAATTCTGCAATGAGTACGTCATCTTTGGTATAAATTTGCAGTGGTTTTTCCAGTGGGGCTTTTTGCAAGCTACTCATATTTGGAAGCGATGGCGCAATATAAAGATACATGCCATAGAATGCCATCGGGATAACAAGCAGGATTAAAATCAAGATTGCAAAAAATGGATGAATCTTTCCCTGAGAGGATAGCATTTTCATAATAAGTAGGTTTTAATGGGTAATTGGGGGATGTTGGAACATAGTAAGTATAACTGTTAGCTCTTAATATTGTTAGTAACAAAATGCTACTCACTGTAAAAAAAATAGTGCATAATCGAACATGGGGATAAAAAACAATAGGAAATAGAATGGTGTTGAAGTTAAATTCTAAATCATCAAGGGGTGTTATAGGTGTAGACATTGGTTCTACTTCTGTAAAGCTTATTCAGCTTGGTCGTAAAGATGGAAAGTATCAAGTTGAAGCGTTTGGTACACTGCCTTTGGCTGAGAATGATGTGTTGGATAAAAACATCATGCAAGCGGAAAATGTGGGTGAAATTTTAGAGCGTGTCTATAATCTTGCGAATCCAAGTACCAAAGAAGTTGCTGCTGCTGTACCTACAGTTACGGTTATTACCAAAGTCATCGAAATGGATGCAGACATGGGGGATGATGAACGTGAGGTTCAGATCCGTATGGATGCAGAACAATACATTCCGTACCCATTAGATGAAGTTAGTCTAGATTTTGAAATTATTAGAATTAATGAAAAAAATCCTAATCATGTTGATGTCCTATTAGTTGCAACTCGTAGTGAAAATGTTGAAAATCGGTCTGAAGTGATTGAGTTGGCTGGATTAAAGCCGAAAGTCATGGATGTCGACTCTTATGCATTGGAACGAGCATATGCTTTAATTTCAGATAGTTTGCCAATTGGAACGAAGTTGGTTGGCGTATTGGATATAGGTCATTCGCAAACTACGCTTACAGTTTTGAATCAAGGCGAAGTTATTTATAGTCGTGAGCAAAGCTTTGGTGGCAAACAGCTAACACATGAAATTCAGCAGCGTTATGGGCTTGGCTTGGAAGAAGCTATGTATGCCAAGGAAGAACGTAATTTGCCTGATGATTATGAAACTGAAGTGCTTTATCCGTTTATGGATGGGTTAGCACAACAAGCAGCGCGTTCATTACAATTCTTCTTTTCATCGTCACAATATTCTGAAATCGATCACCTTTTACTTGCAGGTGGTGGTGCGCAAATTCCTGGGTTGTCGAAACTTTTACAAGATAACTTGGGCTACCGTGTAACCCTAGCGAATCCGTTTTTAAGAATGGGGTATGCACCTCAAGTTGACGCAAAAAAAATAGAACGTAATGCGTCATCATTGTTGGTGGCATGTGGCTTGGCGTTAAGGAGTTTTGATTAATGGCTAAAATAAACCTGCTGCCATGGCGTGAAGCGCTTCGAGAGCAGCGAAAAAAAGAATTTTTTGCAATTAGCGGTGCTGTTGCATTGCTTGGGGTAGTGTTGTCGGGATTGATTTGGTTGTTTTTTAACAATCAATTGCAAGATCAAAATGAAGCCAATCAGACCGTAGTGGCTGCTAATCAACAATTAGATCGTCAGTTAAAAGAACTGGATGGCCTGCAAGAGCGTAAAGAGCAGATTGTTGAGCGTATGAAGCTGATTCAAGACTTGCAAGGTGTGCGTCCAGTAATTGTGCATGTCTTTGATGAGTTGGCAAAACTTACGCCATCAAATATGTATGTGACGGAGTTTTCTCGTAAAGAAAATAAATTTACATTAAAAGGTAAGGCGCAGGATCCAAATGTGGTTTCAGATTTTTTACGTAATCTTGATGCTTCACCATGGTTTAGAAACGCATTTATGAACTCTTTTGAGGCGGTCGAAGCTAAGCCAGTACAACAAGGTTCAGTGCTCCCACGTGAAGAAGATGCTTATGGCGTGTTTGATGTGACTGTGGACTTGGATGAATACAGCACAGTATCGACGGATACCATGCCTGAAGAAATGAAGGTGTCGCCATGAGTTTAGATAATAATGTAAATCAGATGGACGAGTTTGAGCCAACCAAGAAAAAAGGCTTTTCTTTTGAACGCTATGTTCAACAGCTACAACAAATGGATATGGATAATATCGGCGCTTGGCCAACATCGGTTAAAGTGACGGTATATGTGTTTATTCTGCTGTTGATATTAATTGCAGCATACTTTCTAGCGATTAAGGGCGTTCGTGAAGATATTGCCAATGCTGAAGCGCAAGAAGCGAATCTGCTCAATGAGTTTCGTGATAAAGATTCGAAACTGCGTAACTTGTTGCAATACAAACAGCAAGTGGAATTAATGGAAGTACAATTCAATCAACAGCTTGAGCAACTTCCGAAAGAGACTGAAATTCCAGGCTTGGTTGAAGATATCAATATGGCGGGTGTGTCTTCAGGTCTTGAGTTTAAGAACATTAAGCTACAACCTGAAGTGAAACAAGAGGTCTTTATTGAGTTGCCAATCGATATGCAAGTTCATGGTAATTACCACAGCATGGGCGCTTTTGTAAGTTCTGTTGCGGCATTGCCTCGTATTGTGACATTGCACGATTTTACGTTGACTACTGAAAAGGGTGCTGGTAGTGAAGTGCCTCAATTAAAGATGGAAGCAAAAGCGAAAACATATCGTTATATGTCTGAGCTTGAGGTTGCTGAAGAAAAAAATGAGGAGCTGAAAAAATGAAAAATCAAAACGCTCTGATTAAATCGACCTTACTTATCGCCTCAATGTGTGTTCTAGTTGGGTGTGAGTCGCGAGTCGATAATGTGCAAACTAGAATGCAGGAGATTCGTAACGCAACACCATTGCCTATTGAGCCACCTCCAGTATTTACACCAGTACCAAGTTACTCGTATTCTAGCTTTGGGACAAAAAGTCCATTTGTGCCGACAAGTATTGCGCGAGAGCTTCGAGTGATGGCTGGTAAGCGCGTTTATCCAAATTTGGCTCGACCAACACAGCCTCTTGAAGAATATACGCTTGAAGAGTTGTTGATGAAAGGGACAATGACCAGTGCTTCAGGGCGTATTGTTGCCTTAATTCAATCTCCTGCTGGAGAAATTGAACGAGTACAAATTGGCAGTTATATGGGTAAAAACCATGGACGCATTGTGGCGATTAATCCGAATCAAATTTCACTATTAGAAATAGTGCCAGACGGGCAGGACGGCTTTATTGAGCGTCCGCGTACTTTGATTTTGCATGGTGAAACTTGATAAGGGAAGATTAAGAAATGAATATAATGAAATTAGTGGGTGAAATGGGGTATGTAATGAATATGCAACTCACCATGAAAAGATTTGCAATGTCCGCTGTGGCATACGGGGTGATTCAAGTTGTTAGTGCTCAAGTGGCAATTACACAGGTTGTGCCATTGTCTACTGCTGATCAAGGTACTGAACTTCGAGTGATGTTTAATGGCTTGCCAGTACAGCCAAAAGCGTATCAATTGGAGTCGCCATCTCGTTTAATTCTTGACTTTGAGGGTGCGACGAATTCTGTTGGGAGCAATGTTGCTGTCAATACCACAGAAATTGGCAGTGTAGATGTCCTTGAAGATGCTGAGCGCTCTCGCTTAACGATTAATCTTAAAGAACATGGTGCCTTTACCACACGGACTGAGGGCAATACCTTTATTCTTAAAGTGGCACCTGAAGTTCGTGAAAATGTCGCATTGCCAACAAATGTTGCGCAGGCGACACAACAACAGAATATGGGTTTGACCAATATTGGCTTTGAGCGTGGCGCTCAAGGCGAAGGTTTGGTGAATATCGAGTTGGGTAGTGCACATGCACCTGTCGATGTACAGCAGCAAGGTAGTAAAATTGTGGTGCGCATGCTTGGAACAAAAGTTCCTGCACATTTGGCTCGTCGTCTAAATGTGGGTGATTTCGCAACGCCTGTGAATACCATTGATGCGTACAATGAAGGCAGTAATGGTGTGATTGTGATTCAGCCAAGTGGTAGCTATGAGTACATGGCGTACCAAGCTGAAGATAAGTTGACCATTAGCGTGAAACGTCCTGTGGATAATTCACCTGCGTCGATGATCCGTGCACCACAAACCTATAACGGCAAAAAAATCTCATTAGACTTCCAAGATATTGAAGTGCGTCGTGTGTTGCAGTTACTTGCCGACTTTACCAATGTCAACATGGTGGCTGCGGATTCTGTACAAGGTCAAATCACCATTCGCTTAAAAGATGTGCCTTGGGATCAAGCTCTAGATATTATTCTCAAAAGCAAAAACCTCGACAAGCGTCGTAATGGGAATGTGATCTGGATTGCCCCAGTTGCAGAGCTAATCAAGGCTGAAGAAGACGAAGCAAAAGCCATTGCGCAAAGCGTGAAATTGGCACCGATTCAGACTGATTATATTCAGTTAAATTATGCCAAAGTGGCTGATGTTGAGAAGCTGATTACCGAGCGTAAAAATGGTTCGACTTCTGGTAGCAGTAATCAGAATACAGTTAATAACGATGAGCTGGCAGGGAATCTACTCAGTCCTCGTGGATCGGTATCGAGTGACATTCGTACCAATACCTTGATCGTCAATGATACCGCACAAAAGATCGATGAAATTCGTAAGATGATCGAACTGATCGATGTGCCTGTGAAGCAAGTCATGATCGAAGCCCGTATTGTGCGTGCATCCAATGACTTTAGTAAAGAGTTAGGTGTGAAGTGGGGCGTTCTTTCTCAAGGTATTACCAATAACAATGATTTGTTGGTGGGTGGTAGTGATACAACATTGTGGAACTTGCGTGAGCCTGAGTTGAATGATGAGTTGGGTGGCTATACTTATGATATTGAAAGACCTCAAAATCTTAATGTAGATTTGGGTGTGGCAAATCCAGCTGGTCGTATTGCGTTTGGTTTAATTAGTTTGTCTGACTTTATGTTGGATTTAGAGTTATCGGCTGCTGAAGCGGATGGTTTGTCTGAAATTGTCTCTACGCCAAAAGTCCTGACAGCAGATAAACAAAAAGCATCTATTAAATCGGGTACACAAATTCCATACCAATCGTCTTCAGGTGCGGGGGCAAATGCTGTACCTAAAATAGAATTTATTGATGCAACTTTGACCTTAGATGTTACACCGAGTATTACTCCCGATGGTAAAGTCAGTATGCAGCTCAGTATTGCCAAAGATGCACCAGGCGTAGCAGCACCAAATGGTGAATTGACGATTGACAAAAATCAGATTGAAACCAATGTTTTGGTGAATAATGGTGAAACCGTGGTGCTTGGTGGTGTATTTGAAACTGTAAATGGTAATAGTGTAACCAAGGTGCCATTCTTTGGTGATCTGCCTGTGGTGGGTAATTTGTTTAAAAGGACTTCAAAAGTCGATAATCGTGATGAGTTATTGATTTTCGTTACCCCTCGAATCGTCAATGACAATAGCACGGTAAATCGTTAAACTACCTGAAAGTATGATTTAAAACACGACAGGTGTTTATTGAACAGTCGAAGTAATGCGCAGGATCTGCCAAATATCTATTTGGTCGGTCCGATGGGCGCAGGAAAAACAACCATAGGTCGCCACTTAGCAGAACTGCTGGGTCGCGACTTTATGGATAGTGATCATGAGATCGAAGCACGTACAGGTGCCAACATTCCTTGGATTTTTGAAAAGGAAGGTGAGCTTGGCTTTCGACTTCGTGAAAAAAATGTCATTGCTGACTTAACCAATAAAAAAAATTTAGTCCTTGCTACAGGTGGTGGTGCAGTCACTCAACCTGAAAATCGTCAGCATCTACATCATCGTGGCATTACTATTTATTTAATGACTTCGGTTGATCTACAGTTGATGCGCACTTATAGAGATCGTAATCGACCATTATTACAAGTTGAAAATCCTGAACAAAAATTAAAAAGCCTTTTAGCAGAGCGTGATCCACTATATCGAGAAGTGGCGCATTTTGTTGTTGAAACGCACCAAGGCTCCGCGCGTGATTTAGCGCAAAAGATTTTACAACTAATTCTTGAAAATCCGTTACCATAGCGTTTAGTTTGAAATTGTTAGAAATGAAAGTCATCCATGCAAACCTTATTTGTTGAGTTGGGCGAACGTCGCTATCCGATTTTTATTGGTCATCAGTTAGATGGTTCAAAATTATTACATCAATACCTTAAGTCACAGCAAGTGATGATCGTGACCAATACGACGGTTGCCGATCTTTATTTAGCGCATTATTTAACACAATTTAAGGCAATGGATAAGACGGTGGCAACATGTATTCTGCCCGATGGTGAAAAATATAAAGACTTTCAAAATCTACACCTGATCTTTGATGCACTGTTAGAGGCTGGCTTCAATCGTGATTGTACGGTAGTAGCTTTGGGTGGTGGCGTGATCGGTGACATGGCGGGTTATGCTGCGGCGTCTTTTCAGCGTGGAGTCAATTTTATTCAGATTCCAACTACCTTGCTCTCACAGGTGGACTCAAGTGTTGGGGGAAAAACTGGTATAAACCATCCACTTGGCAAGAACATGATCGGTGCATTTAAGCAGCCAGAAGCGGTGATTGCAGATATGGCGGTGCTAGATACATTGCCTGATCGTGAGTTATCTGCAGGTCTGGCTGAAGTTATTAAATATGCGCTATTGGGTGATGCTGAGTTTTTAACTTGGCTTGAGCAAAATATGTCGAAATTGCTAGATCGAGATCGTGAAGTTCTTGCTGAAGCAGTTTATCGGTGTTGTGCGCATAAGGCGCGAATTGTAGCGAATGATGAAACCGAAAAAGGTGAACGAGCGCTACTGAATTTAGGTCATACCTATGGGCATGCCATAGAATCCTATATGGGCTTTGGGAATTGGCTGCATGGAGAGGCTGTGGCGACAGGTATGGTGATGGCGGCATCGTTATCTGAGCAACTAGGGTGGATTTCAGCAGAAGATGTCGCTCGTGTAAAAGATGTACTGATTCAAGCCAATCTGCCAATTACAAGTCCGAAGATTCCTATTGATGAGTTTTTGGGGTATATGGCGCATGATAAAAAAGTATTAAATGGTCAGCTTCGTTTGGTTTTATTGAAGTGCTTGGGTGAGGCGGTGATTACTAAAGATTTTGAGCAATCGCAATTGATTCAGTCAATTCAAGATAACTTGGTTGAATAACAGGTGAAAAGATGATCAATAGGGCGAAAATTTGGCAGGATGTAAAACAGGCAATTTGGTTGAGTTTGGGTGTTGCGTGTTTAGTGTTGATTTTTATCTTTTGGATCATGCAATCTAAAGAGAGGCAGACCAAAGAGCTAACGCCTATTGAAGTAAAAAATGAGCAAGAACAAAGTGTTACTCAGCAGAAATCAGTACTTTTAGATAAAAAAATTGGTACTTTTCAAGAAGAAGTTCCACCGATTGATTTGTTAAAACGAAATGCACTCGCAGGTGATCACGAGCCCGAGTTTCGTGGGTCGGCATTTATTGCTGAAAATAAAAATGTTTGGACATTGCAGTTATTAAAAGTCGCTGAAGAGGATGTCATTCGCTCTTATTTGGACGGTCGTGAAGATCGAAGTCAATTTCATTATTTCCGTTTAGATGATCAAAAGCATAATAATGTGCAGTATGTTTTGACTTATGGTGTGTTCAAGAATACACAAGCTGCAATTGAAGAGGCGCAAAAAGTAAGTTTTGGTTTACCAAAAAGTGTCAAAGTGTTGCCTCAGAAATTTAATGCGTATGCAGATATGGTGAATGATCTTGGGAGTGATGAGAATAATTCGACGATCAAGCTCCAATCGATTTTGTTAACTCGTGCAGCGGTACCAAAAGTTAGAGAAGTTGAGCCTCAAGCAACCGCTGAGTCAACATTTGCTACACAGTCATTAGGCGGAACGACGACCACGATTCAGCGTACAGATGAATCTGGTGAAGTACAAAGCTCTGATACTGAACATTCGCAAGTGAAGCCTGGTCAAAATCCGACAAGTGCACCAACTTCAAATCAGAATTCAAATGGTGCTGAACGACAAATGCCAGTTGAGATTATAGATCCATTTTAGTGTAATAAAATGGCGCATTATTTTGAACAATCTACTGCAGCTCTTATTTGGTGCGATATATTGCATTATTTTGGTGCGAGAAATAATTTTAAGTTTTGTAAGTCTTTGTTTATTAAATAGTATTTATGTGTGTTATACGGCATATTTTTTGCTTTATTAATTGTGTGAATCGTCATAAAATTGACCGTTGCAGAATTGGTTTAATCTGCACAAATACTCCTACTCACTAAAAACATCAACTTGCAAATGAAGGTTTGCAATACTTGCCTGTTCAATGAGAAAATGCGTCGCTAGACATTTGACCGTGTGGTTATCACAGTGTTTTGACTCGGTCATTTCAGTTTGGTTGTTTATGGCTTTAGTGGCTTGGGGTTGTGATCAAACATTTGTACTGCTTCTTAAGTATTTACAATGATTTGGTTTTTGAAATTTTGGTTTATTGACTTAGCAATTGAGTCATCTTGAAGTTAGAAGGGTACGCTATGCACATGCCATCGCTCAATACTGTAGCTCCCACTGATCAACCGAAAGGGTTGTATCAGCCGCATGAATTTAAAGACAATTGTGGTTTTGGTTTGATTGCACATATGCAAGGCAAACAGAGCCATCATTTGGTGGAAACAGCCATTCATAGTTTGAGCTGTATGACCCACCGTGGCGGGATTGCAGCGGATGGTAAGACGGGTGACGGCTGTGGTTTACTCTTGGCGATGCCAAAACAGTTTTTCCGTGAAGAAGCACAAAAACTGGGTGTAGAGCTTAGCGAGATCTTTGCGGTTGGTACTGTATTTTTAAATCTTGATCCTGCATTGGCAGAGCATGCGAAAAAAATTCTCAATGAAGAGATCGAAGCTGCGGATTTGACTGTTGCGACGTGGCGTGCTGTACCGACTAATCCAGATATTTTGGGTGAAATTGCACTTCGCTCAATGCCAGCTTTTGCCCAGATTTTGGTGAATAATCCACAAGCTTTGGCAGAAGACGAGTTTAATCGTAAACTATTTTTGGCACGTCGCCGTGCTGAACAACGCTTAGAAAGCGATACATCTTTTTATATTACGACACTTGCATCGACAGTCATCAGCTATAAGGGCTTGATGATGCCTGAAGCGATTGCTGATTTTTATACTGATTTGGCAGATCGTCGTTTAGAGTCGCATATTGTGGTGTTCCATCAACGCTTCTCTACAAATACCTTGCCACGTTGGCCGTTGGCACAGCCTTTCCGTTACTTGGCGCACAATGGTGAAATTAATACCATTACAGCGAACCGTAACTGGGCATTGGCTCGTACACCAAAGTTTGAAAACCCATTACTTCCAGGTTTGTTAGATCTCAAACCGATTGTCAATCGTACTGGTTCTGACTCTTCGAGCTTAGATAATATGCTTGAAATCCTCGTCGGTGGTGGCATGGACTTGTTCCGTGCGCTTCGTATGCTGGTACCACCAGCATGGCAAAATGTTGAAACTTTGGATGCAGATTTACGTGCGTTTTATGAGTTTAATTCAAAACACATGGAAGCTTGGGATGGTCCTGCGGGTCTAGTGATTCAAGATGGTCGCCATGCGATCTGTATGCTTGATCGAAATGGTTTGCGCCCAGCACGTTGGGTCATTACTAAAAATGGTTATATCACCTTAGCTTCTGAAATTGGCGTATGGGATTATGCGCCAGAAGATGTGATTTCTAAAGGTCGTGTTGGTCCAGGTCAGATCTTGGCGATCGATACAGTGACTGGCAATGTGCTAGATACCAAAGAAGTGAACAACCACCTGAAGAAAATGCGCCCATATCGTGAATGGTTGCGTGATCGTTCGTTGAAGTTGCAAGGTGATGTTCAGCTTGAAGAAAGCCTGATTGAAAAAGGCTTAACAGGTGACGCACTTAAAGCAGCACAAAAAATGTTTATGGTGACGTTCGAAGAGCGTGATCAGTTGCTTCGTCCAATCGCTGAAAGTGGTCAAGAAGCTGTTGGTTCAATGGGTGATGATACGCCAATGGCAGTATTATCTCGCCAAGTGCGCCATGTGTCAGACTATTTCCGTCAGCAATTTGCACAGGTGACCAATCCGCCAATTGATCCACTTCGTGAATCGATTGTGATGTCACTTGAAACTTGTCTTGGCCGTGAACAAAATGTCTTTGAGCAAGGGCCTGATCATGCAGATCGTTTGATCATTTCTAGCCCTGTCTTATCAAATTCAAAAATGCATTTGCTTCGTACGCTTGTACGTGAAGGTTATGGTCAAGCTGAAATTGATTTGAACTACCCTGAGTCTGAAGGACTTGGCGTTGCCATAAAACGTATCTGTGAAGTGTCAGCTCAAGCGATTCGTGATGGCAAGTCGATTTTGATTCTTTCCGATAAAAATATCCGTGAAGGTTACCTGCCTGCCAATTCAGTATTGGTAACTGGTGCTGTACACCACTACTTGATTCAGCAAGGTTTACGTACCGATGCTAACATTATTGTCGAAACTGGCGTGGCACGTGGTCCACACCAATTTGCGGTATTGCTTGGCTTTGGTGCAACAGCGATTTATCCATATCTTGCACATGATGTGATCAATGATTTGGTTGCAAAAGGCGAGCTATTGGGCGACCCAATTCAAGCGCAAGCGAACTTCCGTAAAGGTATTGATAAAGGCTTACTCAAAGTCTTATCAAAAATGGGTATTTCAACTGTGGCCTCATACCGTGGCGGTCAGTTGTTTGAAGCAGTGGGTCTATCTAAAGAAGTGGTAGATACCTGCTTTATTGGTGTGCCAAGCCGTATTGAAGGTGCGACATTTGCCGATCTTGAAAATGATCAGAAAAAATTGGCTGATTTGGCGTGGAAAGCACGTAAGCCAATTGATCAAGGTGGTATGTTGAAATTCGTCTTCGGTAAGGAATATCATGCCTTTAACCCTGATGTGATCAATGCTTTGCATAAGTCAGTGCGTTCAGGCAAATACGAAGACTTTAAAGAATATGCAAATCTCGTCAACTCTCGCCCAGTGGCGACGATTCGTGATTTATTCAAGTTAAAAACTGACAATTCGATTTCTGTAGATGAAGTTGAGGCAGTGGAAGACATCTTGCCACGTTTTGACTCTGCGGGCATGTCTTTGGGTGCGTTATCGCCTGAAGCGCATGAAGCGATTGCGATTGCGATGAATACCATCGGTGGTCGTTCGAACTCAGGTGAGGGCGGTGAAGATCCTGCACGTTATGGCACGATTCGTAACTCGAAAATTAAACAGATTGCTTCAGGTCGTTTTGGTGTAACACCAGCGTATTTGTCCTCTGCGGAAGTCTTGCAGATCAAAGTGGCGCAAGGTGCAAAACCGGGTGAGGGTGGTCAGTTACCAGGTGGTAAGGTCAACGGCTTAATTGCACGTTTGCGTTACTCGGTCCCAGGTGTGACCTTGATTTCACCACCACCGCATCATGACATTTACTCGATTGAAGACTTGTCACAGTTGATTTTTGACTTAAAACAAGTCAATCCAAGTGCGATGGTGTCTGTGAAATTGGTATCTGAGCCGGGTGTTGGTACGATTGCGGCAGGTGTAGCAAAAGCCTATGCGGATTTCATTACTATTTCAGGGTATGACGGCGGTACAGCAGCATCACCGATTTCATCAATCCACCATGCGGGTTCGCCGTGGGAACTTGGTTTGAGTGAAGCGCATCAAGCATTACGTGTCAATGATTTGCGTGGCAAAGTACGTGTCCAAACAGATGGTGGCTTGAAAACTGGCTTAGACGTGATCAAAGCAGCAATTCTTGGTGCGGAAAGCTTCGGCTTTGGTTCTACACCAATGATCGCACTTGGTTGTAAATATCTACGTATTTGCCATTTGAATAACTGTGCAACAGGTGTCGCAACTCAACAAGATCACTTGCGTCAGGAGCACTATATCGGTGAACCTGAGATGTTGATTAACTTCTTCCGCTTCATTGCAGAAGAAACACGGGAATTGCTTGCAGCGCTTGGTGTTCGTTCATTGAAAGATTTAATCGGGCGTGTGGATTTGTTGGAAATCTTACCAGGTGAAACCGAGCGACAACAGCATTTGAACTTAAAGCCATTGCTTGAGTCGCATCCTGATGCAGATGGCAAGGCGCAATATTGTGAAGTGCAGGGCAATGCACCACATGATAAAGGCTTGCTTGCAGAAGAAATGGTCAAGGACATGTTGCCTTCGATTGAAAACTGTCAAGGTGGTGAGTTCTACTACACTGTAGGTAACTGCAACCGTTCGATCGGTGCACGTTTGTCAGGTGAAATTGCAAAGCGTCATGGCAATTTGGGCATGAGTAATGCGCCTGTCACATTAAAATTGCAAGGTACAGCAGGACAGTCTTTGGGTGTTTGGAATGCGGGTGGTCTGCATATCAAGCTTGAAGGTGATGCCAATGACTATGTCGGTAAAGGCATGGCAGGTGGTCGAGTGTCGATCTTCCCACCAAAAGGCTCACCATTCCAAACTCAGGAAACAGCGATCATTGGTAATACCTGTTTATATGGTGCAACTGGCGGTAAGTTATTTGCTGCGGGTACAGCAGGCGAGCGTTTTGGCGTACGTAACTCAGGTGCGTTTGCGGTCATTGAGGGTGCTGGCGACCATTGCTGTGAATATATGACAGGCGGTATCGTCACTGTACTGGGTAAAGTTGGTCACAACTTTGGTGCAGGGATGACAGGTGGTTTTGCTTATGTGCTTGACTTGGATAACGATTTTGTTGATTACTACAATCATGAGTTGATCGACTTAACGCGTATCTCAACAGAATCAATGGAAGAACATCAACAGTTCTTGATGAAGATTCTCGATGAGCATATCCAAGAAACAGGTAGTGCGTGGGCATACAAAATTCGCAATGAGTTTGACTATTACAGTCGTAAATTTTGGCTCGTTAAACCAAAAGCGGCAAACTTGCTAACCTTGCTGAAAACCACACAAGCTGACCCACAATAACACTGCATTGAATAGGCAGATGCAAGGTCGCACAAGCAAATAGTTGTGACCACTGCATCTACCCACGGAGAGAAACATGGCAGAGCGCCTAAATAATAACTTTCAATTTTTGGATGTTCCTCGTCAAGATCCAGATAAAAAGGATATTACTGTCCGCAAAGCAGAGTTTGTGGAAATTTATAAGCCATTCACGGCAGAAGTAGTAGCGAATCAAAGCCACCGCTGCCTTGAATGTGGTAATCCATATTGCGAATGGAAATGTCCAGTACATAACTACATTCCGAACTGGTTGAAATTGATTGCTGAGGGTCGTATTTTCCAAGCGGCAGAATTGTGCCACCAAACCAATACCTTACCTGAAGTGTGTGGTCGTGTTTGTCCGCAAGATCGCCTGTGTGAGGGTGCATGTACCTTGAATGACGGCTTTGGTGCAGTCACGATTGGTAATGCTGAAAAATATATCAATGACACCGCCTTTGCACTTGGCTGGCGTCCAGATATGTCACAGGTGAAGTGGACAGATAAAAAAGTTGCCATTATCGGTGCTGGTCCTGCGGGTCTGGGTTGTGCTGATATTTTGGTGCGTAACGGCGTGAAGCCAGTTTTGTTTGATAAGCGTCCTGAGATTGGCGGTCTTCTGACTTTTGGTATTCCAGAATTCAAAATGGAAAAAGACGTGATGAAGCGTCGCCGTGAGATTTTCACAGGCATGGGCATGGAATTCCGTCTAAATACTGAAATCGGTAAAGATGTGAACATTGACCAATTGCTTACGGAATACGATGCCGTATTCATGGGCATGGGGACATACACCTATATGAAAGGTGGATTCCCGGGTGAAGATTTGAATGGCGTGTATGATGCGCTCGATTTCTTGATTGCCAATGTCAATCGTTGCCAAGGTTGGGAAACTGATCCAACGGAATACATCAGCGTCGAAGGAAAAAAAGTCATCGTACTTGGCGGTGGTGATACGGCGATGGACTGTAACCGTACCTCAATCCGTCAAAACGCCGCATCGGTGAGTTGTGCTTATCGTCGTGATGAAGCCAATATGCCAGGTTCGGTCCGTGAAGTGAAAAATGCCCGTGAAGAGGGTGTCAACTTCTTGTTTAACCGTCAGCCGATTGAAATCGTTGGTGAAAATGGCAAAGTCACTGGTGTGAAAGTAGTCACGACTCAACTTGGCGAGCCTGATAGTCGTGGTCGTCGTAGCCCTGAACCTGTACCAAATTCAGAAGAAATCTTGCCTGCTGATGCAGTGTTGCTTGCATTTGGTTTCCGTCCAAGTCCTGCGGATTGGTTTGCTGATGTGAAAATTGACTTAGATGGTTCTGGACGTGTATTGGCTGCGGAAGAGCAAACGTATAAATTCCAAACATCGAACCCTAAAATCTTCGCTGGTGGCGATATGGTGCGTGGATCTGACCTTGTGGTAACTGCGATTTGGGAAGGTCGCCAAGCTGCGGAAGGTATCTTGGATTATTTAGACGTTTAAGCAATTGTTGCAACGGTGATTATCTCTCAAAGAAAGCTCACAAATTGTGGGCTTTTTTTTGCATGTGATATGTCCCGTCCTGAAATAAGTTTACACTTTAAGAGGCTTATTTTATGGAACATGAACGAGAACAAAGAGTTAAGCGTACACAACGTGATTATAGCTTTGCCTTTAAAATGATGGTTGTACATGAAGTAGAAAAAGGGCAAATTACTTATAAACAAGCTCAGGCAAAATATGGTATTCAAGGAAGATCAACTGTGCTGGTATGGTTACGCAAGCACGGACAACAGG
>NZ_JAYROT010000065.1:0-60537 GCF_041911495.1 Acinetobacter sp. | reverse complement strand
TTGTGTATAGCTGCCACAGGCACGACTTCCATACTGACAATTTTATGGAATGAAAAAAAGCATGATCCAGCTGCTGTAGCGTTAGCGCATTACAATAGCAAATCAGAAAGTCACATGAACCATCTTGGATTAATCGCATGCGTTGTTGCAGGTTGGTCGCTGTAATTTCTAACTTTTGATCTACAAAGTCATAATGATTTTATTTTTTTCATTGGTCAGTTTTGGTTCATTTTCTCTAAGATGAGCTCATCTTCACAAAATAGTTCGAGTAGCTCTATGAATACTGAAATTAAAACACGTACTGAAAAAGATTTATTAGGTTTCAAAGAAGTTCCATTTCATTGTTATTACGGTGTTCAGACACTCAGAGCATTCGAGAATTTTAATTTGACACAAAGGCGTTTGAGCGATTTTCCGATTTTTATTCAATCTCTTGCAATGATCAAAATGGCATGTGCAGAGTCTAATTTTTCATTGGGTAAATTAAGAAATGCAAAGTTTGAAGCGATTCAATATGCGTGTAAGCAGTTGATGAGTGGTTTGTATAGTGATCAGTTTCCGATTGACATGATGCAAGGTGGCGCAGGTACATCGATCAATATGAATGCCAATCAGGTGATAGCCAATATTGATTTGGAACACATGGGCTATATGAAAGGCGAGTATCAACATCAGCATCCGAATAATGATGTGAATAAGTCGCAATCCACCAATGATATGTATCCAAGTGCGATCAAATTGGCGTTGAATTTATCTTTAGAAAAATTGTATGTGCCATTCCAAAATCTGATTCACAGCTTCCAAGCGAAGTCTGATGAATTTTCTGAAGTGCTGAAAATGTGTCGCACTCAGTTACAAGATGCAGTGCCAATGACGTTAGGGCAAGAGTTCGGTGCATTTGCACATACTTTGCAAAAGGACTTAAACAAAATCAAGCAAATAATGCCTGATGCGCTCAGCGTGATTAATCTAGGTAGTACGACGATCGGTACAGGCATCAATACCGAAGTGCAATATCGAATCAATGCGGTGCCAGCTTTAGCCAAAATCACAGGGAAATCAATCTCAAGTTCGCCTGATTTGATCGAAGCAACCTCTGATATGGGTGACTTTGTATTACTTTTAGGATTCTTGAAACGTACAGCGACCAAGCTGTCTAAGATGTCTAATGATTTGCGATTGCTATCGAGTGGACCACGTGCAGGGCTTGGCGAAATTCAACTTGAACCACGTCAACCCGGCAGTTCAATCATGCCATGCAAAGTAAATCCTGTGATTCCTGAGGCGATGTATTTGAGCTGTTTCCAAGTGGTCGCCAATGATTTAGCAGTGACACTGGTATCCGAAGCAGGGCAACTTCAGCTCAATGCGATGGAGCCGTGAATTGCGTTTAAATTGTTTGAATCTATTGATTTACTCGGCAAAGCGTCGCGCATGCTTGAGCAAAAATGTATTCGGAATATCCAAGCAAAATCAGAAAACTGCCAATATCTCGTAGATAATTCGTTCGGAATTAATAACGTGTTGAACCCATATCTAGGCTATGAAACCACCACAAAAATCGCCAAACAAGCCAATGAAACTGGGCAAAGTGTATTGGCATTGATCAAAGCAGAAAAACTACTTTCTGATGAAGTATTGAGCAATGTGTTGTCGGTGAAATTATGGTTCAACCGATGCACTAAGTTTTAAAAATTACATTTTATGATCAATAAAACGATTGCTGTTTATCACACGATCGTTTTATTTTTGAACACGAATGAACTGAGTTGATTTTTAATTCGGCATTAACACTAAGGGATGATTGTGTAATATGACTACTTATGTCATCTTTTACGTTTTAGTGCCTATTTGTCGATATAAATAAGCAGGGTCGGTGAGTATTTTGCATATTTTTTATGCGTACTTGGAATGCTTACCTTTGCACATGAAGACAGGGAGATAATGAGTGGAATACACTTTTAATGCATATTACACCTTGATTGCAGGCACGTTCGTGTTGTTGCTTGGTCGACTATTGGTCTACAAAATTCCATTTTTAAGAAACTACAATATCCCTGAGCCTGTTGCTGGTGGTTTGGTTGCCGCAATCTTGGCGTACCTAATTTATTTGACCTTTGGCGTGAGTGGTAAGTTTAGCTCCGAGCTTCAGACAGGCTTTATGCTAGTGTTCTTTGCCTCGATTGGCTTGGGTGCAAACTTAAGCAAGCTGAAAGAAGGTGGTTTCGGTCTATTTATTTTCTTATGTTGTATTAGTGCATTTATTTTCATCCAAAACCTTGTGGGGATGGGCCTTGCAGGTGCTATTGGTCTCGATCCATTAATGGGCTTAATCACAGGTTCGATTACCCTTACAGGTGGTCACGGTACAGCAGGTGCATGGGGACATATCTTAGAAACAAAATATGGGATCGAGGGTGCAACGACGCTTGGTATGGCAAGTGCGACTTTTGGTCTAGTGATCGGTGGTTTGATCGGTGGTCCTGTAGCGAAGTTCTTAATCGAGCGACATAGTCTTGCGACTGGGCGTAGCGTACGTGAAGAAATCCGTGATGATAAAATCCCAGTTGCGCCTACGGGAGAGCATTCGACCTTTGAATTTCCACACAAAACACGTTTAATCACCGCAGATAATGCGATTAGTACACTAGCGATGTTTGCTGCATGTTTGGCATTTGGTAATCTGATGACCGACCTTGCAAAAGGGACTAGCTTCGAGTTGCCAACATTTGTTTGGGCATTACTCGGTGGTGTGATTGTCCGTAATTTCCTTGAATCGGTACTTAAAGTTACCATTTTTGATCGTGCGATTGATGTATTTGGTAATGCGTCACTGAGTCTATTCTTGGCTATGGCATTGCTTTCATTAAAGCTGTGGCAATTGGTGGATTTGGCTGGGCCTTTGGTCATTATCTTGTCACTGCAAACTTTGGTGATGGCACTGTTTGCTGCATTTATTACCTTTAAAGTCATGGGTAGTAACTATGATGCAGCGGTGCTTGCAGCGGGTCATTGTGGTTTTGGTATGGGTGCAACACCAACAGCGATTGCGAATATGCAGGCCATTACCAATATGTATGGTCCTTCACACAAAGCATTTTTGATTGTACCGCTAGCAGGTGCGTTCTTTATTGACTTGGTGAACGTGGTGGTGATCCAGACCTTATTAAAATTCTTTGCATAGTTTGCAATTAGGTTTTAATCATAAAAAAGAGCGTCTATTTATATAATAGCGCTCATAATATTTTGATTCTTCAAATCATAATTTAAAGTTGATAGTTAGATCACTAAAATTCTAAATAAATTTTAAAACTGTCCTTCAAAGCGTTCAATAAATTCACGACGAATCTCGGTACGTTCAGCAAGGTCAGTGGCTGCTTGTAGTTTTTGTTTTAGTTTATTGCGTTCGCTGGTATTCATATTCTGCCAAGCGACACGCATGCGATCTTGTTCTTGATCGCTAAGTTTGCAAAACCATTCCATACGTTTTTTGAGATCAAGTTTTTGTTCGGCATCACGCGTGGCTTGATACGCTTTGACCAATTGATGGCGTTGTTCAACTGTTAGCGCATCGCACTCATCCATCTGCGCTACAGTTTTTTGATCTTCTTTATTAGCCCAAAACCGCTCCATACCTGCAAAACCAATCGGTGATGCAAGGCTAATGGATACTGCACAAAGCACAGGAAGCTTCTTAGCTACCATGTGTTGCATCCTCACCAAGCACTAAGAGCATTTCCAAATCATCTGCGAGCTGTGGAGAAAGTTTGGTGGAGGTAATCG
Source organism: Acinetobacter sp. (assembly GCF_041911495.1). Lineage (GTDB taxonomy): Bacteria > Pseudomonadota > Gammaproteobacteria > Pseudomonadales > Moraxellaceae > Acinetobacter. The sequence goes on along the minus strand of NZ_JAYROT010000065.1, from coordinate 56,754 downwards.
TCGTTTGCTGATCAGTCGTATTATCAAAAATAGTACTTGGTACAACAGCGACACCTGTAATCGCAGCAGCCAAAGCAAAACCTGCCAAGCCCCAACGATTAAATCGCTCATGACGGTGTTGTTCGATGCGATCAAAGACATTGTCTATGACAGCATGCTTAAATTGCATTTGTTGATCGGCTTTGACATTCAAAGCATTCACAATTTTTTGTTCAAAATCATCTTTTTTCATTGGATGACCCTCAATCATTAGAATTCAAATGTGCCAAAATCGTCTTTAAACTTTGCGTGGCACGGTGATAATGTGTTTTTACACTGCCTTCACTACAGTTCATAATTTTTGCTGTTGTTGCAGTGTCAAAGCCCTCCCATGCACGAAGCATAAAGGCTTGCTGTTGGCGAACAGGTAAAGTTTGAACGGCTTGGAATATTTCCTCTGTGGTATGTTCTTGGTCAATCAAGTCACTTGCATCAACAATACTCTGATCGGGAAGATCATATTGCTCTTCATCCTCATCTGCAATTGGGTTGATACGCAACCACCCGAATCGCTGAGTACGACGTGCCTCTTTTCTACGCCAATCGAGCAACTTATTGTTCAAAATGGTGTAGAACAGGGGATACCATTCATCTGTTGGTTTGTCTGGATAATGTTGATGCAATGAGATAAATGCCTCTTGCACTAAATCCATTGCAACATCATGTTGCCCCTGACATGCATTTTCCATCATCACTAAAGCACGTCCAGTAATCTCTTGCATAAAGAGCTGGAGGCGCTTTTCAAGCGACATTGGCGCAGTGGTATCCTGCGTCAACTGTTTTTGCTTGGGTGCTGAATCCATCGGGATGGAAAGTCCTGTCATTCGACAACCTAAACAGTTTTCATGTGACTATAAACGTCGTATTGACTGAATTGGTTGACAAGGTTGTAAAATATTTTCTGATGTAGTTTAGGGGATTTGGTGAAAAAATGGCACAGTTTCAACATAAAACTGCAAATTGTTAGCTATCGTTACGTTGTTAATGATTAATCAAGTTTCAGAACAATGCTTAAAATCCTAAAGACGTTGTCGCATCATCTCAAAAAGGCAGACCGAGCCTGCGATTGCGACATTCAAAGACTCTTGCCCGCCTGGTTGTGGAATGGTGACTGCAGTTGCTTTTTCAAGTAAATCTTCATCTACACCTTGTCCTTCATTTCCAAGAATCCAAACACACGGCGTTTTTAAATCGAGCTGATAAATACTTTGTGGTCGATGTGAACTGGTGGCATAGACAGGAATCTGAAATTGATCAATCAATTTTTCAATCTGCACTGCTTCGAACAACGCTAATGAGAAATGTGCGCCCATCGCTGCACGCAAGACGCGAGGTGACCACAGGCTTGCTGTGCCGATCGTCGTAATCACTTGCTGGATACCCACAGCTGCAGCAGAGCGGAGTAGCGTGCCGACATTGCCCGGATCTTGAACACGATCGAGAATTAATGTGTCGCAGTCAATTTGCCATGCGTCTTGGGCTTTGGGCAAATCAATCACAGCCATGAGTGGTGTGGATTCGCCGAGTTGGCTAATTTTATGGTATAGCGAGCTATCAACGAGATAAACAGGTGCTGTATTTTCGTCTAAAACGTTTTGATTTTCAGGGTGATCTAAAGCACTTTCAGTACAAAGCAGGAATTGGATTTTGCAATCAGTATTTTTATTGCTGAAATGATGAATAAAACTTTCAATCAGGTGCGCACCCTCAAGTACGGTCTGCGCATTTTTCTTACGTAGGGATGCTTGTTCCAATAAACCACGAACCAATTTTATTTTTGGATTATCTTTGGACTGGATGAATTCAAACATATGACACTTCGATATAGAAAATTTTAATTTTAGAACTTAGGATGACTCACTTACGATGAATCCTCTTTTTTTAAAAAAGTTGCTTTCAAGCGATCAACCTAAACTTGATGATAGCTCGTAACACGCTCGACTTCAGTTTTTGAGCCTAAAATCACAGGGATACGTTGATGTAGATCGTTTGGCTCAACATCCATAATGTCCATACGACCCGTAGACGATGCGCCACCTGCTTGCTCGACCAAGAAACTCATTGGGTTAGCTTCGTACATGAGGCGTAGACGACCTGCTTTTTTCGGGTCTTTGAGATCATACGGATAAAGGAAAATACCGCCACGTGTTAAAATGCGATGCACATCACCAACCATACACGCCACCCAGCGCATATTAAAATCTTTGCCACGTTCACCAGTTTTGCCTGCTTGGAGTTCGCCGATATAGCGTTGTACAGGTGCTTCCCAATGACGTTGATTTGATGAATTAATAGCAAACTCTTGCGTTTCCGCTGGGATTTGTACTTGATCGTTGGTCAATACAAATTGTTTAGACTCAGGATCAAAGGTAAACATTTGCACCCCTTGACCAGTAGTGAGTACTAACATGGTCGATGGACCATACAGCACATAGCCCGCAGCGACTTGATCACGACCTTTTTGGAAGAAGTTTTCAGTTTTTAGGTCGCCAGTATTTTTTAAAATAGAGAAAATCGTACCGACGCACATATTAATGTCGATGTTACTTGAACCATCCAATGGGTCAAACAATACCAAATATTCACCACTCGCTTGCGCAGGCGTCATGTCTTCTAATTCTTCTGATGCAAGCGCAACCACCGCAGGGTGTTGCTGTAAAGAATCAATGAGCATGTCATTTGAAATCACATCGAGTTTCTTCTGTGTTTCACCCTGTACATTTTCATTTTCAGCACTGCCAAGAATCCCGGCAAGTGCACCTTTTTGTAGCGCAGCATCGATATCTTGACAGGTTGATGCAATAGTCAGGATCACTTGCGCAAGATTTTCTGTCAGATTGTGGTTTTGTTGTTGGGTGAGAAAATCTTTGAGTAAAACATGGGACATTGCGTCAAACTCCAAATAGCTTTATAGGCAAATAGTGAAAGTGGCTATTATTGCATATTCAAGATAAAAATCTATGGCACTCTCTTCGCTTACGTGCAACCAGAAACAATTTGTCGGTGATTAATCATTTTAGATGGCATAGAACATGCTATAACTTAAAACTCAGTAAATACAAAATAAGAGTAATTAAGGAGAGCCACCATGACCACCGTTAAGTTTGATGAAATGCCAACTGCTGTCGAAGAGATGGACATGCACGAGATCAAAGATGAAAACGTCAAGCAAGCTTGGAAAGCGTTTGAAGCCAAGCCTGAATATAAAGAATTTAATAAGCATGACATGATTGAATCCATGACGGTTCACGAATCAGACGGGTAAGTAGAGACAGAAAAACAATTGCGCCATAAATTTTTTTGTGAAAATGGTTTTAAAGACAACTTAGATTAGAAGTAAAAAGTAGCTTCGAGAAGCTACTTTAGATCAGTCTAATATTTTAGATGCAGATTTTATTTTGCATAGAATTAACGTCTGTTTGGCACAGTTAAGATCGGTGGAACTGCTTCATAGTTGATCTCTACACGACGGTTTTCACTCCACGCTGCTTCATTATGACCTGCATTGACAGGTTGCTCTTTGCCATAGCTCACAGCTTCAAGCTGATCTGCACGCACACCATAAGACGTCAGGAATGACTCAACTGCCTTAGCACGACGCTCACCAAGTGCCATGTTGTACTCACGAGTACCACGCTCATCGGTATGTCCAACCAGTGCAACTTTCGAGTTGGCATTGGCAGAGAGATACTGTGCATGCGCTTGCAGTGTTTGATAGTCTTCATTCGATACATCGCTACTGTCAAAGTCAAAATGTACCACACGCTTTGCAAGGAATGGACGATTGGCATCGGTCACACCAAGCGTAGAGCCACCTTGAGCACTAATACTAGAGTCCGTACCAAGACCTGAAGTCGTTGCACCTGATACAGAGCCAGTGCCATTGGTCACGGTGGTATTTGTCGCAGGCTTGCGGTTTGCACAACCTGTTGCGATTAATGATCCAGCTAAGATTGGAAGAATCAATAATTTATAATTCATGTTGCTCTCCTTCGAGATGAGTAGTTAAATTTTTAAAACAGCATTTACAACAGTTTTAATGAATAGGGTTGTTAATGGCTTGGCGCCCAGGCAGGTTCACGCACTTCACCTTGTTCACTTGGTAGATTCATACGGAATCGACCATCGGTAGACATGATCGACAGCAGACCACGATTACCTTCATGTGTTGCGTAGACTACCATTTGACCGTTCGGTGAGAAGCTTGGAGATTCATCCAATGAAGTCGGTGTCAGGATATTGAAAATTCCTGAGTTTAAATCCATCAGCGCAACTTTATAATTACTACCACTTGGACGATGAACTAATGCAATTTTGCTACCGTCAGCATTCAGGGTTGCACGTGCATTAAATGCACCTTTAAAGGTCATGCGTTTGGTTGAACCATCGGCAAAGGTATAACGATAAATCTGCGGTGAACCGCCGCGATCTGAAGTAAAGATGAATGACTTGCCATCAGGTGTATAACGAGCTTCGGTGTCGATCGCCGAATCACGTGTCAAGCGAGTGAGTTGCTTGTTTGAAAGATTCATGCGGTAGATTTCAGGATTACCGTCCATTGACGCAGTAAACAGCATGTTCTGACCATCAGGTGAGAAGCTTGGCGCACCGTTTAGGCCTCTAAAACTGGTGAGAAGCTGACGCTGACCAGTCGATAAATCTTGCAAATAAATCGCAGGACGTTTGCTTTCAAACGATACATACGCCAATTTCTTGGCATCAGGTGTCCATGATGGTGAAAGAATCGGTTCAGGCGAAGACAAAATCGTACGTGGCTCTGCACCATCTGTATCAGCGATTTGTAATGTATAGCGTTGGTCAGGTGTCGCAGGGTTGCGCAGGACATATGCAATACGACCACTAAAGTCACCTGGTACGCCAGTCAATGCTTTATAGATCGTATCACTAATCAAGTGCGCCGCTTTACGCATTTGATTGCTTGGTACGGTGAGTACTTCATTCAACAACCATTGCTGTTTATCGGTATCAAACAGTTGGTATTGAATTTTGTAGGTCGAGCCATCGACTTGTTGTACTTGACCCATCACCACGTAAGGAATGCCTGCACCTTTCCATACACCGACGTTCATTTGACTTGGTGAAGTTGGGTTGGCAGGAAGGTTATTTGATGTACTGGTAAAACGACCTGAACGGTTTAAATCACTGGCAACAATCGGTGAAACGGTTTGGTCATTGCCAAATGGCACAACAGCAATCTGCGGTGCTTGATCAGGCGCTTTGGCAATTTCCAAATGGAGTTGTGCAAAGCTTTGTTGTACGGTCAGTGGCGTACAAGCGACCAGTAGGGCAAGAGCGAGGTGTTTATAGTTCAGTGTAGATTTTGAATCGTTATTTAAAGCAATCATCTCGACGTATTTCAAACCTTTTCAATAAAAGCCTGTACATGGCACTGGGCTGTATGGCAATGGGGGTGTGATATATATTTCCAAATTGTGTGAGGTTTTGGAAATGTTGAATAAATTATTGATGTTGTAACAAAGCCGTGGCATGAATTCTATACTGACTATGTAAAGTTATGATGACAAAGCTTTTATATTCAAACAATGTATATTGATATTAAAGCGTTGTCACCACGATCAGGGGTTTTTATAAAGACTTTTTAAGGTAATTATTGTGCTGTAAATGTTGAAGTTACAATTTTAGCCTGATTTCGAGCATCGGGATCTTCAGGCATAGGAAATGGTTGTGCATCATTGATTGCTGCTTTAATACTTGCATCAAGATTGGCATCACCACTCGGTTTAGTAATGACAATTGAAAGTACTTTCCCAGAGTCTGAAAGGTTAAATCGAACACCAACATTTTTACCTGAACTTCCCATTGGAACATTCCAAGCCGTCTTAACTTTATTGGTAAAATCACGTTTTGCATTGGACGCAATTTTCTTAGATTCCGCTTTTTTATTGGCAGCCGCTTCTTTGGCTTCACGTTCTGCTTTGGCTTTTGCCTCAGCATCCGCTTTTTTCTTGGCTTCTGCATCAGCCTTCGCTTTTGCCTCAGCATCGGTTTTTTTCTTGGCTTCGGCATCAGCCTTCGCTTTTGCCTCAGCATCGGCTTTTTTCTTGGCATCAGCATCAGCTTTACGTTTTGCTTCGGCATCCGCTTTTTTCTTAGTCTCTGCATCAGCTTTGCGTTTTGCTTCGGCATCGGCTTTTTTCTTAGCCTCTGCATCAGCCTTTTTCTTGGCGTCTGCGTCAGCTTTGCGCTTTGCCTCTGCATCAGCCTTTTTCTTGGCATCTGCATCAGCTTTACGTTTTGCCTCAGCGTCGGATTTTTTCTTTGCATCCGCTTGGCGCTGTTTTTCTAAGGCTTGTTGCTTCTGCGCTTCTTCACGTTGCGCTTCTTTTTTTGCAGTTTCTTTTCTTTCGGCTTCTTGTCGTTGTTTTTCCTGACGATCAGCTTCTTGACGTTGCTTTTGCTCAAGTTGCTTTTGCGCTTGCTGTTCTTTCTCTCGCTGTTTTTGCTCTTGTTGTTTTTGTTCTAGCTGTTTCTGACGAGTGTCTTCGACAGGCTTTTCTTTCGGCTGAATTGGTGTTGGGATGGGATTGACTTCTTCAGGTGTTTCAGCGACTTCAGGTGCTTCAGTAATTTCTGAGATGTTCTCAGTCGGTGCTTCGGTAAGTTCTTGAAGCGGTTTGTCTTGTTGTAATAGTTTAAGCTGTTCAGGTGTGATCAGTACAGTTTTTAAAGGTTTTGGTGGCTCAGGGAGTGGTGCGTCAGCAAAAAAAGCCAAGCCAACCAATACCATGGCATGAATACCGACAGTAAAGGCAATAGCAAGTGGCTTTTGTTTAAACTCAGGTTGACGACGCATATCTTCTACTTTTTACAAACTTCATTAAATGCTAAGGGTTGACGAAAATTTCAGGATTATTTTAGTGGTTGAGTGACCAGTCCAACTTGATCAAGTCCTGCTTGTTGCAAATCTGACATCAGCTTCATCACTTCACCATAAGCAATGGATTGATCGCCTGCAACCATGACATTGATATTTTTATCTTCTGCAAGGGCAGAGGTCAGCGTAGTTTCGATCTCAGACAAACTCATTGGTTTTGGGTCATCACTTTGTACTTGAAGCTGTAATTGACCTGTTTTATCAATACTGACGGTGTAGAGCGTAGCATCATTGCTATTACTGCTTTGATCTTGTCCATTGACTTTGGGCAGATCGACATTGACCTTACTGGTGATCATCGGCGCAGTGACCATAAAAATCACCAAAAGGACTAACATCACGTCGATATACGGAACGACGTTCATTTCACTTTTCAGTGGTTTCTTGATGCGTGCAAAACGGCTAGTTGAACGTGACATGATTTAACTTCTCAACTCAGCGGATTAATCTTCTAGCTCAGGTGCAAGCGATTGACGTTGCAGGCGTGCAGTCATTTCTTCGGCAAATAAAGCACGTTCTTCATACAAACCTTCACTTTTTGAGGTGAAATGGTTGAACGCCAATACCGCAGGAATCGCTGCAAATAGACCAATCGCCGTTGCAATCAAGGCTTCTGCAATACCTGGTGCAACCGTAGCAAGTGTGACTTGCTCGGCAGTCGATAAACCGATAAATGCCGTCATGATGCCCCATACCGTACCGAATAAACCGACATAAGGTGCAACCGAACCGATACTGGCTAAGGTGCCTAGACCATGCTCCAAACCTGCTTGCTCACGAGAAAGACTGACACGCAAAATACGCTCTGTGCCTTCTAAAGATTGGGCAAGTGAGGCTTTACGCTTATTCAGCTTATTAAATTCGCTATAACCATCATGGAAGACGTTTTCCAAGCCTGCACGATTGGCTTTGGTTTGTGCATTTTTAAATAAAGTCGGAAGTTCTGCGCCTGACCAAAAGACTTTTTCAAACTGTTGATCTTGTTTGTTGGCATTTTTAAAGCTGATATAGAGCTTGGCGATGAGATACCAACTGTAGATGGATGCCAATAACAAGCCGAGCATCACCAATTGCACGATGATTCCTGCGCCTAAAATCAAATCCATGACATTTAAAGAATGTGCGGTCGCTGTGGTTGGTAGTGTTTCGGTTGGCATAATCTATTTGACCAAAAAAGTTTTAATTCAGTTTTCGATGACTATTGCTGAGCTTTTTGCAGTGATTGCTGTTCCAAAGCGAGCTGTTCAAGAATCATTTCCTTCAAAGCCTCAGGCAGTTTGCGAGGTCGCATATCCTTTGATAGACAAGCGATGGTGACAAGTCCTGAAGCCAGCAGTATTTCATCACGGTAAATTTCTTGTTGCAAGGAAAATGATGCGGATTTGCAAGAAATTACACGTGCTGTAACAGTCAGTAAATCATCCATCAAGATCGGTCTATGGTATTTCACTGAAATGTCGTGTACGACGAAGTTGTAATCTTGCTGATGCCAATAGTGATCAAACTTCGATGCACGAAGCCATTCGGTGCGAGAGCGCTCCATGTAGCGAATGTGATTGGCATGGTAAACGATACCACCTGCATCAGTGTCTTCGATATAGACACGGATGGGAAAACGGAAACAATTGACAGATGATTGTGCCGAATTTACAGATTGACTCATAGGTTTTGCTCGAAATACATATGTAGAGAAATCATGAATTTTGAGTTTAGCCGATCAGTTCAATTTATCAAATGGCACTGCTGTTCATATTGCGTAGATTTTGTCATTGAGTGCATTTTGCCATTGAGTGCATTTAAAAGTGTGGCACACTGTTTCGGAAATTTTAATCTTCATTTTTTCAACGTGGTTTCCAATGACTGACCCATTTGATCGCCAACATCTGTGGCATCCCTATACCTCAATGATTGATCCGCTACCGACCTATCAAGTGCGTTCGGCAGATGGCGTGTATATTGAGCTAGAAAGTGGTGAGCGTCTGATTGATGGTATGTCATCGTGGTGGTGTGTGATTCATGGCTACAATCATCCTGAATTGAATCAAGCGATAGAAACGCAACTGAAAAAAATGTCGCATGTGATGTTTGGCGGTCTGACGCATCAGCCAGCGATTGATTTGGGCAAACAACTTTTAGCGATTGCGCCGAAGCAATTTCAAAAGATTTTTTATGCAGATTCGGGTTCGGTGGCGGTCGAAGTTGCCTTAAAAATGGCAATTCAATTTTGGGCTGCAAAAGGCAAAACTGAAACCACTCAAGCTAACAAAACAAACTTTATCACCACACGTTCGGGCTATCACGGCGACACGTGGCATGCGATGTCGGTGTGCGATCCAGTCACTGGAATGCATCATATTTTTGGCAATAGTTTGCCACAGCGCATGTTTGTCCCTGCGCCACAATCCAGTTTTTCAGGAGAATGGTGTATTGAGGATATTGAGCCTTTAGCGCAAACATTGGCAAAGCATCACGAAACTATTGCCGCCATGATTATCGAGCCGATCGTACAGGGCGCAGGCGGTATGCGCATCTATAATCCTGAATATCTACGTCAAGCGGCGAAGCTATGTAAACAATATGATGTGCTATTAATCGTCGATGAGATTGCCACAGGCTTTGGACGTACCGGAAAGTTATTCGCAAGCGAACATGCTGATGTACAAGCAGACATCATGTGTATCGGCAAAGCATTAACTGGTGGCTACATGACGCTTTCGGCAACTTTAACGACTGATCATGTGGCGCAAACCATTAGTGAAGGTAATCCGAGTGCCTTTATGCATGGTCCGACCTTTATGGCGAATCCGTTGGCGTGCGCTGTGGCATTAAAATCCATTCAAGTGTTGTTAGCGCAGGATTGGCAAGGCAAGATTGCGCAGATCGAGAGTCAAATTGCATTAGCTTTAATGCCGTTAAAATCGCTTAGCCAAGTCGCAGGTGTTCGCATGCTTGGTGCAATCGGTGTAGTGGAAATGAAAAATCCAGTCGATATGGCGCAGATTCAGCAACGTTGTATCGAGCTTGGCGTGTGGATTCGTCCCTTTGCTAAGTTGGTGTATATCATGCCGCCGTACATTATTTCTCAGGCAGAGTTGCAGACTTTGCTTGATGCGGTGCAGACGATCGTCAGAGAAAGTGCGGAATAAATTCCTTTTAATTTTAATTGTTCATATTCAGGGATGATTTACGTGAATCCACTTTATCAGTCTTATGCCGATACGCTTGATCAACTCAAGGCGCAGGGCAATTATCGCTTCTTTAAACAGATTGAGCGAAATGGACAATTTATTCATCTGAATGGCAAGCGGATGCTCAATCTCAGCTCCAATGACTATTTGGGTTTGGCGGAAAATGCGGATTTAAAAACGGAATTTCTCGATACTTATCCGATAGAAAAACAACACTTTACCAGTTCATCTTCACGGTTACTTACTGGGAATTTTAAAGAATATGAACAGCTTGAGGAGAATCTCAGCCAAGCCTTTGGGCGCTCGAGTTTGCTGTTCAATAGTGGCTATCACATGAATATCGGTATTTTGCCTGCGCTTTGTGATGCCAAAACCTTGATCATTTCCGATGAACTCATTCACGCCAGTATCATTGATGGGATTCGCTTAAGCAAAGCGCAAAAACAGCGTTATGCCCATCAAAACCTCACTGAACTTGAACAGTTACTGATTATGGCGATGGATAATGAGGCGATTGATAAAATCATCATCGTCACTGAAAGTGTCTTTAGCATGGATGGTGATGTGACAGATTTAAAGCAATTGGTTGCCTTTAAACAGAAATATGCCAAAGTCATGCTCTATGTCGATGAAGCACATGCCATCGGTGTATATGGTGAGCGTGGTTTGGGCTGTGCAGAGGCGCAGGATTGTATCACTGAGATTGATTTTCTCGTTGGGACCTTTGGCAAAGCTCTAGCCTCGATCGGTGGTTATCTGATTTGTGATCAGGTGATCCGTGAATTTTTGATTAATAAAATGCGCTCGCTGATCTTCTCCACAGCGCAAGTACCGATCAATATGGCGTGGACGAATTTTATTTTTCAGCGCATGATGCGCATGTCGGAACAACGTAAAAACCTACTCAATATCAGTGAACAACTCAAAAAAGAGGTGCAGCGTCGAGGGCTAAGCTGTCCGACTCAAAGTCATATCATTCCTGTGATCTATGGTGAAAATCAAACCGCCGTGGGTAAAGCGATGCAGATGCAAGATGCAGGATTTTATGTGCTTCCGATCCGTCCGCCAACGGTGCCACAAGGTACGGCAAGGGTGCGGATTTGTTTGCATGCGGATTTGCAGTGGTTGCAACTTGAAGCACTTTTAGGAAAGTTATAAGCCATGTTGAGCGTTCAAAAAGGCATCTATTTTATCAGTGGTATTGATACCGATATTGGTAAAACTGTGGCAACGGGATTACTTGCCAAACAATTGCTTGATCAAGGCAAGTCGATCATCACGCAAAAACTGGTGCAAACAGGCAGTGATGGATTTTCCGAAGACATTGCCAAACATCGTCACTTGATGCAAAAAAATGATTTTATAGAGGATGGCGAAGGGCTGACCGCACCGCAAATATTCAAATATCCTGCATCGCCACATCTCGCCACATATCTTGAAAATACACATTTGGATTTAGATAAAATTTCAGCGTCCACGCAAGTACTTGCAGAGCGTTATGATGTAGTTTTGCTCGAAGGTGCAGGCGGTCTAATGGTGCCACTGACCACAGATTTACTCACTATCGACTATGTTGCTCAGCATAATTTTCCAATCATCCTCGTCACGTCTGGACGTTTAGGCAGTATAAATCATACTTTGCTGAGTCTTTATGCGCTTAAGCAGTTTGGTGTAGCGCTTCACAGCATTGTGTTTAATGGCATTCACGATGCGCAAGATCAGGTGATTGCTCAGGATACACGACAGTATTTACAGCAGAAAATGATTACGATGTTTCCTCAAGCGCAGTGGCTTGAGTTGCCAAAAGTTAAGCTTAAAATTCAATAATTAGCATCAAAGTTCTAAGTAAAAGTTGTCCAAGTTAAAGATTTTTAAACGCATCCAAAGCACGCTGTCGGCTTTGCTTTAAATCGACCATCGGTTTTGGGTAATCAAGTACAATATGATTTTGTTTATATGGCTCATGAATGGTTTTGTCATCCAAATGCGCAAGCTCGGGAAGCCAAGCTCGAATAAATTCGCCATGTGGATCAAATTTCTTCGACTGAGTAATCGGATTAAAAATTCGAAAATAAGGCACGCTGTCGGTGCCCGTCGATGCACTCCATTGCCAACCACCATTGTTTGCTGCGAGATCGCCATCGATCAGATGTTGCATAAACCATTGCTCGCCCAACCGCCAATCAATCAGCAAATTCTTGGTCAAAAACATCGCCACGATCATGCGTAGTCGATTGTGCATCCAACCTGTATGTTTCAGTTGTCGCATCGCTGCATCAATGATTGGAAAGCCTGTTTCACCATTTTGCCATGCACGCAAATCTGAATCATTATCTCGCCAAGCGATATGAATGGTTTCTTCTTTAAATGGTTGATGTTGGCTGAGTTTAGGGAAGACATATAAAAGATGGCTATAAAACTCACGCCAAAGCAACTCATCGAGCCAAATGCGCACACCTTCATTGCCTGAAAGGAGGTCGCCATCGGTATTGATCTGCGCAGCTTTTAAACATTGTCGAATCGACAATAAACCTGCATTTAAATAGGTCGATAGTTGACTGGTTGAGTCGAATGCAGGGAAATCTCGCTCGACATGATACTGATTGATATGTTGATCTATGAACGTATCTAGGCGGCGCCAAGCTTCAGTTTCACCGACTTGCCATTGATGCTGTAGTGATTGCGGTATAGGCGCAAAGCCATCAACGCTATGAGGGACTGTATCGGATGAAATTTTTAACTTATTTTGCTTTTTCGGTTTTGGGTAAAGTTCAAGTTGGTTTTGCAGATGGTCTAAGCGCTCATAACTGACTTTTTTAAATGCGCCAAAAACTTTGTAATATTCATTGGATTGATTTTTGATTGAACCGACTGGAAATAACAACCGATCATGATGTGCTTCAAAATCAATATCATGCGTCGATAGTTTTTTAGCAACCGCCTGATCACGTTGCATTTCATTGAATCCATATTCCTGATTGCAATGGACTTTTTGAATATTGTGCTGTTCACAAAGCTCAAAAATCGTATCGGTGCAATCCTCCCACAATTCACATGTGCGAATGAGTAACGGAATATTGAGATTAGCCAATTCCTGAGAAAGCTGTTGTAATTGACGTAACCAAAAATCGACTTTGCAATCTGCATCGTCGTGAAATTTCCACTGTTTGGGACTGATGATAAATAGCGCAATGCAGTCGCTATCTTTTTGTGCGAAATGCAAGGCAGTGTTGTCATGTAGCCGAAGATCGGTGCGAAACCACATTAAGTTCATGGTAGGATGATTGCGATGAGTGAGTTGATTTTCACTATAGCATGTACATTCCAAGCGATTGTATAAAAATCATTTTTCAATTTTATCGTTTAAAAAAACGTAAAAATTTATGGAGTATTCATATGATCGTGGTCTGTCCAAGTTGTTTTAAAAAGAATAATTTGCCTGATGACATTGCTGTGCATGAAGCGAAGTGTGGACAATGTGATCATGATCTGTGGTCGAATCAGCCGATCACCCTAAATGATGATAATTTTATGCTGTATGTGCCGAATACTGAGCTACCTGTATTGGTGGATTTTTGGGCGGAGTGGTGTGGGCCTTGTAAGACAATGGCGCCGACTTTTCAGCGATTGGCAGGGGAATTTAAAACGGTGCAATTTGCCAAGGTCGATACCGAAGCGTCACCACGACTTAGTCAGTTTTTTCAGATTCGCAGTATTCCGAGTTTGATTCTATTTAAACAAACCACACAAGTTGCACGCTCAGCTGGTGCAATGAATGTAGGGCAAATGCAGTCGTGGTTAACCTCACATTTGAAATCATTATAAGTGTGTCAAAGCACTAAATTCTCGCAACTGAGCGTTCAGTTTAATTACGCTCATCCGTTGTATAATCATGCTTTCTATTTATTGATGTGGTCTAATCATGCACACTGAATTTCAGCCAGCGATTCCTCAAGGTCATCTTTCTCTTCAAACGATTGCGATGCCAGCAGACACCAACTGGAGTGGTAATGTCTTTGGTGGATGGTTGGTGTCACAGATGGATTTGGCAGGGGCGATTCATTGTGAACGATTCAGTCAAGGACGTTGTGCCACGATCTCCATCCATGAGATGACTTTCCTTGTACCTGTACAAGTAGGTGATGTGATCAGTTGTTATACCGATCTGGTGAAGATCGGTAATACTTCAATGCAGGTGCATATCGAAGTGTGGAGTATGAGTACGCAACATACGACACCTGTCAAAGTCACAGAAGGAATGTTTACCTTTGTCGCTTTGGAATGTGATGGGCAAAAACGTAAGATTCCTGAAGCGGTCAAACAAGCGCATTTAGCACAGCAGGCGTAGTGGTAATACCCCGATTATTAATCGATTCAATAAGTAGAAATCTCTAAACCCTTATTATTGTTTAAAATTAAGTGGTCTACCATCAACTGACGTATGAGGTCGTTCGTGATTATAAAAGTACGGCCATGCGGTTTTACAGTTCTGAACATCCTCTTGTACTGTTCGATTAAAACGTTCAACATAAGCATTTTCAGCTTCAAGCTCTTTAAGGTGAGTCATCAGTGATAAATCCATACCACTGTAGTTTGATTTCCACTTTACTGTTTTGGATTAGGTGTTTTGGAAGAACTATGTTTAAAACACCTAATGCAATCTCACATTTTAAAATTAAGTTGATAAGGCTTCCTTCGAAGAGATATATCAAAAAACTATACTGACTTTTTCTTCTTTGGCAACCACGCCCAAACCATTTTGCATTCGATCGGCGATTGACCAGAATCATCAACCACAGAGATTGGGATTTCTAGCGATGCTTTGTCATTATCCAAGATGAATTGCTGTTGCTCAGCGCTTAAAGTTGCCGTTGCTGTTAAACCACCTGAAGCAACTTTGAGATAATCCACCTGCAAAGTTTTGATCAACAAAATTCGATCGTCAGGCACATTCAAACCTGTGACAAAACCTGTTGCGGTTTCTGCCAAAAGCGCCATCGCCGCAGCATGCACGCCCTTGATGTGGTTTTGCATATTGCGATTATTTTCGATGCGCACCACGACTTTTTCTTTACTCACTTCGAGGTAGCGAATATTTGCCGTCCCGACCATCGGTACGATACGACCGAAAGTTTTGCTCCAAATCGTCGTGCGAAGTGCCTTCGGAAGTTTACTGGTCGCTTGGACGACTTGATAAAGGCGATTGTTTTTAGCCATATTACACCTGTAAATAATGGAAGAGTTAAAAGCTTTTCAGATTAAACGAAAAACGTAGTCGATTAGTCCTTGAAGTTATTGAATTGCAAAGGTACGCCAAATTGCTCTTCACGCAAGAAAGCCATCAAGCTTTGCAAGGTGTCACGTTTCTTATCCGTCACTCGAATCTTGTCACCTTGAATCGAAGATTGCACTTTGATGCCACTTTCTTTAATGGCTTTGTTAATTTTTTTTGCGGTATCCGAGTCAAGGCCATCTTTGAGTTTGATCACTTGTACAAAGTTTTTCCCTGAAGCGGCCGCTTTTTGCGGGTCGAGTGCTTGGATATCGACTTTACGTTTGAAGAAGTGATTTTCAAGCATCGAATACACTTGCTCACACTGAAAGTCGCTTTCTGTGGAGATTTTGATCTCTTTAGATTTCTCATTCAATTCAATCGAAACATCTTGTCCTCGGAAGTCAAAACGGGTGGCAATTTCTTTTTGGGTATTCTGTACAGCGTGGTTCACTTCAAAAATTTCCAACTCGGAAACAATATCAAAAGATGGCATAACAATAGACCTTTACAACATGAAATAATACTGAGATGCTAAGGGTGTTTTCTGTTTTTGCCAAGTGTTTTGATCCAAAGGAGCGCAGAATGATTCGCAAGCAAGAAATTACCACCTTTGAATATCCAGAAGGTGCGATTATTTGGGATGTACGTGATTCAAAATCTTTTGCCGAAGGTCATTTGCCTGGGGCGGTTAATCAACCCATCGACAACATTGATGCCCAGCAACTTCAAAACGTGCCAACGGGTACACCAGTCTATATCTTGTGTGGTGGTGGGAGTAAAGCACCTCGTGCCGCAGAAATGCTCGAAAGCTTTGATGATTCCCGTGAATATGTGGTGCTGATGGGTGGTACACGTGCAGCAAAAGCAGCGGGCGTGACCTTAGAGCAGGGTTAATTGCTGACGAAAAAATTGTAAATACAAAAATGGCGCAATGATTGCGCCATTTTTGTATTTAAAATTTTTGAAAAACAATAAGTTTAGTCTTTATTCGGCTGTGGCGTGAGGCGCAAATACGGCGTAATCGCTTTATAGCCTTTCGGGAAACGTTCTTTGATTTCTGCTTCATCTTTGATTGATGGCACGATCACCACATCCTCACCATCTTGCCAGTTGGCAGGAGTAGCGACTTTGTAGTTATCAGTAAGTTGTAACGAGTCAATGACACGTAGCACTTCGTTAAAGTTACGACCTGTTGAGGCAGGATAGGTAATGATCAAACGTACTTTTTTATTTGGATCAATGATCACCAATGAGCGTACAGTCGCTGTTTCACTCGCATTCGGGTGGATGAAATCATATAGCTCAGATACTTTACGATCTGCATCTGCCAAGATTGGGAAGTTCACCGTAGTATTTTGGGTTTCATTAATGTCATTAATCCAACCTTTGTGCGATTCCACATCATCGACAGAAAGCGCAATCGCTTTGACACCACGCTTAGCAAATTCATCTTTAAGCTTTGCAGTGTAGCCAAGCTCAGTGGTACATACAGGCGTGTAGTCCGCAGGATGTGAGAACAAAACTCCCCAACCATCGCCAAGATAATCATAAAAACTGATTTGCCCTTCGCTCGAATCTTGTTGGAAATCAGGTGCGGTGTCGCCAAGACGTAAACTCATTTTTTCTGTCCTCTATGCTTTGCTTTATCTATTTCGGATATAAGTTTTGGATATACAACCCAACAGGATGGAAAATCGCCTGTATGAAACATAATATGCACCGAATCTAAATCATTGCAAAGCGATGTTTTTGTATTACTTTATCAGAAAATTTCATAATGTTTTTTAAGCTATTGATCGCTCTAGGCTTGTTGAGCATTAATTAACTTCAGTGTGGATGTAGTATTTTGTAAGTGTACCATTCAGATGAACTCATAAAAGAATATGAAAAAAATGCGAAAAACCCTTGTACTTGAAATTTCTGTCCTCATAATATTCCGTGCATAGGTTTTTCTTAAAAATACATTGATTTTCTAGACAGGTTGTTTGGGTTTAATTCGGTGAAAATCGTCTTGATTTAACAAGGAACTGGTTAACCTAATTTCAAAGGCAACTTGAACAGATACAGAGAGTTATATACATGTTGGCAAGTCTAGTCGGAGGTATCTTCGGTACAAAAAATGAGCGTGAGCTCAAAAGAATGCGTAAAATCGTAGAACAAATTAACGCACTAGAGCCGTCGATATCCAGTCTTAGCGATGCAGGCTTAACTGCAAAAACCCAAGAATTTAAAGAGCGTTTTCAAAAGGGCGAGAGTTTAAACAAACTCATGCCTGAAGCGTTTGCGGTGTGTCGTGAAGCTTCGAAGCGTGTCATGGGTATGCGTCACTATGATGTGCAGTTGATCGGTGGCGTCACTTTGCATGAAGGTAAGATTGCCGAGATGCGTACAGGTGAAGGTAAAACCTTAATGGCAACGTTGGCGTGTTATCTCAATGCTTTAAGTGGCAACGGTGTGCATGTTATTACCGTGAATGATTACTTGGCACAACGTGATGCGGAATTGAACCGTCCATTGTTTGAGTTCTTAGGGCTTACAGTCGGTACGATTTACTCGATGCAAGCGCCAAGCGAAAAGTTCCAAGCGTATCAGTCTGATATTACTTATGGGACGAATAACGAATTTGGCTTTGATTATCTTCGTGACAACATGGTGTTTTCGCTAGAAGAGAAGAAGCAACGTGGTTTGCACTATGCCATTATTGATGAGGTCGATTCGATCTTGATTGATGAGGCGCGTACACCGCTCATTATTTCTGGTCAGAGTGAAGATTCATCACAGCTCTATATGATGATCAATAACATCCCACCAAAGCTTCGTGTGCAAAAAGAAGAAAAAGTACCCGATGGCGGACACTTCTGGGTGGATGAAAAACAACGTCAAATCGAAATTACCGAAGTTGGTTTTGAAACCATTGAAGATGAATTGATTAAAATGGGTTTGCTTGAAGCAGGTGACAGTCTGTATTCAGCCAGTAATCTGAATTTGTTGCATCATGCAACGGCAGCGATTCGTGCGCATTATTTATATCAAAAGAATGTACATTATATCATCGGTCTGAATCCAACGTCACAAAAGCAAGAAGTGATTATCGTCGATGAAAATACTGGTCGTACTATGCCAGGTCGTCGTTGGTCAGAAGGTTTGCATCAAGCAGTAGAAGCCAAAGAAGGTTTGGAAGTGCAACCTGAAAACCAAACCATGGCGACCACGACTTTCCAAAACTATTTCCGTCTTTATCGCAAACTCTCTGGTATGACAGGTACAGCCGATACCGAAGCGGCGGAGATGAAAGAGATTTATGGTCTAGATGTGGTGATCATTCCGACGCACCGTCCAATGATTCGTAATGACCAAAACGATCTGATTTATCTGACCAAAGATGGTAAATATAACGCCATTATTCAAGAGATCACTAGTGTGCGTGAAGCGGGTGTTGCGCCGATTTTGATTGGTACAGCGACCATCGAAGCCAGTGAAATCCTATCCGATAAGCTGAATGCTGCAGGCATTCGCCATGAAGTATTGAATGCAAAACAACATGAGCGTGAAGCAGATATTATCGCCCAAGCAGGTAGTCCGAACTCAGTCACGATTGCCACCAACATGGCAGGTCGTGGGACGGATATTTTGCTCGGTGGTAACTGGCGTGCCAAGCTTGCGCATATCGAAAATCACACTGAAGATGATGAACAGCGTTTGTTTGCAGAATGGCGTGAAAACAACAAGGCAGTACTTGAGTCAGGTGGTCTACACATCATCGGTTCTGAGCGCCATGAATCACGTCGTATTGACAATCAGCTTCGTGGTCGTGCGGGTCGTCAAGGCGATCCAGGTGTATCACGTTTTTACTTGTCGCTTGAAGATGATTTGATGCGTATCTTTGCGGGTGATCGTGTGGTTGCGATGATGCGAGGTATGGGCTTAAAAGAAGATGAAGCGATTGAACACAAAATGGTGTCGCGCTCAATCGAAAATGCACAGCGCAAAGTCGAATCACGTAACTTCGATATCCGTAAAAACTTGCTCAAATATGATGATGTCAATAACGAGCAACGTAAGATTATTTATTCACAACGTGATGAAGTGTTGTCTGAGCCAAGTCTACAAGACGGTATCGAAGATATGCACCGAGATGTGGTCAAAGGCATGATTGCCAATTTTATTCCACCTGAGTCGATTCATGACCAATGGAATATTGATGGGCTTGAAGATGCGCTACGCAAAGATCTAGGGATTACTTTACCAATCAGTCATTGGCTTAAGGTTAATCGCCGTCTTGATGAAGAAGGCTTGATCGAGCGGATCACTGATGAGGTGCTTGCACGTTATCAACATCGTCGTAGCTTGATGGAAGCAGATTCAGCGGCAATGCTTGAACGTCATTTTATGTTGCAATCCTTAGATAAACACTGGAAAGATCATTTGGCGGCGATGGACTATCTACGTCAAGGGATTCATCTGCGTGGTTATGCACAAAAGAATCCCGAGCAAGAGTATAAAAAAGAAGCCTTTAATCTTTTTGTGAATATGCTCGGTGTAATCAAAGCAGATGTTGTCACTGACCTATCACGTGTCCATATTCCAAGTCCTGAAGAAGTTGCTGAGCTTGAAGCGCAACAACAGCAACAAGCGAGAGAAATGGCACTGAGCTTCGAACATAATGAAGTCGATGGTATTACAGGTGAAGTCACAGAAGATGCAGATACACAAGGTGGTGTAACCTTGTCACGAGGTTCATCTGGGCAACTTGAGATCAAACCACCTTCAAGTCGTAATGCACCTTGTCCTTGTGGTTCGGGGTTAAAATATAAACAGTGTCACGGAAAGATTTAATCTTTTTTAACAAAAAGGTAGCTCACGTAGCTGCCTTTTTCGTGTTTAATAAGAGTGTAGAATTTTAGTCAGATATACGACACTTCGTTTGATTCAAAGATTTAAAAAGCGTTTTGAACGAAAAGCATGCGTATACACAGAGATTAAAAGAGAAAACGAAAGATGCTCAAGTGAAGAGCGATGACTTTGCAATACAAGTTAAAGACTTTGCATGATGAATTAAAAGGTTTATCCATGAAATTAATAAGCATGAAACTTAAAAGTATGAAATTGAATACCCTATTGACCAGTTTGGTTGTTGTTTTCCCTGTCAGTATGACGAGCTTTGCCAATGAGTCAGTGACTGATCATACAGCGCATCAAGCCATGTCCGTGCCTAAGACTGTGCCGACAGCTCAGTTCGATGGGCAGGCTGCTTCAGATGCTACGCCTTCAGCTGAAGAAGCGCCAACAGCGCCTTCAATGACAGTAAAGGCTGCAACAGTACAATCAGCGACAAGCTTGCCAAATGTACATGCGACACAAGACCGTGAAAATACAGTGTTCATCAGCCCTCGAACTGGAATGCGTTATTCTGTAAGTAATCCTTCAAACCGCAAAATCATTTTCCAAACGGAAGGGCTTAAACCAGTCACCGCTCAAAATGTAGATCGCATTCAAGCGACAAATCCGATGATTTCAGCAGAAAGTCAGCAACAAGCAAAACAAAAACTATTGGATTTGGCAGGCATACAGCCAACGCCAGTGCAAGCACCAACCAGTCCAGTTGCTCCTGAAACACAAACGGCAGCGACACCATCTGCTCCGACAGATGCACAATAACCTGTCATTGGTGATCGTGTGAGTCAGCTGAAAGTTTTGTTGATATGTGTTGGTGCGATACTTAGCGCATGTCAGCAGAACACTGTGCTTGAAAATGCACAACCACAAGTAGATAGTTTGCAATATCAATGTGATGAGCAAGTGCAAATCAAAAAGCAACAGCTCGATGAGCAAACGATTCGCATTGAAGTGTCTGATCAGCTATTTGAGTTAACACGCTTTGATGCACCTGATAAAAGCCAAAAATATTATAGTAGTGAACAAGGCTTACAGCCTGAGCACGGCTTACTTTGGATTGAAAGTGAGCAAACTGCCACGCTCAAAAGCTTGATGCTCGATCATACTATCAAAATTGAAGATTACCCTGTAATCTATCAATGTCAGCAAAGCATTTAACACTTTTCGCTGTATATCCAATTTCTCAAATATCATATTTTTAAGGTCAATCTCATGGCAGTTGGTGACGTGTCTTTTACAAAAATGCATTCTATTGCAGGTTTAACGATCGGAAGTAGTGAGGCTTATGTACGCTATGCCAATCGTCGAGATATGGTTGTCTTTGAGATTGTGGAAGGCTCAAGCGTAGCAGGTGTATTTACCCAAAGTGCTTTTGCTGCTGCGCCTGTGATTTTATGTAAAAAGCATTTGTTGGAAAATTCCATCCGTTACCTTATTATTAATACAGGCAATGCCAATGCTGCAACGGGGCAGGTTGGTTTAGAAAATGCGCAAAAAACTTGTGAAAAACTTGCGGAATTATCAGGTGTTCAGCCAAATCAGATTTTGCCTTTCTCTACAGGTGTGATCGGTGAACAGTTGCCGATTGAGCGCATGCTCCAAGGGGTACAGCCTGCATTAAATAGTTTGAATGCGGACAGTTGGGAAGATGCAGCCTATGGCATCATGACCACAGATACGACACCAAAAGGCGCATCTGAGCAGTTTGAGTTGGATGGTGTGACTTATTTCATGACAGGTATCAGCAAGGGTGCAGGGATGATTCGTCCGAATATGGCGACCATGCTGAGCTTTGTAGCAACCGATGCACCGATTAGCCAAGTGCTTGTGCAGAAGCTTTTATCCACGACAGTCGAGCAGTCGTTTAACCGTATCACTGTAGACGGTGATACCTCGACCAATGACTCGTGTATTTTCATTGCGACAGGTCAAGCGGGTGGTGCACAGATTCAATCTGAAACTGACCCACGTTATCAAGTCGTTCTCGATGTGCTTTCACGGATTATGCTTCGTTTGGCGCAGTTGATCATTCGTGATGGTGAAGGTGCGACCAAATTTATCACTGTCAAAGTTGAGGGTGGGGCAGAAACTCAAGAATGCTGTGATGTTGCGTATAGTATTGCAGAGTCGCCACTGATTAAAACAGCACTATTCGCTGCCGATCCAAACTGGGGGCGTATCGTGATGGCAATTGGTAAAGCTGGCGTGCCAAATCTGGATAGTTCAAAAGTTCAAGTGTGGCTTGATGAGGTACAAATCTGCTTAGATGGCGGTGCAAATCCTGACTATCGAGAAGAAATGGGTGCGGCGGTGATGCAACAACAAGAGATTACCATACGTGTTGATTTGGGTCGTGGTACAGCACAAGATACGGTGTATACCTGTGACTTCTCCTACGACTATGTCAAGATCAATGCGGATTACCGTTCTTAATCAACATTATCGTTGCATATCATTTAAGTTGTAGTTCAGCGGTTTAACTTGAAATTGCGTAAATACACATCATATCTTGAGAAGTGGGTGTGAAGCATTGCTATAAGTCAGCCCTGTTTTACTGATTTATGCTATGCTTCATTTTCATTTTGTCGTGGTTTAATTTTGACTGCTTCATATGATTTTGTTTGGAATAACCCTGAAAAGCCTAAGCCAAGTGCGCATTGATATTCACGCATATTGTATGAGTATCAGTTTAGTGATCACTCGCCATTTTATAGGATTGATACCTCGATGACCGAAAGTCTGATTGCCAATGATGCGAAAAAAATCGTAGAGCAACATTTGGATCAACTGGGACAACCCAAAGAACATATTCTCTCGTCAGAAGAAAAACAGCATAAATTTGCCTTGATCGCAGAAGAGCTCAAACAGCAAGATGCTGTGCTTGTAGCGCATTATTATTGTGACCCTGAGATTCAAGAGCTAGCAGAGCTGACAGGCGGTTGTGTTTCTGATTCATTAGAAATGGCACGTTTTGGACGGGATCATCCTGCAACGACCTTGGTGGTCGCAGGCGTAAAATTTATGGGGGAAACCTCAAAAATTCTTTCACCGAATAAAACAGTGTTAATGCCAACATTAGAGGCAACGTGCTCTTTGGATCTTGGTTGTCCGATTGATGAGTTCTCCAGGTTTTGCGATGCGCATCCTGATCATACGGTCGTGGTCTATGCCAATACTTCTGCAGCGGTAAAAGCCCGAGCAGATTGGGTGGTGACTTCAAGCTGTGCAGTAGAGATTATTGAGCATTTAGATAGTCAGGGTGAGAAAATAATTTGGGCACCTGATCAACATCTTGGGCGTTATATACAAAAGAAAACAGGTGCAGAGATGCTACTTTGGGACGGTTCATGTATTGTTCATGAAGAGTTCCGAGCACGTGGTATTGCGCAAATGAAAGCACTGTACCCTGATGCGGCGGTTTTAGTGCATCCTGAGTCGCCTGAATCGGTGATTGATATCGCAGATGCGGTTGGTAGTACCAGTCAGTTGATCAAAGCTGCACAAACGCTTCCACATAAGCAGATGATCGTTGCGACAGATCGGGGCATTTTCTATAAGATGCAACAAGCTGCACCTGATAAAGAGTTAATCGAAGCACCAACAGCAGGAGAGGGTGCAACGTGTCGTTCTTGTGCGCATTGTCCATGGATGGCGATGAACGAGCTCGATGCGATTTTGCATGTCTTGAAGCATAAAGATCAACAGATTTTTGTTGATGAGGCATTGCGTGTTCGCGCAAAATTACCACTCGATCGAATGCTTGATTTTACAGCGAATATGAAGCGATAGTTTTGTATTTTTAATAAACATTCGATTGTAAATACAATGCTTTTTTGAACTTTGCTATTGACGAGATGCGGTACGAAGCCTAGAATGCACACCGTACCGCACATCGTGCGATATAGAAAAGCTGAGATCGGAGCATAGCACAGCCTGGTAGTGCACCTGGTTTGGGACCAGGGGGTCGTAGGTTCGAATCCTACTGCTCCGACCATTTATTATGGAATAAAGTCGGCGAACTTATCGCATGATCTAAGTGTCATCGGTGTTGCGCCTGTAGCTCAGTTGGATAGAGCATCCGCCTTCTAAGCGGATGGTCACAGGTTCGAATCCTGTCAGGCGCGCCATTTTTTTGGTGGCTTGTACATTTAAGGCTTGTAGATTTAAGTGTGATGGTGGATGTAGCTCAGTTGGTAGAGCCCCGGATTGTGATTCCGGTTGTCGCGGGTTCGAATCCCGTCATTCACCCCAAGTTTTTAAGACTACGTTTTAAGATTAAGTTTTTTAAATTTGAAAAATGCTTTTTAAAAGCGTACCAGTTTCGGAGCATAGCACAGCCTGGTAGTGCACCTGGTTTGGGACCAGGGGGTCGTAGGTTCGAATCCTACTGCTCCGACCATTTAAATATAGTAATTCAAAATAACATGATCCGCTTAAATGCGGTTTTTTGTGCTTAAATTTTATGGACATAAAAAAGCGAAACACTAGGTTTCGCTTCTTTTTGAATGATTTGAAGTGAATAATACTAAATCATGGCACGATGATAATAGAAACACGACGGTTTTCACTGCGTCCTTCTTCAGTGTCGTTAGACTTAATTGGTTTGCTTGAACCATAACCTATAGCTTGTATGTTATCTTTTGAAAAGCCATGCTTTAATGCGATGTTGGCTACACTCTGAGCTCGTTGTTCAGAGAGTTGGTGGTTAAATTCTTCTGAACCCATGTTATCGCTATGTCCCTGAACTGAGAGCTTTTCTATTTTTATATTTTTTAGTTTATTGCTCAACTCGGCGACTGATTGTTTTTGTTCTGGAAGAAGTTCGTGTTCTGATGTTTCGAAAAGTAAACGTGATGGTAGGTCAAGTATCCAACCTTCATCATTGGTATAAATAAATCCTTCTGTTTTTAACACTTTTATTTGAGATTTTTTAACCCTTCAAGCCCAGTACATGCACTTAGTATGGTGCTAGCTAAGAATAGAATACTTAAAAATTTTAAACGCTTATTCATTATGGGCTTCCATGGCTTCAGGTTTGTGCTCGATAATTGCCCAATGTGTTAGGCTATCTTTGGCTCGATACATGGCTTGGTCAGCGAGATGAACTAACTCGCTTGGTGTGTCGATATCTTTGCTTAAAGCAATGCCAATGCTAAAGCTATAGCGAATAGCATCGTTTGAAAATTTGATGACATGGTCAGAAGTTTGGATTAAATTTTGTGCGACAACGATGGCTTGAGATGAGTGTTCAATATTTTTTAAGATGACAGCAAACTCATCGCCACCAATACGTGCGATAAAATCTTCTTCTCGTAAACTGTATT
The DNA here is from genome assembly GCF_041911495.1 of Acinetobacter sp. Lineage (GTDB taxonomy): Bacteria > Pseudomonadota > Gammaproteobacteria > Pseudomonadales > Moraxellaceae > Acinetobacter. The sequence continues at coordinate 31,116 of NZ_JAYROT010000065.1, read as the reverse complement.
TCAAACGGCGAGCCATTTCTTGAAGAACGTGGTCGCCAGCTTGATGACCGTATTGGTCGTTAATTTGTTTAAATTCATTATTATCAATAAATAATAATGCAGATTTCTTCCGTATATCTTCTTGTTGGTAAAGCTGATCTAGTTTTTGATAGAAGAATGCTCGATTTGGTAAATGGGTTAAAGAGTCATGAAATGCTTGATGTTCAAGGGTTGTATTCTCAACTTGCAGTTGATGATCCCATTTTTGTATTTCATCTAGTAATTCGTTGAAGCGTTGAGAAACCTTGTTAAACTCAGAAACTTTGCCTTTTGGCACTCGCAGATGGAAAGCGCGTTGATCAGAAATTAAGTCAGTCGTTTCAGCAAGAAGCTTTAGTGCATGATTAATTCGTAGATAGTTTATTCGGCTACTGATAAGAATAATGACAAATGCAATGAGAATACATGCCATGAAAACCATAAGTAGTAAATTAATGAAGTTTGTTAATGGACGTAGGCTGATCGTGACTTTAACATAGGCAATGACTTGAGCATTGTGTTTAATTTCAACTAAACCTAAATTTTCAGAAATTAAAAAGTCATGTATATGGTCAAGTAGTTTGGAGTCATTAATTTCACTTGGTTTGGTGATTTCATAAATCATGTCTTTGTTTGGTGAAATGACTTCAATTCTTTGAATTGGATATTGATTAATATATTCGTCAATAATTTGCGCAGTGCTGACTTTGTCATCAAATACAACTGGAGCTTGCAATTGCTCTGCTAAAGACGCAGAAATGATGCTGACGTTGGATTCTGAGTAGCGTTTGAATGTATAGCTTGCGACAGCGGTAAAACTAATAATGCAGGTAAATAAAATAATAAAAGAGAGAATGAGTTGTGATCGGATGAAATATGTTTTCAGGGATGAAGAAGATGATTTGAACCATGTCATCATTCTGCTCCTTGATATTTTTTCGACAATAATAAAACTTTTGAATCCATGTGGACTTCAGATTGTTTTAAACTATCCATGTTGATTTTAAAACGATATTGTTGATTTGAACGATAAAGACACACTGCGCTTCCAATTGCACATTGTTCATTTTTTTCAGAAATGGTCAAGATGTGATGCATCGCTAAATTGATTAGACGCTGTTGTGTTTCATCTGTGGTATTTACAAAATAGAGTATCTGACAACGATTGGCAATTGTTTCATTGCTCAGAAGTTCGCTACTTTGATAATGTTTGATATTGATGCTTGCAGGGTGGATTAAATTTGATGGTGGATTAAAAATATTTTCACTGATAAATTTTGCCTGACCATCAATCAAGCAAAAATTAAGCTGTGTATAATTTCGGTTCCAACGAACGTAGCTGAGAATACCGTTAACAAGCGAGTCTGCATTATCTTCGGCATGTGAAAATATGGGAAGACAAAATAAAAATAGCATAAACGTGAAAGCGTAAAAACACTTTCTCATCGTATAGAACATTATGCTACCCATCACAAAAACATAGAAAAGAGATAAATCTTACCAAAAATATGCTTGAGCGTATAGATCGCATATTTGTTCCCAGCTAGGAAATTGTAAATCATGCTAAAGTTTTGAGAGCTTCGATATTCAAAGTTTAGTAAATAATAGTAAGCATATTCAGCCGAGCGTTCTGTTCAATTAGGTGGTGCGTTATTGAATGGGTAGATAAATTTTAACTTCTAACCCGCCATCTTGATGGTTGCTGATATCTATATGACCTTCATGAATATCTACAATACGCTTGACGATAGCAAGTCCTAGTCCGCTACCTTGAATAGTACGTGCTGCTTCACCTCGGACAAAAGGTTGCATGAGCGCTTGTACCTGAGATTCTGGGATCCCTTCGCCGTGATCCGCTACTCGAATGACAAGATGTTGTTCCTCGATATGTGCAGAAAGATCAATTGGCTCTGCACCGTAACGTTTGGCATTATTGACCAAGTTGCCAATCACTCTTTTTAAAGACATGGTGCGTGCTTGAATGATAGGTAGGGCTTGTGCTTCAAAACGAACATCAAGCGGTTTAAATTGCACAACAACTTCTTGCAAAATGGCATTAATATCAGTTTCGTGTAGCGGCTCATCTGAACCATCACGCATATAAGAGATGAACTGGTCTAAAATTGCGTCCATATCATCGACATCGTAGATTAGACCTTCCTTGAGGAACTCATCATCAGACATCATCTCTGCGCTCAAACGAATGCGAGTTAACGGTGTACGAAGATCATGAGAAATCCCTGCCATCATGATTTTTCGATCTTGCTCAATCTGTTGTAAAGTACTAATCATATGGTTGAATGACTGATTCACTTGACGGATTTCTAAAGGACCATGATTAATTTCGAGATAAGGTGCTTTGCCATATTTGCTATAGCTATTGGCAGCAAGTTGTAGGCGTTTTAATGGTCTATTCAGCTGACGGACTAGGGTTAAAACGATCACTATCGTGAATAATGGGATACCAAAGAACCAACCGATTAATAGCTCAGGACTATAATTGGCATAAGTCGGTAGGGGCTCTTTTAACCATCGATCGCCGAGCTGTGGGGTTTGTACCCATAGGCTTGGCGTGGGCTTAAATTGGAAATAGACGGTCACAGCATCGCTTGGTAGATTTAACTCATCGGCGAGTGCTTTTTCAATACGATCGGTGAATAGTTCGGCGACAAATTTTTCGCGTACATTCGGGAATTGTTTGGGATTGCTGATGATTTCGATGCCTAGACGTTCATTAAGCCAATTGTTAAGCTGAACAGAATTTTCACGGTAGCTGATTTTGACATCTTGATAGCTGAGCAGTTCGATCTCTACGCCAAGATAGCGAGCATGTTGTTTGATTTCAGGATAATACAGCGTGCGCCAAAAAAACCAAAGCGACATCCAAAGACTAAAAAACACCACAATAGATACTAGTACTGTGGTGCGCATCGCTGCTGAACGTGGTTTAAAGCGATCTAAAAAGCGTTCCCAATTCGTCCGTTTGCGATCCCTATATGGTTGCTCTTGATCAAGCACAGATTCGGGCGAGATGGGATTTAAATCTTCAGATCGCATAGCTGTCAGTCAATCAGTCCGTGAAAAATTGAAGTGGTTATTCTGCACCATCTGGTACAAAGACATAACCCACGCCCCAAACCGTTTGAATATATCGAGCACGTGCAGGATTTTCTTCGATCAAACGACGTAGACGTGATACTTGTACATCAATCGAACGCTCCATTGCACCCCATTCACGACCACGTGCAAGGTTCATGAGCTTATCACGAGTGAGTGGTTCACGAGGGTGTTGTACTAATGCTTTTAATACGGCAAATTCACCTGTAGTCAGAGTGACGACTTGTCCTTCACGTGTCAAAGTACGTGTTGATAAGTCTAGCGCCCACGGTCCAAAACTAACTACTTCTAGATTTTGACTTGGTGCACCCGGAACTTCACGGACTTGGCGACGAAGCACTGCGCGAATACGAGCAAGTAATTCATTTGGATTAAATGGTTTTGGTAAATAATCGTCCGCACCTGCTTCTAATCCTGCGATACGATCTGAGTCGCTACCACGAGCAGTCAACATAATGATCGGGATATCTATATTAGATGTACGTAGACGACGGCAAATACTTAAACCATCTTCTACAGGCAACATAAAATCCAAAACGATCAATGAAAATAATTCACGTTGTAAAAGACGATCCATCTGCGTGGCATCGTGTGCGGTCTTAACGACAAAACCTTTATCTTCTAAAAATCGTTGTAATAGCGTTCGTAAACGGACGTCATCATCAACCACCAAAATCCGATCCACTCGATCTGAGTCTGGGCGAGGCACTTCGGTTTCGGCTGGTACAACTAAGCTCATGATGTACTCCTTTTGTTATTGCTTATCATTTCAGTCTTTAAGCACTAATTATCCACCAGTCTACTAAAAATAAAAAACTGAGTAGACTGAATGCGTTGAGTATATGGCGAAACTCATTTTCTACACTATGCTCGAATCTTCCAAAAATTACAAATAAAAGTCGAGCTCAGATACCAAAAATAAACAACGCAAATTCAAAACCCTAACGCAATTGTTTCAAAAAAATCAGGCTAAATTCGAGGGATCTTGCGCAAGATTACTATTTTTGGATTCAAAATCTTGAAATGGATGCTCGGAAAATAGATTGCTAATCATTTCATTTATTTAAGTCAAGAAGATGACAGTTGTCACAAAAGCTTAAATTTCTCAATACTTCCATGAGTAGCTTGTAGAGTTATTCAATCCGATCGCAAAACTGTGAAGTTGTTTGCGTAGAATGTTGCAACTATGTGGAAAAAGCATCAGGAAAGGCTTTATTTTCATCTTGGGCTACGTATAATCGTGGACTGATTAAATTAAATGTTGGAATTTCGCTGAATGACTGAAATAGTGCAGCAAATCGCTAAGGAATTAACTGTTCGTCCAGAACAAGTAGAAGCAACTATTCGCTTGCTTGATGAGGGACTTACTGTTCCTTTCGTAGCACGTTATCGTAAGGAAGCAACGCAAGGCTTAAACGATACACAGCTACGTCAGTTGGATACTCGATTGCACTATTTGCGTGATCTATATGAGCGCCGTAACAAAGTCATTGAATCGCTTAAGGAGCAAGAGAAGCTGACCGATGATTTGTTGGCGCGAGTCAATGGCGCAGAAACTAAAAACGCATTAGAAGAAATCTACGCACCCTATCGTCCAAAACGTACCAGTAAATCTTTTAAAGCAAAAGAAGCAGGTTTGGGCGAGTTTGCAGAGAAAATCTTAAATACAGAAGTTGAGCCTAAAGATGCACTGGCTGGCTTTAGCCATGAAGACTATGCTGATATTGATAGTCAACTCGATGCAGTGCAACACATTATCATTGATGAATGGGCACAAAATATTGCACTGACCGCAGAGCTCAAACAACTTTTTGCTAAAACTGCAGTTCTAAAAAGCGCAGTCGCTTCTGATGAGAAAAAAGAAGTCGGCAAAAAATTCCGTGATTATTTTGAATTTTCAGAAAATTTCAACAAAGTGCCATCACATCGTTTGCTTGCCATGCTTCGTGGTCGCCAAGAAAATGTATTGAGCTTAAAAGTAGATGGTGAAGATGAGCCTGCGTTGGCACGTATCGAAGCAGAATATGATTTAGCAACTGTTGCACCATCTGCACGTCAAGACTTTTTGAAACAAACGGCAAAACTCTTTTGGCTTGCCAAAGTCCGTCCGAGTATTGAACATTCATTACTGACAGAAAAGCGTCTAGCTGCCGAAGCGGAAGCGATGGAGGTCTTTGCAGAAAATTTACGCCATTTATTATTGTCAGCACCTGCGGGCTCACGTACGACTTTGGGTGTCGATCCAGGCATTCGTACAGGGGTGAAATTAGCGGTGGTCAATGCGTCCGGTGATGTGTTGGCGCATAGCACAATTTATCCTTTTGCGCCAAAAGAAGATAAAGCAGGTTCAATTGCAGAACTGGCTCGTCTTTGTCGTGAGTTCGAAGTGGATTTGGTCGCAGTCGGGAATGGCACAGCAAGCCGTGAAACCGAAGCAGTCATTGCGGAAATGATGGCGCAAAATGAAGATTTAAAACTGACCCGTGTCAGTGTGAGTGAAGCAGGGGCGTCGGTCTATTCTGCAAGTGAATTGGCTGCGCAGGAACTACCTGAATTGGATGTGTCGATTCGTGGTGCAGTGTCGATTGCGCGCCGTTTGCAAGATCCACTCGCAGAATTAGTCAAAATTGATCCAAAATCCATTGGTGTAGGTCAGTATCAACATGATGTCAATCAAACTGGTTTGGCGAAAACGCTTGATGCTGTAGTTGAAGACTGTGTGAATGCGGTCGGCGTGGATGTGAATACCGCTTCGCCTGCAATTTTGGGTTATATCGCTGGCTTGAACAAATCGATCGCACAGCAAATCGTCGAATATCGTAAAGCTAATGGTCGTTTTGAAAACCGTGAATGGTTGAAAAAAGTACCACGTCTTGGCGAGCGTACTTTTGAACAGGCCGCAGGTTTCTTGCGTATTCTCGATGGCGATCAACCGCTTGATGCGTCTGCAGTTCATCCTGAAAGCTATGCTTTGGTTGCCAATATTGCAGAAAGTAAAAGCACCACGGTAAAAGATATTATCGCCAATAGCGAAATTATCAGTACCATTGATGCATCGAATTTCGTGAATGATCAATATGGTTTGCCAACGGTGCAAGACGTACTTTCTGAGCTTGAAAAACCAGGTCGTGATCCACGTCCAGAATTCCGCACTGCGAAGTTTCGTGAAGACATTACCGAAGTGGCGCAACTCGCTGAAGGCATGAAACTCGAAGGTGTAGTCACCAATGTCACCAACTTCGGTGCATTCGTTGATGTCGGTGTGCATCAAGATGGTTTGGTGCATATTTCAGAGCTTTCAAATAGCTTTGTCAGTGATCCACACAAAGTGGTGAAACCAGGTCAAATTGTACAAGTGCGTGTTTTACAGGTCGATGTTGAACGTAATCGTGTCAACTTGAGTATGAAAGCAGAAGGGGCGAGTAGCAATCCGAAAGCTGCACGTACCAATCAGGAGTATAGAGGTGAGCAAAAGCGTTCACCACGCAATGATCGTCCTGAGCAAAAAGCACGTCCACAAAACAAGCAGGCAAAACCGCAGAATAAACCACAAGGCCCAAAAATTGGTGGTTTAGGTGAACTCTTGCTACAAGCGGGTGTAAAAAAATCTAAATAAATGGGAATGCGTTTTCACGTATAAAAAAATCCCCAATCAAGTGTTGGGGATTTTTTTATGCTCATGTTTAATGGTGGGTTAAGCGATATAGGGATTGGTAATACCGAGTTTGGCTAAAATTTCAATTTCCAAACTTTCCATTTCTTCTGCTTCAACCTCGCCAAGCTCATGATCATATCCAAGCAAGTGCAGTACACCATGTATTAAGAGATGGGTAAAATGATTGATCGGTGACTTCTGTTGTTCCTGTGCTTCCTGTAACACCACAGGAATACAAATCACCAAATCACCCAGTGGTCGAGCGTCTAACATTTCCAAAATCTCTTCAGGAATATCGCTTGGAAAAGACAGCACATTGGTGGGTTTGTCTTTGCCTCGATATTGCATATTCAGCTCGTGACTTTCTGCAAGATCAACGCAAGCAATGCCGATTTCCGTCAGCTCATCCATATCTAAATGTGCAAGTGCAGTATCAATGATCTGTGCAAGTGCATCTTCATTTAAAATAAGCTCAGGGCTTTGAAAATCCTGTTGTAGTGCGAGATTAACTGTCACGGGGTTCTCGTTCGGGTAGTTCGGCTTCTTCTGCACTTTCGCTTTTTAATCGATGCTGTGCATCGGCAGCAGAGTCGTTGGCTTCAATCAATGCCATTTGCAAGGCTTTGCGTTCGGCACGTTTTTCTGCACTAATGCGCTGTTGCTGATCATCGAAAACATCGTAGGCTTCGACGATTTTTTGGACTAACTGATGGCGTACCACATCCCGAGAATGGAAATGTGTAATATGAATTTCTTCAATTTTTTCCAAAATTCGCAGTGCTTGTGCCAAACCAGACTGTTGTCCACGTGGCAAATCGACTTGGGTAATGTCACCTGTAATCACGGCACGTGAGCCAAAACCAAGACGGGTCAGGAACATTTTCATCTGTTCAGGTGTGGTATTTTGCGCTTCGTCTAAAATCACGAAGGAATGATTCAGCGTGCGACCACGCATGTAGGCAAGTGGTGCAACTTCAATGACTTGTTTTTCAATTAGTTTGGCGACTTTTTCAAAACCAAGCATTTCATACAAGGCATCGTAGAGTGGGCGTAAATATGGGTCAATTTTTTGGGTAAGATCACCTGGTAGGAAACCGAGCTTTTCGCCTGCTTCTACCGCAGGGCGTACTAGTAAGATTCGTTGAATTTCATTGCGTTCAAGCATGTCGACAGCAGCAGCGACGGCAAGATAGGTTTTCCCTGTACCTGCAGGGCCTACACCGAAAGAAATATCACTTTGCAAAATGCGTTGTACATAGCGACTTTGATTAGCGCCACGTGGATTGATGCGACCTTTGCGGGTTTGCAGATATACATCCATCGGTGCTTCTTCTAATTCTTCACCGACCAATTCAAAGTCACGTTCGGTTTGACTGCCTTGAATGATCAGGTGAAGCTGATCTGCGCTGATGTTTTGTGTACTTTCAGATTCTTCAAAAAGGCGTTGCAAAATGGCTTCAGCACGTTCTACCTGAGGCAATTCACCTTCGATGAAAAAACTGTCGCCACGATGCGAGATATTGGTTTGGAGTCTTTGTTCGATCTGTCGCAAGTGGGCGTTATATGCGCCCAACATGCTTTTTAATTGTTCTAATGGAATGCCTGCGAATTGTACTGTACGACGAATGGTGGCAGTCAAATGAGAATCCTTTTTGAGGTGGATGGCGTATGCCTATACATTACGCCACGACCGACTCAAGATTCAAGAGTTTTCCATAAACAAAATTTAAAGTTTTGATTTCAGTGATTTCCACTTCGGCAAATTGACCAATCCAATCCGCTGAACCTTCAAAACTGACCAAACGTGTGTTGTCCGCAGTGCCAACCAGCATGTGTGGGTGATTATCAGAAACTTTTTCGATCAAAACACGTTCGGTACGACCCAGCATGGCATCGGTTTTATCAATACTGGATTGCTTAATCACTTTTTGGATTTCAGCAAGACGGGCTTTCTTCACCAATTCAGGCGTGCTATCAGGCAATTCAGACGCAGGTGTACCTGGGCGTTTTGAATAGATAAAACTATAAGAATGATCAAAATCTAAATCTTTGATGAATTGCAAAGTTTCTTGATAATTTTGATCGGTTTCACCAGGGAAGCCAATGATAAAGTCACTGGAGAGATGCATATCAGGACGAATAGCACGTAGTTTAGAAATTTTATCAATATAGACATCAATGCTGTGATTGCGCTTCATGGCTTTGAGCACATCATTCGAACCACTTTGTACTGGTAAGTGCAAATGCGACACCATCTGTGGTAGATCACGATAGCATTCAATGAGTTCTTCTGAAAATTCAAGTGGATGCGAGGTAGTATAGCGAATGCGCCCGATCCCTGGAATGGCTGCGACTAAGCGAATTAACTCCGCAAAAGTGCAAATCTCACCTTCAAAAGTTTCACCACGATATCCATTGACATTTTGACCAAGCAGATTGACTTCACGCACACCTTTTTCAGCGAGAGTGGCAATCTCTGCCAAAACATCATCTAGTGGACGAGAAACTTCTTCACCGCGTGTATAAGGGACGACGCAGAATGAACAATATTTTGAACAGCCTTCCATGATTGACACAAAGGCTTTAAAGCCCTCGACACGAGGCTCAGGTAAAAAGTCAAACTTTTCAATATCTGGAAATGAAATATCGACCAGTTTAATCTTTTCAGATTTTGGTTTTTCGATCTGTTCATGATGTTGATCAAGCATTTGCGGTAGACGATGTAAGGTCTGCGGTCCAAATACCATATCGACATACGGCGCACGTTTCTGAATGGTGTCGCCTTCTTGCGAAGCCACACAACCACCGACACCAATGATCAAGTCAGGATTTTTTTCTTTGAGTTTGCGCCAACGTCCAAGTTCGCTAAAGACTTTCTCTTGCGCTTTTTCACGGATTGAGCAGGTATTCATCAGTAGAATATCTGCTTCGTTTGGATTGGTGGTGAGCACATAACCGTGCGAATCACCAAGAAGATCTGCCATACGATGACTGTCATACTCATTCATCTGACACCCTTGTGTTTCGATATAGAGCTTTTTCACTAATGTATCTTGGAAATCAGCTTGATCAAAACTAGCTTGAACGAGATCAGCAGGATGCGATGGCTGGGATACAGTTTTTTCTGCGGCAGCACGTGCAGTAGGAATGAAGGTTTGAACCGTCATGAAGGTTTGAATCCTCTATCAAATATGAAAACATCTCAACAAAATGTTAAGTAACTTCCACATTAAAAAATGAAAGGCGCATATTCTATCAGTTTATTCGGATTTCGGCTGTGCGGGATTAAATTTTTTGTAATAAACGGCGCATTTAAAGGATAAGAATTTACATAACACTAAAACAATTTGATCTGTCGCTGTTTTAGAATGGCACTGAATTGGGATAACGAGTTGATTGATTCAGCGATCATCTTTTTGAGATTGAATTCAACCTCATATCGCCCATATTTAACCAAACAAAAGCCTAAACAGGCAACTAACTAGACAAATGACTAAATATGAGAAGTGAGTTTTTTATATTTTAGTGATTGATTAAGTGAATGATTTTAGGAATCCCCATTGATGCGTAATACTGACTTAGATTTTTTTTCAGGTAAAAATCGAAGTGGTTTGGCTTTAGGTTTAACTTGTAAGCTGTCTATTCAAAGTCTTGTGATTGCGACTATTGCGGGTTGTGGTAATACGCCAAGTGAAGCATCAGATGAAATGTTTAGGGAAGCGTTTCGTGTCAGTAGTAGTGGTAATGTTGCATTATTAGATCAATATCAGCATGCCATGCAGGACAGTGTACTGTCGTACTATCCTGAATATTGGAAACTCAATCAAAACCTTGCTTTACAACCCTCAGCAACGATCGTTTCTTTTGCCCGTCGCTATCCACAATCGGCAATGGCGGAAAAATTATCCGCCGATTATGTCGAAGAAAAAGTACGAGCAGGTGATTTTGCCTCCGCAGCGCCTGTACTGAGTTATGTGACGAATGCTGATGATGCAGAAGCTTGCGCTGTAGCGCAAGTACGTGCACGAACAGGTGATTCGCTAGTTTTAGCAGAGTTTAAGAATAAAGTGTGGCTCACCACAGACTCACAACCTGAGTCATGTAATGGCTTGGCGAGAATCATGCTCGATAGCCCGTTGATGACCAGTCAAGATCGAAAGCAACGCTTATTTACCATGCTTCGTGCGGGCAACTCTGGGCATGCTTTTGCTATGGCAAATAAAATGGGTACACCATTGTCGTTAACACAGATGAACCAAATTCAAGCTAATCCGATGGGTTATTTATTGTCGGCACCAAAAGTGACTGCGCAAGATCATGCTTATCTGATTTTTGCTTTAGGTCGATTGGCGGATAGTGATTTGAATAATGCAATCTCGATGGTGGATCGTTTGGCGCAAGGCGTACCAGAAGATGTGCAAAAATATTTGTATCGCACCGTGGCATATATCGGCGGAACGACAGTTTTAAAGAATAATTTTAATGCAGTATTGCCGAGTTATTTTGATAAGAGTTATGGTTTTCCATTTAGCCCTGAAGAAGCGGAAATCTATGCACGTCAGAGTATTCGTTTTGGTAAATGGGAAGGCGTGATTCGTGCGATTGATGCGATGACCGATCAGCAAAAGCAAGAATCTCGTTGGCAGTATTGGCTTGCACGTGCCAGTGAGCAACGTGGTGATGCGCAAAGTAAGACTTATGCGCAACAGGTTTATCAAAAGATCGCCACCAAAGACGATTATCATGGTCTGCTTGCCAAGGCTCGTTTGAAACAGAGTTATTCTAGTTTTCCGCAAGCCTATCAACCGACACCAAGTGACTTTTCACGTCTCGCCAAAGATATTCATTTTCAACGTGCTTTTGCACTGCGAAATATTGATGCACCCGATAGCTACATCAATCGTGAATGGAACTGGGCAGTGCGCCAAGCTTATCTAAAACATGATGATGGTTTGATCTTGGCAGCAGCGAAGCGTGCTACCGATATGGGTTGGTATGATCGTGCAATCTATGCAGCGGATCGTACAGTGAAGCGTCATAATTATGCACTTCGCTATCCAACACCGTATCAATCCACTGTGGTGAATTATAGTAATTCGGTGAGTATTAACCCTGCATGGGCATATGGTTTGATGCGTCAAGAAAGTCGTTTCAATGTTGGAGCTCGCTCGCATGTTGGCGCAGGTGGATTGATGCAAATCATGCCTGATACGGCACGTCTAGTCGCCAGACAGATGGGTGAACCATACAATAGTGGTGCGCTGTCAAATATGAATACCAATATCCGTTATGGCACTTATTACCTCAGTATGATTCAAGGTCAGCTCAGTGGTCATCCAGTCTTGGCGACCGCAGGCTACAATGCAGGGCCGAATCGTGCACGTCGTTGGCAGCCGAGTATTCAAAATCTTGATGCAGATCAGTATGCGGAGTCTGTACCAATCTTAGAAACACGGGATTACGTCAAGCATGTCATGGAAAATGCGATGCACTATGGCGTGGTCTTAGGGCAGGGTAATCAGTCGATTAATCGGCTGATGTACCCAATACCACAGCAGTATTAATGTGGTGTAATGTCTATGTATGTGATGAATGCTATGCAATGCCATAACAGTCAAAATAAGCAACTGCTGAATGCTTTCAGTCTGCAGTGGCGTGTATGGTTGAGGCTGAGTGAGGCATGTTTATTTATTGCCATAGCGTTGATTACATCGAATGCACATGCAGCGCCTAAAAACTATGTGTTGCATATCGAACTTTCTCCAGCAGTTTGCAAGATTGACCCTCTACAAAAGCGGACTCGACAATGTTTAGAAGGATATGCGTTGACCGTCTTGGGCTTGTTCCCAGAGGGAGTGGATGTCAGTCGTTGCCAAACATCAAGTGCTGTGAATTTGTCACCGATTCAAAAGCGTGTGCTTATGCGCTTGATACCCGATGAAGCATCACAGGCACGTTTGTGGCGATCTGTCGGTGGTTGTGTATCCATGAATTCGAGCCAGTATTTCCGAAAAGTGGTCGCATTTGCTGAACAGTTAAAAATTCCTTCTGAAGTGACCTCGCCAACTACGATTCGAGTGAGTCGTTCAAAGGTTGAAAATCAGTTTTATCAAATGAATTCGGGTTTGAATGCATCAAACTTGAAGCTAGATTGTAGAGGCGATGCCAGTCAAGCAACTCTATTGACCGATGTCAAAGTGTGCTATCGCTCGAATGGTCAGTATCAGGCATGTCATATCCAACAAAGCTCGACTTGCCCTTCACAGGTGCTTATCAAAGGTTCTTATTAATTGTTCAAAGTCCTGATTACTCGTTAGAAATTTAATCCTGTGGTGGCTTTAAGTGTAATTAATTTAAGTGTGATTTATCGGGGATACGTGCAATACGGATTGCTGATCATTGACGTGACAAACATTGACTCAATGAGTTTGCTAAATACTTTTCGATAAAAATAATTAGGCGTTATGATTTTTTATTACAACTTTTGTTGAAAATCATTGTCTTTTAGATGCAAGAGCACTGTGGATAGAGTACAATCTCGCCCGTTTATAAAATTTCAGATTAACAAGAAACGACCATACTCAATACGGTCAATTCTTAATCCGTGTGAACGAACCTCTCAATTGGAGATAATTACATGAAGCAAGCAGTTCGTGTTGCCGTTACAGGCGCAGCTGGTCAAATTGGTTATAGCTTATTATTCCGTATCGCAAGCGGTGAGATGCTAGGTAAAGATCAACCTGTTATTTTACAATTGCTTGAAATCCCAGTTGAGAAAGCTCAACAAGCGCTTAAAGGCGTGATGATGGAGCTTGATGACTGTGCATTCCCATTGTTGGCGGGCATGGTTGGTACTGACGATCCTAAAGTTGCATTCAAAGATGCAGACTATGCGTTGTTAGTTGGTTCTCGTCCACGTGGTCCTGGTATGGAACGTGCTGATCTTCTTAAAGTCAACGGTGAAATCTTCATCGGTCAAGGCCAAGCTTTGAATGAAGTTGCTAGCCGTGACGTGAAAGTATTGGTTGTAGGTAACCCTGCAAATACAAATGCGTATATCGCAATGAAATCTGCACCAGATCTTCCAGCGAAGAACTTCACTGCAATGCTTCGTCTTGACCACAACCGTGCTTTGACGCAAGTTGCGCAAAAAGCAGGTGTTGCGGTTGCTGACATCGAAAACATGACGGTTTGGGGTAACCACTCTCCAACCATGTATGCAGACTACCGTTTTGCACATGTGAATGGCGAAAGCTTGAAAGACAAAATCAACGATGCGGTTTGGAACAAAGACGTATTCTTGCCTACAGTTGGTAAGCGTGGTGCGGCGATCATTGAAGCACGCGGTTTGTCTTCTGCTGCGTCTGCTGCGAATGCTGCAATCGATCACATGCGTGATTGGGCGCTTGGCACCAACGGTAAATGGGTAACCATGGGTATTCCTTCTGACGGATCATATGGTATCCCTGAAGGCGTGATGTTCGGTTTCCCTGTGACCACTGAAAATGGCGAATACAAAATCGTTCAAGGTCTAGAAATCGACGAATTCAGCCGTGAGCGTATCAACTTCACATTGAATGAGCTTGAAGAAGAGCGTGCAGCAGTTGCTGACATGGTGAAATAATCCGTATGAATGGATGAGTGATGTTGCACTGAAAATGGTCGGTTCAACATCAGATAAAGATAGAGTGCTGAAAAAGCGCTCTATTTTTTTGTCTACAACACAGAAAAAATATTTCGCAAAAAATATAAAATATACAAAATTAGTCAGATTTATTTGTTATATTGGAAAGGGAATACTTGAAAAAAAGTGTACTGATCAGTACACTTTGCGTAAGGTCGATATGGACATGGGACATCTGTCTGTAAAATTTGTGCAATAAAATACAAGTAGATTGTATATGTTATTGATTTTTATATCTCTTATTTTGTTTTTATTTGCACTAATATTGTTGGTGTTTTTTGATCCGCATAATGCTTTTGATCAATATCTTATCGCATGTGTTCAGCAGTATGATGTAAGTATTCTGGAGCGTGGTGCTGTTCTACTTGCGTATGTTGGTAGTCTATATGGGACTGCAGTGATTGCATTTTTGTTATTGATCTATTCTTTGGTGCAACACAAGACGAAGCAGGCTTTTATTTTAGTATTCGGCTTTGCCTCTACGGTGTCCGTCACATGGTTGATGAAATGGCTATTTGCACGACCAAGACCTTTTGTCGTTGATGAGGCTTTGGTGGAAACCTATGGTAGTGCTTTTCCGAGTGCGCATAGTGCCTATGCAGCGATGATTGCGGTGATGTTAGTCGTTGTGCTGGGTTCGAATCGAAATATGAAATATTGGATGTTGGGGATCGCTGTGCTTTGGGCAGTGTTGATGGGATGGTCTAGGGTCTATATTAATGCACATTATCCAACAGATGTATTGGCAGGGTGGATCATTGCAGTTTTGATGATGTTTTGCTCTGCGTGGTTGATCAACAAATTTTGTATGAAACAACAATTTGTATGAATGAAGCGTATAAATTGATTTGTTTATTATTGGTTTTATTAGTTTAGAGGTGAATAAATGAGAACGGCAAAAAATTGGGCGCCTGTGCTCAGTGCATGTACCTTAGCCGTAACACTGGCCTTGGTTGGTTGTAGTAAAGATTCTGAACAAGCCGCACAAGGTGCTGGTGCTCAGCAAATGCCTCCAACACAAGTCGGTGTGATTGTCGCACAACCACAGAGTGTTGAAAATGTGGTGGAAATGACAGGTCGTACTTCGGCATATCAAATCTCTGAAGTTCGCCCACAAGCCAGTGGTGTGATCTTGAAGCGTTTGTTTACAGAGGGTAGCTATGTTCGTCGTGGTCAGGCGCTCTATGAGATTGATGATCGTACCAATCGTGCGAGCGTCGATAATTTTAAAGCGGCTGAGCGTCGTGCACAGGCAAACTTAAATGCGCTTCGTACAACGGAAGGGCGTTATCGTCAACTTGTTGGAAGCAATGCGGTATCTAAGCAAGAATATGATGACATCGTTGCGCAAGTGCGATTAGCAGAAGCAGATTTGGAAGCCGCTCGTGCGACATTGAAAAATGCACAAATCAACTTGGGCTATTCAACAGTACGTGCGCCGATCTCTGGTCAAACGGGTCGTTCTTCTGTGACAGCAGGTGCGTTGGTTTCCGCAAGCCAAGCTGATCCACTAGTGACGATCCAACAGCTTGATCCGATCTATGTCGATATCAGTCAATCAAGTGCTGAGCTATTGCGTTTGCGTCAAGGCATGAAAAATGGTGTCCTTGATCAAAGCAATAACACCAAAGTGAAACTCAAGCTTGAAGATGGAAGCATGTATCCGATCGAAGGTAACTTGGCATTTTCAGATGCGAGTGTTGACCCTAAGACAGGCTCTGTAACACTTCGTGCAGTCTTCTCGAATCCAAATCAGCTGCTTTTACCAGGTATGTTTGCGACCGCGCAAGTGGTGCAGGGTATTGTACCGAATGCGTATCTTGTCCCTCAGGTTGCGGTATCACGCACACCAACTGGGTCTGCACAAGTCATGGTTGTGAATGCTAAAAATAAGGTTGAAACACGCACCATTGAAACCGTTGGTATGAAAGATCAGCAATGGGTTGTGACCAAAGGTTTAACAACGGGTGACAAAATCATTGTTGAAGGTGTGGCGAAGGTCAAAGAAGGGCAAGATGTAAAACCATCGCCGTATCAGCCAAAAGCAGATAATGCGAATCCAGCGCAAGCAGGCGCAGGTCAGGCGTCTGGTGCAGCAACAGGTGCAGCTCAAAAGCCTGATGCACAGCCTAATTCACAGACACAGCCTAAATCTCAGCCACAAGGTGAAGCAGCGACACCAGCCAAGCAAAATGCACAAACTGAACAACCAGCTACTTCAAATACATAAGGGGTGGTCATAAATGGCTAAGTTTTTTATTCATCGCCCCATCTTTGCATGGGTGATTGCGCTGATCATTATGCTGGCAGGTATCATGACCTTAACAGGCATGCCGATTGCACAGTATCCAACGATCGCAGCGCCTACTGTGACAATTACAGCAACTTATCCAGGTGCGTCAGCATCTACAGTTGAAAATACAGTGACGCAAATTATTGAAAAGCAAATGAATGGTTTGGATGGTTTGCGCTATATGTCATCAAATAGTGCCAACAATGGTCAAGCGACTATTGAGGTGAATTTTGAACAGGGTGTAGATCCTGATATTGCACAAGTTCAAGTACAGAACAAATTGCAATCTGCAACAGCTTTACTTCCTGCAGATGTACAGCGTCAGGGTGTAACGGTCAGTAAAGGTGGTGGTAGCTTCTTGCAGGTGATTGCATTCTATTCACCTGATGGCTCAATGACGGATTCAGATATTGAAGATTATGTGAATTCTAACTTGTCTGATCCGCTTAGCCGTGTGCAAGGTGTAGGTAGTATTCAAGTATTTGGTGGCTCGTATGCGATGCGGATTTGGCTTGATCCAGCCAAACTAGCAAGTTTTCAGCTTAATCCATCTGATGTTGCGGCTGCGATCAAAGCACAGAATGCACAAGTTGCGGTCGGTCAATTGGGCGGTGCGCCTGCGGTTGATGGACAAGCAATTAATGCAACGGTCACGGCGCAAAGTCTACTTCAAACCCCTGAAGAATTTGAAAATATCTTTTTGAAAAATGCCAGCAATGGTGCGCAAGTGCGTATCAAAGATGTGGCACGTGTTGAGCTAGGTTCAGACAGTTATATGTTTGACTCTCGCTACAATGGTAAGCCTGCAGGCGGTATTGCGATCACCTTGGCGACAGGTGCAAATGCGCTCGATACGGCTGAAGCTGTTGAGGAAAAGCTGACAGAGCTTCGTGTGAACTATCCAAGTGGTCTTAAGGATGATATTGCGTTTGATACCACGCCGTTTGTGAAATTGTCGATTGAGAGTGTGGTACATACTTTGATCGAAGCGGTGGTCTTGGTATTTATCGTGATGTTCTTGTTCTTGCAGAACTGGCGTGCAACCATCATTCCAACGCTTGCTGTACCTGTCGTGGTTCTAGGTACTTTTGCCGTGATTAATCTCTTTGGCTTTAGTATCAATACTTTGACCATGTTCGCCATGGTACTGGCAATTGGTCTGTTGGTCGATGATGCGATCATCGTGGTGGAAAACGTCGAGCGTGTCATGACCGAAGATCATAGTGATCCTGTGGCTGCGACTGAAAAGTCGATGGGGCAGATTACTGGCGCATTGATTGGTACTACCACTGTGCTGGCAGCGGTATTTATTCCAATGTCATTCTTTGCAGGTTCTACGGGTGTGATTTACCGTCAGTTTGCATTGACCTTGGTGACTGCGATGGCATTGTCGTTGATCGTTGCATTGACGTTCACACCTGCACTTTGTGCAACCATGCTCAAACAGCATGATCCGAATAAAAAACCAAGTAATAACGTTTTTGCACGTTTCTTCCGTGGTTTTAATAATTGGTTTGATCGTTTGTCATTGCGTTATCAAAAAGCAGTTGCTTTCTTGACCAAGCGTTTGATTGTGCCAATCATTGGTTTTGTTGTGGTATGTGCCTTATTGTTTGTGAGTTATAAAAACTTACCAACAGGCTTCTTGCCTGATGAAGATCAAGGCGTGATTATTAGCTTGGTGCAGTTGCCACCAAATGCCTCACTTGATCGTACTATCGAAGTCAACACTAAAATGGAAGACTACTATCTTGGTCAAGAAAAAGATCATGTGCAGTCAATCTTTACTGTTGCAGGCTTCTCTTTTACAGGGGTAGCACAAAATGCAGGTATTGGCTTTATCCGATTGAAAGATTGGGAAGATCGTACCTCTGAAGAATCTAAAATTGGTGCGATTATTGGTCGTGCAATGGCACTGAATATGACCATTCCTGAAGCATCTTATGTCATGCCGATTCAGTTGCCATCAATGCCTGAGCTTGGTATTGCCTCAGGATTTAACATGCAATTGACTGCACTGAATGGTCAAAGTCATGAAGAGTTAATGAATGCACGAAATGCATTGCTGGGTATGGCTGCGCAAGATAAGCGCTTGACTGGTGTGCGTCCGAATGGTCAGGAAGATACGCCACAATACAAGATCAATATTGATCAAGCGCAAGCAGGTGCATTGGGAGTGAGCTTTGCTGACATCAATAGTACGATGGGTATTGCGTGGAGTGGCTCATATATCAATGACTTTATCGATCGTGGTCGTGTCAAGCGTGTCTACGTGCAAGGTGAGTCCGCATCTCGTATGATGCCTGAAGATTTAAACCAATGGTATGTCCGTAATGATCAAGGCGATATGATTGCATTCTCTGCGTTTGCAACGGGTGAGTGGGCTTATGGTTCGCCACGTCTTGAGCGTTATAACGGCGTATCATCTGTAAATATTCAAGGTAGTGCGGCGCCTGGTGTAAGCTCTGGTGTGGCAATGCAAGCAATGCAAGAAATGGTCGATAAACTCCCTGAAATGGGTATGGATGGCTATGCTTTGGAGTGGACTGGTCTGTCGTTAGAAGAGCAAGAGGCGGGTAGTCAAGGTCCATTGCTATACGCATTATCATTATTGATCGTCTTCTTCTGTTTGGCAGCGTTGTATGAAAGCTGGTCTGTACCATTCTCTGTACTCTTGGTTGTACCACTCGGTATTTTGGGTACAGTTGGTTTGACCCTACTTGGTATGATGATCAAAGGCGATCCAAACTTATCTAACAACATCTACTTCCAAGTGGCGATGATTGCGGTGATTGGCTTGTCTGCGAAGAATGCCATTTTGATTGTTGAATTTGCGAAGGAACTTCAAGAGCAAGGCGAAGAGTTAATTGAAGCTACTCTACATGCGGCGAAAATGCGTTTGCGTCCAATCATCATGACAACCTTGTCATTTGGTTTTGGTGTATTGCCATTGGCACTCTCTAGCGGTGCAGGTGCAAACAGTCAGCATTCAGTTGGTTTTGGTGTACTCGGTGGTGTATTGACTTCGACTTTCTTAGGCGTATTCTTTATTCCAGTATTCTATGTGATCGTGCGTAGTCTATTTAAGAGCAAAGCAAAACCTGCAACGACAACAACACAGGAATAATGTCATGACAACGATGAATAAAATGGTAGGACGTGGTTTTGCATTGACTGTGTTGGCGGTATCACTGACTGCATGTCAAAGCATGAAGCCTGCTGTTCCTGCAGCAGAGCCAAATATTCCTGCGGAATATACGGCACTCGCTCAAGATGGATCACAGTCGATTGCATCACAAGGTTATCGTGAATATTTTGCGGATGAACGTCTTGAGCAAGTGATCGCACTTGCTTTAGAAAACAACCGTGACTTACGCACAGCTGCACTGAATATTGAAAAGACACAATATCAATATCAAATCACTCGCAACAACCAACTGCCAAAAGTGGGTGCGAGTGGTAGCGTGACCCGTCAAGAAACGGCAACGGCGCCAGACCCATACACAACTTACAGTGCAGGGCTTGGTGTGACAGCATACGAGCTTGACTTTTGGGGACGTGTTGCAAGTCTGAAAGACGCTGCGCTGGAAAGCTACTTTGCAACACAAACTGCACGTGATGCAACGCAAGTTGCATTAGTGGGTCAAGTTGCACAAGCATGGGCAGCGATTTCATTTGCAGAGCAAAACTTAAAGCTTGCAGAACAAACTTTAAAGGCACAACAAGAGTCTTATAAACTAAATAAGCGTCGTTTTGATGTGGGTTTAGACAGTGAGATTCCACTGCGTCAATCGCAAATTTCTGTAGAAACGGCTCGTGGCGATGTGGCGGGTTATAAGACAGAAGTTGCGCAGCAGAAAAATGCTTTAAACCTGCTTGTGGGGCAAACTGTACCAGACGGTCTATTACCTGAAAGCGCTGTAGTGCGAATTACAGATAATCAGGTGCTCAGTGCTGGTTTGCCAAGTGATCTATTGGTAAATCGTCCTGACATTAAGTCTGCGGAATATCAACTGCGTGCAGCTGGTGCCAATATTGGTGCGGCAAAGGCAAGATTATTCCCAACGATTAGCTTGACTGGATCTGCAGGATACGCCTCTACAGATTTAAGCGATTTGTTTAAATCAGGTTCATTTGTTTGGAGTGTTGGTCCAAGTATTGACTTGCCAATCTTTGACTATGGTACTCGACGTGCCAATATCAAAATCTCTGAAGTCGATCAAAAGATTGCACTGTCTGACTATGAATCTACTGTACAGACTGCGTTCCGTGAAGTGAATGATGTGTTGGCAACACGTGCAAATATTGAAGATCGTATTGCAGCACAGCGTCGTTTAGTTGAAGCAACCAATAAGACTTATCAATTGTCACAAGCTCGCTATCGTGCAGGTTTGGATAATTATTTAACTGTATTGGATGCGCAGCGTAATGCTTATGCAGCAGAACAAGGTTTGTTGGCACTCCGTCAATTAAATATCAATAGCCAAATCGAGTTGTACAAAACATTGGGTGGTGGTTTGACTGAGACCACAACACAACCGTCAACTCAAGTCGATGCGCCAAGTGCAGATGCGACGCAAACCACTGTGAATTAATACTGCTTAATTTATATCTTATTGATATATTTAAAAAAAGCGACCTAAGAGTCGCTTTTTTTATTGCTCTATTTCATATGACGAACTTATTTACTCAAAATAATTGCATCTTCATCGGTATACATTGTTTCATCAGGAAAGCCGAGATACTCGACAGTGACCACAATACGATCTTGCTTTGGAATCCGAAAAGCTTGCTTAACCGTCAATTTCGGCGCATAGCTTACAGCCTGCTGCGAGGTGCTTTTGTATGGGCTATCTTCCACAGTGTAGTCATAGCGATATTCAGGCATGGTTTTATCAGGTTCAGCCCAAGCAGGAACGTGTACGGTTTCTTGTTTTTCTACATTGATTTTGAAAATATTCGGATTGATTGGATAGAGCTTTTTTAATCGACGTGTAATTTTTTTGAGTTCACGTTCAAAAGGTACATCAGTGCCATCTGAGAAATAATCAATTTCCCCAGTCTTCGTTCGTGGATAGATGGATTTTACTTCGATCAATTGTTCAGGCTGAGCAGACTTAAAATCAAAATAATACAGTTGAGGAAGTCTGCCACTGGCATCTTCATCATGTTTGAGTAGGTAGAGTTTTTGATCTTTGGCTTCATAGCCCAGAAGTTCAATATATGATTTACCGCCAACCGTAGCGTAACTCACTGGCACTGTGAGAAGTACAAAGCTCAACCCTAAACAAATTTTAAAAATATAATGTCGCATAAAAACCACCATGATTTGAACTTACTGTAAAAAGAAGCATCAGGTGGTTTTAGCTTAATCATTTCGTGATGAAAGGACAACTTTAGATAATTTATAAATTTGTTGTGTAGTAGCTTTTTTAAATGAGTTGTGAAATTTAACCCCCACCCAACCTCCCCCTAAAAAGGGGAGGAGCCTTTTACTCCAAGATGTAGAATTAGTCTTCATCATCACTACTATCCATGCCAAGCTCTTTCATTTTGCGTGTCAAGGTATTGCGCCCCCAACCGAGTAGCTCTGCGGCATGGCGTTTGCGACCACGAGTTTGATTGAGCGCAGCTAAGATCAGTGTCTTTTCGAACATTGGTGCAGCCACTTCGAGGATTTTCATCTCTCCATTTTGCAATTTTTCCAATGCCCACTGCCCAAGCAATTCATCCCAAGCAAAGTTTTGCATAGCGTTTGTGCTAAAGATTGCTTGTGTGGCTTGCGCTGTATGACTTGGTGATTCGTTAACTGAGGATTGATCCGCTTCGCCGTGAGACGGTCGTAATGGAATCTGACGTAGCTCAGTCGGTAGATCTTCAGGGTAAATTTCACGACCTGTAATCATTACGGTGAGCCAGCGACAGGTATTTTCAAGTTGGCGGACGTTACCCGGCCATGGCAGTTGTTTGAGATAGTCTTTGGTTTCAGGTTTGAGCAGTTTAGGGCTAACGGCAAGTTCTTTGGCAGCACGTGCAAGGAAGTGTTCTGCAAGTTTTGGAATGTCTTCGCTACGATGTGCCAATTTTGGAATGTGAATACGAATCACATTTAAGCGATGATATAAATCCTCACGGAATTTTCCCGCTTGCACCAAGCGCTCTAAGTCTTGGTGCGTTGCCGCCACGATACGTACATTGACCTTAACAGGGATATGACCGCCAACCCGATAAAACTCACCATCGGCAAGTACACGGAGTAAACGTGTTTGTGTGTCAAAAGGCATATCGCCAATTTCATCTAAAAATAGCGTACCGCCATTGGCTTGTTCAAAGCGACCTTGACGCTGAGTATTCGCTCCTGTAAACGCACCTTTTTCATGCCCAAATAATTCGGTTTCGATCAAATCTTTGGGAATCGCTGCCATATTCAAGGCAATGAATGGTTTGCTACTGCGAGGGGAGTGGCGATGCAGTGCATGGGCAACCAGTTCTTTACCTGTGCCAGATTCACCATTAATCAATACGGTAATGTGAGACTGCGATAGGCGACCAATGGCACGAAACACCTCTTGCATCGCAGGAGATTCACCGATGATTTCAGTCGATGGCGGGGCAACTGGTGCTTTGGCACTTTCTTGTTGTTGTAGCTTGGTGATGTGCAAAATTGCACGATTGACTAATGCCAATGCTTCATCAATATCAAAAGGTTTTGGTAAGTATTCAAATGCACCTGTTTGATAGCTTGATACAGCAGACTCTAGGTCAGAGTGTGCTGTCATGATGATCACAGGCAGCTCTGGGAATGAGTTTTTAACTTTAGATAGAAAGTTTAATCCATCCATGCCTGGCATACGGATATCTGTGAGAATCACATCAGGTTGTGTATCAGTTAAATGATCAAGTGCAGATTGTGCTTCTTCATAACTTGTGACGTCAAAGCCTTCTTCCTTGAAGGTCTTTTCCAATACCCAGCGCATGGCACGGTCGTCATCGATCACCCAAATCTTGTGCTGTGTCATGTTCTATTCTCCCAAGGTAGATATAAGCTAAATATGGTTTGCCCTGCTTCCGAGTGGCATTCGATCATGCCTTGATGTTGTCGCATAATGTTTTGCGCAATGCTGAGCCCAAGTCCTGTCCCGTTGGCACGACCTGAAACCATTGGATAAAAAACCGATTCTAAAATATCGGCAGGAATGCCCGGACCATTGTCTTCAATATCGACTCTAACTGCACTGCGATGGTGCACGCCTTGAATGGTGACGAGGCGTTGAATTCGAGTGCGGAAAGTGAGCCGAGGAGTATCATTTTCATGGAAAAACTCGGCATTCTCAGTCATGGCTTGTACGGCATTGACACTTATATTTAAAATTACCTGAATAAGCTGATCTCGATCGGCGATCACATCGGGCAAAGATAAGTCGTAGTCACGTTGCACTTTGATTTTATTTTTGGTTTGACTAAGTACGAGAGAGCGCACACGTTCTAATGGCTCATGAATATTGACAGGCTCGTAACTCGGCATTTGCCTTGAACCAAGCATGGTGTCGGCGAGATTACGAAGTCGATCAACTTCATCAATGATGATGTCGGTATATTCTTTGATCTGCGCATCTTTGACATTACGAGCAAGAAGCTGTGTTGCACCTCGAATGCCACCCAATGGATTTTTAATCTCATGTGCCACACCACGGATCAACTGTCGTGCGATTTGATGTTGTTGAATATGGAGTTCTTCTTTAGAAATACGTAGTAAACGATCAATCTGTTGAAACTCAACCAATAAAGTTCCAGTTTTGTTGTTTGGTAATAAAGATACGGTGTAATCAACAAAGCGATCTTTGAGAGAAATATTGAGTAATGCTTCACGGTGAGTATAAGGCTGAGCGGTATCCAAAGTCTTTTGCAGAACTTCCTCAAGGCTAAATTGACTGTCTTCGCTCAGTTCAACTAAATGCTTTGCTCGCATGCCGTATGCACGTAAAAAGCTCATCTCAAACAAGCTTTCACATGCTGAGTTCATGTAATGCACTGTCAAATCTGCATTGAGCAACAATACGGCAGTGGTCATATGATCGACAATGGATCGGTAGTCTATATTGGTGCGCAAGTCCATATATTTATATGCCTAAGCTTTAAAATGGCGCAAAATCTGGCTTGCCAAATCAAGCTAAATTTCTAAGTTATTGGGTATTAAGCAAGTTTCAAGCCAAGCTTTTTGATCCAGTGGGACAATTGCAAAAACATGCACTAAAAGCTTTCGGTTGCGATGCTAAAGGCACCCAAGTCTTTATGTTGGATCATGAAAAAGGTATTTGCTGATCAATTTCAATGAATTAAAAGACTGGGTGAAATGGATTATATGCACAATTGTGGGGCGAAACATTAAAATTTATATTTTTGCACCAAAATAAATCATTTTTAGTGTAAGAAAATATATAGTGCTTTCATCTGAGTTGAGTGTAATGGGTTAAAAGCAGACTTTGGATTGTGTTTGATTGTTATTGTGTTGACTATTTTTCTTGGGCAAAACACCTTACAATATAGCGATTGTTTCGGAGTGTCTAGTCATGAAATCCCCAAAAGTAGGCTTTGTATCTTTAGGTTGTCCTAAGGCACTGGTTGATTCTGAGCGTATTTTGACCCAGCTGAAGACCGAAGGCTATGAAGTGGCACAGAATTATGATGGCGCAGACCTCGTAGTTGTGAATACGTGTGGATTTATCGAGTCGGCAGTTCAAGAGTCTTTAGATGCGATTGGTGAGGCGATTAATGAAAATGGCAAAGTGATCGTCACAGGTTGTTTGGGTAAAGACGAAGCAAAAATCCGTGAGATGCACCCAAGTGTACTCAAAGTCACAGGTGCGGCAGCGTATCAAGATGTGATGGATGCAGTCCATCAATATGTCCCCCAACAGCCGAAACACAATCCTTTTGTCGATCTTGTCCCTGAGCAGGGTATTCGTCTGACACCGAAACATTATGCCTATTTAAAAATATCCGAAGGCTGTAATCACCGTTGTACCTTTTGTATTATTCCAAGTATGCGAGGTGATTTGGTATCACGTCCGATTAGTAGTGTGATGCAAGAAGCGCAAGCCTTGAAGCGTGCAGGCGTCAAAGAGTTGTTGGTCATTTCTCAAGATACTTCTGCTTATGGTGTTGATACCAAATACAAGCTCGATTTTTGGGATGGTCAGCCACTCAAAACCAAATTTTATGATCTGTGTGAAGCACTCGGTCAGCTTGGGATTTGGGTGCGTTTGCATTATGTCTATCCGTATCCACACGTCGATGCAGCGATTGATCTAATGGCACAAGGCAAAATCTTGCCGTATTTAGATATTCCATTTCAACATGCGAGTCCGAGTGTATTAAAGGCGATGAAACGCCCTGCACATAGTGAAAATACTTTGGATCGTATCAAAGCATGGCGTGAAAAATGCCCTGAACTGGTGATTCGCTCGACTTTTGTGGTGGGTTTTCCTGGAGAAACTGAAGAAGATTTTCAATATTTGCTCGATTGGCTGAAAGAAGCACAACTTGATCGTGTTGGCTGTTTTAAATATTCACCTGTAGAGGGTGCAAAAGCGAACGATTTGCCAAATCATGTGCCAGAAGATATTCAGCAAGCGCGTTTTGAACGCTTTATGCAATTTCAACAAGAGATTTCATCACAGAAATTACAACAACGTATTGGTCAAACCATGACGGTCTTAGTCGATGAACTGGAGGCTGAGTATCCGGTGGCAGTGGCTCGCTCGTATGCTGATGCGCCTGAGATTGATGGTAATGTTTTTGTCGAAGATATTGATCGTGATGCGATTAAGGCAGGCAATTTAATTCGAGTGAAAATTACTGATGCTGATGAATATGACTTGTTTGCCGAGCTGATTGAAATCGTGAGTTGATTGACGTCACTCGTTGATCGAATCGCACATGAATTAAAGTTTGAATTGATTTTTAGAAAAGTATACACATAAATTTTGGAGCCCGATCATGAGTGAAAAAAGTCCACGCTATACCCGTATTTTGCTAAAGCTTTCAGGTGAGGCTTTGTCAGGAAACAAAGAGATGGGTATTGATGCCACCGTACTTGATCAAATGTCATTATCCATTGCGCATTTGGTTGGACTTGGTGTGCAGGTTGGTATCGTGGTCGGTGGTGGTAATCTCTACCGTGGTAGCCAATTGCAAAAAGATGGCTTGGTTGGTCGTGTCACAGGTGATCAAATGGGTATGCTTGCGACCGTTATGAATGGCTTGGCAATGCGTGATGCTTTGGTGCGTCGTAATATCAAAACTCGTCTGATGTCTGCGCTTGAGATTGGAACAGTGGTTGAACCGTATTCAAGTCGTGATGCAATTCGTCATCTGAATAGTGGTGAAGTCTGTGTTTTTGTCGCAGGGACAGGCAATCCATTCTTTACTACAGATACCGCGGCGTGCTTGCGTGGGATTGAGATTGAATCAAAACTGATTTTAAAAGCCACCAAAGTTGATGGTGTGTATAACAAAGATCCAAGCAAGTATGATGATGCGGTGAAATACGATAGTTTGACGTTTGATCAAGTGCTTGATGAAAAACTCGGTGTGATGGACTTGACGGCGATCTGCTTATGTCGTGACCATGATGTGCCACTGCATGTCTTTGATATGAATAAATCAGGTGCATTGCTTTCTGTGGTCATGGGTGAAAACGAAGGTACACGAGTCAGCAACTCAGCACAGCTTAAATAGTTGAACAGATCACGCGATCTTTGTGTGTTTGAAGAGATTGCCGAATGGTGTGGCTACACTTTTCGGCAAAAATTCATTTATAATGATGCGATTTTGAAAGATTAATACGGAATACAATATGATTAATGACCTTAAAAAAGATGGCGAAACACGTATGCAAAAAAGCCTTGAATCCTTAGAGCAAGGCTTTGCCAAAGTGCGTACGGGGCGTGCCCATCCATCTATGCTCAATGGCGTTATGGTGCCGTATTATGGTTCTGACGTGCCGTTGAATCAGGTAGCGAGTGTCGGTTTGGATGACTCTCGAACGTTACTTGTACAGCCGTTTGAGAAAAATATGGTGTCTGCGGTGGATAAGGCGATTCGTGAAAGTGATTTGGGTTTAAACCCGATCTCTGCCGATGTGATTCGTGTACCACTACCAGCACTCACTGAAGAAACTCGCCGCGATATGCAAAAGCTTGCACGTTCTGAAGCAGAAAATGCCAAAGTGGCGATTCGTAATATTCGCCGTGATGTATTGGGTGATGTGAAAGATTTATTGAAAGAAAAAGAAATTTCTGAAGATGACGAGCGCCGTGCAAGTGATGATATTCAGAAACTCACTGATAAATACGTTGCTGAGGTGGATAAGCGCTTAGCCGATAAAGAAGCGGAATTGATGCAGGTATAAGTTTTGACTGTCACGATACAACCGATGGTTTCTGCGTCCACTCTGCCAAAGCATGTTGCCATTATTATGGATGGCAATAATCGCTATGGGAAACGCAATCAACTCGCTACAGGTGATGGTCATCGTGTTGGCAAAGATCAACTCGATCCATTGGTCGAGCATTGTCGTGAGATCGGTGTACAGGCTTTAACCGTATTTGCATTTTCCAGCGAAAATTGGAATCGACCACCACAAGAAGTGGCGCTATTGATGCAGTTGCTTGAAGATACTATTCTTGAGCAAAAGCCTCGCATGGAAAAGTATCAGATTGCCTTACGTTTTATTGGTGATCGTTCGAAGCTTTCCGCACGCTTACAACAGCTAATGCTTGATGCAGAGCGAGAAACAGCACAATATACTGCGATGACCTTGACCATCGCCATTAGCTATGGTGGCATGTGGGATATGGTGCAGGCAGCAAAAAGCTTAGCGCAACAAGTGCAACAGAATCAGCTCACTCTTGACGAGATTGATGAGCACACTTTCCATCAACAAACCTGCTTAAATGATCTTGCGCCTGTAGATGTGTTGATCCGTACAGGCGGGGACTTTCGGTTATCTAATTTTTTATTATGGCAGACTGCCTATGCAGAGCTATTTTTTACAGAAACTTTATGGCCTGACTTTTCAGTGGAAGAGTTTGATCGAATTTTAAAAGACTTTGCACAGCGTGAACGTCGTTTTGGTAAAACCTCTGAGCAAGTGCAAGCCATCCAATATCATACTGAGAATTAAAATATGTTAGAGCGGATCATCACCGCATTGGTTTTGTTGGTTGTCGTACTGGTGTGTATGTTTGCAAGTACGTCAGCATATCCAATGATTGGACTTATGACTTTAGCCGCTTTGGGCGCAGGCTACGAGTGGTTGAAACTCGTGCCACTCCAAGTTGATACACAAAATCATAAGACCGTGTCTGCATGGTACTACGGTATTGTACTTGCTGTGGTGTCACTGCTGAGCATGATCTATCTCGAAGATGTTTGGATCTTATTTTGGTTGGCATCTGTTTTGATTTGGGCGGTGAGTATAGTTTGGGTGCGTCGTTATCCGAACTATGATGCATGGTTTAATTCTTCATTATTAATTGTAGGTGCTGTATTTGTACTTGCTGCAGTGACGGCGATATTCTTTTTGTGGCAGTTTTCGCCGTGGTGGTTGATGTATGTGTTCCTCTTGGTCTGGGGAGCTGATTCAGGCGCATATTTTGTCGGACGTAAGTTTGGTATGCGCAAACTCGCACCGAATGTGAGTCCAAATAAGTCAGTAGAAGGGTTGCTCGGTGGATTGGCGACTTCGGCGTTGATCATGATTGCTTTATCAGCGGTATATTTAGAGCTTAGCATCACAGCTTTTACTATTTTCCTGCTTTTATCAATGGTCACAGTGGCGGCATCAGTACAGGGCGATTTGGTCGAGTCGATGATCAAACGTCGTGCAGGGGTGAAAGATTCAGGACGTATTTTCCCTGGTCATGGTGGTGTGCTTGATCGCATTGATTCTCTGCTCTCGGCAACGCCGATCTTTGCAGCTGGTTTGTATTTGCTCAAATTTATGGGAATTGATGTTTGATGAAGCAGTCGGTTGCGATACTCGGGGCGACTGGCTCGATTGGACAAAGTACCTTAAAAATCTTAACCGAACATAGCGATGATTATCAGGTGTATGCGGTGACAGGACAGCACCGCATCGCTGAACTCGTTGATATTTGCCTACAATATCAACCCAAAGTGGTCGGTATCCCATCTGTGCAATTGGATCAATTTAAAAAAATTGCACTTGAGAAAAAACTACAACCATTCCCCGAATTGGTTTTTGATGAACAAGGTTTAGTTGAGATTGCCTCAAATTCTGAGGTAGATATTGTCATGGCTGCGATCGTCGGTGCGGCGGGTTTGTTGCCGACTTTGTCTGCGGTCAAATCAGGCAAGCGTGTTTTACTTGCCAATAAAGAAGCCTTGGTGATGTCTGGTGACTTAATGCTCAGTGAGGCAAAAAAGTCAGGGGCATTATTACTTCCAGTAGATTCTGAGCATAATGCGATTTTTCAATGTTTGCCTGAGTCGTATTTTTCGCATCGAAATGAAAATAAACAGCCACAACTTGGCGTATCGCAAATTTTACTTACCGCATCTGGCGGACCATTTTTACATTTCGATCAATCACAATTAGAAAACGTTACACCTGCTCAGGCGTGTAAACACCCAAATTGGTCAATGGGGCAGAAGATTTCAGTCGATTCAGCAACCTTAATGAATAAAGGTTTGGAGCTGATCGAAGCGTGTCATTTATTTTCAATTTCAGAACATTTTGTTACAGTGGTAATTCATCCACAAAGTATTATTCACTCAATGGTACAGTATATTGATGGTTCGACCCTTGCGCAGATGGGCAATCCTGATATGTGTACGCCGATTGCGCATGCTTTGGCTTGGCCAAAGCGTATCTCGTCTTCAGTGCAGGCTTTAAATTTGTTTGATGTACAAAAATTGGATTTTTATCCACCAGACCACCAAAAATTCCAGGCCTTAAATTTGGCACGTGAAGCGATGCGTGTTGGTGGTACAGCGCCGACAATTCTGAATGCTGCCAATGAAGTTGCAGTACAAGCCTTTTTAGAAGGACGCATCCAATTTACTCAAATTACCAAACTTGTCGCAGAGTTGCTCAACCAAATATCAGCCCAAGCCGCCAATAATATTGAAAGTATTTTACAGGTCGATCACCAAGTCCGTGAACGCTCAATGCAGTGGGTTGCACAGTATGGAGTACCTTTATGAGTATTCTATTTATTATCTTTGCTGCCTTGATGCTACTTGGACCTTTGATTGCGATTCATGAGTTTGGTCACTACTGGGTGGCTCGACGTCTTGGTGTCAAAGTCTTGGTGTACTCGA
>NZ_JAYROT010000064.1:0-17995 GCF_041911495.1 Acinetobacter sp. | reverse complement strand
CTTTCTAAGTGATTGAAAGCAGGCATAAAAAAAGCCCCAATCTTTTGATTGAGGCTTTTAGAATTTGGAGCGGGAAACGAGACTCGAACTCGCGACCCCAACCTTGGCAAGGTTGTGCTCTACCAACTGAGCTATTCCCGCATGCGCCACATCATAGCGCATTGGCGATTTTGGTCAAGCAGTTTTCGATTTCTGAATCGCCGAATGCACATTTATTCATCTTTTCTTTATCCTTTGTTATCAGGTTTATTCATCTTTTGTCTACGTTGTCAGCTCTCGTTATCAATTTTTATACTTAATTCGCAATATCATCGTTATACACTGAGTCTAGAAATAGTAAAAATCTCGGAGTAACAATGAAGAAGTTTTTAAACGTAACAGTATTGGCAAGTGCTTTGGCGGTGACAGGATGTACCAGTTCAACATCGACAAGTACCACGGGTGTAGACCGCAAACAATTACTACTGGTATCTGACAGCGAGATCAATGCCTTATCTGCGCAAAGCTACAACCAAATGAAAGCGCAAGCACAGGCAAAAGGTGTATTGAACACCAATAGCGCCCAAAAAGCACGCTTACAGCGCATTGCCAACCGTTTGATTCCACAAGCAAAAGTGCTTCGTCCAGAAGCTTCTTCTTGGAAATGGGAAGTGAACTTAATTAAAAGTGATGAGCTAAATGCGTTCTGTGCGCCAGGTGGCAAAATCATGTTCTACACTGGCATCATCGATCGCCTCAAACTCACTGATGACGAAATCGCTGCGATCATGGGGCACGAGATGGCGCATGCACTACGTGAACATGGTCGTGAGAATGTCTCTCGCCAATATGCACAACAAGCAGGATTAAGCATTTTAGCGGCAGCGACTGGACTATCTGAGGGTCAAGCGCAACTTGCGCAGATGGTTGGTCAGATCGGTATCAGCTTACCGAATAACCGTACGCAGGAGTCTGAAGCCGATATATTAGGCACCGAGCTGATGGCACGTGCAGGGTATAACCCGAATGCGTCAATTAGCCTATGGAAAAAAATGATCTCGGCAAGTAGTGGTAGCTCTCCGCAATTTTTGAGTACCCACCCGAATCCATCGAATCGTATTCAAAACTTACAAGCTTTAATGCCAAAAGTAATGCCACTGTATCAACAAGCAAACCGCTAAACACATATTGTTAAGCAATATTAAAAATACCGCATCGCTCATGATGCGGTGTTTTTTTGCGTGGAATCATATGACCTTGAAGAAAACTTCGTTTTGCTTGAAATATGCTATATTTGTAGCCACTCCTTGCACAATTTTTTTGCGTTATATTTGAATTAAAGGTCGCCTCATGCAACTGCAAACTCAACTTGAAGAATTACTACAACAATTCTCACCAATCCATTTGGAAATTTTGAATGAATCCTCAGGTCATGGTGGTTATTTCCCTGGGAAAGAAAGTCATTTTAAAGTGACCATTGTCAGTGATGTTTTTCAAGGTTTGCGCTTGGTGCAACGCCATCAAAAAGTCTATGGCTTAGTCGGTGATTTACTTGCGTCTTCCAAGATTCACGCCTTAGCTATTCATGCCTATACTCAGGATGAATGGACAGGTGAACGTCCTGACAGTCCAAATTGTGCGCACGCACCAAAGCATGCAAGCAGTTAACTTTATTTCAGTTTTTTATTATTATTTTTCATTTCAAGCCACTATTTTAGCTAGAGAACTACTATGGATCAGCACCTATTGATTAAAATCATACATATGTCGATTGCCAGTTTGGTGTTTATTTTATTGATTGTACGTGCTTTTCCGATTTTGATTTTAAAAAAGTGGACGGTTGAACGCACTGTGTCCAACAAGATCATCGTCGGACTACAACATTTCAGTTATAGTGTGTTGATTTTGTCGGGATTGTGGCTCCTTTGGGACAATCAATTTCAGGTTGAAATGTGGTTTTATGCCAAAGTGATTTTATTTTTGGTGATTTTATCTGCATCATTCAAAGCATTTAGTCGCAAGTCAGCGCGTTTATTGGTGCAACGTCAAGCAGGCTTAGTGATTGCGATTGTGGCATTTCTTGCCTTATTCGCTTTGATCGGGATCAAACCACAGCTCGGCTAGATTTTGAACAGATTGTTTTTTAATGATGTCATTACTAACATATTTTTTGACTGATTTTACTAACTTGTTTTTTGAATTGGTTCGATACAACCAAAAGAAGGAATGGAGAACAACATGCTAACTCGCGTTGTATTTAACCAAAAAGGTGGTGTAGGCAAATCAAGCATTACCGTTAACTTAGCAGCGATCAGTGCCGCACAGGGCTATCGTACTTTAGTGATCGATCTTGATCCACAATCGAACTCAAGTCAATACATTCTAGGCAGTGCACATGACAGTTTGCACACAGGTACGGAACTGCCAACTTTTGGCCCGAATATGTATCACTTCTTTGAAGAGGTCGTGGCTCAACCTCAAGGCAAAGGCATTCTCGGTTCGGCAATTGGTTCGATCTTAAATAATAAAGTCAAAGGCTTAGATGCCGTGATTCATCAAAGTCCGTTTCCAAATTTGCATGTGATTCCATCGAGTGCAGAGCTTGGCTCACTAGAGCATGCGCTTGAATCGAAACATAAAATTTACAAACTGCGTGATGCTTTGCATAAAATCGCATCACAATATGATCGGGTCTATATTGACACCCCGCCAGCATTTAACTTCTTTACCTTGTCTGCGTTGATTGCGTCGAATCGTGTCTTGATTCCATTTGACTGTGACGTGTTCTCACACCGTGCATTACTCACGCTACTTGAAAATGTCGTCGAAACTCGTCAAGATCATAATGATGACTTGGCTGTGGAAGGTGTGATTGTCAATCAGTTCCAAGCCCAAGCCAAGCTTCCAAAGGAAATCGTGGCACAGCTTCGTCAGGATCAACTGCCTGTATTTGACACCATGCTACCGCCATCTGTGATGATGAAAGAATCGCACCTGAAGAATCTACCGTTGATTCACTTGGCTGCAGATCACAAGCTGACACAGACTTACCGCCAACTATTTGACGAGATTGAGCGTGAATAATGAATAAACTCACTTTAGCAACTGCTTTGGCGTCAAGCCTTATTCTAGGTGCTTGTGCAACTGGTCCAGTCAAACCCGCCTATGTTTCACCAACCCAGTATCAATCGTGGAACTGCGCACAGCTTCACACCGAATACGCACGTATCGGCAAATATGTCAGTGATGGTGTTGAACCTGAAAAGCGTACAGGTATGGGCGTTGGTGTCGGACTTGGTGTCGGTGGCTGGGGTGGCGGTTGGGGCGTTCGCCCGAACATCTCAGTGAATATGGGGCAATCGAGCAACAGCAAACGCACAGAAATTGCTAAACTCTATGGTCAACAAGATGCAATCGCACAAGCGGCACAATTTAAAAATTGTCCAATTCAAAATCCACGTACAAGTAATTAACCAAATCCTCAACACATTGTCATGCAACACTATTTTCAAATAGTGCAAGTTACAAACTCATACTTTGATGCAATTTTCAGCAATATTATCTTGGGAATTGCATCATAATTGTTTAACTTACGCTCTCCTAACTTCCTCACAGATCCCTGTGACTATTGAACCACTTTTATGATCGAATATGGCTTTATTCTTATTGCACTGTTTGCTGTGATGATTATCCCTGGACCAACCAACGCATTGTTGGCGAGTTCTGCACAGCAAATCGGTATGCAAAAATCACTTCGCTTGATTCCTGCGGAGTTGATTGGCTATATGTATGCGATGGCACTGTGGTGGTTGATCGTTGCATTTACCGATGATATTTGGCCTTTATTTATTGATATTCTCCATTTTGCCAGTGCGATCTATGTTTTTTGGCTCGCATTTCGTCTGTGGAAAATGAAACATCTGCATGCGCATAGTCAACGCAATAAAAATATCAAAGCCATGCAACTGTTTTACTCCACCTTTAAGAATCCAAAAGCAGCACTGTTCTCTGTCGGAATATTCCCACACGAAACGTGGAGCAATATCGAAAGCTATGCCCTCAGCATGTTGCTATTTAGTGCAGTATTGATTCCATCGGCTTTATTTTGGATGTTTTACGGCAGTCGCTTACTGACGGGTCGCTTCAAAGGCATCAACCAAGAGCAACTCTACCGCAGTTCTGCACTGTTGTTGTTAGTCTGTATGTTGCCAATCCTTTTACGTTTCTTTAACTAATCCATTCGTCTTTCATTGTAAACACCCACCCAATTCGCAAAAATTGTCACTTCCTACCCTTTTATTTACAAAATAATTTGTGAAATACCCAGATAAATCAACATAAAAAGCGACATATTTAACAAAAATAATAAATAAAGTTTGAAATCTGTCATCAAGCATAGTATTTTAGTTATTAATGAGAATTTTATTATTTACAACAACGATTGTGGATACAATCAATAGCCTATCGGGGAGTCCGTGATGCAAGTTAAATCGGTAATGCTGATGTTGAGCATGACTGTCGGTTTCGCGTCATATACACACTCAGCTCAAATTCAACCGCAAACGCCTAAGCAAGAAGCGTCAATTATCAAATCTGTTGCCGATGCGAAAAAGACCACAGCAACGGTGAAAGATGCGAGCCAACTGACTGCACTGGATAAAATGATCCAAAGCGCAAAGTTGTCTGCTGCATCAAAACCTTCGACTGAAGAAAGCCAAGCACTCGCTAAGCTCAATAACCAAAAACTCAGCGTGGTTTCTCGTAGTAAGAAGTTTAGCAATCTATTCCAAAATCTGTTTGGTAGTTAATGTGACCAAAATAGAATCGGCATAGAAAACGATTTTACCTTCCTCCAAAAGCTGTCTTCGGACAGCTTTTTTTATGGGATATAACATTAATTGAGGTGCAATAGCTGTTTAAGGTCGTAAGTGTCGAGGTCGAAATCCAACCAACAATAACGCAACAGCATAAGTCGCTGCACCAACGATACACAGTAGCGCAAGCATTAGAATGCGCATCCAAGCACTTGCATCGCCATCAAACCATTGTAAACCGAACCATAAAGCAATGATCATCGCAATATTCGCAATGGAGAATTGCACTATGGTTTTTTTCCAATGCCCTTCAAAACGATAAATATTCCGACGATGCAATGCTACATAGAGCAATCCTGCATTTACCAACGCCGAGCCTGATGAAGCAAGTGCTAGTGCCATGTGTTGCTCTTTCCAACCGATGAGATGGAAAATCCCAAGCAGAATAATGGTAATGAGCATGTTGGCGAACACGGTGATTAAACCGATACGTACAGGGGTTTTGGTATCTTGCTGTGCATAAAATCCTGGTGCAAACACTTTGATCAACATAAATGAAATCACGCCTGCGCTCATACATTGCAATGCCAAAGCGGTCATTTGCGTATCACGTAGGGTAAATTCACCATGTTGGAACAGCGTTTGAATAATCGGTGTAGCAAGCATACCCAATGCAATACTGGCAGGTACACCCACCAAGATAATGACTTTCGCTGCCCAGTCGATCATGGCACGAAATTTTGTGGCATCTTGCTCTGCATGGCGACTAGAGAGCGAGGGTAAAATCACTGTACCAATCGCCACACCAATCAAGCCCAGTGGCAACTCAGTCATTCGCTCTGCGGTATACAGCCACGATACCGAACCATCTTGCATATGAGATGCCCAAAAGGTATTGAGCAATAAATTGATCTGTGTCACCGACACACCAAACAACGCAGGCAACATCAATTTTAAAATACGCTGTACCCCTTCATGCTTAAAATCGAGCTTTGGTGGAATCAGCAATTTTTTACGCCATAACTGCGGGAGCTGTAAAGCAATTTGTAATACCCCTGCAATCAACACGCCCCAACCCAATGACATGATCGCAGGATCAGGATACATTTTTGGTGCTAAAAATAATGCCGCAAAAATCATACTCAGATTGAGTAATACAGGCGCAAATGCAGGTGTGGTAAACGAGCCATAACTATTCAAAATACTTCCTGCAAATGCCGTCAACGACATAAATAACAAGTATGGAAAAGTCAGACGAAATAAATCAATGAGCTGTGCGAATTTTGCAGGATCATCAGCGAAACCACCTGCATAGACGTAGAGAATCGCAGGCGCCGCCACCATCGCAATCATGGTCAGCAAACTCATGATCAGCAATAATCCACCAAATACACGACTAACGAGTATTTGCACTTCTTCATGCGTTTTTGAGGTTTTATATTCTGTGAGTACGGGAATAAAGGCTTGAGAAAATGCGCCTTCAGCAAACAGTCGCCGAAAGAAATTAGGGATACGGAACGCCACCACGAAGGTATCGAAGTCTTTTCCTGCACCAAATACATTGAGCAAGACCATATCTCGTATCAAGCCTAAGATGCGTGACAACATGGTCATCGCACTGACAATGACCGTAGAGCGCCATAACGCCATCGCCGTTTTCCCAATTTTAAAAGTGCTTATTGTAGATGAATTTTTAGAATTTGCATGTGCTAGACCATGTAAATCCAATGAATTTATGTAGAACGTGTCTGCTGTAAAAGCTGACGCAACTTTTGCCAATCAAAAAAATCACCTGGATCGGTCTTACGCTGTGGCGCAATATCCGAATGCCCTGCTAGATGTTGTTTGGTTTTTGGATAGGCTTTTTCTAATGCAATAATCACTTGGCTGAGTTGTTGATATTGCACATCCTCAAAGGGTAAATCATCACTGCCCTCAAGCTCGATACCGATAGAATAATCATTACATTCCACTTGCCCGAGATAGCTCGAACGCCCTGCATGCCAAGCTCGATCGTTAAAGTTGACAAACTGTAAAAGCTCTCCAGTGCGCAAAATCAGCAAATGCGCTGAAACCTGCATGCCTCGAATGGTTTCAAAATAAGGATGCTTGCTGTGATCGAGTTGATTTTGAAAAAATTGCTCGATATAACCACCACCAAACTGCGATGGTGGCAAGCTAATATTATGAATCACTACCAGACGAATATCGGTCTGCTCAGGTCGTGCGTTAAAGTTCGGTGAAGCAATTTGCTGAGCGATATTCAATCGCCCCTGTTCAATTTTTAGTCCAGTCATGATGCGCAAAATTTTATTTAATCTGATGTCATACGCATTATATTACTTGAGTTGTTGCACGTGCGCTGTGTAAATCTTTTTCTGCATTGATTATTTTTCAGTAAGTCATACAGGGCATATCAGCCATCACAAAAAATCCGCTATAATCAGCCTCAATTTTCATCATCCCTTTTTGAGTACACCATGATTTCGTCAACGATGCTTGAACAAGCGATCCAAATTAATGTCCAACATGCCCTTGCAGAAGATATTGGCGATGGCGACATTACCGCACAGCTCACGCCTGCGGACGAGATTGCCCACGCACGTGTGATTACTCGGGAAGACATGGTGCTTGCAGGTCGTCCGTGGGTCGATGCAATATTTGCCCAACTTGATCCAACTGTTGAAGTGATTTGGTTAAAAAATGATGGCGATACTGTGCTTGCCAATGAAGCCTTTTTAGAACTCAAAGGCAACGCACGTAGCTTACTCACAGGTGAACGTCCTGCGCTCAACTTCGTCCAGACTTTATCTGCGGTAGCAACCAAAGTGAACGGTTATGTGAAATTACTTGATGGATTAAATACCAAGATTTTGGACACTCGTAAAACCTTACCGGGCTTACGCATCGCACAAAAATATGCGGTAACCATGGGTGGTGGTCAAAACCATCGCATTGGCTTGTTTGACGCGTTCCTCATCAAAGAAAATCACATCATGGCGGCAGGTGGTATTGCCCAAGCAATTGCACAAGCGCATCAAATTGCACCGAATAAACCTGTGGAAGTCGAAGTCGAAAGTTTTGATGAGTTATCGCAAGCACTTGAGGCTGGTGCGGATATTGTGATGCTCGATAACTTTAGTCAGCAAGAAATGATTGACGCAGTGAAATTAGTCGATGGGCGTTGCAAACTCGAAGCATCGGGCAACATTACCGTGGAACGCTTGCGTGAAGTTGCATCGACTGGTGTGGACTATATTTCAATGGGTGCGCTGACTAAAGATGTGCAAGCTATTGATTTATCAATGCGTTTCGTCAAATAGAATTTCATTCCGATGACTCAATCAGCGCATTTCAGCCTTAAACTTCGCATTTATAATGATGATGAGATTGCCTTTGGACCAGGGAAAGCCGAGCTACTCCAAGCCATTCACGCAACAGGTTCAATCTCTAAAGCAGCCAAACAGATGAATATGAGCTACCGTCGTGCTTGGCAGTTGGTCGATACCATGAATCGGAATTTCATCTCGCCCTTGGTAACGACGCAAACAGGTGGCTCACATGGTGGTGGTGCGCAAGTCACTGCATTTGGTTTGGAAGTCGTTGAAAAATATCAACAGATGCAGACGATTGCCAAGCAAAGTGTTGAAAGTGAAATGGTAGATTTTTCTAAGTTAATTCAGAATGTTAGTAAAAAATTTACGCAAAATAATTGATGAAAATTCATAGCTTTGAATTGTAATAGGCAGATTCCAACCAAGTCAAAAAATTAAAAGTGATTTTGTTAATAAAACAAAATACAAAACAATGCCATGATGTACAGTGACCATTTTTATGCTTTTCAATAAAAAAATCCCCAAGATGACTCTCAGGGATTTGTACTGAATATTAACTCTAATTAACTTGCAAAAAACTCCCCACACGAAACGGATTAGCACTTAACTTTTCACGACTCATTTGCCAGTTATGCTTTTTATTGTGTACCGCACCCAATGACAATTTTGCTTTGCCGAATTTATCATGCACATTTTCAAAAGTTGCCATCAGCCGTTCAATTTCTTGAACTTGTTGCATGTCTGTGAGTAAGTCATAAGTATGTTTAGCTTTAGGTTCAAGGCACGTTAAAACCACACCACACTTTTTAAATCGAATCCCTTTTTGATAGAGTGTTGCAATCATCTTAGTGGCATAGCTACTCATCAAAAGTAGATCGTCGGTTGGTTCGGGAAAACTAAAAGATACTGATTTGTTATAAAACGGCATGCTTTCATCAAAGGGATTAGATTGTACGAAAACCATCATACAACCGCACAAGAGCGCATCATCTCGCAAACGCTTAAACGCATCTTGTACATACGCACGGATTGCAGACTGTAAATCGACTAATTCAGTCACACGCTGTCCGAAAGAGCGACTAGAAATGATTTGTTGCTTTGCATCGGGTGTATGTTCAATCTCGATACATGACGTACCTTGTAGCTCAAGCACGGTTCTTTGCATGACTACGGAAAACTGCTTGCGTATAAAGCTATCATTTGCACTAGCCAAGTCCAATACATTAGTAATACCGATACTTTGCAGTTTCTTACTGTGCTTACGTCCTACTCCCCAAACTTCACTCACATCAATTTGAGAAAATAAACCTTCTTTTGCAGTTAGACTCATCTCGTAAAGATTACAAATTCCGCCAAATTGCTGATTTTTCTTGGCGATGTGATTGGCTATTTTCGCTTCGGTTTTAGTTGTACCGATGCCGATGCACACAGGTAAACTTAACCACTGCCAAAGTCTTGCTTTAATCTTCTGTGCCATTTGATCAAGGTCAAAATTACGATGCCGTGTTAAGTCTAAAAAGCATTCGTCAATTGAATAAATTTCTTGTTCGCCTAGACCGACAAAATCAAAAAGGACGCTGTGAAATCGACGTGACATTTCACCATACAAGGCATAGTTACTTGATAGGACTTGGATTTGATGCTGTTTGATCATGTCTTGCATCTTAAACAATGGTGTACCCATCTTTATGCCTAAGTCTTTGACTTCCTGACTTCTGGCGATGATACACCCATCGTTATTAGATAGCACGATTACGGGCACATTATTTAGCTTAGCACTGAACGCACGTTCGCAACTGACATAACAATTGTTGATGTCTACCAGTGCAAATATTCGATTCTGCATGATACTAACTCGACTATTTACGCTTACGCAGGGGCTTAATGATATTGGTAACGACTCCCCATATTTGCAGTTCTTGACCATCAAGAAAGTGTATGTCTGAGTATTCAGGATTTTCGGCTTTAAGATAAGTTTCTTGCGGGGTAATGATGAGTCGTTTAACGGTAAACTCATTATCTACAAGCGCAATAACAATCTCACCATCGTGCGCATTTAAGCTCCGATCAACAATCAATTGATCGCCCACATCTATGCCAGCATTGAGCATAGATAAGGAATTAACTTCAACAATGAATGTTGCCGATTGGTTATCAATCAAAAACTCATTTAAATCAATAGAGCGGTCAATATAGTCATTCGCAGGGGACGGAAAGCCTGCCGATACTCGATCAAGTACAAAGGGTATGCTCACTGTAGTTTTGGCAACTATAGGGCGTATATCGTGCGAAGACACGCTTTCAAGTAAGGCGTTTAAAGTTGGGCTTGGACTGCCATTTTCACCCATCAGATTTTGCAATGAACGCCATGCATCATCTGAGAAATAGACTTGCAATTTCTTAGTCATATTAGAACTCCTATGCAACTTGGCATGTTTGAAGTTATC
This sequence comes from Acinetobacter sp., assembly GCF_041911495.1. Lineage (GTDB taxonomy): Bacteria > Pseudomonadota > Gammaproteobacteria > Pseudomonadales > Moraxellaceae > Acinetobacter. The sequence continues at coordinate 7,420 of NZ_JAYROT010000064.1, read as the reverse complement.
TGCAATGAATAGGATACGGTGATTTGCAAAAATGATGCAACCACTATAAACCTAATAAAATCAAATGAGCGTCAAAATAAGTCGTGCTGTGATGAGGTTTAATTCCTTACTTCCCAATACAAAACGATCCAAAGATTTTCCCAAGCTTAATATTCCAAACTACAAACACCACACTTCATCAGTCAGTTGCTTAATTTCATTAATATCATGACTGACATAGAGCATCGGAATATTGGTCTGATCTCGAATCTGCTGAAAGAACGGAATAATCTCCTGCTTATGCGCTGTATCTAACGCAGACAATGGCTCATCCAGTAGCAAAATATTCGGGGAATACAATAACGCTCGACCCAGCGCAACACGCTGTTTTTCACCGCCTGAGAGTTTGATCGGCATACGCTCTAACAGATGCTCTAATTTCAATAATTCCACCACTTGATCCAACTGAAAATGTCGCTGTGATGATTCAATATGCTGAAAACCAAACAATAAATTCTTTTTTACCGAGAAATGTGGAAATAACTGTGCATCTTGAAAGACTAAACCGACACGGCGCTGTTGTACGGATTGATTGATATTGTTTTTCTCATCAAAAAAGCATTGATCTTGAATATGAATCTTGCCTTTTTGCGGTGTCACAATCCCCGCCACACTATGTAAAATCGAAGTTTTCCCCGCACCTGATGCACCAAACAAGCCTAGCACTTGTTGATTGGTCTGATACTGCGCTTCAAGCTGAAATTGCCCCAAAGATAATACAATATCAATATCTATCACGGACGACTTTTCCTGATTCATTGCGTCGGTCATAGCGCACCCCGAAGCCGTTTTTGCCGACGCTGGAACCACTGCGCAAACCACAAAGCGAGAAAAGCAATCGCTAAGGAAATGATAATTAAACGATTTAAAGCATCTTCGCTATTCGGCTGTTGCATCAGACTGTACATCGCAAGCGGTAAGGTACGTGTTTCTTCGGCGATGTTACCGACAAAGCTGATGGTTGCACCAAACTCGCCTAAACTGCGACAAAAACACAATATTAACCCGACCAGAATGCCACTACTCGCCAATGGCAAGGTGATCTGCCGAAAAGCCGCAAAGCGAGATGCCCCCAGAGTCATGGCGGCGATTTCTAGGCGCTGATCAACCAATTCGATGGCAAGACGAATCGACTGTACCAACAGCGGAAAGCCCATCACTGCCGAAGCGAGTACCGCCCCTTTCCAGTTAAACGCCAACTCGAATCCCAAGTAACTAAAATATTTGCCGATCACGCCATTATTACCAAATAGTTGCAGCAGCAAATAACCTGGCACAACAGGCGGCAGCACTAAGGGCAGAAAGATCAATGTTTCTAACAGGGATTTCCCCAAAAACTCTTTGCGTGCCAATAGCCAACCGAAGAATAATGCAGGAATAATATTCAGCAAAAGACAACCTAATGCGACTTTACAGGACAGTTGCAGTAGGCTGATTTCTTCAGGACTTAACGCAAACATTATTTACGTTTTGCAGTTGGATGTAGTGGAATAAAGCCATACTTTTTAAAAATCGCTTCGGCTTTTTTTCCTTGGATGAATTGATACATACGTTGTGTTTCTGTGGATTGATCAAGTTTCGCCACAGGATACACCACCGCAGGATAGCTTCCTACAGGGAATGTACCAACGACTTTGACTTTATCGCTAATCGCAGCATCGGTCGCATAGACAATGCCGAGCTGACACTCACCACGTTCCACAAAAGTCAGTGCACCACGCACATCTTCAGTTTCTACAAGTTTTGGTTGTACCGTCGTCCACCAATCCAGTGAAGTGAGTGCCGACTTTGCATATTTTCCTACAGGTACGCTGTTTGTATTTCCCGTACAGATTCGGCTATTTTTTACAAGGTCTGGCACAGCACCTTTTTTCACATCGAGTTTTGTTTTTTGCTGTTTCGGCACAATCCAAACTAGCGAATTACCGAGTAAATTCACTCGATTTTTGGGATTTACCTGACCTTGCTTTTGCAAATAATCCATCCACTGCAAATCTGCTGACATGAAAATGTCTACTGGTGCGCCTGCTTCGATCTGCTTTGCCAAGGTCGATGAACCTGCAAATGAGGTTTTGACATCGGTTTTATAGGTTTGCTCATACAGTTTTTCGATGTCTTGCAGGGCATTGGTCAAACTTGCGGCGGCAAAGACTGTGGTTGACTCTTTGGCATAATTCATCGTGGAAAAGCCAGTTAAAGCAATGATGCTCATCGTTGTAAATAATTTTTTAATCGCACGATGGCAGTTGGAATGAGTCATGGGAGTTTTCTCAAAATGGAAAATGATGTGTTAATTTTCATTATGTTTTCAAGAATATAGCGCTGGAAAAAAATAAGCAATCCTAAACTAGGGATTGCTTTGATAAAACTGAGAAATTAAAGTGTGAAATTTATGCTGAGTGTTTTATTTTTTGTTTTACGCTTTTGACACAGATTTATGCAATTGAAAGTACGTATTGCCCTTCAGCATCTTTCGATTGCTGAGTTGCACGTTTCTGTGAAACCGCTTTTTGCACGTACTTGGCAGGGAAATATTGATCCACCAGCTGTTTCAATGGCGTTTCAATAAATTTCGGTAAATTGACGCCAAGTGGATTGCGCTCTTGCAAATCTGCTGAAGACACCACTCGTGTACCCATCACATAGTCAAACCACGGCTTAGTCACACACCAGTTGGCATCTTGATTGGCATTCATGTGATGGTCATAGTGCCACGGAATCTTTGCTTTCGCCCAATCAGGTTCAAGGTGTGCACGACGGTGGATATAGTAGTAGTTGAATGCGCTATACCATGTCGCAGCTGCCATACCCTTAGAGAATGGATAAAACATGGCGCTGGTTGTCACTGCAACGATGCCCAAAGACACCACTTCATTTTTGGTACGCCAGTTGCTCAGACCTTCAACATAGCCATCGTCTTCAAACGCTTGCTTACGTACTTCACGATGATGCTCCCAATGTGACTTCATACTACGTGGTACAGGGCTAAATCTCGGCTTTCCTGCTCGATGTGTACCATGCAAAATATATTTATGTGCAACCCATTCGAAGGCATTAACAACGATCAATCCTGCAACAAATCCTTTAATCATAAAAACCACCTGTCTATTTTCTATATTTAGGGTCTGTTGACATTTCACAGATGCTTGCGACTATGGATGTTTTTTAGACGATACTAGGCAGGAATGAGGAAATTTAGTCATTCTAAATGACTCTTTCCTAACGACCTAGCGGCAAAAAACATCCTAGTCCCGAAGGGTTATCGCTAAAACTGCCATAAACTTCGTTATGAAACTTGGCAAGGGAGTGACCATTCCCTTCGTTTCATGCCTCGTTTCTGTAGTTTTAGCTGATAACACAATGCATGTCTGAAACGTCAACAGGCCCTAGTGTAGAGCAATGGAAAGTGGACGTATTGACACTTCATCGGCGTTTGATTGACAAATTACGACAGAAGATTTATAACCATTTTATTGCTTTCTTTGTTGAAAAAATGGTGCATGGATGCAACAGATCACAAGCTATCAAGGCTCGGTATACGGTGGTTTGGGCGATTTATTGTTTAAATATTGCCAAGCTCATCAAGTTTCGATGCCTGCTCAATTACTACAGGTGCAGAATCTAGAGCGTTTTGATTATCAAGTCTGGTATCTACTGCTCAACGAGCTCGATCAACAACTCGATCAACCTGCACTCGGCTTAGAAATTGCCAAATATGTCGAGCTCAAACATCTTGGTGTACTCGGTTATTTGGCTCAAAGTTGCGAACATCTTGGCGAGGCTTTATTACGCTATCATGATTTTTATCGTCTGATCTATGACGGTAGCCCATTGATATTTAAACAAAATCAAGATCATCTCATCATCGGTTGGGATGTCCCCAAAGTCTTTACCACACAGATCACCAACGAGATTGCGATTGCAATCATGTATCAGTTTTTTCGGCATTTTTTGCACATTGATGATGTGGAGTTGATCCAAGTGGATTTCATGCACGCTGCACCAAAAGATGTGATGATTTATCAACGCTATTTCGGTTGTCCTGTGCTATTTTCACAGCCTACTGCGCAGATCGTTTTACCAAGTCATATCTTAAGTAAGCCGATTCGTCATGCCGATCAAACCTTGCAAGATTTACTCACTGCGCAAGCGCAGACATTGCTCAAAGAATTGCCACATACCACGCAACTTGATGAACGATTGCAACAGGCGATTTTAAAACAATTGCAAAAGCAACAACTCAATATTGAATATATTGCAGTACAACTGCACACCTCCGTCAGACAACTTCAGCGCCATTTGCAAAGTCAAAACACCACTTTTCAAGAGCGTGTACAGGCCATTCGCCAAATGCTTGCTTTTAAATATTTGCAAGATCCACATTTGAGTTTGCATGAGATAGCGCTGTTACTCGGTTATTCCGAACAAAGTGCTTTTCAACGTGCTTTTAAACTGTGGACGAAGCACACACCACAGCAATGGCGAAAACAACATTTATCCATTGCTTCAAAATAATTTGAATCATTAATATGAAGTATTCCGAGTATTTCAAGCTACAAATCCGTGCTAGTTTTCACGTCGAATCAGCGTAGAATGAGTGCTTAAATTGCACTATCAAAATAAGATTTTCACATGGAAGTTGCTCAACCCTCGTCAGCGTTTTGGAAACGATTTTTATTTTTTCTTCTTCCACTGATCGCCACCAATATTTTACAAAGCTTATCAGGCACGATTAATACTGTTTTTGTCGGCCAGATGATGGGCGTCGATGCAATTGCAGCGGTTGCGGTATTCTTCCCGATTTTGTTTACGTTACTTGCATTTATTATCGGCTTGTCCGCGGGTTGTACCGTACTGATCGGGCAAGCTTGGGGTGCGCGAGATCATGACAAGTTAAAGCGCATTATCGGTTCAACGCTGTTCATGACTTTGATTGGCGGTACGCTCATTGCCATTTTTGGCGTCTATTTTGCCGAAGAATTGCTTCGATTATTGGGTACAGATGATGAGATCATGCACTTGTCTTTGCCTTTCGTACAATGGATGCTTGCAGGTAGTCCTCTGATTTTTCTATATATTATCTACACCTCAATCATTCGTGGTGTCGGTGATAGCGTCACACCAATGATTGCTTTGGGACTCACAAGCATTGTCGGGTTGATCGTCACACCAACGCTGATCAAAGGCTACTTTGGTTTTCCACAATTAGGAATCATCGCACCTGCAATTGCCACGATTCTAGGCTATTTATTGGTACTGATTTTCCTATTTTTCTATATGAAAATGAAAAATCATCCACTCAAAGTCGATATGGAAATTCTGAAGCAGATTCGCCATCATCCACAGATGAGTATGCTGATTTTAAAACTCAGCGTGCCAACAGGAATTCAAATGGTCACGACTTCCGTGGCAGGCTTGGTTATCATTGGTTTGGTCAATCGCTTTGGCGCAGAAGCGACCGCCGCTTATGGTGCAGTCAATCAAGTTTTAAACTATGTACAATTCCCAGCGATTTCGATTTCCATCGCTGCATCAATCTTTGCCGCCCAAGCCATCGGCTCAAATCACTCGGATGCAGTCGGTCGAGTTACTCGCACTGCTCTCGCAATGAATGTTGCACTCACTGGCTCATTGATTCTCATCGGCTATTTGGCGTCGAAATATTTAATGGCGCTATTTATCACTGAGCCGCATGTCATTGAACTCGGTCAACAATTGCTCTTTATCGTGCTGTGGTCGATTCTATTTTTTGGTGCAAGTGCGGTCTTCGTGGCGATCATGCGAGCCAGTGGTCATGTCATCCAACCCATGCTCATTAATGTCGCTTGTATCCTCTTGATCGAAGTACCGCTCGCCTATCTATTTAGTCGTTGGTGGGGACTTGAAGGAATTTGGTATGGCTATGCAACAGCATTTGTCTTTTTATTTATTTTTCAAGGCTTGTATTATCAATTTGTCTGGAAGCGCAAAGCCATCCACCGCCTAATTTGATGTACATTTGTATATAATACTTGATTAATATTTAAGCGTTGTGTATAAATGCTTCGGTAATTTTGATGATAAACTAACAAATCTTGAGAAAGGGAACAACAATGCAAATATTTCCCATATTGAATACGTTGGGTGACGCACTTAGGGGAAAGGCGTCAAAAGCTATCATGACAGCATGTATTTTTGCCATTGCACTGACGCAAGTAGGTTGTAAAGACACACTTGAGCAACTGACAGGCATGACGCAAGAAGAACATCCAGATGAAGCTTACCAAGCGAAGTTGATTGAAGACTTAAAAGCCTTTGATCAGATTCGTACACAGCAGAACTCTTTATTTATGCAGTTGGATGATCAGCTTGATCTTGCATCAAGTAAGCAAACCACCAACAGCAAAGTCCGTCAAGAACTGCGTGATCTTGCAGGCACTTTAGATAGTCAAAATCAGCAATTTAAACAATTGCATGTGCACACTCCAGAAGTGGCTAGACTACGTAATGCAGTGATGCAACTGAACTATAGCACCATGCAAATCGTGGCTTTGGTAGATAATCCAAATGCTGTGAACAGCCGACTAAATCGCTATAAGAGTATGCAGAAAAATTATCTCAATCGTTATAATCACCTGCGTACAGAAGTCGAGTCTAAATTGGCTTCTTAAGGTCTGAATGGATCTGCCTTGTTGCAGATCAATACCGAGCATCTTACAATTCGCCTCAATCATTCATTGAGGCGTTTTATTTTGCGTGCATTTATTCAGCGTTCCAAGTCTGCACACGTCAGCGTCGATAACAAAATCGTTGGTCAGATTGATCAAGGCTTAGTCGTGCTACTAGGTATTGGACGTGAAGACACTTTAGACAAAGGCAAAAAGCTCATTGATAAAGTCTTGAAATATCGTGTCTTCGATGATGAAAATGGCAAAATGGGTTGGAATGTCGCCCAAGCGAATGGTGGCGTTTTGCTCATTTCACAATTTACATTATACGCTAATACCCAAAAAGGACTGCGTCCAGACTTTGCACCTGCGATGCCACCAGTGGAAGCGAAAGCGTTATATGATGACTTATTAAATTATTTGCGTAGCCAATATGAGCATGTTGCTTCAGGCATTTTTGGTGCAGATATGCAGGTGCATCTGATTAACGATGGTCCTGTTAGCTTTATGCTAGAAGTCGAATAAAACCTCGACAAATTGCAGGATAAAAAAATCCCCCTGACTAAAGGAGGATTTTAGGGATTTATAAAAAATTTAGGGGCTGTAGTAGATTAGCAGAAGTGCTACTCTATGAAAATGAAGATAAATCGTTGTAAATTAGATAAAAATACCCAAAGAAAGCTTGTCGAGTTCTTTGTTGCTGAGGTAACAGCTAGAACTGCGGCCAATTTGCT
>NZ_JAYROT010000063.1:0-24163 GCF_041911495.1 Acinetobacter sp. | reverse complement strand
TTTCATTCGCTACGGTATTGCCACGCAGATGCACTTCACCATCCACAGCACCCTCTGGCATTTGCGTTGGAATTTTTTCATCAAGAACATTCACCACACCACCGACCGCACCACTGCCATAGAGCAAAGTTGATGGACCACGTAAGACTTCAATTTTTCGAGCCAATGCAGGATCGACCGTTGACGCATGATCAGGGGAAATTTGCGAAGCATCCATCACCTCAGATGAATCGGTCAGGACTTTGACTCGTGGCACAGTTTGCCCTCGAATCACAGGACGACTCGCCCCTGCACCAAAGTTGTCACTGTGAATACCCAACTGACCATTGAGCGCATCGCCCAAAGTCGCCGCACCTTGGCTGAGTTGCTCTTTCTCAAGAATATTACTGGTTTGAACCAAATCATTTTCATTTTGACTTAAAGGATGGGCTTGTACAGTAATCACTTGCAATTGATGGACTTGTGGTGTTGTGTCTTTTATCGCTGTGCCTTCTATAGTTGCATCTTTTGGCGTTGTCGCTTTTTGTGATTCCTGAACTGTCGTTTCGGTATCGACTGATTCTAAATAACCAACTTTTGCATGAGCAATGCTACTCAATAAAATGGCTAAAATTGCAAGACTTAAAGGTGTGTAAGCCACACGCATGATGATTCCCCAGATTTGTTTAAATTAATTTTTGTTACGTTATAACGTATTTTTTATTTTTTCAAGACTTTTCTTTATTGCGAGTCTTATGACTTCATATATGATCTTTAAGTGTTACAATCTGTGAAGCATGTTGTAAATCACCTTGTTGACACCTAATATTTCACCTCCCTATAAACAACATTCCACACTTGAGCTCATGGCTTATACAATCTCCCACACTATAATTGCACCTGCCATATATCACTTTTCAAGACAGCAACTGCCATTAGCTGCAATTGTTATTGGTTGCATGTTGCCTGATTTAACACGATTTTTTATTGACGAAACTTTTAGCCATCATTGGTTGGGCATGTTAAGTATTAATTTATGCTTTGGTATTCTGATTTTTCAATTATGGCAATTCTTCTATCGACCCGTAGTTTATGCTTTTGCAGATGTCCAAGCCCCTATTAGATTAAAACTAAATATTGACGGTATCTTTGTTTTAATCCTTGCTTTGATTTTAGGTAATGCTAGCCACTTAATTTGGGATGGCATCACCCATTTGGATCATCGCACTTTCATTGCAACTGAATTTTTATCAGAGCAAGTTCCTGTTTTAAACATACCCATGCATCTCGCTTTGCAATATGCAAGTTCAATCATTAGTGTTCCTCTACTCTACTTTGTTGTAAAACCATTTTTAGAGCAAATAAAAATACAAAAGACAAGCCAAAAGACCTACGTAAGCTTTTCGAGCTTTTTTAGTTTAAAAAGTGCCTTTCTTTACACATGTGTATGCATTGCTACTGGCGTATTCTTTGGTATATACCTCTACCTCTTTGACCCAAGCTGGAGAGCGCCCAATCCTTTCACCATAAAAACTTACGGTGTAATTGCATTTTTCGCAAAGTCCATTTCACTGGCAATCTTTTCAGCATTTAGCCTGATTTGTCTTGCCCTTTATATCCATTTAATCTCATTCCACAAAAACTCGACTTGAGCCAAAGCACACAAATAGGCATAATCGCTAGTTCACAGGCGGTACGCTGTTTACGTATACGCCACAACACCCAATATAGTTTGGAAAATAGGTTTAGAAATAACATGATGCGAACTCATTACTGCGGTTCTTTGACAGAAGCGCAAATCGATCAAACCGTTACATTATGCGGTTGGGTACATCGTCGCCGTGACCATGGTGGCGTGATTTTCTTAGATATGCGTGATCGTGATGGTCTAGTGCAAGTGGTGATCGACCCTGACACCCCAGAAGCATTTGCGACAGCGGATAAAGCACGCTCAGAGTTCGTATTAAAGATTACAGGTCGTGTGCGTCGTCGCTACGAAGGCACAGAAAATGCCAATATGGTGAGTGGTCAAATTGAAGTGTTGGGCAAAGATATCGAAGTGCTTGCACAGTCTGAAACACCACCATTCCCATTAAATGATGAAAACACCAATATTTCAGAAGAAATTCGTTTGAAATACCGTTTCTTGGACATCCGCCGTCCAGAAATGTTAGAGCGTTTACGTTTCCGTTCTAAACTCACCAACCTGATTCGTAACTACTTCGAAGACAATGGTTTCTTAGACGTTGAAACGCCGATTCTCACTCGTGCAACTCCTGAAGGTGCACGTGACTATCTCGTGCCGAGTCGTGTTTCTAACGGTAGCTTCTATGCTCTGCCACAGTCGCCACAGTTGTTCAAACAATTGTTAATGGTGGGTGGTATTGATCGTTATTACCAAATCGCAAAATGTTTCCGTGATGAAGACTTACGTGCTGACCGTCAGCCTGAATTCACCCAAATCGACGTTGAAACATCGTTCATGAGTGACGATGACATTATGGATTTAATGGAAACGTTGACGGTTAAGATGTTCAAAGAACTTCTTAACGTGAATTTCGACAAATTCCCACGCATGACATACAACGACGCGATGCGTGACTATGCGTCTGACAAACCAGATATGCGTATTCCGTTGAAATTGGTTGACGTAGCAGACTTGATGCAAGACGTTGAATTCAAAGTCTTCGCAGGTCCTGCCAAAGATCCTAAGGGTCGTATAGTCGCTTTGCGTGTCCCGGGCGCTGGCTCACTGCCACGTTCTGCAATTGATGAATACACCAAATTCGTCGGCATCTACGGCGCACGTGGTTTGGCGTACATCAAAGTCAATGAACTTGAAAAAGGCATTGAAGGCTTACAATCTCCAATCGTGAAATTCATCGAGCCGATCGTGCTTGATCTATTAAAACGTGTTGGTGCTGAAAATGGCGACATCGTATTCTTCGGTGCGGACAAAGCCAAAGTCGTCAATGATGCGATGGGCGCACTTCGTGTGAAAATCGGTCATGACTTAAATCTTTCGACATGCGAATGGGCACCGCTTTGGGTGGTTGACTTCCCAATGTTTGAAGAAACTGATGATGGCAAATGGACGTCTGTGCATCACCCATTCACGCTTCCTAAATCAACGGTTGAAGAAGTGAAGAACAATCCAGGTGAAGCGCTTTCAGTTGCTTACGATATGGTATTGAACGGTACTGAAATCGGTGGTGGTTCACTACGTATTTATAACCTCGAAATGCAAAAAGCAATCTTTGAAGCCTTAGGTATTGGTGAAGAAGAAGCCGAAGAAAAATTCAGCTTCTTACTCAACGCATTACGTTATGGTGCGCCGCCGCACGGTGGTTTGGCATTCGGTCTAGACCGTTTAGTCATGCTCATGACAGGTGGTTCGTCTATTCGTGATGTGATTGCATTCCCGAAAACCAAGACTGCTGAATGTCCATTGACACAAGCGCCTGCACCAGTTGAAAGTAATCAACTGCGTGACTTAGGTATTCGCTTACGTGAACAACCGAAGAAAGAAGATCAGGCTTAATTGATATAGTCTTGATTTGAACCATAAAGAAGCCTTGCAATTGCAAGGCTTCTTTTTTGACAGCTATCTAGTTTTCCATTAATCAAAAATCTCTGCTGCCGCTTGGAATGGTGACGTAATCACATCAAATGCCACCGCAAATGGCAACAACACCAACTTTTTAGCAGGATTATTGCGACTACTGGCATGTTCCATTTCTTTTTTATTGGTATAGATCGACACGTGATACGGTTTGCTCAATTGCTTGAGATTTGAGTTTAGACGATCGAAGTTCTTTGCCTGCGGATAAGTCACACCACTGAGCGGAATTTCAAAACAAAAACGCTGTGCGTTCATTTGCTTATCACTATAACTACTGCACTCTTTGGCATCATTTTCAATAAAGAAGTTTAAATCGCTCTTGCTAATATCTTCTCTCAGTGCCACATAGCTCAGCTCTAAAACCCCTGTAAAGGTGCCATCATTTTTTTCAGAATAAAAATCTAACCCTCTACTTACCTTTATATTTTTAGGATTTAAACGGCTTAATACTGTGACAAAGTTCTTCCCACCGCTTGTCAGCACATAGCTATATTGTTGACCAACGATGACCACATTATCATTCGGCATATCTCGTATTGGCTTGGCAGGTTGCGCAAAAGCCACAACGGTATCTTGTAGCAAAGTTTCACGTACTGTCTTTTCGTAGCTACGCCCTGTATCTCGCATTAAAGTTGAGGTCGCACAGCCCATACAACTCAGTGCCAAAGCAAAAATTGTTAAACTTTTCTTCATATTGAAACTCCTGACTTTATTTTCAATTCCATAACTTATTTTCAATTCCATAACTTATTTTCAATTCCATAACTTATTTTCAATTTCTTACATCAATATAGCAAAACAGCTTTTCTTTCAGAAGTACATTGTTACAATGCTACATTCTGTATTTAAATATATTTCTTGAATATATAAAAAGCCTTTAGGCTATGAATTTAAACAGTATTTTTGAGAAGATTTTTTAACAACAAACTGAAATATCAGCAAACCCTCAGGACACATGATGAAAAATATTATGTCTAACACACCAAAATTACCACAATGGACAAAATGGCTACCTATTGCCATTCCGGTTTTTATCCTACTTTTTTCTGCGATCTATACCGTTCAAGCAGGCTCTCGAAAAGTCGTGATGCGGTTTGGTGAAGCGATTGGGGTCAGTGGTGAAGGTGTTCATCTCAAGATTCCATTCATCGATTCAACGAGAACAGTTGATATCAAAACACAAAAAGTTGCTACACCAACGACTGCGGCGAGTGCTGACTTACAGAATGTACAAACCGAAGTTTCACTAAACTATCGCTTGGATAAAGATAAGTTGATTCCGATTATTCGAAATACTGGACTTGATGTCGATGAAAAAATTATCGCACCTCGTATCCATGAAACGGTGAAAAGCGTTACTGCAAAATTTACAGCGGAGAAACTACTGACAGAACGCCCTATCGTCAAAGCGAATATTGATCGAAGCATGCGTGAATCTTTGAGTAAATATCACATCATCGTCGAAGATGTACAGCTGACTGATTTTCGTTTTTCTCGGGAGTTTGATGCTGCAATTGAAGCCAAGCAAACCGAAGTACAGCGCACACTGAAAGCAAAGAACATTCTTGAACGTACCAAAATTGAAGCCGAGCAACGTATTACCCAAGCCGAAGGTGAGGCTGAGGCGATTCGTATTCAAGCCGAAGCGATCCGTGCGCAAGGTGGTCGTGAGTATGTCAATCTCAAAGCCATTGAAAAATGGGATGGACGCTTGCCGACCTATGCAGGTGGTGATGCCGTACCGATGATTAATATTGAGAATATTAAATAAGTTCTTTTTAAAACTTGACGCATAAAAAAACCGAGTGCATTCATCACTCGGTTTTTCTTTTTTATCCATTTCAATGTTATCGCTTTAAATCTCGATAAAAGTTCTCATGGCTACCTAGCTTGAGCAAATACAGCGTAATGCTCAACTCATCGACTGAATAAGCCAGCAAAACCAGTTGCTTATCCATTTTGAATTTATAGACCGATACTCCAGCCAAGTCGCCAACTTTTGCGATACCAATCGTTGGGTTCGTACAGATCGCCCGAACTGCATGATCTACATCTTGTTTTTGTTGTTTGGTAAGTTTCTTAACAGTACGTTCAAATAATGGTGATTGTTGTATATTCATTTTTGATCATTAACTGAATTGGTTTTACTGAAATTGCTTTGAAGATAAATCCATCATTTATTCGTCAAAATGATACGGTGTGGTATTCCCTGCTTTGACTTGTGCCATACTCAATAATAAATCTGAAATATCCTCAAAAGTGAGATCGGGATTATCTTGTGCAATTTTGCCAATTCTTGCCCAATATTCTACTTGCTTGGTTGCACTGCGACTTTCTGCTACGCCATAGATTTTTGCAGACTCTACTATCTCACTGTCAATTTTAACCGCTGTATACGCCATGATTATTCTCATAACTGATTTTTAATGATCAGATTTTAATCTCCAATGCAGCCTTTTGCAACTATAAAAAATTAATTGACACTTCATAAAATACATATATTCAAGACATAAAAAACCGAGTGCATTCATCACTCGGTTTTTTCATTGATAAAAATAAAAGTTTGAAACTGGTACGCCCAGCGGGACTCGAACCCACGTCGGTCGCTTAGGAGGCAACTGCTCTATCCAGTTAAGCTATAGGCGTGTGCCCATAACTTAACTGAAATTCTTGTTTTTGCAAACAATTTCGAGAACAGATGATGAGTGATTAAACAGTGACTATCTACTTACTCGACTTGATCTGTTGACTTACGAACGATCAACTGAAAGAAGCCCCACATCAAAACAATCCAAACAGGAATCATCAACACAGACTCCTTAAAGCCTTGTTGCCACATGATGTACAGCACCACTGCGATAAACGCTAAAACAATGTAATTGCTTAGTGGTGAAAACAATGCAGGGAACGACGTCTTGATCGACTTGGTTGCTTGCTTAAACTTCAAATGAGTCAAGCTAATCATCGCCCAATTCAATACCAAAGCACCCACCACGATATAAATCAAATGGCTGAGTGCTTTCTCAGGAACAAAGTAGTTCAGCAATACACAGCCGAAGATCAACACCGCAGACATCAATACCGCTGGAATCGGTACACCTTGCTTATTCAGTTTTAAGAATACTTTTGGTGCATTTCCCTGCTGTGCCAAGCCGTACAACATACGACTATTGGCAAACATACCACTGTTATACACAGAAAGTGCAGCCGTCAAGATAATGAAGTTGAGTAAGTTCGCTGCCCAGTTAATTCCCATTTGGCTAAAGATCATCACAAATGGACTCTTATCCAAACCACCAAGATCAAGCTGATTCCACGGTACCAGTGATAGCAGGACGGTAAGCGCACCCACATAGAAAATCAGGATACGATAGACCACTTGGTTGATCGCTTTTGGAATAGTCTTTTCAGGATTTTCAGCCTCAGCTGCTGCCATCCCGATCAACTCAATCCCGCCAAAGGCAAACATCAAGAATGCCATCATCATAAATAAGCCGTCAAAGCCATTCGGGAAGAATCCACCATGCGCCCACAGATTGCTAAATGATGCTGTCGAATCTGGCGTTGGGAAAAAGAGCAAATATAAACCAAAAACAATCATCGCAATCACCGCAGTGACTTTGATAATCGCAAGCCAAAACTCAGATTCACCGTAGAACTTCACATTGGTCAGGTTGATCAAAGTAATCACGATAAAGAAAAACAATACCGATGACCACGCAGGAATATGAGGCCACCAATAATTAATATATTTGGCAACAGCGGTGAGCTCCGTCATCGCCACCAAAACATATAAAATCCAGTAATTCCATCCTGCAAGGAATCCACCGAAACGTCCCCAATACTTATTGGCAAAATAACTAAATGACCCTGCAACTGGTTCATGTACGATCATTTCACCCAAATGGCGCATGATCAAAAAGGCAATCAAACCACCGATTGCATAACCTAAAATAATCGAAGGTCCCGCCGATTGAATCACATCAGCCGAACCGAGGAACAATCCCGTTCCAATAGCGCCACCCATGGCTATCAATTGGATATGTCGGTTTTTCAAACCGCGCTGTAAATGAGAAGCGTGTTGATCCAAAATATTAAACTCTAAACAAAACTGTCAAAGCATTGTAATAGATCGTTTCAATTTGTCATAGCGCACGCAAACACTTCGCCAGACAAAACCACCTGACTAAAATATCAACATATTGATTTTAAGATAAATTAATGTGGAATAAATATTTAAACTTTTAGGAATATATAATCAAAAGTACAATAGATTAGCAGTAGACAATATTATCGCCATGTGTCGAATCATAGCGTACGTGTAAAGCTATAGATTGAAAGGAATCAAAAAGAGGAACAACGAATTCTTATTATTAAATTTGGGTGGCAACCCTACTAGCAATACTTCGGCACATCATAATTCTACTACCGTTGCTACCTTCCGGTCCTGGCGGGGTTCGCAGAGTACAATTGCGAAGCCACCAGCAGGGCTACCATTGCCTGACCAAGTATATCCATTTTTATTTCCCATGCAAGCTGAAATACCGCACATAGTGTATTACTGCTTAATTTCCCCACAACTTTCCCACATAATGTATCTTCAAATTAAACAAAATTGCTAAAAATATCGCCATGATGACATGGAGCAAATCTCGCTTGCTCGTTATACTCAAGCTTATGTTTGAAAATCTGTCGTTTTGATAAGAGTAATTTATGAAAAAAATCACTTTACTTGCAAGTGCAATGTTTGCGCAGACCTTGAGCCATGCAGCACCGATCGAGCAACGCAATCTTTCCACCCCCACAGCGACTGTTGCTCCTGCACAGCAAAGCACACAACTTTGGGATCTACGTCAAACAGTTGGGCAATTGCAAAACCAAATTCGTGATCTACGTGGTCAGATCGAAGAACAAAATAATCAAATCGAACAGATGGAAAATGAGCTCAAGAATCGCTATACCGACTTAGATCAACGCCTTGAATTGTTAAATCAAAAAGTCGATGCGAATGATGGCAGTGAACTTGAGGACTTAGACGGTACAGCAGACGATAACTCACCTAACAATAATAGCCCTGAAAGTAAAGTGCCTACACCACCGTCAGCAAATCCC
The DNA here is from genome assembly GCF_041911495.1 of Acinetobacter sp. Classification (GTDB taxonomy): domain Bacteria; phylum Pseudomonadota; class Gammaproteobacteria; order Pseudomonadales; family Moraxellaceae; genus Acinetobacter. The sequence goes on along the minus strand of NZ_JAYROT010000063.1, from coordinate 15,450 downwards.
AAAACGCCAGTAGAAAACAACCTTCCTACTCAAAAACAAACCCAGATACCGCAAGCACAGACACAGCAAAGTAAAGCACCGTTGACGGATAAAGAAGCATACAACTTGGCTTATGATGCTTATCAAAAAGGTGGTGCAGCGAGTGCTATTCCACAGATGGAAAACTTTATCCAACTACATCCAACCAGTGCCTATGTCAGCAATGCCTATTACTGGCTCGGTGAATTTAACCTGTCATTGACGCCACCGAACTTTAATCAAGCTAAAGATAATTTTGAAATCGTCGCAGGAAATTACCCTACCTCAAGCAAAGCGCCTGCATCTTTATTTCGTTTAAGTGAAATCGCAAAAAATATTGATCAAGACATCCCTCGTGCACGTGCGTATTATCTCAAACTGATTCAAAACTACGATGGTAGCGAAGAAGCACGTCGTGCGAGAACTGAGATTGATTTATAAAAAATGATGTAAGTGATTCAATAAAAAAACGATGAAATTTCATCGTCTTTTTTATTGAGAAAATTTCACTTTTACTTCTTCGCTTTTAACAACAATCCATAGCTCTCATCATCATCTTGATGCGTCACTTTGATTGGCAAATAATCTAAGCTTGGTGCAAGCCAAAAGATGGTATTTTTCGTCGCACGATTATGTTTCAAGCGTACTTTTACGGTGTCATAGGTTTTACCATCAGCCGCCTTGACCTTTTCCGTACCCTCTTTGACGAACTGACGGGCTTCGACTTCTTTATAGTCTGCGATCCAGTAGCTCGATTTCAAACCACCCGCTTTCAAATCCTCACGAACTTGTAGCTCAGCATTAAGATCATCAAGTACACCGCTTTTCCACGTCAAAGTTCGATTTTTGTCTTTGCGTGAAGTATTGATATTTTTTTGGCTCGGATTAAAGTTCATCTTCACCGTATCACTATGCACCAATATTTTGGTACGACGTGTATATTCATTCGAAGTGATTAAACCATTTTGAAAACCGAATTTACTGGTTTCAGTCGCACTGCCAATTACAGGGATTTTTGAGCTAAATTGATATTGCCATTGATTGCCAACTTTACTGAGCTTACGTGTTGCATCGCCCATTTTTTTGTTGCCATAGCTAAACTGATACGTCGCTTCAAATGGTGATAGCGCATGACTCAGCGTCGCCAATCCTAGCGTGCTCAGACTCAATGCACTGACGGCAACTATTTTTTTCATGGTATTGAATGTGATTTTATTCGATGTCATGTGATACCTCTCATTTGGGGAGATTTAAACCTTTTAATAGCCAAATTGCTTCGATTGAGATTAGATTCGATTGAGATTAAAAGGTGATCTAAGCTTTAATGTATTGATTCTAAAGATTCAATACGATGAGATATATGTTTCAAAGTGTGACGTAATTTGTATTTTGTACACATTTAATCACGAATTGGCGTGATCTGATCGTCATCCAGTTCAAGCTCTTCCAATTCCCAGTCTTCAAAGATTTTTGGCGATTGATTGCGCTTTAGAACGGCATCGAGATTGACATTGGTTTTGAGGATTAACTTAGTTTCACGTAGTACGCCGTGATTGACTTGCACTTTTTGCAAAGTATTTTTGACTGGTTTTAGACGACCAAGCCAACGATTTAGGCTCAAGTAGAGCAAACCATGTTTCATTTCGACGATACGATATTTCTGTAAAATCGGACCGAGCGGATCTTTATCTAAAACTTGCTGATAAAAATACAACGCAAAACGCACCGCCATATTTTTAAGCTTGCCTTGAATACGTGCTTCGATCACTTGAGTTTTTGAAATCTGCTCAAAGACAATATATTGCTGATCTTTATTAAAAATCATCTGAACCAGCTTTAAATCTACCGACAACGAGGCATAGATACCTGCCACATTGACGGTTGCATAGAGACGTAACCAGTCATCATAGAGGTCTGCATGTAAGTCTTTGAGCAGTCCGACATTGTCCGTAACGTACTTTTGGAATGTCGCATTGATTAGATTCTGTGACACGGTAAAGCTACGTTCTTCTTCGATAAAATCCTCAGTCTGCTGATACAGATTACGGGCGACCGTCACAATTTTCGACACAATACTTGACATATATTTGTTCTACACTACTCAATTTCGGGCAAAGTATATTCGGCAATGATGCGAAATACATTGGCAATGCTTAAGATTGTGCTTAAAATACTGTGCATACTCAAGCCGTCGCGGTCATTATTTCTATTTTTATCGAAAAATAGTTGTAAATGATGATGAAAATATATGGCGATGCAAGCAACAAATATTTAATAATGGCAAATATTATAAGGCTGTTGACATAAAAAGGATTCAGGGGTGAGTCAAAGCAAACGGGATTACTTCCAGTTTATCCACATACAAACCAAGCTGACGCATTGGTGGCAAGATCCGCTTTTTATTACCGCGCTTATCATTGCGATCGCTGTGCACGGTGCAATTGGTAGTACATCTTTTATTGCAGGTAATGCCGCACCGATGGCGACCAAAGATGTCACCATTGCAGTCCACTTGAATAAAGATAAAGTCAAAGACAGTGATTTTGTTGCGCAACATGATCAAACAGGCGACGGTGAGCTCAAACAACTTCATGCGCAAACCAGTCCAATTCCCAATGCAACGCCTGCCGCCTCTGAGGGCAAAGAGCAACAAGAGATGCTTCAACAACTCTCACAAAAACAACAGCTCGATTTCCAAGAACGGATGCTGATGACCACGCTCAGTTGGCAAAAACAAAGCCAAGAAGATGAGCGGAAAAAGAAAGTCGATGAGCTACAAAGTCAGCAAGACTCACGTGCAGCGATGATCGCCAGTATCGAAGCACAATACGCACAGCGTCATCAGATGTACGCCAAAAAGCAAAAAGTCAAAACCATTACAGGGATTCAAGCCAAAGCAGATGCTTCGGCGGAGTATCTCGATCGCTTCCGCCAAAAAGTCGAAATGTTTGGTAATCGCTACTACCCTCAAGCTGCCAAACAACAAAAGCTATCAGGTGAAGTGCGTTTAATGGTGATTTTGAATTCGCAAGGCGGTATTCGTGCAATTCGCTTATTACAGAGTTCAGGCAGTTCAGTTCTTGATGAAGCAGCAAAAGCCTCTGTACGTCGTGCCATGCCATTTGGTCGTTTCGATGTGAAAATGAACGAGATTAGTGAGCTACGTATTGTCCGCACTTGGCGGTTTGATGCGCAAGACTCAGTCTTTGATGTAGAGTGATTTTGGTTTAATACTGTAAATTCAAAATTCTATTGCTTTAAACTGACTAAATATTTTCCAAACTTGAATGCTGTTTCCAAGTCACCTTCAGGCGGTGTCACTTCGACACTGTCATTGTCCGATTGGGTCATTAAGCCTAAAAAACAAGACATGCGGTTGATGTCATGCGGGCTTCGTCCTGTCGGCATAAATGGCACGCCTGCCCACAACATACCGTGTTGCATGGCAAACAGATTGATTTGCTGAATCACCGCAAGCTTATCACCACTTAAACCGCCACCATTGGTAAATCCTGCAGCAATCTTGCCCTGCCATGCACGAGCAAGCCAACGCTTCGATGACGCTTCCATAAAAAGTTTTAGTTCTGCAGTCAGACTACCCATATAGGTCGGACAGCCCATGATAATAATGTCTGATACATCGAGTGCTTCCCATTGCACTGCGCTAACAGGCATGACGATCACCTCGGCACCTGCAAACTCTGCACCTTGAGCAATATGTTGTGCGACTTTTTCGGTATGTCCATAGGCACTATGGTAGACAATACAGAGCTTGACCGATGTGCCAAGCACTGCTGATTCAATCACAGACATGAAAAATAAATAAATTTAAAAGGTTGCATCTAGTTTAACATCTTTTGCTCGAATAAATATAAATGTCGCCATGCGACCTGTCGTGCTATTTCGACGATATGAATAAAATTTATCCGATTCTGCAAAAGTGCAATGTTCACCACCTGACACATTTTCCACACCAAGCGAAGTAAGTTTTTTTCGGGCAATGCTGTATAAGTCTGCTAAAAATTTTCCATTATTCTGCATTAAAAAATCGTTTTCAAAGTCCGCATTTTCTTGGACAAATGTCGCTTTGACTTCTGCACCCACTTCAAAGTGCTGTTGGCTAATCGCCGCACCCATCCATGCAAAACTCGGTTGCGACTTCATTTGCTTGACAGTCGCTTCGATAATGCCTCTGGCAAGCCCTCGCCAACCTGCATGCAGACATGCGACTTCTGTCCCATCTTGGTTACACAATACGATCGGTAGACAATCCGCCGTCATCATCATCAAAGCGACACCTTGCTCGGATGTCACCAAACCATCACCTTCTAAAAGTTGTGGATTGATCACTGAATCTACACGGTGAGCGATCGTACTGTGGGTTTGACTGAGCCAGTGCAATTGTGTCGCACCAAAAGGCTGTAATGCGTTTAATAAATGAAAACGGTTGCGTTGCACTTGCCTTGCATCATCACCAACATGCAATGCCAAGTTTTGTTGTAAATAGCTTGGATGCAAATCTGGCGATACGTTGTTAGTTAAAGGATCAATGACCGAAACCGTCTGCCCTGCATAAACATTACTCGGTAAGCCTTTTGCAGTGAGCCACAAATTTGAATCAGTCATTTTTTCTTCAAACTCAGCCATTTTTCAATTGACCTTCATCTTCAAGCAAACTCACCAATTGCTCAAAATCACTTGGCCATTCTGCCTCAAATTCCATTTCCTCACCTGTACGTGGGTGAATCAATCCAAGCGCACGTGCATGTAAAGCCTGACGCTTAAAGTGTTGTAGGTAATTGGCGAGTTCTTGAGAAACACCCTTAGGCAACTTCAATCGTGAATAGGTCGGATCACCGACCAATGGATGACCGATATGGCTGAAATGCACACGAATCTGATGGGTACGCCCAGTTTCAAGCTGTGCTTGGATCAAACTAAAATGGGTATAACGATCAAGCACATTGTAATGTGTCACTGCATCTTTTCCGCCATTCACCACTGCCATTTTGGTACGATCGACAGGATGACGTTTGATCGGCGCATCGATTGTACCCCCTGCGATGATATGACCATAGCAAACCAAATCATAGACACGATAGACCGATTTTTTTGATAATTGGCGAGTTAAGTGATGTTGTGCTTCTAAGGTTTTGGCGATGACCAATAAGCCACTGGTGTCTTTGTCGATACGATGCACCAAGCCTGCACGTGCCAATTCCCGAGATTTTGGATAATGATACAGCAAAGCGTTCACCAAAGTGCCTGTATGATTGCCTGCACCGGGGTGTACCACCATGCCTACAGACTTATTAATCACGAGAATATCATCATCTTCATAGACGACTTGCAATGGAATATCTTCAGGTTGGCTACTCAGCTGTGGTGCAAGTTCAACATCAAGGGTTAATTCCTCAGTACCATCGCTCCGTGCCTTGCCTTTGACCTGTTGTCCATTGACCAGTAATGCGCCTTCAGCAATCCACTTTTTTAATTTTTCACGTGAGAAGTCATCCCAGACTTGCGCAGCGATTTGATCGAAGCGCTGTCCAAGAAAACAATCATCCAATTGACATTGACGACGAATATGCGTAGCTTGCGTATCCAATGCTTGTTGATCTGAATGTTGCGTTTGATCAAGTGTTTGATCAGAATTTGGATTGATGTTTGGATCGAATATCTCTTGAACATCATCTTCGAAATCGTCAGGATGTTGTGTCGAAGAATTTTGTGCAGATTGCGTTGAAGTCATTTGCTCACATTTCAATAAAAATGGTTTAATACGCCTATTGTAGCTGATTGCCCAGTCTAGAGGAGTTTTTATGTCGCTGTCGCGTTTGAATATTTTGGTATTATCCCTATCGGTGGGCGTTTCAGCTGCTTTGGTCGGGTGTAATAGCAACCCAAGCAAAGTTACGGACACAGGACCAAAATCGAGCGAACAAGCCTACTATGAAAAGGCACAAAAAGCTTTAGAACGTGGGCAATATACCGAAGCAGGCGAACAACTCCAAGCTTTAGACACTTATTTTCCAACTGGACGTTATACACAACAAGCTCAACTTGATTTGATGTATACACGCTTTAAGCAATCAGACTACCCTGCTGCGATCACTTTGGCAGAGCGTTTTATTCGACTCAATCCACAGCACCCGCAAGTAGACTATGCCTACTATGTACGTGGCGTATCGAACATGGAGCAAAATTACGACGGTCTACTTCGCTATACCTCACTCAAACAAGCGCATCGTGATACCAGTTATTTAAAAGTTGCTTATCAAAACTTCTCTGACTTTATTCGCCGTTTTCCAAGTAGTAAATATGCGGTGGATGCTGCACAGCGTATGCAGTTTATCGGTGAAGAGCTTGCCGAAAGCGAAATGAATATTGCACGTTACAACATCGAACGTAAAGCATGGGTTGCTGCGATTCAACGTAGTCGTTGGGTACTCGAATACTATCCACAAGTCCCTCAAACTCCTGAAGCGATTGCAACGATTGCTTATGGCTATGATCAACTTGGTGATACGGCAACTGCAAATCAATATAAAGAATTGCTCCAAGCCAACTATCCAGGTTTATTAAAAAATAATGGCGAAGTGAACTTACGTGCTGCACGTAATGAAGCCAGTATCGTCAATAAACTGACGCTAGGTATTGTGGGACGTTCTGCAAAAAACACCTACGCGACCGAATCAAATTTGAGCACATCAACAAATTCAACGATTGAAGCTTCTGATAAAAATAATCAGCGTAGTTTGATGAACCGTTTAAGCTTTGGTTTACTCGGTGAAGATGATCAGGCGACAACTAAAAATGCTGAAATTGACAGCACTGAAACACAAAGCAGTGAAATTGAACCTCCTGAAGTTGAAGCAACCGCAGAAAATACAGCCACCGATGCTGACGCAGAAGCAACTGCTGAATAACTTGTACACATAATTTAAATCAAAAATCCCTGAACAACATGTTTGGGGATTTTTTAATACAACAATCTCTGTACGATCCCTCTTGCATTTCAACATTGAGCTCGCCACAATTGACTCAGCAAATTTTAATTTTTTACAAACTTCAAAGTAAACACTATGGCAATTCCACAGCATACGATTGATCAAATCCTCGATCGCACGGATATTGTCGAATTGATTAACCAACGGGTCAAACTGAAAAAAACAGGACGCACCTATTCAGGCTGTTGTCCTTTTCATCAAGAAAAAACACCGTCATTCCACGTCTACCGTGATAAAGCTTATTATCACTGCTTTGGTTGCCAAGCCAATGGTAATGCCATCAGGTTCTTGATGGAAATTGACAATCGTCCTTTCATTGATGTGATGAAAGACTTGGCACAACATGCAGGCATCGAATTACCCAAAGATAACTTTGCTACAAAATCAACGACGTATAAACGTCAACCACAACAAGCCAAGCCCGCTCCAAGCTCTAGCGATAAAACCAACAACAAAACAGATGAGCACGTTCCGCCTAATGATCCTCCTGAAAATCAGGCATTTGAAGCGCAGAATTATGTAGAGCAGAGTCATATAGAGCCAATTTATGTAAATCAGGGTTATGATCAATATCAACCCGACGCATTTTTTTATCCTGACGATGCACACTTCGATTTTCATCCACAAGAGTTACAAGAACAGCCTCAAGAAGCCAGTCTGTATGATTTGCTCGAAGCAGTCGCAAGCTATTTTCAACAACAGCTGAAACAAGCACCACACGCCCAAAATTATTTTCAAAATCGAGGGCTCAGCCAAGACACCATAGACAATTGGCGTCTAGGCTATGCACCAACCGATTGGCAACATTTAGAGCAAGCTTTTCCGCAAGACATCGAAGGCTTAAAACTGGTTGGCTTAATCCGTGAAAGTGATCAAGGTCGTCAATTCAACTTGCTACGTGATCGAGTCATTTTCCCAATTCGAGATGCCAAAGGGCGTGTGGTCGGTTTCGGTGGTCGTGCCTTAAACGACGAGATCAAACCGAAATACATCAACTCGCCTGACTCCGAAATCTTCCATAAAAATCAATTGCTATATGGTTTATATGAAGGCCGAAAAGCCAAAGCAGAACAGTGGCTGATGGTCGAAGGCTATATGGACGTGATTGCTTTACATCAATCAGGCATTCATGGTGCAGTTGCGACTTTAGGTACAGCAAGTAATGCAGAGCATTTAAATATTTTATTTCGGCAAAATAACAGCTTAACACTTGCCTTCGATGGGGATAGCGCAGGTCAAAAAGCCGCATGGCGTACTTTAGAAATCGCCCTCCCATTGCTTGAAGATGGTCGTCAATTGCACTTCTTTATCCTACCTGACCAACATGATCCAGATTCATTGATTCAAAGCATTGGACAAGAAGCCTTTTTAGAAAAACTCGGGCAATCGCCATTATTATCCGACTTTCTCTATGCACAGCTAACTCAACGCTTTGATATCACCTCACCCGAAGGCAAAGGGCAAGTGATGGGCGAGTTACGCCAACTTAGCCAACAATTACCCAATGGGTCGTATAAATATCTACTCTCACAATCATTTAAAGATCGGCTTGGCTTTGGTCGTCGTAACGCAGAAGCCAATAGCAATGACTTAAATCTAAGCTTTGGCGGGATTGATCATAGTCAACTTTTGATGGTGTTGTTATTACATTTTCCAAAGTTGTATAAAGCATTTGAAACCTTGCGAGCTTTACTCCCTGAACAGTCCTTGATTAAACATTTTTTAGACACTTTAGATCGTATTGAAGAACAATTGCCACATGATGTCGAGGTGTGTCGGGTCTTCGTGCTTGGCGCATGTAGTCATCTTCACCCACAGCTTTTACCGCTACTCAATAAAATCCAACTCTCACAGCTTGGCATGGATCACCCTGAAGATATTAATAAACATGCTGAAGATTTATATCATCGCTTACAAGTTGAGTTTTTGCGCAAAAAATTAAAACAACCTGCATCAATTAAAGAAATGCACAATCTCAAACAACAACTCAATGATGCGTATAAACAACTGAGTCGTTCTGAAATTCGAGTGGAGTATTAAAAGTAATTTCTTCTCTCCATACAGTTCTCAAGCTCAATCCCACCCAGCCTCCCTTTAAAAAAGGGAGGAGCTTCTGCGAAGAAGAGAAACTAAGCATTTAAAATCATTACCTATTTTTTATTTAAATCTTTCAGCGTTCGAGCATGTTGCTCAATATCTAATACGGTTTGATTGAGCCATTCAAAATGCGTTGGATCTTCTGATTTTGCGGCTTCTCGGAAAAGCTTTGAGGGAATGTGTAGCATTTTATTGGTCAGTCGATAAGACATTGCTTCCAATAATGCTTCTGGTTCTGCACCTTGTTTAAGCTGTTCTAGAGCGAACTCAAGCTCTGCCTGACGTTGTTGTTCTGCGACTTCACGATAATGGTGAATTTCTCGCCCTGCTTGATGAATCTTTTCATTGATGACGAACTGCGAAGCCAGTTGCGATACCATCACTTCGGCATCTAAAGCGGCTTGACGACGTTGCACCATATTTTCATCAATGACCGATTGTAAGTCATCAACACCATACAGATAAATGCCATCGAGCTTATTAACCTTATCATCAATATCCCGTGGTACAGCCAAATCAACCATCAGCATCGGTTGATATTTACGCTGTTTTAAGGCTTTTTTGACATCATCATAATGAATCACTTGATGCAAACTGCCTGTGCAACTCGACACCACATCCGCACGGTGCAACTGCATTGCCAATTGATCGAAATCAACCACTTCAACAGCGACACGTGCACCGAGCTCTTGTGCAAGATTTTCTGCACGTTGTCGAGTGCGATTGCAAATAATGATTTTTGCCACACCCATTTCCGCCAAATGCTTTGCGACTAAGCTATTCATCTCGCCTGCGGCAACGATCATGACAGTGAGTTCAGACATATGGCTAAAGACTTGTGACGCAAGTTGTGCCACAGCATAGCCCATCGAAATGGCATGTTCACCCACAGCAGTTTCGGTGCGTACTCGTTTCGCAGCATAAAAGGCAAACTCGAATAAGCGATTGAGATTGGTAGACACCACATCATTGTCTTTGGCGAGTTGCAGTGCAGATTTGACCTGACCTAAGATTTGTGGCTCGCCAAGCATCAGAGAATCTAGTCCGCCTGCGACCCGCATCAGATGCGTCATGGCTTGCACATCTTCATAGCGATATACATGTTGTAACAGCGTCTTGACCTCAAAACCATTAGACTGCGCTAACCAATTCAGCACTTGGTCGGGCTGTTCGGTCATCGCATAGACTTCTGTGCGGTTACAGGTCGATACCACGACTAGATCATTGAGGTCGGGGTGATTTTGGTTTTGAGCAAAGAGCGCACGCAAGCGTTCAGGATTGAATGCGATTTTTTCTCGCATCTGCACGGAAGCTGTATGGTGATTGACGCCGATCGCAACAAAATTCATAGCACTTCTTGAATCAGCAAAGTTGTGATAAAAAGATAGACATAAATGAAATAAACCATGACCCAAAATGTGGACTTCATGCCAGATAATCTAGCGCAAAATGACTCGTTGCAAAAACGCAAAGCGCAAGAAAAGCCTGTACAAAACAGGTGGCTACGCTTCGCAAAAAAGCATTCTATCACATTCCTAATTTTAGGAAGTATAGCCTATGCGTCATATTCTTGGGCTGAGAATAAATCAATCAAAACTATTGCAAAAACAAATCAAGAATCTAATCCGCAACAGCTCGTCAACGATCAGTCAAATTCAGATCAACAGATTGCGCAAGAAGAACAACTTGCTGAGCAAATGAAAGCCCGTTGGCAAGCGAATAGTGTTGTAGGCAGTGGAAATTTAAATAAAAATAATGCAAATGAAAACAACATTTTTCTGCCTGTATTTGTTGCCGAATTTGCGCTCAGCCAAGATCAAATTGAAGAGTCTTTGACTACTTATCAGGCTTTGGTCGATGAATATAATCAACCGATGATCAATGAGCGTGCTTTAGATTTGGCACTCAAAGCCAACGATATTCCAAGAGCACTGTATATCGCCAAAGTGTGGGTAGACCGCTATCCTGAAGATACCCCTGCGCTGTTTTATTTGGCGCATTTATCTTTACGTGCGAAGCAATATGAACTTTCGGCAAAAACCCTTGATCGTATCTTACAGCTCGACCCGAATGCCAATATCGAAGGTATCTTGGCAGGGATTTACCCTGAATCTGCCGAAGCACGTCAAGAAATGTTGAATGCGTTAAATTCGGTGGATAAAAAGCAAAATCCATCCTTATTGGTCATGATCGCAGGTTTGGAAGCTGAAAATCAGCAATACGAATCTGCACTTCACAAAGTCAATCTCGCACTGAAACAACGTCCTCGTGTACCAAGTTTTATTATTCTCAAAGCGAAATTGTATCTTGCCTCAAATCAAGAAGCTCGTGCCATGCGTTGGCTATCATGGAAAAGCTTTTTTCAGGACACTCCTGATGTTGATCTTTATCAGGTTCAACATTTATTAAAGAACAATCAAACAGATAAAGCACTCCGCAAACTGCGTCGCATGGTGCGTAAATATCCTGACCATGAACAATTACTGTTTCTTGCAGGGATTACCAGTATTGATGCTAAGCAATATCAGAATGCAGGCAATTATTTAAAACGGCTACAAAACTCTGCGCAGTATCAAGACCAAGCCAATTATTATTTGGCAGTTAGTGCAGAGCGTAATCAAGAGCTTGAACAAGCGATCAAACTGTATAAAGCAGTCGATGGCAATCTCTACCCTGTCGCACGAAAAAATTTGACCAGTTTGTATTTAAAGCACAATCGTTCCACGGAAGCGATCCAACTACTCACTCAAGAGCGTGTCAGCCACCCAAGCCAATCCAGTTTTCTCTATCAGTTGCAAGCACAGATTTTACAAAGTGTAGGAAATTCTTCACAAGCTTTGATGCTTCTTGATGAAGCCTTGCAACAAGACCCAAATGATGCCGAGTTGATTTATAGTCAGGTACTCTTGCTCGATCCATTTAAAGATCGTGATCGCTTAGATTTTGCTTTAAATAAACTATTAGAAATTGAGCCGAATAGCCCAACTTTTTTAAACGCTTATGCTTACACTTTGGCGCAGCAAAACCGCAAACTTGATCTTGCACGTCGTTATGCCGAACAAGCTTTAGTCTATGCACCACAACAAGCCTCCATATTAGATACACTTGGTTACGTGGCATACTTGCAAAACGATTATGATGTTGCAGTACAGGCATTGGCTCAAGCATATAAACTTGCACCTAGCTTAGGCATTGGTATGCGTTATGCCAAAGCCTTGTATATTCGGGGTGATGTTGATCGCTTTAATCAAGTCTATCGTGATCTAAAAACAGCACACCCTGATGCGATTGAGCTTGATCAATTGCTTGAGCTTAATGTGCCAAACCTTTCACCAAACATTTCACTAGATCTATCTAAATCTTTTACGACCCATTTACATCATTCTTAAAAAGAGTATTTCCCTTGATTAATTTACGTATTTCTAGCCTGCTTTTGTGTTTAAGTTTAACTGGTCTAGTTGGCTGTCAAACGATTAAAACTGCGCCGTCAATTCCTACCAATAGCAATGTGCCTAGCGCAGAACAATTTAAAATTACTGGAAAAATCGGCGTCCGTACGCCAAAACAAAACGGCTCAGCATTCTACGGTTGGACGCAAGTTGGCGATCAATTTGCCATTGATCTCACTGGCGCACTCGGCATTGGTCAGACTTCAATTCGTGGGCAAGCAGGCGACGTGACGCTCACCAGTAGTAAGACAGGGACAATCAAAGCTGAAACACCTGAAGAATTACTCTTTAAAGCCACAGGTTGGCAAGCACCAATTACCCACCTCATCTCCTGGGTGAATGGTCAAGCAGTAACTTCATCAGCAAAAGTAGAAAAAGACGCACAAGGGCGGAATGAATCCATTCAAGAAGGCGGTTGGTCGGCGACTTTGCATTATGAAAATGAGTCAGCGAAATATCCAAACAAGCTCAATTTGATTGACGATGCACAAGAAAACCGTGTGACCTTAACCATTCAAAGCCGTGACTAGGAAGTAAAGTTAGAACATGAATACTGAGAATTGGAACGAAATCTGCTTTTTACTATCAGGCAATGTTCGAATTGATACTAGTGAACGTGAATTTGAGAAAGATGTAATCCAAGCCTTGAGAGTTTTGGGTTGGAAGGAGTTTTTAGGAGATATTCAAATTCGCCCCTCTTTCCAAATTGGTGCCTCAAATAGAATAACGCCTGATTTTGTGATCAACTCGCCAGAAAAGAAAGATCTTTTTGTCATTGAAATAAAACAACCAAGCATTCCATTAAACATTAATTTTCAGCAACAACTTTTTTCTTACATGCGTCAGTTAAGACTTCAATACGGAGTTTTAATAGGACAAGCAATCCAAATATTCTACGATGGCGATTTAACTGACCACGGCAATCCTTTTTTGCTTGAAACCATTGAATTTGAGAAAAACTCAGCTAAAGGGCTAAAGTTTGTGGAATTGTTTTCAAAACAGACTTTTAGTTATGAAACACTAAACACGTTCACTTTAAACTCACTTAAAAAAATCAACCGTAAATCTGACCAAAAAAAGTTAGAACAAAAAATCTTATCGACTGAATACCAAATAGAACTTTTGGAGTTGATAAAACAAGATTTTCTAAACAACTACGATGCTGAGCTGATTGACAATGTTCTCAAAGAAATATCAATTCAAATTCAACGAAAGCAACAATTAATAGTAGAAGAACCAACCTTACAGAATTACACTTTAAACGAAGGTAAAAATAAAAACTCTAAGGATTACACCAAATATATAATAAACGGATCAGGCGAAAGACTTCCAAAAAGCAGGTTTGTTTTGGAGTTTGTAAAAGCATATTTGCAAAAGTATCCGACCGACTTTTCATCACTAAAACAAGTTTTTAAAGATGAATATCAAGGTTCAATTGGTGTTATCAACAAATTAGACTTTGTAGAAATAAATTATGCGAATGAACCTAAGAAAAGACATTTCATTAAAAATGATGAAATTCTCATGAGTGCAGACAATATTCAATTTGTAGTTTCGACTGGATGGGACAAAAACAATATCCGAAATATAGTAAAATTGGCAAGAGAAAATGGTTTTATAATTGATGAAGTTTAATGCAAATCTCACGACCAAAAAGTCCATATACCATTGAAAATATTTAATTAAATTGAAAGTATGAATACTAGCCAAATGATCTGCGTTCCCTCACCTGCCAAGTTGAATCTGTTTTTACACATCACTGGACAGCGTGAGAATGGCTATCATGAGTTGCAAACCATATTTCAGCTGATTGATTTACATGATGATATTTATTTTCAAGTCAATCAAAGTGATACGATTACACTCAGTGATGCCAATGCCGTCGATGTCGCGATAGAAAAAAACCTGATCTACCGTGCAGCGACTGCGATTAAACCCTTTGCTCAGCTTGCACATGCAGGTTGTGATATTCGATTAGATAAACACATACCAATGGGCGCAGGTCTAGGCGGTGGTTCATCCAATGCAGCGACGACATTATTAATTTTAAATGAATTGTGGCAATGTCATCTCTCACAACAACAGCTCATTGAAATTGGTACTTCACTAGGTGCAGACGTGCCAATTTTTATCGTGGGAAAAAATGCTTGGGCGGAAGGCATCGGTGAAATCATCACACCGATTGACGACTTACCAACTCAGCAATTTGTCATTATCAAACCTGACTGTTTTATCAGCACTCAAGCGTTATTTTCTCAAAAATCATTGACAAGAAATACAAAGCCCTCTAAATTTGCCGCCTATCAACAGAATCCAAGTCTGTTCGGGAACAATTTTGAGCCACTCGCTCGGAAGCTGTACCCACCAGTCGATGAAGCTTTTCAGTATTTGAATCAATACGGTCAAGCCAAACTTACTGGTACAGGAGCTTGTGTATTTCTTGAGTTTACGCATGATGTACAAACCATTGGTGTTGACGTACAAGCGATTGCAGATAATGCGCCTTTTCAGGCTTATCTTGCAAAAAGCTTAAACGTATCGCCAGTATTCGAGTACATTGGCGCTGATTCAAGTGATTCTAGATCATTGATTTAAACAATATTGATTTTCAAATCAATCGCTTTAAATCAGGAAAGTTAGGGGCGTCGCCAAGTGGTAAGGCAGCGGGTTTTGATCTCGCCATCCGTTGGTTCGAATCCAGCCGCCCCTGCCATTATTTTTCAATTTGATTTAGCCTGTCACTTTGAAATACTGAAGCTTTAGAACTCGGTTTTTCTGATTGATAATACTTATGCTATAGGGGCGTCGCCAAGTGGTAAGGCAGCGGGTTTTGATCTCGCCATCCGTTGGTTCGAATCCAGCCGCCCCTGCCATTA